>OMYJ01000005.1 GCA_900315245.1 uncultured Bacteroidales bacterium
GATGAATGGCGTTTCTTCCCCTGTATTCCACAGATAGTCAGTGGCTTCCGAGACGGCGGTGAGTACCAGCTCGCCGATGTCGCAGAAGTCGCCCTCGGAGGTGATGATCGACAGGGAGGGTTGCGCGATGACTTTGAGCGTGAGGAGGACAACACTGTCGCAGCCGATGACGGATGCAAAGGTCAGCGTGTCAAAAAGGACGCGCCCCACAGAATCTGTGCGGTCGGAGGTGATGTGGAACCCGTGCCCATGGTATGCGTTCCCCACGCATACACTGTCCGCAAGAGTTTCGGTCAAGACACTGTGTATCTGTATGTAAACACTGTCGTATAGCGTATCGTAAAGGGGCTCGTCCAGACACTCGGACACATGAACCCCCGTCAGAGAGTACCATCCTGACATTTCGGGAAGTGCGCTTGCCAATGTGTCGGAAACGATGACTTCTCCCTCTGGTCCAAGCAGGGTTAGTTCAGTGATGTTATCCGCCGAATAGGAGAGGAAGATGCTGTCGCCTTGGCAATAGTCAGTGGGCATGGTCGCGTTCCATACCAGCAATGCGTGCTCGGTATAGTCGGTAATATGCATGCTCCGACAGCCACCTTCGAGATTTGGTACGAACCAGGTCGGGTTGTAATCCATCATAACGGCGAAAAATGGCCCCAGGGTGTTTCGGGTGTAGCTGTTGTACCAGTCCGTCACGGTTTGGCGATAGTAGAAAAGATTGGTGCCGGGGACGGGCTGCCAGTCCGTGGGGTTGAAGGTGTAGTAGGTTGTGATGTTGTTGGAAGCATCGAATTGACTGCTTTCAAAACCGTTGATGTAAGCCTGCTCACAGAGAAGGGTCGTCACCGTGATGCGGTCGGCGAGCCCTCCCTCCGGAGCTTCAGCATTATAGAAGAGCTTGTCGGTCGTAAGACAACGCAGGGGGGCGGTAACGTGTCCGCTCAGTTCGGTGTAGGCACCGGTAAGCTGGAAGACCAACACGGGCTTGTCGGCCACAATGTGAATCGGCGTGTTGTCGGGGAAATGGTAAGCGGTGCGGTCGCCGCGCTGCATGCCGGTATATTGCACAGGTGTTCCGGCCGTGTGGACAGTGATGCTGGTGTTGTCCTCAAGGATGTAAATCAGCGCGTAGTCGTTGCCCTGGCCGTTGTAGGTGTTCTGGGCGTCCGGGGGTGACGGCACCGCCACATATTCGGTTCCGGCTTCCGATTCCGGGAGTAGCTGGTCGCAAACCACATCGATGTGAATGCCATCCACGGTGACAGCATCGTCGGTCATATCCACGGCCACGGGCTTGTTTGAGGTGATGGTGGTGCCGCCGAGATGCCCCTCTGCCGACTGCGAGGCGGCGGCGAAACAATAGACTTGACCCCGGTTGAGCGAAACACTGAACGATTCGTTTGCGGGATGTGTTCCGCCGTACAAGTCAACGGTAGGCGTGACGGTGATGAGCGTGCCATCTTCCGTGGCAATCACCTCCACACTGTTGCGGGATTCGGGACAGCTTGCGGAGTTGGGGAACTGCCACTGCGTGGGGATCATGAACTGTGTGCCGAGGGCACTGCGTCCTTTCAGCAGGTAGGTGGCGGAGTTGCGGTTGAGGATGCTCATGCGGGCCACAATGTCAACGGGGGATACCAGCCGGTAGCCCCAGTTTGAGACCGTGTTATAGGTACACATGGAATCAATGTTCCCGGTCCCGTAAGACTGCAAGCCGAACGGGTGGCCGTTTTCATACATGTAATTCCCATACACGGTGGCTAATCCCACATTGATGGTGACACCCGTTGCCGGTTGTTCAATCGTGGCGGTGAAGTTTACTTCCGGTGTGAAATCGTAGAAGTCCACGTACTGTTTGAACCATCCCGTAGGAACAATGTGGGTTTTAGGAAAAGCGAACCAGAACTCGTTGTCAACCTGTGCGTCGCACCAAAATGGCCACGATGCCAAACCGAAATATGACACGATGACCAAGACCGACAGGAGCTTCCTCGTTTGGGCAAGATTTACAATCATACATAACCTCTCTCATCCATTATGTCGCACTAAATCCCGATTTTGTTACAACCCCAAACGAAAAAAAATTACTTATTCTTGTAAACTGTTTGTTTACAGTGATTTACTATGTCAAAAACGGTTATTGCCCTAAGGCTTCAATAACCAATAACCTATAACCCATAACCATTACTGATATTTCTCCGCTTCCGCTATGTCTCCTTTGTCCTTATACATATTGTAAAGGTTGAACCGGATGTTTTTGTCATCCGGAGAGAGTTCGAGGGCATGCAGCAGACATTTCTCCGAGTTGGCGAAATCCTTTTTGATGGCGTAGCAAATGCCCATGTTTTCCCATGCGCTGCTGAAATCAGGTTTTTCCGCGACAACCTCCTCGAAAATCTTGATGGCATCGTCCAGTTGCCCGTATCCGCGGCCTAACACATTGCCTTTCACGTTTTTGGCTATAATATTGTTGGGCTCTTTTTTCAAGATTTTGTTGACCTCGCGCCAAGCGTCATCCACTTTCCCCTCGTCGAGCAGTTTGTTGACGGGGTCGAGCTCGTGTGCTTTCTGCGACTGTGTGGCTGCGGTCAGCAGGTTTTGGGCTTGGATGTTGTCTGGATCGATAAGCTTGGCGTTGCTCGCCGCTTGGATAGCAAGATCCGGATTCTCATCCAGATAGGCGAGTTCGCTGAGCAGCAAGTAGGCGTTCAGCGCACTGTTGTCCAATTTCAGCGCTTTGTCCAGATACTTGTAGGCATCCCGCTTGTCGCGTTCTTTGTGACTCTTTTTCCAGATTTGCAGACAGCTTCCGCCAGCCGAAATGTTGCACTTGATACTGTTTTCAGAAGTCTTCACGTCCGTCAGGAAGAGCGTGAAGTCGTCTTTCCATGTGAAGTTGCGGGTGAAAGTCTTGATGCCGAACAACAAGCAGACCACACCGGCGACGCCGATGGCGGTTTTCTGCAGCGCGGGTGTGGAGGCGGTGCTCAATCGATAGAGCCACCATCCCACAATCAGCGTGAAACCAATGGACGACATGAACACAAACCGCTCGTTCATGAAGGTGCCCACGTTGAACAGCAGGTTGGAGACAATCGAGAAGGTGATGATGAAGTAGAGGATGCCGAATGCGGGTACGGTCTTCTTTTTCAGTTGCCAGATGCCGTAAACCGCCAAAGCGATGCAACCGATCAAAATCAACCAAACCAGCGGGTTGCTGAAGTCGGTGATGGCAATCTGGTGAGGGTAGTAGTCGTGGGTGAGCGGATGGGGGATGAACAGCAGTTTGAGGTAGATGCCCCATGTGATCAACACGGTGGCAATCTGTTGTGCCCGTGTGGAGTTGACGTATGGATTGTTGAGGATGTTGCCCGTCATGTCGGGTGGCATCATGCTGCCCAACACTTTGTAACGCACAACGATAAAGAAAATGCTGCTTAACACAATGGGAATCAGCGTGATGAAATAGTCTGCAGTGCGTTTGTTGTGGTTTTGGTAGTAAAATAGTGACAACGGCAATACAGCGAGGAATGTGACCGTGTTTTCCTTTGAGAAGATGCCGAAAGTGAAAGCCAGAAAACTGAGTATCAGCCAGTACCATTTCCGAGTATCGACATATTTCAGGGAACACCATAGCGCAGCGAATGCACCGAGCATGGCGAAAATCTCGTCACGGCCTTTCACGTTAGCCACCACTTCTGTGTGTATCGGGTGAACTGCGAAGAGCACCACGGCGAAGAAAGGTAGCGACTGAAACCACTTTTTCCCCTCGTGCTGCGGGAAAATTTTGGCCAGAACTTCATAGAGCAGAAGGCATAACAATATGTAATACAACACATTCATCAGATGGCTGACCACGGGCATAGGCGTTTCGTAGAAGTAGGCCTCGTTAGCCATGTTGTGCAGGTTGTGGTAGTCGTCCAGATTACCGATTTTTTCCTTGATGTGCCTTCCAAATAGTTGGCATTCAATCATATAAGACAGCTGCGACATCGGACGGTAACGCCCACCGGCCACGAGGGAGTGCTCGCTGCCGAAATAACCGGTGAATGTGTCTTCGGTGAAAATGCCTTTCACGCCCTCCCATCCGCCTTGGATGGTGTATTTGCTCTCCAGAATGACCATTCGGTCGTCAAGCGCGAAGTGCAGGGTGAGGGTGTTGGCGTAGCAGAGCAGGGCGAGGATGGAGATGATGATGCGATGTAGGTTTTGTTTTTTCATTGTTTTATTTTTGGACTGAGGATTGAGGACTGAGGACTGTGCATTTCTATAAGTCTCAAGTCTCAAGTCTCATTACAGAATGGCTTTTCGTATCCGTAATAATTTCACGAGCAGAGATTTGAGTTCGGAAAGCGGCAGCATGTTCGCGCCATCGGAGAGGGCTTTGGAAGGCTCGGGGTGCGTCTCCATGAAGAGGCCGTCGAAGCCGACTGCGACACCCGCTCTGGCGATGGTCTCGATGAGGTCGGGACGGCCGCCGGTGACGCCGGAAGGCTGGTTGGGCTGCTGCAGCGAGTGGGTGCAGTCGAGGACTACAGGACAGCGGTTCTCCTGCATCGCCTTGACCCCCCGGAAATCGACCACGAGGTCCTGATAGCCGAAGGTGGTGCCGCGCTCGGTGAGCATCACGTGCGGATTGCCCGCTTCGCGCACTTTCTCAACCGCATTGCGCATCGATTCCGGCGACATGAACTGCCCTTTCTTGATGTTGACGGTTTTCCCGGTCTTGGCCGCCGCCACCAACAGATCCGTCTGACGACAGAGAAACGCAGGAATCTGCAGTATGTCAGCCACTTGCGCTGCCCAGACGGCCTCGCCTTCGGTGTGGATGTCCGTCACGATGGGGATGTGGAGCTCCTCCTTGACTTCCCGAAGTATTGCCAAAGCCTGTTCGTCACCGATGCCGGTGAACGAGTGCAGTGACGAGCGGTTGGCCTTCTTATAGGATGCCTTGAAAAAGAAGGGTATGTCGAGTTCACTGCAAATATTTTTGATCTCTCGGGCAATACGTAGTGTGATTTCTTCGCCCTCCACCACGCAAGGACCTGCTATGAGGAAAAAATTGTCATTTTTCGGCGCGGGATAGCCGGGTAATTCTGGAAACATTTTTTCAAAATTTTAAGGCGGCAAAGGTACATAAAATACGAATACCACCATGTGTCTTAAGGTTCAAAGTTCAAAGTTCAAAGTTCACAAGTCACAAGTCACAAATCACAAATCTAAAAAAAATGTATTTTTGCACCTGAATTGATCTCAATCAATTATCATGCTGAAAGATAAGAAGATAGTAGTTGTCATGCCGGCGTATAATGCAGCGCTTACGCTGAGGAAGACGTATAGCGAAATACCCATGGATATTGTCGATGAGGTTATTCTGGTGGACGACAAATCTTCCGATGAAACGGTTGAAACAGCGAGAACTATTGGGATTCAGCATGTTATAAGCCATGAGGTGAATAAGGGTTATGGCGGTAACCAGAAAACCTGCTACCAAAAAGCGTTGGAGCTTGGCGCGGATGTGGTCATCATGCTGCACCCCGATTATCAGTACACCCCGAAGCTGATAGAGTCCATATCCTACATGATAGTCAACGGATTGTATCCTGTCGTGCTCGGGTCGCGCATCCTCGGCAACGGTGCGTTGAAAGGTGGGATGCCGCGTTACAAATACTTCTTCAACCGCTGCCTGACCTGGTTCCAGAATGTCATGACCGGCCAAAAGCTGTCTGAATACCACACGGGCTACCGCGCTTTCTCACGGGAGGTGCTCGAGAGGATTCCCTTTATGCAGAATTCCGATGATTTTGTGTTTGACAACCAGATGCTTGCGCAGATCATTTACGCGGATTTTGACATCGGTGAAATCACCTGTCCGACCAAGTATTTTCCAGATGCCTCTTCCATTAATTTCAAAAGAAGCTGCCGATATGGATTTGGAGTGCTGGCCACCTCGTTCCAGTTCAGGCTCCAGAAATGGCATCTCGCAAAATTCCGTTTGTTTGACGGATTGTGACATTCTCACATTTTTTACATATATAGTATATTTATAAAAATCGTATTTTTGCACATTTTTGTGTTTATATCTTTTTTGAATAATTATAAATATACTATAATGGATAAGAAAGTGATACTCAGTCGGTTGTTGCTTCTTTGTGTGGTGTTGCTGCTTATGGGCAACAGCATGGTTCACGCGCAGAATCAATCATTTCAGACCGACACAGTCATTCATCAGGAATTCGGTTGCGACAGTTATCTCCTGCCGGCCAATCATACCGTCTATTATGCCGATACCGTAATGAAAATTCCGCATTATATTGCTGATCAGGGAATTGTGTATATGGATGTATTGGATGTGTATCAGATCACCATTGGACACAGCTATGATTATAAAGACACGGTGACGGCACGCGTGTGCAGGAACAATCTTCCGTACGCTTATCATGGGAATTTCTACACAAAGCCTGGAAGCTATTGGGTGAACACCCCCACATTGCAGGGATGTGACAGCCTTCGTACTTTAGTGAACCTGGTGGTTCTGGAAGGGCAGAGGGACACCACGTTTGTTTCAATGTGCAATGCGAATCCGGTTGTGGTCAACGGCATCACGTTCCCCAATCCAGGAACGTTCAATTTCCCGCAGGGGGTGGATGATGACGGATGCCCTGTCGTGCAGACCTATGTGATTACGCAATATCCTGAGATCGTCGATACCGTGGATCTGTTGGTTTGCCAGAATGAGCTTCCGTATCCTTATATGGGGTATGGCTTAACCAATCCGGGCAATTACAGAGTGCATTATGAGGCAGAAGGGGGCTGTGACGCCATCAAATATGTCCGATTCAGAGTGTGTCCCGTTTACGAGTATTATGACACTGTTGAGGTGACCGTTTGTGAAACAGAACTTCCGTATGAGTATGGAGGAGAGGTGTTTAACGCTGGCGGAACCTATCAGGTGACTGTTCCTAACCGTTGCGGATGCGACAGCCTTTTCGTCACTCTGAATCTGCAGGTCCTTCATCCACAGATAGAGACGGATGTTCAGGTAGTCTGTGCGGCAGATTTCCCTTATGTTTACGACTCTTTGCATGTTTTTTCGAAACCGGGCAGCTATTACATCAATGACGATGCTGATTCAACGTGCAGCCTGTTTACCCATTTGGTTTTGAGTGCTTATCAACCCGTTTACGATACCCTGACAATATGTACCACCGATAGCTCTTATACATTTGAGGATACTGTCTTCACCGCTTCGACCGTATATACGTATTCCGACACGAATATGTATGGATGCGTTGATTACCATACCCTTCAGGTTAACTTGAACACCCAACTGGTGTATGACACCCTTGTGGCGTCGATTTGTGCATTTGAAGCACCGTTTGTCTTCCATGGCGTTGAATATTGGTATAGTGGTGGTTATGATGTAGTGCTTCAAAACCGGCAAGGTTGCGACAGCGCCAGTGTCCATTTGGTGGTGAACATGATTCCGAATCCGATTTTGAACAAAAATTTCACGATTACCAGAAATGATATTCCGTTTGTGTATTATGACAGTGTGTTCACGGAAACAGGCAATTATATGTTGCAGATTCCGGCTGCTTCAGAGACGGAGTGCGACACTCTCCTGTATATGCGCCTTGTAGTCCAGCCTGTTTACAATCAGACTGTTGACACTACGGTGTGCGCAAACAATGTCGTGAACTACCTGGGCGAAGACATCACCAGGGAGGGGACTTATAAGTTTGTCTATCATTTTGAGGATTACGACAGCATTATCACGCTGAATGTACATCATCTCCCCACATACGTGGATGAAACGGTTAATGTGACCGTAGGAGAATTTGATTTGCCATATCGTTTTGCGGACAATCTCTATTATGAGGCTGGATATTACGAGCAGGTGTTGCCGACCGTGTTGGGGTGTGACAGTGTGGTCTCCTTGAATTTGACAGTGATGCCTGCTATCATCAATAATGACACTATATTTAGAGAATTGTGCTCCAATGATTTGCCGCTGCTGTTGTTCGACAGTGCGCTGACGGAAGCTGGCGTTTACCGTTTTTTGACCCATACGGAGGAAGCCTTTGTTGATTCCGTATTTTACGTAAAATTGGATGTGAAGGAGTCGCCGACATTGGTCATTGCCGACACGTCATACCTATGCGCGGGTAGCGCAGTGACTTTGACGGCGCAATCCACGGGCAGCATTTACAGGTGGAACAACGGGGAACTTCAGCCCTCTATCACAGCGACTTTGCCCGGACAATATGGGGTTACGGTGACCAACGCTTTTGAATGTTCCTCCTCTGCCACGGTTCAGGTCATTCCGGCAGATCTTCCGGAAGCGGAGATTGTGGGCGACAACCAGGTGTGTAACGGCAGCGACCTCCTTTTGGAGGCGGTGGGCGGTACGGATTACTTGTGGAGTAATGGGTCTGTGACAAGCGAGGTGACGGTGTCCCCAACGGAAAACACTACCTATACGGTTACGGTAAGCAATGTTTACGGCTGTTCCGTGGTGAAAGATATTGCTGTGACGGTGAATCCGTTGCCGGAACTCTCCCTTCAAGGGAACAACAGTATATGTGCGGGTTCTTCAACCACGTTTTACGCTACCGGAGCCCAGAACTATCAGTGGAGCAATGGCGTGAATGCCGACCATGTCACTGTCGGAACAGAAGGCATATATACGGTGACGGCTACCGATCTGAACGGTTGCCAGAACAGCACTTCGGTTGTGCTGACAGTCCATCCTCTTCCTGTCATTAAAATTAATGGTAGAAATACATTCTGTCAGGGCGGTAGTACAACGATAACCGCAACGGGTGCAAACACTTACGAATGGAGTTCGGGTGAGGTGACCCAGTCTGTTGTGGCTTCATACGTGGGTTCCTATACCGTGACGGGAACGGACCAATACGGGTGTTCTGCTACGAAAAACGTCATCATAACCCAGTCAACAGTCAATGCCAGCATTTCAGGAAACCTCTATTTCTGCCATGGTCAAAGCACCCTCTTGACGATTACGGGGGATGCGGGAAACACTTACCATTGGTTTGATGGTAGCTCAGCAAATACCATCAATATCAGTACGCCAGGACAGTACTCTGTTACCGTGACCAATACTGGCGGATGCCAGAACACGTTGACGGCGACGGTAAGCGAGTATAACACGACGGCGCCCGAGATTAGTGGAAATCTGACTATTTGTGGGAACCAGACCACCACGTTGCGTGCCTCGGGAGGCAGCAGCTATGTGTGGGACAATGGCAGCACGCAGGCGATGATTAATGTGAATACCACCGGCACGTATTCGGTGACGGCCACCAATTCGTATGGTTGTACGGCCACGACTTCCGCCACCGTGCTGGTTAATCCTCTCCCGTCAGTGAATATTCTCGCCATGAATACAATTTGTAAGAATGACGAAGTGACTTTGACAGCCGTTGCACCTACGGCTGGGACATTCCAATGGAGTTCAGGACAGAACACGGCGGTCGTTACAGTTTCGCCAAGCGTGAGCTCCAATTATACGGTTCTGGTGACAGATGAGAATGGGTGTTCCAATACAACATCGATGCTGATTACCGTCAATCCGCTCCCACAAGTGATTGTCTCGGGTCAGACAACCATCTGCCAGGGAGATACGGCGCATCTGAGCGCCACTGGCGGGATCTTGTATTCTTGGAGTAACGGGCAGCAAGGTGCCAACATGAATGCCACCACTGCTGGAACATACACCGTGACAGCCACAAATGCCAACGGATGTTCTGCAGAGAAGCAGGTGAGCGTGACTATGAACCCGCTTCCTGTAGCCACTGTGACCGAACAAGTGGAAATCTGCCGTGGACAGCAGGCGCAGCTCGTTGCGAACGCCCCGTCAGGATACACCTACAATTGGTCCACGGGCAGCCATCAGAACATGACATTCGTGACGGAACCTGGTGTGTATCGGGTGACGGTGACCAATGCCAATCAGTGTTCGAGAGTTTACCAGTCTGTTGTCGGGGTACATGAATTGCCCGAAATCAGTGTTGTTGGCATGACCGCCATCTGCCAGGGGCAGAGCACCACACTGACAGCGATGGGAGCGTCCTCCTATATTTGGAATACAGGAGAGACCTCTTCCGAGATATCCGTTTCGCCGGCGAGCAACACCACCTATTCGGTCACTGGGTATGATGACAATGGCTGTTCTGCCACAGTTCAGAAGGTCGTGAATGTGGAAAGCCTTCCTGCTGTGCAGGTCTTGGGTGAACGTACCGTCTGTCAGGGACAGTCCACCGTGTTGACGGCAATTGGCGGCATCTCTTACCACTGGAGCAATGGCAGTAATTCCCAAGATATAGTGGTCTCACCAAATGTCACATCAACCTATACCGTGACCGTTTCCAATGCCTCCGGATGCTCTGCTGTCGGTTCTGCCACGGTCGTCGTGAATGTCTTGCCGTCTATCTTTTTCAGCGGGAATACGACCATCTGTCAAGGACAGAGCACAACAATAGTTGCTAGCGGCGGTTACTCTTATTTGTGGAGCACCGGTGCCACAACAAACAGCATCAGCGTTTCGGATCCCGGGGTTTACAAGGTGAATGTGACAAACTCGTTGAACTGTATGCGCAGTGATTCCGTGATCGTTGTTGTCAGGGATAACCCAACTGTCAATGTGAATGGCTCAAGCATAATCTGCCAAGGCTCTTCTGCTGTGTTAAATGCCTCCGGTGCGGAGACCTATCTTTGGAGTACTGGGGAAAACAGCGCCTCTATTGTGGTGATGCCGGGACAGACGACCACGTATAATGTCGTCGGTTATGATGAAAACGGTTGCAGCAGCACGGTCAGCAAGGTGGTTAACGTGGAGGCACCGCCTCAAGTGTACATATCAGGTGAACTTACCGTCTGTCATGGCGAATCCACCACGCTCACCTCATCGAATGCACACGCTTACGCATGGAGCACCGGTTCAACCGCGAATAGCATCACGGTTTCCAGTCAGGGAGTTTATGCGGTGACGGTCAGCTCTGAAAACGGCTGTCAATCAATGGCCTCTGTGACTGTTGAGGATAGACCGGTTCCGGTTTTCACCTTGTCAGGTAGCGGCTATATATGTGAAAATTCTACAGAGGTTTTGTCTGTTACAGGAGACAACGAATATGTGTGGAGCACGGGTGAAACCACCCCGCAGATCATTATTTCGGCTGGCGGTGCTTATTCGGTGACGGCCACCAACAACTATAACTGTTCCCTGGCTTCCAGTATTTTTGTCATCCCGTTGCCCGCCCCGGAACTTTCCATTGTGGGTGTTTCCGATTTGTGCCAGGGCGAAGCCACAACGTTAGTGGCCTCCGCTGAAGCGGTGCAGTTTGTGTGGAACACGGGTGACTCCACCCAAACCATTGAGGTGGTTCCTGACAATACCGTCTATACGGTCACGGCAACGAATGTCAGCGGATGCTCTTCGGTTGCACAGCACGAGATTACTTCTCTGCCAGTGTACAACATGACGTTCACGGATGCCGTCTGCGAAAATCAGGAGTATCATGGAAATGGCTTTGACATCCCTGCGATAGATACGGCAGGCACCTATCCGTTTGTCAGACATTTGCAGACTGTCTCTGGTTGCGACAGCACTGTTAATCTGTTGCTGACCGTCAATCCGCTGCCTCAACTTGACACCATCAATGGTCCGCAAACCATCACCCAGCATGGTAATGCGTACTATACAATCAACAACCCGCAATATGTGAACAGCTATGAATGGATGGTTTCCAACACCCATTGGACTATTGTGGAGGCAAATTACAATCTTGCGACACTCAACGTGACTACCAACGGCACCGGTGTCCTGACCGCCCGCGGTATCAACAACTGCGGCTATACGGAAACCTCCCTCAGCCTCTATTGCAACGTCGGTATCGAGGATTATCCCTCCAATGCCAGTGTTGTTCTCTATCCTAACCCCGTCCATCAATCGCTGTTCATCAACTTGGAGAATACCCCAGAGGTCAGCAAAGTGTGCCTTTTCGACGAAACCGGTCGCCTGGTCTATAAGTCCAACTGCAATGACACGCACCTTGAAATCGACTGCACACGCTTCGCCAACGGCCACTATACCGTCCAGTTCCTGAACGAAAAGGGTAGGAGAGTGGAAAGCCGGAAAATAGTCGTGAATAATAAATAATTGATAATTGATAATTGATAATGAAGTGGGGAGCACGTAATGGATTCCTGATCGCTGATCACCATTCACCATTCACTAATCACCATTCACTAATCACCATTCACTAATCACCATTCACTAATCACTAATCACTAAACAACCACCAATCACCCAGCTTCAATAACCAATAACCCATAACCAATAACCATTACAAATATGGAATACAACTTTAGAGAAATCGAGAAAAAGTGGCAGGAAAAATGGAAAGAAACGGGTTTGTATAAGACCGAAATCGATCATGACAGACCGAAGTTCTATGTGTTGGATATGTTCCCGTATCCGTCAGGTGCAGGCTTGCATGTGGGGCACCCACTGGGCTATATCGCCTCTGATATATATGCCCGTTACAAACGGCAGAAAGGCTTCAATGTGCTGCACCCCATGGGATACGATGCTTTCGGCCTCCCGGCGGAGCAGTATGCCATCCAGACGGGTCAGCATCCGGCAGTGACTACCGAGAAGAATGTCAACCGTTATCGTGAACAGCTCGACAAGATCGGTTTCTCATTCGACTGGGACCGCTCGTTCAAGACCTGCGACCCCGACTATTACAAATGGACGCAATGGACATTCATCCAGCTGTTTAACTCCTACTACTGCTACCAAGCGAATCAGGCAAGACCTATTAGCGAATTGATGGAGGCCTTTGCTGAGAATGGTACGCTCGGCCTGGAGATTGCGCAGACCAAGCCGCTGGAGTTCACCGCTGAGGAGTGGAAGGCCGCTTCCGAAAAGGAACAGCAGGAGATTCTGATGAACTACCGTCTGGCTTATTTGGCTGACACATGGGTGAACTGGTGTCCGAAACTTGGTACCGTGCTCGCCAACGATGAAGTAGTGAACGGTCTTTCTGTGCGTGGCGGCTTCCCTGTGGAGCGCAAACTGATGAAACAGTGGATCTTGCGCGTGTCCGCGTATGCAGAACGACTGCTGCAAGGTTTGGATAAGGTTGATTGGACAGATTCTTTGAAAGAAATCCAGCGTAACTGGATCGGTCGCAGTGAAGGTGCCGCTGTCTGGTTCCCGCTCGCCAAAGAAGGTCAATTGGATTGGAAGAAAATATACATGGGCGGCAATATTGAAGGCGTTGAGAGTGAGACCGCTTTCGAGATTTTCACCACCCGTCCTGATACCATTTTCGGTGTGACGTTCATGGTGCTGTGCCCTGAGCATGAGATGATAGACCAAATCACCACTCCCGAGCAGAAAGCCGAAGTGGAGGCATACGTCACATGGGCGAAGAATCGTTCCGAACGTGAACGCCAGGCGGAGGTCAAGAAGGTTAGCGGCGTGTTCACAGGAGCTTTTGCTATCAACCCAATCACCGAAGAGCGCATCCCCATCTGGGTGAGCGATTACGTGCTGTCTGATTACGGTACCGGCGCCATCATGGCCGTGCCTGCGCACGACAGCCGCGACTTCGCCTTTGCCCGTCACTTCAACCTTCCTATCCGTCAGGTGGTTGCTCCCGCTGTGGATGAGGTCAGCGATCCCGATACGTGGGAGGAATCCATGGACAGCAAAACCGGTGTCTGTGTCAATTCCGGATTTATCACCGGTATGACAGTCAAAGAGGCTGGCAAGGCGGTGATTGAGAAGATCAAGAAGATGGGGGTGGGTTACGGTACGGTGAACTATCGTTTGCGCGATGCCATCTTCAGCCGCCAGCGTTACTGGGGCGAGCCGTTCCCGGTCTATTACAAGGACGGAATGCCCTATCCCGTCCCTGAGTCCGAACTGCCTGTTGTGCTTCCCGAAGTCGATCAGTTCCTGCCCACCGAAACAGGCGAACCGCCGTTGGCACGCGCCAAGGACTGGACTTACAATGGCTATCCGCGCGAATACAGCACCATGCCCGGATTCGCGGGCTCCAGCGCGTACTATCTGCGCTATATGGATCCGAAGAACAATAACGCGCTGGTCTCCAAGGAGGCCGACGAGTATTGGCAGAACGTGGATCTTTACGTCGGCGGTGCGGAACACGGCACAGGCCACCTCATCTACGCCCGTTTCTGGAACAAATTCCTCTTTGACCTCGGCATCAGCTGCAAAGACGAACCCTTCCAGAAACTTATCAACCAGGGTATGATACAGGGTCGCTCCAACTTCGTTTATCGCGTTGTTGGTACCAATAAGTTCGTGTCGCTCAACCTCCGCAAAGAGTACGAAACCACGCCTATCCACGTGGATGTCAACATCGTGCACAATGATGTCCTCGACGTTGAGGCGTTCAAAAACTGGATGCCTGATTTCAAAGATGCCGAATTTATCTTTGAAGACGGTCAGTATATTTGCGGCTGGGAAGTCGAGAAGATGTCCAAGTCAAAATACAACGTGCAGAATCCTGATGATTTGGTGGAGAAATACGGTGCGGACACGCTGCGTATGTATGAGATGTTCCTGGGACCGGTCGAGATGGCCAAACCGTGGGACACCAACGGCATAGAAGGCGTTTCCCGTTTCATCCGCAAGTTCTGGAAGCTTTACTTCGACGGCGAAGGCAACTTTAATGTCGTTGACGAGGAGCCGACCAAAGCGGAGTGGAAAAGTATCCATAAGACTATCAAGAAGATAGAAGAAGACAACGAACGATTCTCCTTCAATACGGCTGTCAGTGCCTTCATGATCTGCGTCAATGAGCTGCAGGATGCCAAGTGCAACAAACGTGCTGTCCTTGAACCGCTCTGCATCCTGATGTCGGCCTACGCACCGCACATCACCGAAGAGCTGTGGTCGCTGCTCGGTCATCAGGAATCCATCTTGAAAGCTGCCTATCCGGTTTATGACGAGCATTATATGGTGGAAGACGAATATCTCTATCCCGTCTCGTTCAACGGCAAGATGCGTCTGAAGATGTCGTTCCCGGCCAGCTATACGCCCAAGGACATTGAGCCGCTGATTCTTGAGAATCCGGATGTGCAGAAATGGTTGGCGGGTGCTACGCCCAAGAAAATTATCATCGTCCCGAAGAAGATTGTGAATGTTGTGTTTTAGCTTTTGGCTTTTGGCTTTTAGCTTTTAGCTTTTAGCTTTTAGCTTTTAGCCAATAGCCAATGGCCAATAGCCAATAGCCAAAGTGAAACAGAAGGATTTCGTTTTCAACCTCTGTCTGCTCATTTTCCTGAACCTCCTCGTCAAGCCGTTCTGGATGCTCGGCGTGGATGTGGGGGTGCAGAACAGCGTGGGTGCGGAAAGTTATGGTTTCTATTTCTCCATCCTCAACTTCACCTTGCTTTTCAATATGGTGTTGGATATGGGGACCACCAACTTCAACAACCGAACCATTGCTCAGAACAACCAGCTGTTGGACAAGCATTTGTCGAGTTACATCATTCTGCGACTGCTCCTTGGGGTGGCCTATTTTATAGTGATTTTCGCTGTCGCGTTGCTCATAGGTTATCGGGGGGACCAACTGAAACTTTTGTTTTGGATTGGCCTGAACCAGTTCTTGAATGCCTTCCTGCTATACCTGCGTTCCAACATCTCTGCTTTGCTGATGTTCAAGACCGACAGTGTGCTCTCTGTGACGGACAAGTTGTTGATGATTCTGTTTTGCGGACTGCTGCTTTGGGGCAATGTCGCTGACGGTCCGTTCCGTATCGAGTGGTTTGTGTGGTGCCAGACCGTTGCCTACCTTATCACGATCGCCATAGCCTTATGCATTGTCTTGAAAAAGGCAAAATTACGGAAGCTGAATTGGAATCTGGCTTTTTTTGCGGTTATCATTAAGAAAAGCTTTCCCTATGCGCTCGTGACTTTCCTGATGGCCTGCTATTATCGGATTGACTCGGTGATGTTGGAGCGGCTTCTGCCCTCAGGCACAGGAGCTGAACAGTCGGGTATCTATGCCTCCGCGTTCCGCCTTATGGACACGCTTGCGATGATTGCCTACCTCTTTTCGGTCATCCTGCTGCCGCTCTTCTCTAAAATGCTGAAGCAGAAGGAGAACGTGATGCCTGTGGTGCGTACCAGTCTCTCGTTGCTGTTCCTTTTCTCGGTCACCGCTGTCGTGATTCTGTATGTCTATCGCGAACCTGTGATCCGACTGTTTTATCCGGACATTGCGGAGAGCAGTGTCGCAGTCTTCCGGCTGATTATTTTCGGATTGGTACCCATATCCATGATTTATTTGTTCGGCACGCTGCTCACCGCCAACGGCAGCATGAAGGAACTGAATATCACTGCTGCCATCGGTATCGTCATCAATGTGACGGTCAACCTTTTGCTGATTCCGAGGATGCAGGCGTGCGGATCCGCTGTGGCCAGCTTTTGCACGCAGTTCACTGTTGCGTTGCTGCAGTTCATCCTTGCTTTGTGGATTCTCAAAATTCCGTTCTCCTCGCTCCCGTGGTTCCGTTGTTTGATTTTCGTTGCCGTGCTTATCCCTGTTGCCTCCTTTGCGCCGCGCATCCTCCATGTCGGCACACTGTGGTCGCTGCTGATTCTCGGCATTTTCTCCCTCGCGCTCGGGTTCGCCACAGGATTGTTACGGTTTCAGGGAGTGAAAACAATGTATAATGTCAACGAGGAGTGATTCCGGGCCGGAAAACAATAACTGTATCCTGTTCACAAAAAAAAAAATACTGTATTGATATATAAATAAAAAATGTATTTTTGCGGATTGGAATATAATGTAAAATAATATAAGTATGAAAAGTAATTTTTCCTCTTTGAGATTAGTGGCCGTTTTTGCTTTAATGGCTTGCTTTACAATTGGTTATGCGCAATGCGACCAAGGCAATGTGTATGGTCAGAAAGGTCAGAAGACAGGATTCGCAATTGTGTTCGGTGACTCCACCGGTCAACATGTTGCGCCGACTTCAGCCCTGAGTCTCCCCACTTTCAAGGGTGGCAACAAGGCAATGTGCCGCTACATCAACAAAACCAAAAAGTACCCGGTCAACCTTAAAAACCAGAAAATTTCCGGTACCACGACCGTTCAAGCCAAGGTGTTGAAAGACAGCACTCTGACAGATATTGAAGTGGTTAGCAGCTCCGGTTATAAAGAGTTCGATGACGAAGCCCTCCGCGTGGTCAAATCCTTCCCCAAAATGATCCCTGCCACCCAAAGCTGCGAACCGCAGGATATGATTCTCCAAATCCCTGTGACTTTCATCTATGAGGATGAGATTGCCGCCGACAAGAAGAAAGAAGAGATGGAGAAGATCAAAAAGGATTTCGCGAAACCCATCACGCTCTATTTCGAGAACGACCGTCCGGATCCCCGCACCAAACAAGAGACTACCAATACGGAATATATGGGTCTGTACAATAACTATATGTCCGCAAAGAATACTTACGTCACCAGCGCAGGTAAGGGCCTGACCGGTTCTCAGAAGACCAATGCGGAGAATGCTGTGGAGACCTTCTTCAACGACTCTATCCAGACCGGTTACGACCGTTTGGTGAAGCTCACCAACTATCTCGTTGAAGCCCTTCAGGATGGCAACCATGTGGAATTCACCATCAGCGGTTTCGCCAGCCCGCTCAGCAACAGTGACTACAACAAACACCTTTCCGCTCGCCGTATCGAAAGCGTCCTTAATTATATGTCACAGGCTCACGGCGGCGTTCTCGCTCCTTACATCAACGGCAGCAAGCCCGGCCTCACCATCCACAAGGTTCCGGAAGGCCAGGTTAACCACAGCTTCAGCACCAACGCCGTCCGCGAGACCGTCTATGGTCTGCAAGCCGCCAAGGACAGAAAGATTGTCATTGACCGGATTTCGATCAGGTAAGGTTATACCATAATTATATATTAATAGGGGAGCCGGTGTGGTTCCCCTATTTCGTTTTAAATTGATAATTGATAATGGATAATTGATAATGGATAATTGATAATGGTGGTGGGGATTTGTATTTTTAGTATTTTTGCCGAGACAAAAAACAAAATAAACAATTACTAATATTAGAAACATGAAACGAAATGTTGTTTTGGAAAAAAGTGCTGCATTCTCAATTCGAATAGTCAATCTTTACAAATATCTCACTTGTGAAAAGCATGAGTATGTAATGGCAGAACAGATTAAGAGATCAGGCACCAGCATAGGGGCTAATATTAGCGAAAGCCAAAACGCGCAAAGCAGAGCCGATTTTATTCATAAAATGAACATCGCATTAAAAGAAGCTGATGAAACGGTGTATTGGCTGAATTTGTTGCATAAAACTCATTATCTGACTGACATCGAATTTGAATCAATGAAAAACGATGCTGAAGAACTTGTCAAGCTCTTAAAAGCAATCGTAAAGACTTCAAAATCACGTACTCCCCATTAATTATCCATTATCAATTATCAATTATCAATTATCAATTAATCAAATGGTTACATCGAAAAGTTGCGTTTTTGAAAAAAAAATAATAAACGGAACGGGGAATAAAGAAAAAAGTGTATTTTTGCAGGCTTTTTGAAGTGGAATGCAAAGGCGGGTGGAAAAGCAGGGTTAGAACCGCGTAACTTATTGATTTCACGGACTGTAATGAAATAGAGTTGGATTGAGGCGGATGGAATTTATCGTTACGATTTTGGTGAATAGTTGCATTTTTCTTTCAAAAATGGACTATTTTTTTTTGAATATTAGTAATAAAAATAAATTTTAGAAGGGATGAAAAAGATTAAAATCACACAAGTAAGAAGCGCGGTTGACAGACCCGCACGCCAGAAAAGATCTTTAGTGGCATTGGGCATTCACAAAATGCACCAAACTGTTGAACATGAGGCTACACCCCAAATTCTGGGTATCGTGGACGCCGTCAAGCATTTAGTGAACGTAGAAGAAATGTAATTAATAACCAATAGAACATAGAGAGATGGATTTACACAATTTAAAACCGGCAAAAGGATCAACACACAGAGAACGCAGAATCGGTAGAGGACAAGGTTCCGGAAAAGGCGGCACTTCCACACGTGGACACAAGGGTGCGCAATCCCGCTCCGGTTACAGCCGCAAGATCGGTTTCGAAGGCGGCCAGATGCCCATTTACAGAATATTGCCCAAGAGAGGCTTCAAGAATATCAACCGCGTTGAATATAATGCCATCAACATCAGCACTCTCCAACAACTGGCTGAAAAGAAGAATGTCGATAAAATCGACCGCGAGGTGCTCGTGAACAACGGCTTGGCCAAGAAGAACGACTTGATCGCCATCCTGGCTAAAGGTGAGCTGACCGCCAAGGTGCATGTCATCGCCGACAAATTCTCCGCAAAGGCCAAAGCAGCTATCGAGCAGTGCGGCGGCACGGCAGAACTCGTTAACGCTCCCGCAGCTGAGTAATAGTCATTAAAAAGTCTTTACAATGAAAAAATTTATTGAAACCATTAAGAATATATTCAGGATTGAGGATCTGAGAAAACGCATTCTCTACACCCTCTTCATCATCCTGATATACCGTTTCGGCGCGCACGTCGTGCTCCCGGGCATCAACCCAGGCGCCCTCTCCGCATTCAGCAGCGCAGCCCAGAAAGGCCTGCTCGGTATGCTGGACCTCTTCTCCGGCGGTGCATTCTCCAACGCATCCATCTTCGCGTTGGGTATCATGCCCTACATTACGGCATCCATCGTGGTGCAACTTTTCACCCTGGCAGTGCCTTATTTCCAACGCCTTGCCAAGGAAGGTGAAAGCGGCCGTACGAAAATCAACCAGATAACCCGTTACCTCACAGTGGCTGTGTTGGCAGTGCAGGCTCCCGCCTATATCACCCAACTTACCGTGCAGTTCCCCGGTGCCGTGGCTCCCTCTATGCTTGAGACCCGCATCCTCGGATTCTCCGCATTCGCCATCTGCGCCTTCATCCTGCTGATCTCCGCCACCCTGTTCATCATGTGGCTCGGCGAGCGTATCACGGATAACGGTATCGGCAACGGTATCTCCATGATCATCATGATCGGTATCATCGCACGTCTGCCTTTCGCCCTGAAAGCGGAATTCACGGCTCGTATCACTGAGATGAACGGCGGTCCTATCATCTTCATCCTGGAAATCATCCTGATGATGCTGATCATCGGCCTCTGCATCTTGCTCGTCCAAGGCACCCGTCGCGTCCCCGTCCAATATGCGAAACGCGTTATCGGTAACAAGCAGTACGGCGGTGTCCGTAACTACCTGCCTCTTAAGGTTAATGCTGCCGGCGTTATGCCTATCATCTTCGCCCAGGCGTTGATGTTTATTCCTTTGACATTCGTGAACATCTCCCAGGAGACCACTACCGGATTCTGGAGCAGTTTCATCGATTATAACCGTTTGGGCTACAATGTGGTCTTCTTCCTGATGATTATTGCCTTCACCTATTTCTACACGGCAATCACCATCAACCCGCAGCAGATCGCTGAGGATCTGAAGAAGAACAACGGCTTCATTCCTGGAGTGAAACCCGGCAAGCAGACTGCGGAATATATCGACAAGATCATGTCCCGCATCACCCTGCCCGGTTCCATCTTCCTTGGTATCGTGGCTGTCCTTCCCGCCATCGTGCGTCTGTTCGGTGTGAACCAACAGTTTGCACAGTTCTTCGGCGGCACCTCCCTCCTGATTATGGTGGGTGTGGTGTTGGACACCCTGCAACAGATTGAAAGCCACCTGTTGATGCGCCACTATGACGGTCTGACCAAATCCGGCCGTATCAAGGGTCGTACCGGCGGTGGAATTTATGGTGGTCACTGATAGAATAACAGCAACGAGATGCCCAAGGTAGTCATATATAACGAGGAGGATTTCGCGAAACTGCGTGAGAGTGCGAACGTGGTGGCGATTACGTTGGCGGAGGTCGCCAAGGTGATCAAGCCAGGTGTGCCGCTCACGTATCTCGACCAGATTGGCGAGCAATGCATTCGCGACCATCACGCCATCCCGGCCTGTAAGGGCTACATGGGCTATCCCGCCGCTCTTTGTCTCTCTGTAAACGATGTGGTCGTCCACGGGATTCCTTATCCTAACATCTACCTTCGTGACGGTGATGTCATCTCGGTGGATGTCGTGGCGCTGCTGAACGGTTATCACGGCGACTTCTGCTACACCTTCGAGGTGGGCGAAGTGGCCGAGGAGACCCGGTTGCTTCTGAAGCGCACCAAGGAGTCCCTCTACAAGGCCATTGAGGTGGCTAAGATAGGAACGACGTTTTCGGAAATAGGGAAGACCATCGAAGAGTACGTCTCCCAGTTCCATTATTCCGTTCCACAGGAGTTCACCGGTCATGGTGTGGGCAGGAGCATGCATGAAGAGCCGAGTATCCCCAACTATGCGGTGAGAAAGTTCGACAGCATATCCAGACTGCGCATTGCGCCGGGAATGTCCTTCTGCGTGGAACCCATGGTGAAGATCGGACAGGGACAGAACAAGACCCGCTTCAAAAGCAAGTTTGACGATGACGAGTGGACCGCCCGCACGCCGGACGGACAGCCTGCCGCTCACTTCGAGCACCAGCTGGTAGTCACCGAAAAAGGCACCGAGGTTATTTCATCCTACAAATTGTTAGGCGAAGTGATTGGAACAGAAGAATTATATTAAAATATAGTGTTATGGCAAAACAATCTGCAGTAGATATCGACGGTGAAGTGATTGAGGCATTGGGCAACGGTCTGTACCGGGTGCGCCTTGAGAGCGGCCATGTGATTTTGGCCCACCTTTCAGGGAAGATGCGAATGCACTACATCAAGATCATCCCGGGCGACCGCGTCCAAGTGGCGATGTCCCCCTATGATCTGACAAAGGGACGTATAACCTACAGGCACAAGAATTAATCCTTGCTGTCCCGACAGGGACAGAAGCTCGGTAGAGAAGAGAAACGATTTTATAGAATTAATAGAAAATAATAAAAAACAATAAAGCAATGAAAGTAAGAGCATCAGTTAAGAAAAGATCCGAAGATTGCATCGTGGTGAGACGCCATGGTGTGGTGTATGTGATTAACAAAAAGAACCCGAAATTCAAACAGCGTCAGGGTTAATCGTTGGAATTAAATAATTAATCATCATAAAAAACATAAAGTAATATGGCAAGAATTGCAGGTATTGATTTACCTAAAAACAAACACGGTGAAATCGGCTTGACCTACATTTACGGAATCGGCAGAAGCACTGCCCAGAAGATTCTGACCAAAGCCGGCATCAGTTGGGATAAAAAGGTAAATGAATGGAACGACGATGAGTTGGCATTGATTCGTGGATTAGTGAATGAGTTGAAAGTGGAAGGCCCTCTCAGATCTGAGGAGCAGATGAACATCAAACGTTTGATGGATATCGGTTGCTACAGAGGCATTCGTCACCGTTTGGGTTTACCGGTACGTGGTCAAAGCACCAAGAACAACGCCCGTACGCGTAAGGGACGTAAGAAAACTGTTGCTAACAAGAAGAAAGCGACCAAGTAGTAATTAATCACTGACAGTAGAATAATAACAGTATGGCAAAAAATACAAAATCAACGAAGAAGAGAGTCGTTAGAATCGAGGCATCGGGTAAGGCATTTATCTACGCCTCTTTCAACAACGTTATCGTTTCCCTTACCAACAACGACGGTCAGGTGATTTCATGGTCGTCAGCAGGTAAAATGGGATACAGAGGTTCAAAGAAGAACACTCCCTACGCTGCCCAGATGGTGGCACAAGACTGCGCAAAAGTGGCTTACGACTTGGGTCTGCGCAGAGTGAAGGTTTACGTTAAAGGTCCCGGACAAGGCCGTGAGTCAGCAATCCGTTCAATCAACACCACGGGCATCATCGTGGAAGAGATCACGGATGTCACTCCGCTGCCGCACAATGGCTGCCGTCCTCCCAAACACAGAAGAGTATAATTTATTTTCATTTATCATCGAAAAAATATAAGTTATGGCAAGATATACAGGACCCAAAACGAAAATCGCAAGAAAATTCAAGGAACCCATCTACGGTCCCGACAAATATTTCGAGAGAAAGAACTATGCTCCGGGTCAGCATGGTCAGTCTCGCAGACGTACAAAGCTGTCCGAGTATGGTATGCAGTTGCAAGAAAAGCAGAAAGCGAAATACACCTACGGCATTCTGGAACGCCAGTTCCGTAAACTCTTCCACATGGCATCCCGCAAGAAAGGTGTCACGGGTCAGAACTTGATGCAACTCATCGAATCCCGTCTCGACAATGTGGTGTTCCGTTTGGGCATCGCCCCCACCCGTAACGCCGCCCGCCAGCTGGTCACTCACCGTCACATCACGGTGAACGGCCAAATCAGCAACATCCCTTCAATGTTGTTGAAACCGGGTGACACAGTGGAGGTCCGCGAACGTTCCAAATCCCTCGAAGTGATCGAGAACTCCCTCAGCGGCAAGGCTATGAACTATGCATGGCTCGAATGGGATGGCAACCTCAAAGTTGGCAAATTCATGCAATATCCTCAGCGCGAGGAGATTCCTGAAACCATCAATGAGCAGGCAATCGTTGAGTTGTACTCTAAATAATAGTCAGTGATTAGTGATTAGTGATTAGTGAACAGTGATTAGAATCAGGAATGTCAAATCACAATTCACAAGTCAAATCACAATTCACAGTTCACAATTCACAAAAAAACAAATAAAATGGCAATATTAACATTTCAAAAACCCGATAAGGTCATCATGAATGAGGCCGACGATTTTCACGGCATATTTGAATTTCGTCCGCTGCAACAAGGTTTCGGTGTCACCGTGGGCAATGCCCTCCGCCGCGTGTTGCTCTCTTCATTGGAAGGCTATGCCATTACCTCTGTGAAAATTGAAGGCGTCGCGCAAGAATTTTCATCAATACCGGGCGTTATGGAAGATGTCCTTGACATTGTCCTTAACCTCAAACAGGTTCGCCTGAAAAACAAGGTTGACGGCTATACCTCCGAGAAAGTGTCCATCGTCATCAGCGGTCAGGACACCTTCACGGCCGGTGACATGAACCGCTATCTCAACTATTTCCAGGTGTTGAATCCGGATTTGCTGATTTGCCGCATGGAACCCACCGTCCGCCTGAACATGGAAATCACCATCGACAAAGGACGTGGTTATGTTCCGGTTGAAGACAATCGCCAACTCCATGATGGTATTGATGTTATTGCCGTTGACTCAACCCATACCCCTATCCGTAACGTCAAATATACGATTGAGCCTTATCGTGTCGAGCAAAAGACCGACTTTGAGAAGCTGATCATTGAAGTGGAAACTGACGGTTCCATTCACCCGAAGGATGCCATCCAAGAAGCAGCCAAGATTTTGATTCAGCACTTCGCCCTCCTTTCGGATGAGAATATTGCTCTTGATGCTCAAGAGCAGTCCGACAGCCAAGAGGTTACCGAAGACAGCGAAAAGAACATCCGTCAAATCCTTCAGGCGAAGCTGATTGATATGGATCTCTCTGTCAGAGCCCTCAACTGCTTGAAATCAGCCGAGTTGGAAACTTTGGGTGATTTGGTGGCTTTCCATAAAGCCGACCTTCTCAAGTTCCGCAACTTTGGTAAGAAGTCGCTGGCTGAGCTGGAAGAGCTGGTTCACAACAAGGGTTTGGAATTTGGTATGAATGTAGAAAAGTATAATATAGATAACGAATAGAACAATGAGACACGCTAAAAAAATTAACCATTTAGGTAGAACTGATGCCCACAGAAAGGCTATGTTGTCCAATATGGCAACCTCTCTGATCATGCATAAGAGAATTAACACCACCTTGGCTAAGGCAAAAGCGTTACGCATGTATGTGGAGCCCATCGTGACCCGTTCTAAAGACGACACGACCCACTCCCGTCGTATGGTGTTCTCTGAACTGCAGAACAAATTTGCCGTAACGGAACTCTTCAGAGAGATTTCCCCGAAGATCGCTGATCGTCCGGGCGGTTACACCCGTATCCTGAAGACCGGTTTCCGTAAAGGTGACAACGCCGAGATGTGCATCATCGAGTTTGTAGATTTCAACGAAACCTACACTGTTGAGAAAACCAAGAAGAAATCCACACGCACGCGCCGCAGCAGCAAGAAAGCTGCCGCTCCCGCTGAGAACGTGGCAACCGAGGCTCCGGCCGCTGAAGTGGAAGCTCCCGCAGCCGAGTAACACACGAAGTGTTGTTGTGAGTACAGAAGAGATGTCGCAAAGACATCTCTTTTTTTGTTGTATGGTACCATAAGGGTATAAAAAAGCAGAGTCTCTATTCGAAACTCTGCTTTTTTGCCAATAGCCAAAAGCTAATAGCTAATGGCCAATAGCCGATTAGTATCCGAAAATCTCTTCCAAAGAGAGTTTCGTGACCTTTCCGTATTTCTCCAAACCCTTTAAATCCACCTCATTCTCGTTGCCCAACACGACCACAACACGCTTCTGTCCCTTGATGTAGTTGGCGTTGAAATTCTTCACGTCGTTGATGGTCATCTTTTGGATAGTATTGTAGTTGGTTCTGTCGAGCGGGGTCTTCAGGCCCATCTCCTCGCAGGAGAGGAAGTAGTTGATGATGCTCATCTTGCGGGTACGATTGGTGCGATACTGGGAAATCAGGGAAGTCTTGGCGAGGTCGAAGTTCAGCTCAGACACAGGCATGTTGTCTAACAGATCGGTGAAGGCCTCCATGGCGTCGATCAGCTTGTCGTTCTGTGTGCCGATGTGGGTCATATTGTAGTTGTATTTGCCTTTCTCGCTCGGTTCCACATAGTAAGCGGCGGCGGAGTAGGCCAAGGAGCGTTTCTCGCGGATTTCCTGGAACACGATGGAGTTCATGCTCCCGCCGAAGTACTCGTTGTACATCTCAATTTGCGGACTCATAGCCCAGTTGGCAGGCACGGAGGTGCTCAGCTGGCGGCACAAGGACTGTTTTGCGTCATAGTGGGCGAAATAGACCTTGTTGTCTTTCGTGGCGAGACGGTCGTAATCGGAACCCATCTTGACGGGTTTCTTGGCCGGATGCACGCTGTGCTTGTCAGTGAGGACCTTCTGCAAGTCGTTAAGACTCAGGTCACCGTAATAGAGGATGCGCTGCGGTTGGGAGGTCATCGTCTTGATCTGGTTGATGACATCCTGTGCCTTGATCTTCTGGACTTCTTCGTTGCTTACGAAATACTTACGGATGTTGTCTTTGCCGAAGGAAGCGTAACGCAACATGTTTTGGAAGATGGTTTGCTGGCGCGATTTCGCATCCACACGGGATTTCAAGACATCGCTGATGGAGTTTTTAACGGATTCCTCGGAGATTTTCGGGTGGTTGAGGATGTCCTCCACGATAGCCATGGCCTTTTCCATGTTCTCGCTGAGGCCATTGATATAAATGCTGGCGTATTTGTCGCCGAAACCGATGGAATAGGAGCAGGCGAGGTCGTACATCTCGCGGTTGATCTGGCTCAGTGTGCGGTTCTCGCTCTCTAACTGGTCGAGGAAGTTATTGGTGATGCCGGCTTTCTTGTCATAGAATCTACCATAGTTGTAACGATAGACAAGCGTGAAACGGCCGTTGTCGGTGTTCTTCACGTAGAGGATTTCGTTGCCGTTGGCCTTGCCCTTCTGCATGTCTTTGTTGAAATCCACGAAAACGGGTTCAATGGGGTTCACCTTCATGTTTTTGACCTCTTTCAAGAAGTTGCTTTCCACGTCGCGGTTCATGACCACAGGGGTGATTTCGGGCTTATCGACTTTCTGCACGTTGCGTTGCTCGCCTTGACGTTTATAGATGATTACATAGTTGTTTTTCTTGAAGATACGGTTCGCGAAGTCGATGACATCTTCCTTCGTGACATAGCTCATGTTTTCGGTTTCATTGACCACATCCTGCCAGCTCCGGTGGGCGAGGTAAGCCATGGCCATAGCCATGGCGCGGTTGGTATTGCTTTCCAACGAGGTCATGTCGCTGAGTTTGCGGTTGTTGATGGCGGCGGTAAGAAGTTTTTCGTCCCAGTTTCCGGATTTCAGAACCTCGATTTGTTGCAGCAACAGGTCTTTCAGCTGCTCAAGGGTCTGTCCTTCTTTGGGTCTGCCGTAGAGACGGAAGTATGCATAGTCGTTGAGGTCGCTCACGCCGGAATAGGCGGTCATCGCTAACTGCTTCTGGTTGATGTTCTCATCGATGATACCGCAAGAACCGTTCATCAGCACGGCGTCAGCCATCTCAGCGAGGAGCACGTCGCGAGAGCCTGTGCCGGACTCAATGCGGTAGCCGATCTGCACGTTCTCGGGCTCCAGACCATAGACTTCCACGGTTTTCACCTCGCGGATAGGTTTCTCATGCACGTAAGTGAAGTCGGGGATGTATTTCGGCTGAATCTTTCCGAAATATTTGTCAATCAATTTGATGACCTGATCGGGATCAAAGTCGCCCGCCATGGCAATACAATAATTGTTCGGAACATAGTAGGTGTTGAAGTGCTTGTTGATGTTGGTCAGGGACGGATTCTTCAGGTGCTCGATGGTACCGATGGTGGTCTGCGTGCCGTAGGGATGGTTCGGGAACAACGCCAAGTTCAACTGTTCGTATGCCGTGCGGCTGTCGTTGGCCATGTTCATGTTCTTCTCCTCATAGACGGCCTCTAACTCGGTGTGGAACAAGCGGAAGACAGGATTGGCGAAACGCTCGCCCTCAATCTTCAGCCAACGTTCAACTTCGTTGCTCGGGATGTCCTCCTGATAGACGGTCATGTCGTTGGAAGTAAAAGCGTTAGTGCCCTGCGCGCCGATCATGGACATCATCTTGTCGTATTCGTTGGGGATGGCGTACTTGGAAGCCTCGTACGACACGGAGTCGATCTGATGGTAGATGGCCTTGCGCTGGGCGGGGTCGGTGGTGTGGTTATAGACCTCGTACAACGCTTCGATCTTCTTGAGCTGTTCCTGCTCCTTCTGCCAATCCAATGTGCCGAAGTGGTTGGTGCCCTTGAACATCAAGTGTTCCAAGTAGTGGGAGAGGCCCGTGGATTCCGACGGGTCGTTCTTGCTGCCCACGCGCACCGCGATGTAGGTCTGGATGCGCGGAACGTCCTTGTTCACGGACATAAAGACCTGCAGACCGTTGTCCAACGTGTAGTGGATGACGTTCATCGGGTCATTCTGATAGGTCTCCTTGTGGTAATTCTGCGCGAAAGAGCTGAAGGTCAGGAGACAGCAGGCCGCCAGCAGCAGAGTTGCGATAAAGTTACGTTTCATTTTTTTACTGTTTTGGAAATACCGGGTTTTGAAAGCGCGAAGATACACATTTTCACGACCCACAGACGCGTGTTTATAAGTTTGATGATTTTCATGTTTCAATATTGTGTATGGGGCGTATAATTATTCGCCCTGCACCAGAGTTATTTTCTTTTGGTATTTTGTTTATAGTCATAACTATGCAGCCCTTCCTTACGGAAGTCATCATGGTAGCGTTGCAGAACATTCTTATAAACCTCCTCATACAAAGGGATGAACACGTCATTCTTCGCCTCCAGATGTTCAAGTATTTCTCTGGCCAAGGTCTGTAGTTGACTTAAATCAGTTGTCTTACTGCCATTAAAGCCCGTTCCTTTGATAGAACCTGGGCTCACATTCAAAATCCGGTTTGATGTACCCGCCTTTACCAGCTCCACGTTCACACTTTCAATGAAAATTTTTAAGGCCGCCTTAGTCGCTCCATACACGGCAAAGAATGGTGATGACAGCCAGCCCGCAATACTCACCATTATGCCGCAATAGAAATCTTCCTTACCTTCCAGTTTTTCATAGAAACGCTTCACCAACCGCAGCACAGGGAGCGTATTTACGTTGAATGAATCTATAATATGCTGTTCTGATACATCTTTGAACAAGGCCAGCTTTCCGAAGCCAGCCGTTATCATTAGCGCATCTATATCATCAAATCTATCGAAGAAGGAATAATCCTCAGCTGTTAGATCAAACTGGAAAGCCTCGATCTTTGAATGATAGAATTCTTTTGCCAGAGGTGCTTTATCAACAATATACACTTTCTCCGTGCCATCTCTGTGCACTAATTCTTGGGAAATCGCTAAACCGATGCCATTAGCCCCTCCGATTACAAGTATTTTTTTTATCATAAAACGAAGATATTGGATTCAGTAATAAATGAAAAAAATGAATATGTGATAGCGCATAGAGTATGAGCATTATCAAAAAATACACAATTATTGCATGGAGGAAACCGAACTGAAAATTGAAAGCCGCAACCAGTTTCTTAACCGCCACAATGAAGATTGCATGAAAAATGAAAAAAAACAAAGTGTTGGAGCCAATTGAATTCATATAATATGGTAGTTTCAGATCTTTAATTAATCCCATAAAGCATATACCTCCTAAGCAGCCAAGAATAAGTTGAACAAAGCGACCACATAACCCCAATAATGTAGAATAGGGTACTGAACCATAAAGTATTGTAGAAAAAGATCTATTAAAATAAAAAACAACAACAAATACTATGAAAAAATAAAGAAATGAGAGGGCCTTAGCCGGAAGTATATGTTTTATTTTGACCTTTTTTATTGCACATATATAACCCGCTGTAAAGAATGGCATAAAGGTCATTGTTCTCTGGAAAGAAAGCTCATAACCCAAAGGCAGAAAACCTGCGAGAAGAGAAAGGATTGTTACAATGCAAATCGTTATTTTCCATTTATCATTCATAAAAAACCGGGAGGGGGTGATCTGTAAAATCGCCCTCCAAGTAATCAAACTAAACAAATACCATAACACCCACCACGGACGCACTATCACAGTCCAAATGTTTCCGGACAGAATGGCTGGAATAGAAAAAACAAGTTGAAAAGTCAAATAAGTTTCCACAAGCCCAAGTATCTTCCTATAGAACAAGCTATTATCGTCATATTTTCTAGAAAAATAACCTGATATGAAAATAAATAAAGGCATGTGGAAAGAATAAATGGTGTTGTAAAGAGCCAGTACTACCCTGGTTTTCTCGCTAATTTCAAGGGTATGCCCCAATATAACTATGGATATCAAGAAAAATTTCAGGGAATCGAAAAACTCGTCTCTTTTCACCACCATTCCATTCATATTACTGTTACCTTTTCATGATTTCTATATTTCTCAATAATATCTGCAATAGCCACACTCTCCCTGCGTCGCAATTTGTAGCAGCTATGGCGCTTGTTGACAATCATTGAGAGCCATTCCTGGATTTCGTAACGCAAACCCTCTCCGTCGTAGCTGTAGAAGAATTTCTTGTTTTTGGTTTGGTCTTCGTATCTGACCTCAAAGAAATCGGTCAACCACCAAGGGGCAGGAACATAGATGTAGCCTTTTGTACCAGAAACCACCAAGTTACCTTCTGTCTTCACCCCAATGCCCAACGTAAAGGAAGCAGTAGCATGAGGATAATTGACTACACCTTTGGTGTAGATATCAACTCCATTCTCCATACGGCTATGGAAATCCACATCATGCCAGTCTGTTCCCAAAAGTTTGATGATGGCCAATAAGGTAAGCGGAGCGTGCTCTGTCATTGCTCCCCCTGCCTGAGTTTTATCCAATTCACGGGTGGGCGCTGCAACCATCTTACTCAAAGAAGCCTTCACATCTACTACATCACCAATAATGCCGCTCTTTACTAATGTGATGATATGCCCGAATGCCGGACAGAAAGCTGTCTTACTGGCTTCCATCAACACCAAGCCTCTTTCTTCAGCCAATTTATACAGTTCAATGGCCTCATCTTTAGAAAGCATAAACGGAATTTCACAAAGCACATGTTTGCCCGCAAGCAATGCCCGTTTTGCATACTCGTAATGTGTCAAATGCGGTGAAGCCACATATACCAAGTCCACATCTTTTAAGAATATATCATAGTCAGTGTATGCCGTTAATCCATGTGTCTTGGCAAACGACTCTGCTTCCTCTCCATTGGGGTTCATCACAGCAGTGACTTGTGCTCCGTTCACAACTTTTGTTTCCGGCACAAAACGATGAGCAATACGTCCACTTCCCACAACTCCGATCTTATATGTGGCTTGGCTTTCCTCCCGTAGCATAGTGGAGGAAATTCCTTCTGTGCGTGGCAGATAAACCACTTTGCAGTACTCTTTCAGGTAGTCAAACTTCCCGACCCAATCGCTGCCTATGGCAAAGATATCTATGTCATACTTTTGGATGTCATCTATCTTTTGTCCAAGGTAGTCCTCGATAATCACCTCGTCTGCATACCCTGTGGCTTTCACTGCCTCAACACGTTCCAACACATTGTTTCGTACATTGAGTTTGCCGCGTCCCCGGTCAAAACTGTCGCTGGTAACACCTACAATCAAGTAGTCTCCCAGTTCTTTTGCCCTGCGCAACAGGTTGATATGACCTTGGTGCAGAAGATCGTATGTGCCGTAAGTTATAACTTTAACAATTTTACCCATTGTTCAGAAGTATTTTCCGTATTATATGAATTATAAACCGCACTTTAGTATATGACAAAATTTATAAATTCTCTTTATCTTATTGATATTTAAATGTTTACCAATGTTGATCGGTTGGTGACTTTTCGGTATTATATTGCAAAAAGATTGGCGTTCAGTATTTTAGGCAAGAAAAAACACCACTTCTTTCCGCTTGTGCATTCCAATCACGACCGCAAAAATAATCAAATATTCGACACCCTCAACGCCTTTTCTCAAAAAAAGATGAACAAGGCCGTGGAAGAAAGTGCTGTTCATCAACCGTACAAACTGAGAGTTCGGCCAGACCGACATCAATATATTCAAGCCGGCCATCGTTCACGAAGGGGTCACTGCGCCTTTCCATTTCTTGTACCCTTAGCTTGAAGTATTCGCTCTAATTGTGACGTAGGCCTTGTACCTGAAACTTGAAACCTGCACGCTTATCTTTTCACCACCTTCTCCACCCCCATTGTCCCGTTGTGGTTCAATATTTTCACGAAATAGATCCCTGTTGCGTGGCAGGAAAGGTCGAGCTTCATCGTCTCGCTTTCAGTAGGCCAGCTCCCGAGCAGCTTGCCGTAGGCATCGAAGAGTTGCACTTCTGTGAACGCTGCATTACTGATGTTGACAATCCCATCAGTTGGGTTCGGAAAGATGCAAACGCTGTTACTCTCGTGCGAAACTATACCGTCGTTCAAAAATTCCACGTCAAAGCTAGCTTGGTCGCCAAAGTATTGGATGTTGGTGATTTCGAAACTGGTTTCGGGTGTGCCGTTGGTGAGATAAGGATGCGGGTTGGTGGTGGGGCCGAAGGAGGTGCGGTTGTTGTTGCCAAAGGCAGCATTGTTGATATTTCCATTCGTGATATCATTGGAGCTGTTAGGCCTGAAAACCCAGTAGGAGTGCGGTTCGGTGGTGTTGTTAAAATACGCATTGCCTGAATGATCTAAATCGTTAGGGTTGACGTTGTCATTCCATCTGCCAATAATCACGCCGCTGTGGGGAACATTTTCCATGAAATCGTCGCTGTTCCGGTACTCGATAGTGTACCACTGGCTTGGATTGATAGATGATCGGATGAAATAACAGTTGTTTTGGTCGGAAGAGGTGACGCTGTTCAGCACATAGTGCCCGCTCTCGGTGATTTCAATTGGCTCGTCAATAACACCCAAAAACTTGTATTTGAGGATGGCGGAGACTTGCTGTAGATTGTTCTGCCCCATTATATCCCAAAAGAAAACAGGTTCTATGTATGGATAGTTGTAATAATGGTAGAGGTCGGGGAGACCTAAGGAGTGCCCCATTTCGTGACAAAAAGTGTTGGCTGTGAAATAGTCGCCGGAATGGGCGAACTCGAGGTTGAAGGCACAGGGTGTTTTCCCGTTAATGTTGACATCGAAAGATATCGTATCGAAAAAATCCATTTGAGGCCACAGAAGATCATCCCAATCGTCAATATCACATTTGAGGATGAAGCTTATATTGTCGATAAGCCCATCGTTGTTACCGTCCAAGTTGATGGTAGAGTCCACTAAATGCAGGGAATCCACGTATGCCATCGCATTTGCAAGCATCACATTTCTCCGAAGCAGGGCGGGACCCATTCCCGAATATCCTTCCGGATTGCTTGAGCTGCGGGGTTGATAATAAGCGTGGGGGTGAGCGTCTTGGTAGGAGATGATAGTGGTATCTTGGATGTCGTTCGTGAAAACGGTATGGTAATTGATTTTCCCGTAGGTCATCGAGTGGAAATAGTTGTTGACCGAGATTTGCTGGTAGGCGGTGTCGTTAAACATCTGGTCAATGGGCGCAAGCGTCTCGGAGAACTCCTCCTCATCGGCAAAGCGGATGAAAACCACCAGATTGGTGAGCATCATCTGCTCGCTCCGGCCCAAATGGACATGAGGAGCCAAATGGGCGTTTTGGGGCGGGCGTGGCGGTCTCAGCGGCGGAATCGTGTCTGCAGGTGCGGAAAAGCCGAGAAGTGCAATCGCGTTGAACAATAGGACAAGAAGTCTTTTCATAACTTTTATAATAGTTAGTTCATTTATTTAAAAATGTAATCTGCAAAAATATGTTTTTTGTAATAACATCCGCTTTGTTGTTGATAAGTATTGATATTTAGAGATTGTGACAGTCCACAATCGTTGTCCATTTTTTGTACACCCCTGTCACAATAATGGACACCCGTCTGACGTTGCTTTTCGCGTAAATAGTTGATTTTTAAGTGTGTGTCGGTTTTGGCACGGTTTTGGGAATTATGAATGCTGAATGTTGAATGCTGAATGTTGAATGACAAAAGATACGGTCGAAGCACCATTCCCCCCTTTAGGGGGGATGCCCGCAGGGCAGGGGGGTATCAGAACTACTTCTTTGAGCAGCCCCTGAGGGGCAAGACGCGCGAAGCGCTAATAACCCCACACAAGCACAGCGCAGTGTGGGGCTTGAAAAGGCAGATGGGTTCGGACTGCGGGATGCCCCGGAGGGACAAGAGCTCGGTAGGGGTACGGATGAGGGAGATGATGCGATGATGCGATGATGCGATAATGCGATGATGCGATGATGAGATGATACGATGATGCGATAATGCAATGATGCAATGATGTGATGATGCGATGATACGATGATATTAGAACGAAACAACAAAACAATGATACGATTAGAGAACATCAGCAAAAGTTTCCGCTCCGAGACGGTGGAGACGAAAGCGCTACAGCGGGTAAACCTTGAGGTCCGGAAGGGCGAGTTCATAGCCGTGATGGGCCCTTCCGGTTGCGGCAAGACGACCTTGCTCAACATCCTCGGGCTTCTCAACACCCCCGACTCGGGCCGCTATTTCCTTGACGGCCGCGACGTGAGCGGACTGAAAGAGCGTGATAGGTTGAAGCTGCGGCGCGGGGTCATCGGCTTCGTCTTCCAGAGCTTCAACCTCATCGATGACATGAACGTCTTCGAGAACGTGGAGCTGCCGTTGCGCTACCTCGGTCTAAGCAAGTCGGAGCGACGGGCGAAAGTCAACGAGGTGCTGGAGCGCATGAGCATCATCCACCGGGCGAGCCACTATCCGCAGCAGCTCTCCGGCGGGCAGCAGCAGCGTGTCGCCGTGGCCCGCGCGGTCGTCTCCAACCCGCAGCTCATCCTCTGCGACGAGCCCACCGGCAACCTCGACAGCCACAACGGCCTCGACGTCATGCACCTGCTCTGCGACCTCAACGCCGCCGGCACCACCATCGTCATGGTCACCCACAGCGCCCACGACGCGAGCTTCGCGCACAGGATCGTTCATCTCCTCGACGGTACCATCAATTATGAATGCTGAATGTTGAATGCTGAATGCTGAATGCTGAATGCTGAATGTTGAATGCTGAATGATGAATGTTGAATGCTGAATGCTGAATGAAGAATGTAGAATGTAGAATGTAGAATGAAGAATGATGGTACGAAAGAGCCCCAATTCCCCCCTTTAGGGGGGATGCCCGCAGGGCAGGGGGGTGAAACCACTTCCTTGAGCAGCCCCGTAGGGGCAAGAGCCTGGTAGGGCTGCAGGCCCGACACGAGTCAACCCAGGGTGAAGCGCAGCGTAGCCCTGGGATATCCAAGAACGAAAAAACCAAATCAGATATGAAAACCCCAAAAATCCTCAACATCCTCGGCCTCGCCGTGGCCATCGCCGCCTTCATGGTAGTGGCGATGGTAAGATATTACGACCTCCGGTACGACAAATCCTATCCCGGCGCGGACCGCATCTACGAACTGAAATCCTGGCGGGGTATGTCAAACAGTGACCAGAAGTGGTCGATTCTCCAGAACAGTGCGGGCTTCCGTATATTGACGGGAATCACGCCGGAAAATCTGGCAAATCCTCAGGCAAAGCTCCCGTTTGAGGGCTTGGAGGATGTATGTATCCTTCGCGGATATGGCTATGGCGAGTTCCGGATGTACGCGCAGGACACACCTGAAACGGACACGCTCCTGCCGGTGCAGGTGGCCACGCCGTCAATCTTCCCGTTCTTTGGAATCAAGATTAAGACTGGGAGTCTGGAAAACTTCGGAGACTACCACAATGTTGTGATAACCAGTAGTTTGTCTGATTATTTATTCCCGAACGGTGACGCGGTGGGACGGAAGATGGTGATAACCACAGCCCCTGACGAGCAGTATGCCGATTTGAAAGGGGTTGGGATTGTTGACACGGTTACCGTCATTGCCGTGTATAAGGATTTTCCACAGAACACCTCTATGGCGTATTATGGGGTAATCCGTTGTTTCAAGTTGGATGAAATTGAGGTAGAAGGAGGGGAACGTTGCTACAAACTGGATGACATCAGGGGACATATATACTATAAGTTGAAAAAAAGATGTCAAATCGAGGAGTTTGTGCAGAAGGTTTTTGCGCAGTATCAGAATGAGTATCAGTCGTATATGTCAACCATGGACACCACCGGAGACTCGGAGTTGTGCTATACCGAACGTGCGCAGAAGTACGAGAATGCCCCCAAGGAGTGTGATTCGCTGTCGCTGGAACTGTTAAGCGAACAGGAACCCTATTGGCATTGGTATTATGGTTTCGATGAGGAGCATACTACGGTTGTTTCCAAGATGTTAGGCGTATTCGGCATCGTACTGCTGTTGCTCGCCTTTCTGAACTACACCAACTATGCTGCTGCGACCGTGCCGTTGTATTTACACAAGACGAACATCCGCAAGATCGAGGGTTGCTCCAACGCGCAGCTTCGCTGGGAGATGTTCGGTCGGTTTCTGCTCGGTGCTTTCATCGCGTTCGTTGTTGCTTTGGTCATCGTGGAGATCTGCGCCCGTACGAAGGTGATTCCTTTCGTGGATATTAGTCTGCAACTGGCTGACAATCTGCCCGCTGTATGGATTACGGCGGCGGTTACTTTTGCCGTGGCCCTGATCGCCTCCCTCTATCCGGTATTCTATTCCACGGACGCCGGCAATATTGACGCAGCGTTGAAGAAAAGTCTGTCAGATCCCACCAAGAGCGGCTGGTGGCGCAAGCTATTGCTTCGCCTGCAGACCACGCCGTCATCGGTATTGCAGTTCTATGCAACCTTTGCCATCACGCTTTTCCTCCTGCTTGTGCTTGTCCAAAACCATTCTATAAAAACCGCCGATTTGGGTTTTAATACCGAGAATGTATATGTTTCGGTAGGAAAGCTTTATAATACCGATTTTGCGGATGACGAAGGCGAAGTCAACATCGACCTGTACCGCTTGCAGGATAAGTTGGACTCCATTTCTGGAGTACAAGAGGTTACGTTTGCGATGGATCCTGTGTTGGGTTGGGGAGAGGTGGTTTCGAGACAGGGAATGCTTTTGGACGGGAATCAGATTACGCTTGTGTCCAGAGTAGTGTCGCCCAATTTCTTCGATTTTTTTGACATTGAAGTGGTAAAAGGAAGGGAACTGAAACGGCCTTTCGGTTCAATACCTGTGGAGTCGGTGGTGAATGAGTCGGCTTTGAAAGAGAATGAAGCGCTCTATTCAGATTCGTCACTGAGTCTCCTACGAGTGGTCGGTGTGGTGCGCGACTACCACAACCTGTCTTTGGTAGATGAGATAGAACCCTGTAAATATTACCCGTGGTCTTCTCATCTTGCAAGGGGGCTGCGTGACTGCTATTTCTATGTGAAGCTGAAAGAAGGGCAGGATGCGTCGCAAGTGGAGGATGAAATGAAGCGGAAGATGAACCTTGATGGTTTTGACGGGTTCAAGTTCGGACCACTCCAGTCGCTGAAGCCGGAAATTGACAAGGAATACCACAACGAGGACGACTTCGCCAAGCTGATGGTCCTTTTCGGGGCGGTCACGTTGTTCGTCACGCTCACCGGCTTGTTAGGCATGGTGATGTTGGATTGCACGTACCGTTGCCGCGAGCTGAGTCTGCGCCGCGTGTATGGTGCCTCCAAAGAGAACCTCCTTTGGCAGGCGGTCCGCAACATCCTCATCATCTGCGTGTTGTGCTTCGTCTGCGCCGCGCCCTTGGCCGTCAGTATCTTCCATAAGTGGCAGCAGCACTTCGCCTACAAAGCTGACATCCCTGTTTGGCCCTTCCTGGCGACCTTCCTCGTCATCACCCTCCTCGCCCTCGGCATCACCGCGTGGCAGACGTTGCGGACGTTGAAGGATGCCCCGGTAGGGGCAGAAGCTCGGTAGGGCAGGGCGGCGGGGTGGAAATCGCGGCGCGGGAATGGTGACGGACGAGGGGATCAGGTGCTTCGCCGCGAAACGGGGATTGGGTTCCGACGAGGGTTGCGCCAGGGATTGAAGGGGAAATGTTTTTTGCAGGAGGGCGTATGCGATACGCCCGTACGTAGGGGCGTGTCGCATACGCCTGAATCGCCCCGCCGGGCATGTGTGATGGCAAAAAACATTGTACCGGAAAGCCCGACGGCGCGGCGAGAGGAGACAACGTTTCGCGACGTTGGCTCGAGAATGTGTGATTGCGACGCTTGGAAATGTCGTCCCCTGAGCCGCGCCGGGGCGCCCAAATAAAAAAAGAGAAAATAAAACAAAACGATATGAAAAACACAAGACCAACCCGCACCGCAACGGTGCTCAACATCCTCGGCCTCGCCACCGCCCTGGCCGTCTTCATGATCCTCATGGCGCAGGTCCGCTACGACCGCCGCTACAACCACTGCTTCGCGGACTCCGAACGGATGTTCCGCGTGGAGGACAACACACATAACCAAGGCTTTTCCCATAGGATGCCCGACAATGAAGTGGCCGACTTCCTCGACAGCCTCGATGGCGTGGAAGCGGTTTATCAAGTGAACATCACTAATTTCGCCAATTACCGTTTGGCAGACCCCGAGGAAAGCGACGGCGAACCGACCCTGTCCGTGGAGGGTGTCGGCGAACTGAACTCCGCTGACATCTGTAACACGCAATTCTTCGACTTCTTCGGCTACAAATGCGTGGAAGGTTCGTTCGGCGACTTGGACAACGGAGAGGAAGTCGTGGTGCCGGCATCGTTGGCCCGCAAACTCTTCCCCAAGGGACAAGCCGTCGGAAAAACAATCTCGTTACATAATAAATACCGAAGCGAGGACACTATCATGAATCGGAAGATCGTGGCGGTGTATCGGGATATGCCAGCAAACAACTCTTTCGGCAATCCGTTGGTTTTCATTGAGGAACCCTATTGGTTTTACGAAGCGGTAAAAATCAACCAAGATTCAATCCAAGCGCTTTGGGGCGGACCGGAGAAGTGTTATGCGGATGTTTGGGAATATGGTAGAAGGGGCGATTTTGACACGATGTATCTTCAAGCTCGTCTCTTCTGCAAGACAGACGAAAATTCAGACTCAACGGAAAAGAGTAAGTCGAAGTTTGTGTTTCTTAGGGCCACAATGGACTCTCTCGACCCTGCACCTGTGCTAGTGAAGCGTACGTTAAGGGAAGTGACCCCATCAGGCTCCATCTACTGCAAACTGAAACCTGGCACCAACCCTGACACCCTTGTCGCTGCCGTGAAAGAACGGTTTTATTCGAGAGTGAAGTCCGAATCTCCAGTCGTGCGCCTGACAGCGGTCAAGGACATCCATTTCGAAAACGATGCCTTCCGTGACGTAAATCCCGATGCGGTGAGCCGTTTCGTGACCAACTGCCTGTCGGGCATCGCGTGGGCGGTCCTCATCATCGCGTTCCTCAACTTCGTCAACTTCGCCATCGCGGAGGCACCCCTGCGTATGCGGCGCGTGAACACCCGCAAGGTGCTCGGCGAGTCGGACGGCGGAATTTGGTGGTCGATGGCGAAGGGCTACGTCGCCCTCTCGCTCATGGCGTTCCTCATCGCCTTCATCGTCTTCCTGCTCTGCACCCGCTTGCCGGAAATCCCCATGCTATCCAACCCCGTTACCTTGTCCGGCAATGTCCCTATCATCCTGACCACCTTATTGTTGTCCCTGGTTGTCGGCGTTGTCGTTTCCATATACCCGACGCGCATGGTCACCATTGTCTCCCCGGATGTAGCGTTGAAAGGCAGCTACGGTTTCTCCAAGGCGGGGATGCGGCTGCGCACGTGTTTCGTCGGCATCCAGTTCTTCTTAGCCGCCGTCATCCTCACCTGCGCCCTCTTCGTGCAGACCCAGAAGAACTTCCTGAAACTCTACGATATGGGATTCCAAACGCATAACATCTTGAACTACAGCGTGGATATGGCTCGTTATGACAGTGTGTATCCGTATCTGAAATCATTAAAGCAACTTGCTGGGGTGAAAGATGTTACGGCGGCATCGTGCAACATTGTTCTCAATAGTGGCTACGTGTTGTATGGGGAAATGCTCTATGACCCTGATAGCGAAAAGGAACAAGCAGTGCTGTTCAATTGTATGCAAGTGTATCCCAATTTTATGGAGTTTTTCGGATTGAAGATGTGTGACGGCAGTACATTTAAGAACCTTGATATCTCTAATAATCAGCAGCGTTATATCATATTTAACCGGAAAGCACAGGAAATGTATCATTTGAATTTGAACTGGTATTACGAGGGGATGTTTGACATCTCGCGGACGACGCTTATCGGTTTCGTGCAAGACTTCCATTTCCGTCCGCTTTTCGATACCATTCAGCCATTGGGAATCGAGGTCGGGAAATATGGACAGGTATTGCGGCACTATTTCGTGAAGTATGATGAGACTGCCGATACGGCTGCGCTGAAGGAGAAAATACGGCAGTTGTCACAACAATTCGGAATTCAGAGAGAATCGGAAATCAACACGTTGGAAGACGATTTGGATGGGTTTTACGCCAAGGAGGCCGGTCTTTCGAAAGGAATGTTCATCCTCTGCGGCATCGCGGTGCTGCTCGCGCTGATGGGTGTGGCGGGGATGCTGCTACTGGAGATGACCTACCGCCGTCCCGAGCTGGGCTTGCGGCAGATCTTCGGCTCCTCCACGGGACAGCTGCTCGCCCGCGCCAACGGCAAGTACGCCCTCGTCTGCACCGTCGCCTTCCTGCTCTCCGTGCCCGTCAGCCTCCTGCTGCTCCGCCAATGGCTGAAGCTGTTCGTCGCCCACGCCCCCATCGCCGTCTGGATCTTCCTCCTCGCGTACGTCATCCTATTGGTACTCACGGCGTTGGTCGTCACGGTGCAGTCGGTGCTGTCGCTGCGGTTCGAGCCGGTGGACACGGTGCGTAATTCATAATTCATAATGCATAATGCATAAAGAAGAATGATGGTGCGAAAGAGCCCCAATTCCCCCCTTTAGGGGGGATGCCCGAAGGGCAGGGGGGGTAAAACTACTTCCTTGAGCAGCCCATTCCCCTTCTATTTTAGAAGGGGTGCCCGAAGGGCGGGGTAGTATTAGGGGCAAGACGCGCGAAGCGCAATCAACCCAACACAAAACGAATTGAAATACAATCCATTATGAAAAACATCATGAATAAAAACCTGCTGGTCTCCATTCTGTTGCTGTTTACGGTGGCAAATGGTTTCGCGCAGATGAAGGGGCATGTGGACGAGCGGTTCGAGCTGACCAGCATCGTTTTCCGATTGACGGAGGATGAGGCCTTTGTGCATTCCACACCAGCGAACTACATAGCCGACATTGACGACTACTTCTCTCCGTACAAGAATCACGAACTCATCGAATTTGTGAAAAAGACCATGTATGCCAAATCCATTTTGGACATTTCCTTACCAGTGCAATTGGCGAGCGACGTGGAAATCACTACTAAAGGCATTGTATGGACAAATAATTGGACACCTTTATTCGAGCAGTACGATACACTTTCAGCAAATCGTATTTGGACACGCCCCGAGCGGGATGAATATCTCCGTCTGCTCAATAAATTCTACAAGGATACTCGTTTCCATAAGTTTTATGTTTCTCATGGCGATTTTTACGCTGCTATCGAAACTGCTTTCGACTCTGTCGTTTCCAAAATTGACACGAGTTGGTTCCGAGAATTCTTTGGCATTCCCTATCAAATGGATAACCTCTGGTTGGTCCCTGCGAACGGCTACCACAATTTTTCCATTCACAGATTTGATCAAAACAATAGGGAACACAACAATTGTGCGCTTGGCGGAGTTCAAACCACTTCAACAGGAAAACCATCTTTTCATCCAAACACTTTTGGAACATTGATTCATGAAATATGCCATAACTATTCTAATCCACTGTGTGTAAAACATGAAATACTATTTGCAGAAGTATGTGACACGCTTTATTCTATGGTGGGAGAACCACTCCGAAAACATTACTATTCACAATCAACATCCCTTTTATATGAGGGGATAAATCGTTTGTGTGAGTTTTCATACCACATTTCTCATAGTACATATGGTGACATTGAACTCAGAGAGAAAATTGTTGATCAGATTTATACTGGTTTTGTTTGGTTTGAGGAAATGTTATGCTACATGAATGTCTTTAATGCAAATAGGGATAAGTTCCCTGCTTTTGAGGACTTTCTTCCTCAATTAAAGATGTTCTTAGATCAGGTTACGGAAAACATGGAGCATTATTATTACCCTAAATACGATTTGCTTATTCCTCGTGTAGTGGCCACATACCCAGTGAAGAACAGCGTTGTGGAGACGGATTTGAAAGAAGTGAGAATACAGTTTTCCAAACCCATGCAACATGTAAGGTCTATCAATAGAGTGGAAGGTAAAGACATCCTGTCTCTTCCTGTTGATTGGCAGAACACATACTGGTATAACGACTACGTATATGTCATTCCATTAAAGGAACCACTAAAGCCTCATACAAAATACGGCTTCAAGACAACATCTTTCTTCGCAGATGCCCTGAACTACTTTGGTGCTCTTCCTTATGAATTGATTTTTGAAACCAAATAAACCGAAGATCCAAACAACAATGGATACCAACCACCCAAGATTTCCGTCAAAAACCACGTTCTTATCTATAAAACCTTTCATCAAAACCATAACCATTATGAAAAAACTGACACTCTCGTTTTTCGGATGCATGATGATCTTATGCGCATCCGCTCAGTCGAAAAAGATCAGCATTGCCGTGAACGACAAGGTCAAAATTGATATGGTTCTGATAACTCCCGACACGTTTGTCAGGAAGAACTATTACGGGGATACCCTGTGTGACTATTCGCATATTTGTCCTGTGAAGGGGAAGCGCGCATACAGCGGTTACGACACCATTGTCCTTGCCCCGTATTACATGGCCAGATTCGAAGTGACACAGCAGCCCTATTCGGCTGTCATGCACCAAAATCCATCCTATTGGAACGATAACACCAATCATTCTGCCTGTCAAAACACTCCGGAACTTCTCCCTGTAGAAAAGGTTTCGTGGTATGATGCGCAAACTTTCATTGATTCCAGCGGCAGCGATACGATAAAGCCTGTTGCATGGGATATTTACCAGGGCTTCACTCATTTGGTAGGTCGTAAACGTCCCAACGGCTATGGTCTGTATGATATGAGTGGCAATGTGGCAGAATGGTGCAGTGACTGGTTCTCCCCCGATTATTATGTTGCAGATTCATTATATTACCGGCCGGTTGGTCCCGAAACCGGTGAGTTTAAAGTGCTGAAAGGAGGCTCCTGGGGTTCCTCAACACTTCGGTTTTTGGAAGTGGACACAAGGGTCGGGTGCCGCCCGGAATACATTTCCAATGGTATTGGGTTCCGTTTGGCGATGGATGCCGAAGGGGTTGAGCCGTGAGATAAAAACGATGATGAACAGAAAACCATTTTCCCGATTACGCAATATAACCCCTGTATTATCCGTTGAATCACGTTTTTTTTTCACTATAGCCCTATAATCATTATGAGTAAGGCAGTAAGCATCGAATCCCTCCTCCGCGTGCAGGATGGACGCCATCTTGGTAACCCCACACGAAACGAACAGAGTGAGTGCCGTGTGGGGTACGCAGCGGGGGCGCGAGGCTGTGTGTCGGAGACACACTACTATTTACGAAGCAATGAATATCAACCACCCAAGATTTCCGTCAAAAACTACGTTCATATCTATAGAAACCTATCCAAAACCTTAACCGTTATGAGAAAATTAACCTTAACCATCCTATTGGTTGTTGCAGTGGCAGCGACCTGGGCGCAGAAGCCCGACAAGAAAACCGTGAAATTGGAGAAACAGCTCGTGGGGACTTTCGTGGAGGTGCCGGCGGGACATTACACGATTCGCAACAGTAACGGGGACTCTACAAAGGTGACCATAGCGGGATTCCGGATGTTAGAAACGGAGGTGACCAACGCATCGTACAATCTCTTTTTGGAAGACCTGAAGATGCAGGGACGAATGGCCGACTATGAGAAGGCCAAGATTGACACTACCCGGGCGATTTTGGTAACTCATTACGGCACCCATCCAGCATTTCCTCCATTTCCTCGATATCCCGTGTCCTGCATCAGTCATGAAGGTGCGATGCTGTTTTGCCGCTGGCTTACGGAAAAAATGGGCGGAGAGTGGGAATATACCCTGCCCACCACAAACCAATGGAAACATGCCGCCCATGGCGGGCTAATCTACAACACATACCCGATAGGAGGACCATATCTCACCAATCGTAATGGGGAACCTTTATACAACTTTTTAAGGTTAGGTGAAGAAAGTATCACCAAGCAGGATGGAAAGTATGTCGTAGTGATAAACTATGATCCTTTTCATTATATTGATAATCTTCCGGATCCAGCCAAATCGCGTCATCCCAACAATTACGGTCTGTACAATATGAGTGGCAACGTAGCGGAGATGGTCTATGAGCGCGGCGTCGCGTTCGGCGGCAGTTACCTCGACCCCGGCTACGACATCCGCATCGACAGTGAGAAGCCCTACGACGGCCCGTCCCCGCTGGTCGGATTCAGGGTGATTGCGGTGAGGAAAAAATGAGACGATGGAAAACGATGAAATAATACGTGAAGATACGAGCGATACGCGGAGATTATTTTATCTCCATGTATCGCGCGGATCTGCACGTATAATTCCCTAATACATACTTAAACTTCAAAATCCAAAAACAACATGCAAAAGCTCATCACCATCGTCATCCTGACAGCTTGCGCCTGTCTTCCTTCCTTTTCACAAACCACCGAATATTCGCGAAGTGGATCCGTCTGGTTTGAGGTGCGTAACGACACCGCGAATCCTTGCCGCCACACCGAGGACAACAAAATCTATCAGGCGGAACGGGAGTTCACCTTTGGGTTCCACTATTACGATCCGCAGGGCAAAGAACGCTATATGCGGTACGAACGTATTCCAAAACAGGGATATGAACTTACGGAAACCGGCGACACCGCCACATATACCTATTATATGGCGGATTTTTCCTTTTCGGATGTTTTTGATGCTAAAGACTCTTGCGTCAATCGTTATGAGGTGGAAGTCTTATGCACAGCAAAGCCTTTCAGTAAAGATTATAATCAAACGGTGGAGGCTTTTTATTTCTTGTATGATGATCAACAATCGAGATGGCCATTGTCGTATTCCGGCATCGTAGAAAATGAACGGAATTTATGGATGCATCCCATTAGGAATTGTCTTTTCAGGATTCTTGAACTCAATCCTTTCCCTTATATCCAATATCCCATCGAACAAGGGAAGAACTGGAAGTGGAAGCTCACCATCGGTAGTCATTGGGGCGACGAGCGTTGGAAAACCTGGACGGGCAGCATCGTCAACAAGTACAAATACAAGATTACCGACACGGATTGCGAGGTGGTCACGCCGATGGGTACGCTTCCGTGTGTGAAGGTGGACGCCGTCGCCAAAAGTCGCATCGGAAAAACTTACCTCACAGCCTATTACAACGACACCTACGGTTTTGTCAAAATGGAAAACACCAACATTGACGGATCAAGGATTGTCATTGATTTGGTGGGGGTGAATTTTTAGATGTAAGACATGGAGATGGTCGGCTTCCGGGTGATTGCGGTGCGGAAAAAATAAAAAGAAATTTATAGATTATTAATTTGTGGTTTTGTTTTTTTGTATTTTTGCACCGTGAAAATAAATATGAAAATCATGAAGACAACTGAATTACGGAAGAAGCTGCTTGATTCGGGATGCACCTTGGCCAGACATGGTGCCAATCACGATATCTGGTATAGTCCAATCACACAAAGACGTTTTCCTATACCACGCCATACAGCAAAAGAAGTGGCTTCGGGAACATTAAAGGATATTGCGAAAAAATCAGGTGTTGCATTGTAATACAAAGAATATGAAAACCGAGAAAGTGATAATTGAAGTAAGCACGGACGGACTCTATTCCGCCTATATGCCCTCTGACGAGTATAACTTCGGGCTTGCGGGATACGGTGATACGGAACAAGAGGCCATTGAGGACTTTTACGAATGCGTTTCGGAGATGCGAGAACTGGAGGAGGCAGAAGGACGGACGTTTCCGGATTTGCAGTTCCAGTTCGAACACGCTGTCGGGTACGCAACGCCCAAAACGGTGACCGGTTGTGTGGCTGAGGATCCCGCAGGGTATAATGAGAAGGAACAGTGAGACGCGTGCATGTCAAACACAATATTGCGACCAAAAACACCGTTCCAAACTCAACAATCTTTCATCAAAGCCACGCTGATATGAAAAATAAAAGGATCAATATTGTTTTGACAGGAATCATGCTGTTGCTGGTATTTTCTTTTACGGATTGCCGCAACTCTTCTGCACAGGCAGATGAAACCAATGAGATTCAGATTACTGAGCCTGCAGATACTCTCGCAAATATACCTATGACGGTTAAGTTCATGTCCATTTACATTCCTTGTACCGTTAATGGCAAAACCAAACTGTTCGTTTTGGATCCTGAATGGAAATACAATTGTATAGAAAAGAGGCACATCTCAGAATTATACGACACAACGGGAACGTTGCACACTTCATTTAACGATGGATACTCCACTGTTTTAAGTATTCATACACTACAATACTCCATAGGTGATCAAAATTTCACATTGGATACGACTCGAGTAATTTCGCACAACGACAGTGATGGGTACGGAATTGTCGGGAAACCATTATTCAACGAGAGAGTTGTTTGTATAAATTTTGACGAAAAAGAGATGTATATAACGAACAAAGTGCCTGACAGCATCCTTGGTTATATTCAAAAAGATTATACGATCAATAAGGAAGGACATCGTGTCTTTACCGTAAACTTCCCTACCTCTGATGGTGATAAAAAGTACAATTTGATTGTTGACTTTGGTGCCCCCACCTCTAATCTCAACAATGATTTAAAAGAAATTATCACCATAAATGATAATAAACCAAATCCAACAGATATTGCACAAATGCTAATCGCTTTTTGCAATAGTATTCGTAATCGGAATCAAACCCATTGGACAAATACACAAACCGGACAACCGGATGATCCCTATAATCGTTGGGGCTGTGATGGTTCAATAGGATTGGACATCATCTCTCTTTATAATTGGATAATCGACTATCGTAACAACAAAATCTATTACACACCCAACGAGCATTACAAAAAGATGACTAAGCAATGAAAAAACGCCTCATTATCATCGGACTTTTAGGAAGTCTGCTGTCCTGCACCGGTCAGCCGAGCAGCAGCGATGCGAACAGCACACCTGTCCCAAAACACCCCTACCGTTTCCACAGCTACACCTCGCACATCTACGTGGATGCCTTCCTGAACGACAGCCTGCCCCTCCGTATGGTTTACGACTGCGCTGCGTCCTTCGTATGGTTGGACAGCACGTTTGTGGACAATCATTACGGTTATGAGAGCAAGCTGACTATGGCGTTCGAGGGCATCGGGACGGAAGGACGGCAGGTGGTGAAGGCGTTCCAGGACTGGGACGTCACAATTGCGGGTAAGCGTGAGGAATTCCCGATAATCCCGGCCCCTAACCTGCGAAGCACGTTTTGCGACAGCGTTGACGGGGTGATAGGGCTGGTCTTTATCAAAAAGTATGTTTGGGCATTCGATTTTAAAACGCAGTCGTTTGATATTCTGCCGGTTGTGCCCGATTCGGTGAAGCGGAACTGGCATGCCTTGAAGCTGTTTTATCGGGACAAGATGTACTATTTTGAGGCACCCGCCACACTGTACCTGACGGACAGCGTGAAGGTCTCCGGCAAGTTGTTGTTCGATTCCGGTATGGGAACAGATGTGCGCCTTTTCTCGGATGTTACCCGCAAAGTGAATCTCGAAAGTTTGGATATAGATCGGGATACGATAGTATCCAAGGGTGCGTCAGGCAACAGCACGAGCGAGTCCTTTATTGCAAAACGCATTGTAATTCAGAACTTCACGGCGGACTCTGCCGCCATCAGGGCCACGACGGACGCATCCGGCCACGCCAGCAAAGCCCCCTCCAAGGATGTCATCGGCTACTTCGGCTTCGGTTTGCTGCAGCGCATGGGCGAGGTGGTGATCGATTTCCCCAATCAGGTGTTGTATTTTAAGCCGAAGGGGGCGGAATGAGAATGATCATTCTTGACGACTAAATGTTTTTATATATAGCGAGGATTCATTCTACAAAAAATGTATTTTTGCCCTCAAAAAACAAATAACGATGGTTGATATACGATCAAATGACACATATAGAAAAATCCATTTCGCCGTGATGGCAATTGAAGCCAGTGCGAAAAAAGCTAATATATCTGGCAAAGAGATGTACGAAAGGTTGAAACATCAAAATCTGATACATCAACGTCTGTTCCGATATTATGACCAGCTGCATACCCAAAGTCTTCAATGGGTAGTGGATGACACATTGGAGACATTGGAAAATTGGGAAAAGGAGGCAGTCAAATGATAACGTTATTTCATGGATCAGGCGAGCCGGTGCCTAACCCGTTGGCAAAAGTGGGTAGGCGGAATTTGGATTTTGGTCGTGGCTTTTATCTGACCAAAATACTTGATCAGGCTGTTTCGTGGGCAAAAGTCGTGTCCAGCAGAAAGGGAAGAAGCGCGAAGCCTGTTGTAACTGTTTTTCAGTTCGATGATGAATTGGCGCGGAAAGAGGGTGTCCGTTTGTTGAAGTTTGATTCCTATAATCTGGAATGGCTTGATTATGTGGTTGGCTGCAGACGTGGTAAGGATGTGTCTGATAATTACGACGTTGTGGAAGGCGGTGTGGCTAATGATAATGTTATCGACACCGTTGAAGACTATGAGAAAGGTATCATTACCGCAGAACAGGCATTGGGACAACTTCAATATAAAAAGGTGAACCATCAGCTTTGCATACTTAATCAAAATGTGATTGACAGCTATTTGAAATTTGAGAAAACCTTGTTGATAGACAGAGAGGAGGCAGACGATGAGAGATAACGTGTTATGGAGAAAGCAGAGCCATATCATTCTGTTACTGGCCGAGTACTTGCAGATAGATATGGAACGAGCATTGGATTTGTTCTATTCCACGAAAACATATCAACTACTATCTGACCCTCAATATGGAATGCAGCTGATGAGTGACCTGTATTTGTTGGAGAATGTGTTGGAAGAATTGAGGGAAGATACGACGAAAGGGATTTCCAGGCTTGAACATGCTGTCGAGTACGCAACGCCCAAAACGGTTACCGGTTGTGTGGCTGAGGATCCCGCAGGATATAATACGGACAAATAGAAATGAAAATAATCCTCCTGTCCTTTTTCGGATGTACGCTTTTCCTCGTCACATCCGCGCAACCGAAAAAGATCACCATTGCCGTGAACGACAAGGTCAAAATCGACATGGTACTGATAACTCCCGACACGTTTGTCAGGAAAAACTATTGTGGAGATACGGTTTGTGACTACTCTCGCATTTGTCCTGTGATGGGGAAGCGCGCATACAACGGTTACGACACCATTGTCCTTGCCCCGTATTACATGGCCAGATTCGAAGTGACACAGCAGCTCTATTCGGCTGTCATGCACCAAAATCCATCCTGTTGGAACGATAACACCAATCATTCTGCCTGTCAAAACACTCCGGAACTTCTCCCTGTAGAAAAGGTTTCGTGGTATGATGCGCAAACTTTCATTGATTCCACCCACTTAGTAGGCTGTAAACGTCCCAACGGTTATGGTCTGTATGATATGAGTGGCAATGTGGCAGAATGGTGCAGCGACTGGTTCTCCCCCGATTATTATGTTCCGGATTCATTATATTACCGGCCCATTGGTCCTCAAACTGGAGAGTTTAAAGTGCTGAAAGGAGGCTCTTGGGGTTCCTCAACGCTTCGGTCTTTGGAAGTGGACACAAGGGCCGGGTGCCGTCCGGAATACATCTCCAATGGTACTGGGTTCCGGCTGGTGATGGATGCAGAAGGGGTTGAGCCGTGAGGCAGGGACGGTGCCGAATAGAAAAACATTTTTTATAAGGAATAGTATTGAACAATTCAAATAATTGTATATCTTTGCGACAGAAAATAAAATAGAAAAATGGCAAAAGATTATTCTGCAGAAGACATTAAGAAACAGGAGGTTAACGAGCCTCAAGCTCAGTACAATGCCTCTCCTTGCAGTGATTTCCGCACAGTCGATGAAAACGAACTGGCGGGATGCATCACGCTCGAGGAGTGGGAATCCGAACTGACGCAAATCATCCATGAACACTATCAATCCAACCATGAAAGTCATTGAAGATTTTCACTTCGCATTCGAAGTGGTTGACAATGTTGACGGAGAGCGAATTGTGGTTGTACGTGACGCCGTACACAGTTTGCTGTACCATTGAACTTGCAGGCCTTTAGGTCTGCAGGGCTTGGTAGAAAAGACGATTCGCGGGTGTTCACGCACGCCGTCAGGTGTGCGGGCAAACAACAAAGTGTTTTTTGTAAGGATTTTCGGGCGGTGTTGTCTAACGTCATAAAATCCCAAACGGTCAGATGAAAAGTGCCAAAGAAAAGCAATTCGAGGAACTGGTGAAACAGTACAAGCGGACGATTTACTCCGTCTGTTACATGTTCTCCCGCGACAAGGAGGAAATCAACGACCTCTTCCAGGAGATTCTCGTCCGGTTGTGGCTGGGCTTCGACCAGTTCGAGCAGCGCAGCAGCGTGAACACGTGGGTGTATCGTATCGCGCTCAACACCGCCATCAACAGCGACAAACGGGCGAAACGCCGTCCGCAGACCGTGCCGCTCAGCACTGACATCGACCCCTACGATCCGCAGGACTCTTCATTCGAGCAGGTCCGTCAGCTCTATGCGCTCATCAACCAGCTGGATGTCATGGACCGCGGACTCGTGCTGCTGTGGTTGGAGGGCATCGGTTACGACGAAATTGCGGCCATTATGGGCATCACGGTTGCCAATGTCGGCATAAAACTGCACCGTATCAAGGAAAAATTGGTTCAGAAATCAAAATCCGTCACCCATTAATTCTTTACCATTATGACAACAGAAAATCAAAACCAAGAAATGGAGCTGGATGACTTGAAGGTGCAGTATCAGTCGCTCCAGGAGAAGTTCAACCAGCAGGAGATCGTCAACAATGACTTGATTCACGAGATTTTGTATACAAAAATCAGAGGATTCAGGCGTCGCAATATGGAGATTATGCTTACCTACGGATTGTTAGCCGCCGCAGTCTGTTGGAGCTGGTATCGTTTTGATCTCCGTTTGTTCTTCATGGTCATGTCCGTATTGCTTTTCGCCTTAATCGGGTTGTTTGAATGGCTGAGCTGCCGGAAAGTGCTGAAAATCAATACAGAAGATTCAGATATTCAATCATTCGTTTGGAAAATGGAGTGCATACGCACAAGATTCTCCATCGTATGGATGACCGGGGTCTTTGCCTTGTGCTTGTGGCTGATATGGTTCCTCTGCGAGATTGACTATCGTCGGGAAATAGCTATTTCATACGTACCTTTGGCGTTCATCCTGATCTTATCCATTATCTTGATAATATGCAACATGGACCGCCTTGTCAAGATGAGTGACGAACTTTTGGCGCAGACTTTGCGATTGAACGGAAGCACCGTCGCCATAACATCAGATTACCATCGCAGTGGCGCATATTGGACGGGTATCGCCTTTCTTGCATTGAATCTTTTCGGGCTTTTCCTCAAGTTAGGGCATTTGCCTTTTGGCAACCTTACTATTATGGTGGCAGGTGTTACAGGATTAGTGTTTGTGCTGTTGACGGGGCGCCATCTTGTGCGGGTTGTCCCTGATGAGCGATTAATCATCCGAATGGTAGAGGTTGGATGTATGATTCTTGTCGTTAGTTTAGAAGCTAAGATCTTCCATTTTCCTCTGTCAAACCTCCTTGCTCTGGTCGGTTTGTCGCTCCTCCTCGCCGCCGCCCTCGTGTATTGGCTGAGGCAGCGGCGGGGAAAATGACAACATTTCTGTTGATAATCCGTTAAACCACGTCTTTTTCTCCCAATATAACCCAAAATTAGTATGAAAAAACCGACCTGGACCATCTTTCTGCTCACTTTGTTCACGCTCGGCAGCTTCGCGCAGACGCCGGAGTGGACGGAATACTGCCAGGTTAGGGATGAGATCAACCATAACGATTACCCGCCCGAAATCGCTTACGGAATGTATTGCAAGATGGACTCCATCTATAATGGAATCCCGCATTTCACCGATTTGTACAATTTTTTGTCAACCGCCGTGGCGTGCAACGAGCAGGAGAAAACCAAGGAGCTGGCGTTCCGCATTGTCAGATGGAAATGCTGGGACAGCCGTTTCTTCAACCAGCCCAAGTTGGAGGCGGTCAAACAGATGGACTTTTGGCCAAAACTGGATTCCCTGTCCCAGGCAAATGGTGAAAAAAAGCAATATACAGACTATATGCTTGAGCTGTATGAAATGCGGATTAGCGACCAGCAGTGCCGCCAGGCTTTGCACGGGGAATTGACACGCGAGGAAAGCGATTCGGTCTGGAGAATCATTCATCATACGGACTCCCTGAATCTGAACCGGTTGAAGGAGCTGATTGCCGAATATGGATTCCCTACTTGGGAGAAAGTGAGCTATGATTACGCTCTTTGCGCATGGCTGGTCGCGCAGCATGCCGACTCGGCCTTTCTTCACATGTATGTTGAACAGCTCAAGAAAGCAGTGGCGGACAACAACGCCAATCCGGCCAATCTTGCTTATATGATTGACCGCGATCTGATGAACCGAAATCTTCCGCAACTTTATGGGACACAATTCATTGGAGTTTACAATGACGAAGGTGTTATGGAGAATATGCTTTGGCCGGTGGAGAATATGGAACAGCTGAACGCGCGGCGCGAGCACATGCTGCTGCCTCCGATGGACACGACGGGGATCAAGATTTACGAACTGGATCGGGATATTCGGTTTTTACACTGAGGATGTAGGATGCCATACACATGACAGCGTGGGGGCGTATCGCATACGCCTCGATGAAAATAACATCCTCCCACCCAAGATTCTCCCCATAAATCTCGTTATTACATATAGAAACCTATCCAAAACCTTAACCATTATGAAAAAACTGACTTTAACCATCCTTTTGGTTGCTGCAGTGGCGGCGACCTGGGCGCAGAAGCCCGACAAGAAAACCGTAAAATTGGAGAAACAGCTCGTGGGGACTTTCGTGGAGGTGCCGGCGGGGCATTATTCGATAATTATAGGAAAGGACACGACATGGGTGTCCTTTGCGGCATTCCGCATGTTGGCGACAGAGGTGAGCAATGCCTCATACAATCTCTTCCTTGACGACCTGAAGGCGCAAGGACGCATGGCCGACTACGAGAAGGCGAAAATTGACACCACGCGGGCGATGCCGGACCTTCCGCCCGTTTACTACACGCATCCTGCTTATGCGCAGAGTCCCGTGTCGTGTGTGAGCTACGAAGGTGCCATGCTGTTCTGCCAATGGTTGACCGAGAAAATGGGTGGCGAAGACTGGGAATACACCCTTCCCTTGGAAGAGCAGTGGAAATACGCCGCACGTGACGCGAATTCTCTACATCATTTCTCTACATATTCAATGGATTCCCCCTATCTCGCCAATTATAATGGATGGCCTTTATACACCTATTTGAGAGTTGGTGACGAGTGCATCACCAGAAAAGACGGGCAACTGGTGGTCTTAGAACCTGAGAGAAGAATTGTCAGAAATCCGATAGCGGAAAAGGACAATCCGTTGTACAACCACTGGCATCCCACCCATGTTTTTTCGAATCATCCGAACAATCTCGGTCTATTCAACATGTGCGGCAACGTGGCGGAGATGGTTGCTGAGCGGGGTGTCGCGTTCGGTGGCAGCTTCCTTGACCCCGGCTACGACATCCGCATCGACAGCGAGACCAGCTACAACGCACCCTCCCCGAAAGTCGGCTTCAGAGTGATTGCGGTGAGGAAGAAGTGAGAATGTAGAATGCAGAATTATGAATTATGAATGACGATGCTGTGTGTTTCTTTTCCCCTAGCAGAGGACGGGCGCTTCTTCGCAGGTTGCGTGGCCGAGAATTCCGCAGGGTACAATGCGGGATAATAATAAGGAGGCAATCAAGTAATTGAATTTTTTGTATCTTTGCAACCGAATTTTTCTTTTACTATTTTTATAAACCATTGTGATACAGTTAATAGTAAATCAACAATAGAAACAAGTATTTATATAAACGAAGATTTACATTATGAAATTCTACGACAGGGAAGAGGAAATCGTCATCCTTCAGGAGAACGAAAAATTGGCGGAAAAGAATGCCATGTTCACGGTGCTGTCGGGCAGGCGGCGCGTGGGCAAAACCTCGTTGGTGATGAAAGCCTTTGAGGGGAAGCAGTTTGCCTATCTCTTTGTGTCGAAAGACAGCGAAGCTCTCCTTTGCGGGAAACTCCAGCAAGCCCTCGAAGAGCAGTTGAGCATACAAGTCTATGGGCAGCTGACGCACTTCCGCGACCTTTTCGATGTGATCATGCGCGAGTCGCAGAAACGTCATTTCACAGTGATATTCGACGAGTTCCAGAACCTCTACAAGGTCAATCCCGCCATCTTCAGCGAGATGCAGGACATTTGGGACCGCACACACCGCGAGTCGCACATCAATCTTATCACGATGGGCAGCATCCGTTCGTTGATGAAGCGAATCTTCGAGGACGAAAACGAACCCCTCTACGGCCGCCCGACTTCCAAATTCACCCTTCGTCCGTTCACCATACATGTGTTGAAACAGATTTTCCGTGATCACGCCCCCAACTACCGCAACGAAGATTTGCTATGCCTGTATATGATTACGGGCGGCGTGGCCAAATATGTGGAGCTGCTGATGGATGCGGGCTGCTATACCAAGGAGAAGATGCTCAACTACGTGTGCCGACGCGACTCCTACTTCCTTACCGAAGGGCGCGACCTGATGAACCAGGAGTTTGGCGACGAGAGCGCCACCTATTTCTCCATCCTGCAACTTATCGCCGGCGGCTCAAATCGCCGTTCGGACATCGACGGCACCATGCAGAAGGACATGGGCACTTTCCTTCAGAATTTAGAGAAGAACTATGGTCTTGTGAGTCGTCTGAAGCCGCTACTTTCCAAGCCGAACAGCAAAACCAGCGCCTACGAGATTTCAGACCAGTTCCTGAGGTTCTGGTTCCGCTTTGTGTGGCCGTATCAGTCGTTGGTGGAGCGCGGACAGCTTTCGCTCCTGAAACAGAATATGCTGCGCGGATACGAGCAGTTCACGGGTCGGACGCTGGAACAGTATTTCCAGACTCTGGTGATGGAGACTGGCCTTTACACCACGGTGGGCAACTGGTGGGATCGCAAGGGGAAGAACGAGATTGATCTGATTGCCCTGAACGAGTTCGACCACACGGGCATCGCCGCGGAAGTCAAACGCAATCCCGACAAGATAAGCCTTTCGGACCTGCAGCGCAAGGTCGATAATCTGCCCGCATCAGAATTCGGGCGGTACAAACTCGAGTTACGTGCATTTTCGATAGAAGATATGTGAATATTGTAGAGACGCAAAATTTTGCGTCTCTACAACACCCCCTCCCGAAAGTTGGGTTTAGCAGGTTGCATATCAACGCGTTATAAAAACAATATAGGCGCAAAACCTTTATTTTCCCGTCGTGAAAGTGATTTCCGTGTTCTTGCCGGCACTGTGCCCGTCCTTCGTGGGGAACTCGGTGCCCATGACAACGAACCCGTATTGGTGCGACGGTTCCAGGGAGAAAATCACCTCCAACGTCTTGTCGTCGCGCCAGGCATAACTCTTGACAGGAGGGAAATCCGCCCCTGAAGTGCTCATATACAGGGCGATACTGTTTAGCATCGGCTTGGAGAATGTGATGACGAGTGTGAAAGGACCGCTGGGAACATCCTTCGCGCCGTCCTTGAGGTTCACTTTGTAGGTGGCGTTCTTCTTGGCCTGTGCTTTCTGCCGTTTGTTGTACTGCTTCAAATCAAAGTCGTTCACCATCTTGGCATAGACGGGCATGAAGTCGGACATCGTGGCGTACTTGTCGCGCTGCTGCTCGTACTCTTTCAGCGCGTCGCACAAGGTTTGGATAAGGATGAAACCCTGCCGTTCTTCCTCTCCGACAAATGCGGATTCCTCGATCTGAGGATAGTGGACTCTCATATAGCGGATGACGGAGGCGCGGACAAACGTTTCGTTCATCATAATCAGGGCCGAACCGTAGGCGGATTGCCGCAGTTGCTCCTCTCTCTCCTTGAACACTTTTTCGGCGGATGTCTCAATCGACGACCAAAACTGGCTGTTCAGCGGGTTGCAGTAATGGTGGCAGAACTCGTGGATGACAACGGGCAGTACGGTGTTTGCATTGTAGGAGATGTTTCCGCTATCATCCACTTGGCAGCAGCCGATGACGGGGCTCAATGCGTTAGTGCCGTCTTTCAGTTTGGCGCTGCACCCGTAGTTGTTCGGACCCACTAACAGGCTGAGCACGATGCGGAAGGTGCTGCCGCCTCCCGCGCCGAAATAGCCGTTGAACCAATCGTAATCAATTTGCTGGTTGATGGCCTCGAACGCCTCCTCCACCTCGTCGAACAGGATATCCTGCTGCAAGTACCAATCGTGGAAGAGGGATTTGCGGTAAAAATCGTTCAGCGGTTCCAGGAACTCCTTTTTCTGTTGCTCCGACCAACGGTCGAAAGAGTTGTCGCTGCCTTCTAAGAAACTGTCGTCTAATACAATAGCACCATTGGCATTCAACGTTAGATGCAAACCGTAAGAGGCCACCGCATCATAGCTGATTCCCGATTCGTTCTGGTATTGGCGAGCCAGCTGCACGACGGGATGGTCTTTGTATGGCCCGAAAACGGAATCGACCTCGTGCGCGTATTGCGGAACTCTGCAACGATTGTATTCTTCGGCGCCGGACAGTCGCCAGACCGTGGCCATCAGCTCCACACATTCGTCGAAGTGCGCCGGAATCGGGCTTTGGGCGAAGGAGGTCAACGCGGAGAGGACGGCGCAGAGGAGAACAGTTAATGTTTTTTTCATATCGTCAAGGGGTTTGATTCGGGTGCAAAGATAGTCAATATATTCATTCGAAGCACCCGAAAATCCCTCATTTTTGTTCGTTCTCCGACTTATTCCCTCTCTTGTTCCCAATGACACAATTCCTTAACTAACTGGAAAACATTGATATGTTACTCATAAAAAAACTTACTTTAAAAGGTAAGTGGTTTTGTATTTTTTGTATTTTTGCCACAAAAAAACTATTATGACTAAAGCAACTATACTCTCTTTGGAACAAACAGAAGTCGCTGGTTTGTTCACGATTATTTTCGAAGGCGAAATGCAGTCTGAATTTGTCAAGTTTGTCAAGAAGTTCAAGGATGATGCGGTTAGGAAGAACGAGCTTAGAGTTATACTCAACCAGATTGATACAATGTTGGTGAAAGGGATTGAGGAACGCCGTTTTCGTCCAGAAGGGAAAATGAGCGACGGTGTGACTGCTTTGCCTGTGTATAAAAGCGGGCTGCGCCTATATTGTCTGCGTCTGTCGGACAGTGTGTTGATTGTGGGCAACGGTGGGGTGAAAAATACCCAAACATACGAAGAAGATAAGGATTTGAACGGATATGTGATCAGTCTTCAAAAATTGGATGCGCTCCTGAAGGCGGACATCAGAAATGGAGTTGTCAGAATAGAAAAGACTGAAATAGTGGGAGTTGACAACAAAGATTATGATATATGAAACAAGATCAAGAAGGACGGGTTTTGTTTCGTCAGATAGTGGACGAGACACCAGAAGATTTGAAAACGCAGTTGCGCTTTTCGGACTTAATTGCAGAGAAATTGATTGGGATGCTCAAATCGAAAGGGATGTCCCAGCGCGACCTCGCGAAGAATACTGGCAAAACGGAGGCGGAGGTGTCGCGATGGCTTGGAGGAACGCACAATTTCACATTGCGCACCTTGGCCAAAATATCCGTTGTTCTCGGGGAAGATTTGATTCATGTGTGACACTTCGTGCCAAATGCACGATATTTTAGAACCCCACACGAAACGAACGGAGTGAGTGCCGTGTGGGGTATTGCGGGTGCGCGAGGCAGCGTCTCGAAGAGACGCAACAGCATTCGGTAATGAAAAATGATGGCATCTATTGCCCGGTCTCTAAAAAATGTATTTTTGCACTGAAAAAACGGTCGAACAATGCGACTGTTTTTGCATGTTGAATATAATACCAGTAGAACGTAATGATATGAAAAAAACACTGACTATCGCAGTTTTGTTACTGTTTGTTGGATGCAGTCTTATGGCGCAAAAAACGCTGGAGATGGTTTTTGATAATGTTGTTGGAGGGGTGCCGGTGCACAGCTACTTCGACGGTATGGACAACCAGCACTACATCCTGTTTTCCTCCCGATACACCGACAAAGAAGCCTTGGTGAGTATTCCTGGTAACAATGGAAAAGGACAACAATTGGTACTACAACATCCCACTGACTACGAACTGCTAGTGGCTTACGAAGATGCCACACAAATTCGATGCATCTACAAATGCTACAAATATGACACTAAAACTTATGGCATATACCTGAATGCATTCCCCAAAGATGCTGAATCCGCAGAGTGGAATCCGGAGGCGGTTTTTGTGTTCTCGCTTGAAAAGACCGAGGATATTCGATGCTGGTCCGCCCGTTCCCCCGACCAAAGCAAAGCTGCAGTGGCCCTTTTTCTCACTAACACCAGATCAAACAGTCTTAAGGGTTCCATGGTGATGACCTTCGATGAAAACGGCCTGCTCTGGAAAAACCCTTTGGATTTGGAATTTGAAAACAATACCTTGGAGATTTTCAACTTCGCTGTCAGTAACGAAGCAAAAGTATATACGGCTATTCTTTCGTTCAACAAAGAGAATGAGAAGGACAAATCGCGGAAGAATGAGACCCTTCACCTGTTCGAAAGCAGCGAGTACGGGGAAATCAATTCCACAGATTTCCAAGTGGAGTTCGGGAGCCTGTCGTGCGGCAGATTGTTGATCACCCGTCAAGGCAACGTTATGATAGGAGGTTACTATGCACCGAAGTATGGAGAGAAGGAAACAGGCTGTTACATTGTTCGTTACGATATGAATCCGCTCACAAGCGCGAACATCAGCCATGAGGATTTTCCAAACACCTACTACAATTACGTTCATACCCCCTCAGGGAAAAAAGCGAAGGATTTCTCTGTCTATCCTTCGTATTTCTTTGAGTTTTCTGACGGCACGGTGGCTCTTTTAGGTGAAATGTACACTACGTTCAGCATCACTATGGTCTTCTCCGCTGGAGGGAGCATACTGCTCCATCTTGCCGACAAAAACGGTGACATTTCTCAGTTTAAAACCATTGAAAAAGTCCAAACATCGGTTGAGACCACTCATTCTCCAGGATCCTTGCGAGGAAGGCTGTTCTCCTATAGTGCACTGATGCACAACGACCGGATACACTTGTTCTTCGCGGATAATGTTGAGAATTATCGTGGAAAATCCGGTCAAAATAGTTTTGCGGACACCAAGTTTTTCACCTCGGATCTCAAGTTCGATGGATTATGCGCCGCACACTGCAGCATAGACCGTGGCGGCAACATCTCAACCCCTGAACTCCTGATAGACTATTCAGCGCTTAAATCCCACATGTTCGCGCTTTTCTACATGCAAGATGACGGTGTGGTATTTCTCCATTCAGGGAAAAAGTCGCGCCAAATTTCCAAATATAAGCACGACTTTGAATGATTATTGCGCACCTGCAGGCAGCTGCAACAAGAAAAAAAATCCCCATGTAATAATTCCTATTCTTTTGTTGTCTAACATGATGAACGTTGCAACGAAAGTAATGTATTATGAACAACGACAAAGAATATCAGTTTGAACAGTTGGTGCGGCGGCACAAGCGGACCATCTACACGGTGTGCTACATGTTCTCGCACGACAAGGCCGAAATCGACGACCTGTTTCAGGAAATCCTCATCCGGCTTTGGAAAGGCTTCGACACCTACGAGGGTCGCAGCGACGCAAAGACATGGATCTACCGCGTGTCGCTCAACACCGCCATCAACCAGGACAAGAAGGAACGCCGGCGCATCGAAACGGTGCCGCTGACCGTCGATATCGACCCTTACGAGGCCGACGACCCTTCGACACATCAGATCCGGGAACTTTACGACCGCATCTCGCGCCTCGACCTCATCGACCGAAGCTTGATACTACTTTGGCTGGAAGGGGTCAGTTACGATGAAATCGGCGCCATCATCGGTATCACGCCCAACAACGTGGGTGTCAGGCTGATGCGCATCAAGGACAAACTGGTGAAAATGTCAACAAAAGAATGAAAGGAGATCATCATGGAAAATCAGAACAATAATAATTTCTCCGAATTGGACCAACTGAAGGCCCAATACGAAACGCTGAAAGAGCAGTTCGACCAACAGGAAATCGTCAACGACCGGCTGATGAAATCGTCCATCAAGCACAGTGCCGATTTTTATGGGCGGTATAGACGGATGCAAATCATCCTTTATCCGTTAGCAGCCATCATCGGCATATTGTGTGTCAAATGCTTTCAAGGCAACCACCTTTCGTTGAGCCTGTTTTGGCTCACCTTCTGTTCGGTTTGCTTTGCCATTGAATTGTGGTTGACGAGAAAACTGAAAAGCAAGGAGCTGGAAAACAACGATTTGCTCACCATGTCCCGTCAAGCCCGAAATTTCAAGAAACTATTTTCTCTCTTCACTGCACTGAATTATTCCACAGCTTTTATCATTATTTTCGGGGTGGTGATTGCCAGAATGGGTATAGATATAAATTTGCCGAATTTCGGTGCTGTGGTTTTGTCGTTTGTTGCGTTGCTCGCCTTTTTTGCACTCGTGGGCTTTTTTGAAATACGCTATAAGACAAAAGCTTGCGATGACATTATCCGGCAGATAGAGGCCGTTGAACCTGCAATGGACAAGAAAACGAATCTTGACAGACCTCAAAAGTGGTTCCATATCGCCATGATTGTCGTGTTTATAAGTCTCGATATTTGGGCTTGTCTGCTGGTGGCCAAATACATCAAAACACCTCCTGAGTGGCGTCAATCAAAGTATGTGCTGGAATACGAGCGGGGAACGGACAACTTTGTAACGGAAGAGAAACTGGAAATTAGGGACGTGGATGCCGACACGTTGGCCATCAGTTCGGAAGTTTTGGGTGGCAAGCCTATGGTGCAACATGTGGAAGTGACGGTGCCAAGCAAGAAAAGTGACCCCGACATGGTGCAAATCAACGTGACGTTGACCCCTGAGGCGAGTCTGCAATGGTATCGATTCACCAGCGAGATAAAGGGCCACCATGCCGCACTTTACCTGAACGGCAACCAGATTCAGGACTGGGAAATCAAATCTGGAATAAGCACCGGTGGTTTCTTCATCATGAAGGAACGTTCATCGAAGGAGGAATTGGAGGCCTTCTGCGAGCAATTGGTGCGGCAATAGCCAGCCTCCGTCCAATTTCTAACCCCTGTCACCACTGGGAGCAAATACACCGCTACGCCCTCAAACGCGCCCAATAGCTGATTTAAAAACGGCCACCGACGCCGACTTACAATCCAAAACAGTCAGAAAAAATCAACAAACTGCAACCTTTTGACTTTTCGGTGTTATACGTATAGATAAAGTTTCTAACTTTGCAGCGTCATATTTTCAGATTCTGTTTAACGGACCTCGCAGGTTTGAAGTTATGGTGTGAAAACGGTAAAGATAGAGGTCCCCTGAAGTTTTCACCAAAAGATGTACGATATGAAAAAGTCAATGATTGTTGCGGTTTTGCTGTTATTCGCCAGTCTGAACTTGACGGCCCAGCAGAATGGCAAATCCTTCCTGAACATCGACTACAAAGCGATGGAGAAGTTCGCCAAGAACCAAACCGAAGATTTCACGGCGTTGGTCAACCGTTTCAATTCCGGCGACACCACTTTGACGGACATGGAGGTGGCGAAAATCTATTACGGCAGCTATTTTTCTCCCGACTACTCCTATAAAGACGCGTCCTCGGAGTTGAGGAACATGATGAAATCGGAATCCTATGGGTCCGCTATGGAACAGTGCAAGAAAGAGTTGGAGAAGTCGCCCTGCTCGCTGGATTTGCTGCTCAAAGCCTATACCTGCGCCAATCGCCTTGGCGAGAGCAATGCCTTGTGCTCCACCCAGATAGGGCAGATTGTGGAAGTTATTCTCTCCTCGGGCGACGGACGGACGGAAAAGACCGCTTTCAAAGTGCTGGAGGTGTCTGACGAATATTGTATTCTGTATGGCATTTTCGGTCTTAACCTCAAATCGCAGGCATTGATCGGGCATTGCGACCAGATGACGGTCTATGAAGACGAGGCTCCCGACGAGACATTTGACATCTATTTTGACGTGTCGCTCCACCTTGCCCACCTCGACGAATTGTTTGGTGTCATGGACAAAGCCGATAAAATGATGAAAAAGTCGAAGAAGTCGAAACGGAAGAACGGGAAAAAGTATGGAGAAATCCGCTTGTGATAGTCTTACAGCTGTGTCTCGAGCCTGAAGCTCTTGATGTGAATCATTATGATAGAAAAACTGTTCCTTTTGTTACTGCTTTTTGTGCCCGCATTGTCCTCAATGGCTCAGCACAAGCAACAGGCAAAGCTGTTACGGAAAGCATTTGAGGAGAACTCCACCGAGATGCTGTTCGAGTTTTTCGACAATTGGGCAAAAGAGGTGCCGTCCAATGAGAAAAAAGCGAAAGACCCATATGTTGCGGAGGCTCATAAGGTGTTTGCCGCGTTCTACCAACCTATGCAAATGGTTAAGCGTGATGAGCGGCAAACCATGTATGATGATAAACCCTATTTCATCGTGCAGAGTTCTCTTTGGAGAATTGGCAAGGTGGAATATATCCTGTATAAACAAGAGGAAATTGATTCGTTCATGATAGCTCGCTGCTTGCCGGTCTATGCTGACGACACGGCTTATCAAAAAAAATGGTTGGAGAACCTTCCTCCCGACGCTTGGGCTGGCTTCTGGTTTAACTATTATAACGATTGGGGCCCAATGCATATCCCAAATACAGTGGTGTTATCGGATGTCGCTTTCCTGCCTCCGGTGCATATTGAAGGGAAAAAAGTGGTCTATTTGACAAAAAAGTACAAAAAAATGTTAGACGCTTTTTTGGGAGACAATCATGTTGATTTGGGCGAATATAATATCATGCAACCGGCTTTTTCCAAAGGTGACAGTCGTGCAAAGCAACAGTTCATAGATCACGCAGCTCACATTTATTATGGACATTGGGGCGGCTATTGGCAGTATGAAACCTACCCGAAAGCGGAACAGATTATTTTTAACCCGGAGATGAATCGGGCGGTCGTCTTATTCCGGTTCGTGTACGAGGGCGGTCAAGTGATCTTGGAAAAACAGAATGGCGAGTGGAACGTTGTGGACACCCGTTTCATCTGGATCGAGTAGCGAGATACGCGGACAATGATGCCCCTAACCAGCTAATGGCCAACAGCAAATCACCACCGTCCAATTTTTTGACACCCCCGTCTCATTTTTGGACGATGATTCTTTATTCTTTCTCATACATTTCCTTGATATTTATTTTTTTACTATTTTTGGCACGGAATTCGATATACTGCTTCTATAACCAATAACCAATAACCGATAACCATATAAGATGCTCAACACCATCCTCATCGTCGATGACAACCGCAACGTCCTCGCGGCGCTGAAGCTGCTGCTGGAGCGCGAGTTCCGGCAGGTGGTCGCGCTGCCGTCGCCCAACACCCTGCTGCGGCAGATCGAGCAGTGCCGGCCCGACGTCGTGCTGCTCGATATGAACTTCTCCGCCGGACTCAACACCGGCAACGAGGGCCTCTTCTGGCTTCGCGAAATCAAGCGGCTCTACCCGCAGCTCCCCGTGGTGCTCTTCACCGCCTACGCCGACATCGAATTGGCGGTGGCGGGCATGAAGGAGGGCGCCGCCGACTTCGTGGTGAAGCCGTGGGACAACGACCGCCTCATTGCCACTCTCACCCGCGCTTGCACTCCCGAAAAGAGCAGCCCGAAACGGAAATCACAGGACGAAAGCACCCTGTTCTGGAGCGACAGCCCGGTGATGCGAGACCTCCGCCTCATGGTGGAGAAGATTGCCCCGACGGACGCCGCCATCCTCATCACGGGTGAGAATGGCACGGGCAAAACCTTGTTGGCCAAAGAGATACATCGTCTGTCCACCCGTAACGACAAACCCTTTATGACGGTGGATTTGGGCGCACTCACCGAAACGCTTTTCGAGAGCGAGCTGTTCGGACACGTGAAAGGTGCCTTCACGGATGCGAAAACCGACCGCGCCGGCAAGATCGAGGAGGCCGACGGCGGTACCCTTTTCCTCGACGAGATCGGCAACCTCGCCTTTCCGCAGCAGGCCAAGCTGTTGACGGTCATCCAGCAGCGCACGGTCACGCGGGTGGGCTGCAACAAAGCCCTCCCCGTCGATTTCCGGCTCGTCTGCGCCACCAACCAGAAGCTCGACGAGAAGGTGCTGCGCGGCGAGTTCCGCGAGGACCTCTACTACCGCGTCAACACCATCCATCTGGAAATCCCGCCCCTCCGCGACCGCCGCGAGGACATCCTGCCCTTCGCGGAGCGTTTCCTAACGGTTTTCGCAGAAAAATACCGCAAGCATGGGTTGAGGTTGAGTCCCGAAGCCGCCCGCAAGCTGATAGAACACCCATGGTACGGCAATATCCGCGAACTCGAGCACGCCGTGGAGCACGCGGTCATCGTCAGCGACGGCACCGAGCTGCGGGAACAGGACTTCAAGCTCACGACCCCGATACAAAAGGATAACGTGCAGGAAGTCACCACCTTGGACGAGATGGAGGCCGAGATGATCCGCAAGTGCATCGCCAAATGCGCCGGCAACCTCACCGCCGTGGCCGCCACGCTGGGGATTACAAGGCAGACGTTGTATAACAAGATGAAAAAATACGGAATTTAGTGAGCAGTGATCAGTGATCAGTGAACAGTTGCAACGGAAGAGCCCCAATTCCCCCCTTTAGGGGGGATGCCCGCAGGGCAGGGGGGTAAACTACTTCCTTGAGCAGCCCCGGAGAGGCAAAAGCTCGGTAGGGGTACGGATGAGAACGATGATGCGATGATGGGATGATGGGATGATGAGAGGATACGATGATGCGATAATGGGATGATGGGATGATGAGAGAATACGATGATAAGATGATACGATGATAGGATGATACGATGACGACGATAATCATAATAGGAATAGTAATCGCCTGGGCCGTCACCACGTGGCTCCTCGTCCGGCGGAACCGGCGGATCAACAACCGCATCAAGTTCCTGTCGGAGGCGGTGGCGGGCGGCGACTTCAGCTTCACCTTCCCCGAGGGCGATCCCCGGCGCAGCGACCGTGTGCTGGCTGCCTCGCTGAACCGCATCCGCGACATGCTCAGCCGCACCCGTCAGGAGACCATCGACAAGGAGCGCTACTACGCCCAACTCCTCGAGAACGTGCGCACCGGCATCGTGGCGTATGACGAGCAGGGCTTCGTCACGCAGACCAACCGTTCGGCCGCGGAGCTTTTCGGATTGCCCGTGCTGACCCATATCCGCCAACTCGACCGTGTCAGCAACGGACTGGCGGACATGCTGTTACTGTCGGCGGCGGGCGACAACCGCACGCTCACGCTCCACGACGGTGACAGCACCCGGCAGCTTTCCCTGCAGGTTTCGCAAAGTCGTATCCGCGACCGCAACATTCGCATCTTGGTTGTCAACGATATACACAACGAATTAGAAAACAAAGAGATAGATTCGTGGATTTCGCTCACTCGTGTGCTCACCCACGAAATCATGAACTCCATGAGTCCGATTACCTCGCTGAGCGAAAGTTTGCGCGAGTTAGTGCCCGAAAAGGATTCCGAACTATACAAGGGTTTGGACGTCATCCACTCCACGGGCAAGGGCATTGAGGGGTTTGTGGAGTCGTACCGGCAGTTCACGCACATTCCGACGCCCGCGCCGACCCTGTTTTACGTGCGGGAATTGGTAGAACGTGCCGTGCAATTGGTGCAGTCTGTGCCGGAGAACGCCCGCATCGACTTCCGTTGGTCGGTTGAGCCTGGCGACATGCTGCTGCACGCCGACGAGAACCTTGTCGGTCGCGTGCTCAACAACCTGCTGAAGAACGCCGTGGAGGCGATAGGAGAAGGGGGAGACGGCTGGATCGAAGTCCGCGCCTTCCTCAACGAAAGGGAGGACGTGGTCGTGGAGGTCACCGACAGCGGCGGCCCGATTCCACCAGCGGTCGAGGAGCGCATTTTCATCCCGTTCTTCACCACCAAGAAGGAGGGCTCCGGCATCGGGCTGAGCATCTCCCGTCAGATTATGCGGCTGTCCGGCGGCACCCTCACGCTGCGGACACGCCCGCATACCACGTTTGTGATGACTTTCGGAGGGTGACAATACAATTCATAATTCATAATTCATAATTCATAATTGGTGATCCCCGCCAGCTCCCCAATGTCATCCACCAAGAAGTCGGCACCGGCGGCGAGGAGGTCTTCGCGGGAGCCGTTGCCGTAGGTCACGCCGCAGGTGCGCGCGCCGGCGCGGGAACCCATCAGGATGTCCACGGCCATATCGCCGACTACCAATGCCCGCTCTGCCTCGATGCCCATCTTCGCCAAGGTGGTGAGCACCGGCTCCGGGTCGGGCTTCGCCTTCTGCACGTCTTCCGCCCCGATGACGAAATCGAAGTAGCGTTCCAGTCCCATCTCCTGAAGGAACCAGCGCAGGGACTTGGAGGTGCGCGACGACGCAATGGTCATCTTCAGCCCTTTAGCGTGCAGCTGTGCGAGTGTGTCGGCCACGTGCGGGAAGAGGTCGGGGATGAGGTGCTGCTTGTTCGCCTCGAACGTGCGGCGGTAGTGCTCGGCGTAGCTCTCCGCCGTTTCCGCCGTGATGTCCGGGAACAGCTGCCGGTAGGCCTCCGCGAGCGGCACCCCGATGGTGGCGGCGCAGGACTTCTCGTCGGCCACGGGCAGCCCGATCTCACGCATCGTCTGCTGCAGCGTCCGCACGATTTTCTGCCGCGTGTCGCCCAACGTCCCGTCGAAATCGAAAATGATCAGTTCAAAATCCATTGTCACATTCTTCATCCTACATTCTACATTTACAATCCGAGGGCAACAGAAGGTTCGATGTTGAGCTTCTGGCACATTGTGCGGGCGAGGGCGAGTGAGGGCTCCGCCTTGCCGTTCATGATTGCGCTCATGCGGGGGGCACTGATGCCGAGCATCGAGGCCACCTTCTGCTGGGTGAGCCCCATTTCGTACATCCGCAGTCGGATGGTGTCAATGAGCGAAGGGGAGCTTATTGGGTAGTGTATGTCCTCGTATTCCTCCACCATATCCACAAGCATGTCCAGTTCAAGATAAAGAGGGTCGGTCTCCGGTGTGTTGTCATCCACCAGCTCTTCCAATTCCTCAATTCTTTTCATGGCTGCATTATATGCCACTTCATTCTTTATCTGTGCCATAACTATTATATCTTTGTTATATCTGCAATTCTGTCATATTCGGCATGTGTGCCCACAAAACGTATCAACACGTGACTGGGCTTGAACTTTATCAGCACTACGAGACGGTAGTCATTGCCTTTGATATTGAAAACATAACGATTGTTCCCAACACTCGACACGGTGTTGAACGTTGCTCTGATGTCCGCAAAATTATTCCATTTGGATCGTTTAGTCTTTTGGTACCAGTCTTCCAACATACTTCTGGAACGGGGATTGGCAGTGTAATATTCAACTAGTTTCTTTTTAGATATTATTCTCATAGTTCATGGATTTCAGTCCGCAAAAATACAAAAATTTCATATATTATAATAATATTTCGTATTGCGAAATATTTTCAACGAGGTGAAGCCTTTTGAATTTTTTATACGAGGGCTTACACGCGCGTGGCGATGTCGGAGAGCGTGAGCGTCGCCGTGTGGGTCATAGACACCGCACCACAAACCGATAGGGTAGGAGTGCGTCCTCGCCGGCGTAGTCCACCCCGATGCGCGGAGTGATTTCGATGCGATCCTCCGGCACGACGACTCCCCGGTCCTCAATCCACAGTTTGTCGCCGCAGAGCGAGATGCCGTTGTCGGCGACAGTGAGTCCGAGCAATTTCGATACCTTCCCCGGTCCGATGCCGATGTCGGGGGTGATTTTCCGTTTGCCCGTGCGTTGCAGCATCAGTTCCTCGCCGTGCGTGGGCATGATCCCGCGAATGAGCACCGCGTCGGGGATCCCGTCAATGTTCGTGACGAAATTGAGCAGGTGGTGCATCCCGTAGCAGAGATACACGTAGGCGACCCCGCCCTCGTGGTACATCATCTCGTTGCGGCGGGTGTGTCGTCCTCCGTAGGCATGCGAGGCACGGTCCGTGGTGCCCTTGTAGGCCTCCACCTCACAGATGATGCCGCCCGAGAGCTGCCCATCGACATTGGTGAACAGATGCTTGCCCAGCAGGTCGCGTGCGAACCCGACCACATCGTCCGTGAGGAAATACTCTTTCGTCAGTTTCATTGCCGTTTTTTCCGGCGGCAAAGATAGTATTTTTGACGTAAGACGTGTGACGTAAGACATGAGATTACGGTGACCAGGTAACCACACCAGACTTAAACTTATTCTTAAACTTAGACTTAGACTTAGACTTGGACTTGGACTTAGACTTAGACTAATGACAAAGACTAATCACTAATCACTAATCACTGTTCACTGTTCACTAATCACTGTTCACTAAAAACAACATACGGCTTCAATTTTTCAATGAGTTCCGGATACGCATGGGTGATCCGTTGCAACTCGTCGAGATCGTGGATCTGTCCGTTGCGCTCACGGTGATGAATAATCAGTTTCGTCAGATAGCCATCGATATAAGGATGAGAGACCATCTCCTGATAAGTGGCGATGTTTATGTTCAACTTTCTGATTTTCTGCTTGTTGATATACAGATAATCCTTTAACTTCACGGTGTCAATGCTCTGCATCACATACACTTCCTGAAGCTGCGAAAGAGAGTGAAATCCACCGAGTTTGTCACGGTATTCGACCAGTTTGGCGGCGCGTTTGCTGCCGAATTGGGGTACAGTGACCAGGTCGTTGGTGTCGCAGCTGTTGAGGTCTATCTTGACTATCTCGTATAGGGGTTTCTTCCCTTGCGATTTGGAGGGTGGGAGAGTGTCGGAACGGCTTTTTGTCCGGCTTGAGTAGGCCTGCTGACGTATGGCGGACAATGAGTCTTCCAAACCTTGTTGCTCCAATGCAAATTGTTGGAATTGAGCTTCATAAAGATGGACATCCGAGAGTGGCTTCAGAGGGATGTCATAGAAGAAATAGAAGATGTTGCTCGCCAGGATGATGGTGAGCATCAGAAGGGCGGCCGCCCATTCGCCTCGGGTAAAGTGGAACTTTGTTTTCATAGTGCAAAGATACTATTCTGGAGAGGGGGTTGTCAAGATGGCAGGGTGGTTTTTTGTGAACAGGTGAATGTTAATTGATAATTGATAATTGATAATTGATAATGGATGATGTCAGGGGGCGGGGGTAAAATAAAAACAAATTGATGTTTATAAAAAAATGTAAATATTTGGGATTTAATTATATAACATTGAAAATGTCGTGTTAAAGATTCATAAAATGCGAAAAGGGGCTGTTTTTTGCACAAAAAAATGTATTTTTGCAGCGTTTTAAGAAAAACGGCATGTCGTCTTTTGAGAGTTTATATCACGAAACGGAAATGAATGTGAGAGAGGCGGTTTACCGTTTTTCAAAGCTGAAGTCCCGGAACGAAGAGCTCAGCCGCGAGAACGAGAACCTGCGTGCAAAGCTGTCGGATCTGAGAAACAAGCTCGAAGAAACAGAAGAAAAATTGAAGTTGGTTGAACTAACAAGTACCATTATAGATAGAGAAGATAAGACAGAACTAAAAAAACAGATCAACGATTGGGTGCGGGAGATAGATAACAGTATTAAGCTACTCAGCGGAAAGTAAGATGGACGAAGATAATGTAAAAGTGACGGTGACGATAGGTCAGAAACCACTGACCGTGATCATCAAAAGGGAGTGGGAACATTACTTCCGCGAAGCTGAAAAGGTAATCAATGACAGTTTTTTTGACTTTGCAAAAAAATGGCAATATAAAGACCAACAAGACCTTACGAATATGGTGCTATTGGATTTTGTGGTGAAAGGTCTTGCGGACAAGGAAAGGCTGAAGGCTTACGACGAAGAGCTGGTTCCGATGATGGAGTCGCTCAAGCAGCTGACAGAGGAGTTTCCCATTGATTAGAGGTTCTTTGAAAGACGAAATCCCGCATAAGTTCAGATACGTTTGTTAAACTCAACAGAATTACAAACGAAGGGGACGCTTGTCATGCCTAGAACAGGCCCGAATCCGTACGGATGGCGAATAGCCCGGGGAAGCGCGAAGCACGGACTGCACCTTCGACCATATCGAGTAGGAGTTTTTCGAAACCCTATGGAACTTATGCGGTTTTTTTATTTCCCGTTGCCCGGAAAAAAGGACAACATTCAAATAAATATATACACCTATGAAGTTATTATTGATTATTATAGGAGTATTGGTCGGTGCAGGAATAGGCATTGCCATCTCCTATACATTACTGAAAAACCAATTGACGAAGGCAGGGCGCGAAGCCCTCAAGAAGGCTGAAGAAGACGGCGAACTGATCAAGAAAGAGAAGATTTTGCAAGCCAAGGAGAAATTCCTGCAGCTGAAAGCTGAACACGAGAAGTCTTGTAATGAGAAGAACCAACAGATCTCCGCAGCCGAGAACCGTATCAAACAGAAGGAGAACACCTTGAGCCAGAAAATGGAGGAACTCAATCGGAAAACCAATGAGAACGCCGCCCAAAAGGAGAACCTGAACAAACAGATGGCCGCTGTCACCCAAAAGCAGAAAGAGTTGGAGGAGCAGATAGCCTCCCAGAAGAACAAGCTGGAAAGCATCGCGGAGATGACTGCGGAACAGGCCAAACAGCAGCTCATCACACTGATGCAGGATGAAGCCAAAGCGGATGCTCTGGTGATGATCAAGGAAATTGTGGATGAAGCTAAACACACCGCTAATTTGGAAGCTAAGAAAGTGGTTGTCAATGCTTTGCAACGCACAGGAGCGGAAGCCGCCGTTGAGAATACGGTTTCCGTGTTCAACATCGAGAATGACGAGATCAAGGGACGTATTATCGGTCGTGAGGGCCGCAACATCCGTACACTTGAAAACCTCACAGGCGTTGACGTGGTGATTGACGATTCCCCGGACGCCATCCTGCTCTCCAGCTTCGATCCCGTGCGCCGCGAAATCGCCCGTCTTTCCCTGCAGAAACTGGTTTCCGACGGCCGTATCCACCCCGCCCGCATCGAGGAGGTGGTCGCCAAGACGAAGAAACAGATTGAACAGGAAATCACCGAACTGGGTAAGAGAACCTGCATAGATTTGGGTATCAACAATATGCATCATGAACTGATGCGTCTGGTCGGCAAGATGCGCTATCGTTCCTCGTACGGGCAGAACCTCTTGCAACATGCCAAAGAGGTGGCCAATCTGAGTGCCACGATGGCTGCGGAACTGGGCATCAACCCGAAACTCGCCCGCCGCGCCGGCCTTCTGCACGATATCGGCAAAGTGCCCGATACAGAACCCGAACTGCCGCACGCGCTGTTCGGAGCCCGTCTCGCTGAGCAGTACAAAGAACGCCCTGAAATCGTGAACGCTATAGGTGCCCACCACGACGAGATGGAGATGAAGACGTTGATCGCCCCCATCGTGCAAGTGTGCGATGCCATCTCCGGTGCCCGTCCAGGCGCACGTCGTGAGGTGGTCGAGGCTTACATGAAACGTCTGAATGACCTTGAGAATCTGGCTCTTACATATCCCGGTGTGGTGAAGACATACGCCATCCAGGCTGGTCGTGAACTGCGTGTAATCGTGGGTGCTGAGAAGGTGACCGACCAGGAAGCCGACCAAATCTCCCTCGACCTGTCCAAGAAGATTCAAAACGAAATGACGTACCCGGGACAAATCAAGATCACGGTCATCCGTGAAACCCGCGCCGTCAATTACGCCCGATAGAAATGAATGACAACCCGACCCCCCGTAGCCATTTCCGCTTTTTCGCGATCCTGTATGCCGTGACGCTTCTGCTTTTTCTGGCATATATCTTCTTTTTCTCAGACCACAATCTCAAGACCCATCGCGACTTGAATCGGAAAATTTCGAATATGGAGGATAAAATTGCCAACACGAAGAATCAGGTGGGTAATGTTTACACATACGAGCAGTTGCTGGAGGATTCTACGTTGTTGGAAAAATATGGGCGGGAGCAGCTGAATATGCACAAACCGAACGAGGATGTTTTTGTGATACTCTATGAAAAAGGAGAATGATCATATCCGATTGCTGATTGTCAATGGTGTGAACCTCAGCAGCTTAGGTACACGTGAGGTGAACATCTATGGGAGCGTTTCTTTCGAGGAATACCTCGGAAAGTTGCGTGAACGTTATCCCCAGGCGGAGATATCCTTTTTCCAGTCGGACGATGTCGGGGCTTTGGCAAACGCCATCACTACGGCACGGAATTTGCATGGAATTATCCTCAACGCAGGTGCCTACACGCATACCTCAATGGTGTTGGCAGATGCGGTGCGTACGGCTCAATGCCCAGTGGTGGAAGTTCATATCAGCAACTTGTTCGGCAGAGAACAGTACCGTCGAAAGAGCGTTCTGTCCTCGGTGTGTTCGGGGTTCATCAGCGGGTTCGGATTAGATGGTTATGAGTTGGCCTTGCTTTCATTCTTGCGGAAAAATGTTCAAGATGTTAAACTTTACCCGGTATAATGGGTCTTCGTATATCGTGATTTAAGTCTAAGTTTTAAGTCATAGTTATAGTAAGAAATAAACCTTAAATAGTTGATATTATGAAAAAAGTAATCAGTTTGTTGATGGTATTGGCATTGGTTATGGGCGCAATGGCTCAGAATGATGCTGCAAAACCGAAAAAGACCAAAAAAGTGAAAACTCCGGAAATCACCTTCGAGAGCCTTGTTCACGATTATGGCCAAATTAATCAAGGTGATAACGGCGAATGTGAGTTTGTGTTCAAAAACACAGGAAAAGCGGATCTTATCCTCACAAACTGTCGCTCCAGTTGTGGCTGCACGGTGCCCTCATGGCCTAAAGATCCTATCGCTCCCGGTAAAAAAGCTGCCATCAAGGTGAAGTACAACACACAGCGTATCGGACAGATTAACAAAACGATAACTGTGGAGTCCAATGCTGTGAACGACCGCGTAGTGTTGAAAATCACGGGTAACATCAGCCCGAAACCCACAGAGGCCGCTCCGGAAAACAACAGCGGTGCACCTAAAGTGAACTAATTAAAACAACAGATAACAATGAAAAAGTTAATGGTTCTCGTTTGCGTGATTTGTCTGGGATTTTGTGCAGGTTTGCAGGCCCAGTCAAACACCAAGACCACCTATACCGGCACAGGTGCCGAAATAGAGTTCGAAAAGAAGGTCGTTGACTTCGGAACACTCAAAGTCGGCGATGTGAAAGTGGTCACGGTCACGTACAAGAACATCGGCAAGAAGCCGCTGATCCTTGATGACGTGATTTCCTCTTGCGACTGCACGGAGGTGGAATGGTCGAAGGCACCGGTGATGCCGGGCAAGACAGGCACTATCAAGGCCACATACACGGCCAAGAATACAGGTCTGATCAGCAAACGCATCACGGTGTTGTCCAACGCCAATACCGACAGAGTGATATTGCAACTGAAAGGGGAGGTGAAGTAACCTACCCTTCATTCCCTGGGGTCGTCTGGTTTTGACAGCAAGTTCGGGGGTATGTAAGCAGGTCGGAATTTGTGGGCTGATTCCGTTAAAAATTAACCCTCGATGCCAAATAAATGGCGAAACTTCTTATGCATTCGCAGCGTAACCGTTGCGGATCCCGCCGCGCGGACAAGGTCCGTAGCCGCGGGTGCTCCCCCGGAAGTTTTTCGGCTCAACGTCCGGACCGGAGTATCATAAAAGGGCTGATAGCCGAGGTCGCGCTTCGAGACTGAGGCGAAGTTTTAGAAGATAAGCGGTGGCCAGGTGTGTCCCGTACCATGCCATCGCCGACAATCAAACGGTGACTAAACTTGTAGAAAGCATATTTTCGGCGTGTTTGGACGGGGGTTCGACTCCCCCCGGCTCCACAGAAAAGAGGCAGACTGCCAATATGGTGGCCTGCCTCTTCTCTTATCTCGCAAATTAAGCGAATCTTTGGACGTAATGCGAGAAAAAGTGTATCTTTGCACGCTAATTTTTTGTGAATGGAGAAAATTTACTTTACGGATTATGTGCCGTCATCACGCGGTGCCGCGCGGGAGAAGTTGACGCAGTGGCAGAAAAAGTACCCGGCGTCCGCTTTCTTGAACATCTTCTGTCTGAAAGAGAACAGAATGAAACTCTCCCATCGTCAGCGCGCGAAAATGTTGCTTACCCTTCCCGACAAATTGCGCTTCGACGGGCTGCAGGTTGAAATCGCGCCCGTTGTGGAAGTGCGCGAGAAACCCCAGCTTAACATCGTGGAAAACAAAACGCAACAGAATCCTGTACTGCACCCGATCTTCGTCAAACACCCTTCACCCGATCATGAGAACCGTCAGGTACTTATCGATCAGCTGATTGAGAAATTTTCGAAGGATGCTCCGAAAATCATTTATTCCCCGGATGTGCATGATGCCGACGCAGACTATGGAATGGAAAGCTCTATTGAAGATCAAAGCATCGTAAGTGTTTCATTGGCAAATATTTATGCGGATCAAGGCTACTATGACAGGGCTATACAAATGTTTGAAATATTAAAGTTGCATTTTCCGGAAAAAAATAGTATTTTTGCCGCCCGAATTGAAGAACTGAAAAAAATGATGGCAGAGGGATGATTTCTGGCATTGTTTTTGCAAACTGATTCAATCTGAAGAGAGAAATTAAGTAATAATTCATAAACTAAAAAAGTAAAGAGATGTTTACATTGTGTGTAGTATTAATCATTTTGGCAAGTATCGTGCTGGCTTTCGTCGTTCTGATCCAAAACTCCAAGGGCGGTGGTCTGGCTTCCAATTTCGCCTCCTCCAACCAAGTGATGGGCGTGCGCAAAACCGCTGACGTGCTGGAGAAAACCACTTGGGGTCTCGCGGCTGGCATTATGCTGCTCTGCTTCGTGTGCGCTTTCATGTCCAAGAGCGAATATAATAGCCTCCATGGCACTGGCACTCAGGTCGAACAGACAACCACCGACGATGCTGCTGAAGAATAACAGAAAAAAATGATGGAAAGATAAAACATGCAATACCTGTGGGTGTTGTGTGTTTTTTGTTTGTAATTAAAATATTGATTCAATGAATATTAAGCACGAAAATGTTCCTGGTCAGGTTCAGGAACTCGTAATTGAAATCCAGAAGGAAGATTACGCTGAAAAGGTAGAGAATGCGTTGAAGAAACAACGCCGCGAAATTGCTGTTCCCGGCTTCCGCAAGGGTAACGCCCCCATGGGCATTGTTAAGAAAATGTACGGCAAAAACGTCCTTGTGATGGAAATTGACCGTATTGTCAACGAAGAAATTGAGAAGTTCTTCAAAGATAACGAAGTGAAATACATCTTCGAGCCCATGCCCGTTGAAGGCAAGTCTCAAGTGGATTTCGACAATCCCGACAACTTCACTTTCACCTACGAATATGCCCTCCGTCCCGAGGTTAAGATAGATTATAAAGCCATGCCCGCCGTCGTTGATTTCACCATCGTTCCCGGTGAGGAGGAAATCAAGAACTATATTGACCAACTCCGTGAACGTCACGGTAAGTATGTTATGCCCGAAACTATTGAGGCAAATGACAGCGTATCAGTGGATTATGGTGGTGAAAAGGAAGCTTTCTTCTTCATGAGAGACCTTAAGGAAGATGCCAAAAAGTCGCTCCTCGGCAAGAAGGTTGGTGACAAGGTCTCCATGGCCATGCGTACGGCCTTCAACACCGACGCACTCTTCGCACGCGCATTCGACCTCAAGGTGGAGGAACTCAACGCAGACGATCCATACACATACGAACTGACCATCAAACGTATTGGTCGCATTGAACCCGCCGAACTGAACGAAGAATTCTTCAAAGCTGCTTATCCCAACGGCAACATCACCACCGAGGAACAGCTCACGGAAGAGGCCAAGAACGTCATCACCGGCCAATACAAACCCGATACCGAGCGTCTGTTCATGAACAAGGCTATTGAAACGTTGCTTGACAACGTCACCGTGGAACTTCCCGATGAGTTCATGAAACGCTATATCAAGGCTGTCCAGAAAGATATGGACGATGAGAAGTTAGAGAAGGAATTCGACCAGTACAAACGTTCTTTCGCATGGCAGATTCTGGAGAACAACATCGTGGAAGGTGAGGATGTGAATGTCACCCGCGCTGACATTGAGAACTATTTCCGCGACTATTTCATCAAGAATTATTTCGGAAACTTCAACGCCGACAGCGTGAAGGATCAAGTTGATAAGATTGTCGCCGACTCCATGAAGAATCAGGAGTATGTGAAGAATGCATACGACATGCTCTATGACCAGAAGTTGGTTGAAGTATTGCGCAAGAAGATGAACATCGAACACAAGGAAGGCGATTTCAAGGCTTTCATCGATGTGATTTCCCCAAAGGATGACAAGAAGGAGGAAAAGGCGGAGAAAACCAAGAAGACCACGAAGCGCAAAACCGTTGAAAAGGCAGAGGAAGCTGTCGCTGAAACTGCTCCTGCCGAGGAAAAGCCGAAAAAAACAAGAGCCAAATCCACTAAAAAAACAGACAAAGAGTAATTTATGAGAGACGAATTCAGAAACTACGCGCTGAAGCAGCATGGCATTAGCAGCCTGAAAATGGACCGTTACACGTCCATGACTCGCAATTATATCACTCCGTACATCATCGAGGAGCGCCCGATGAACATCACCCAGCTGGATGTGTTCTCCCGCCTGATGAAGGACAGAATCATCTTCATGGGGGTGCCGATTGATGACGACGTGGCCAACATCATTCAAGCGCAGCTTCTTTTCCTCGAATCGCAGGATTCCGAGCGCGACATCCAGATCTACATCAACAGCCCCGGAGGCATGGTCTATGCCGGACTTGGCATTTACGACACGATGCAGTATCTGAAACCCGATGTTTCCACGATTTGTACGGGTATGGCCGCTTCTATGGCCGCTGTGCTGATGTGCGCCGGTGCCAAAGGCAAACGTTTCGCGCTCCCGCACTCCCGCGTCATGATTCACCAGCCTATGGGTGGTGCTCAGGGTCAGGCTTCCGACATTGAGATTGAGGCTCGCGAGATCCAGAAAATCAAGAAGGAGCTCTATGAGATCATCGCCTACCACTCCGGCAAAGATTACGACCAAGTGTGGAAGGACAGCGACCGCGACTACTGGATGACGGCCGCAGAGGCCAAAGAGTACGGCATGATCGATCAGGTGCTGGGCCGCGACCAACGGAAATAATCACGAGTAATTTGCTGGTTATTACGCAGGCAGGTTACGTTGATACAATGAAAGACTGGTGTCTGGAGTGATTTCCGGAACTGGTCTTTCTTTTAATATAAAAGAACAAAAGTTATGAAAAAACTGGTTTTGATGTTGATGGTATGCGTTCCGTTGTTGGCGTTTGCGCAGCAACGGGAACTTCGACACGAACTTGACGTTTATGCAGGTTACGCTTGGCGCGATTCTGTCTCTGGTGTTGCATTGCAGATACAGTATGCTTTTGGTCCTGACCCTCACATTGATTTGTTGGCAGCCACTTCTTTTGGCACGGGTACACGACAGTCTTGGGATGTTCGTTTTCCGAAATATACTATTGGCGTTACTTCAATAGGGGTTCGCATTCATTCAAATGTTGATAAACCTGTTTCAGTGGGGCTTTCTTTGTTGGCAGGTGCTGACTGGGATTTGCTTTACGAAAAAATAAGTCCAACATTGTCAAAAAGAACATTATACTTGCACGGAAGTCTGGATGGGAAACTTCAAATCAATTTTTTACTAAACCCGCAGACTTCGTTAGGCATTTTTTATGATTATTCGTTCAAATACCCTTTTTCTCGCGCTGTTTCGGTGAGCGATTTGCCGAATATTCATACAGCGGGTATTGTGTTCGGGTATAAATTCAAAAGAAAAGCAGAATAATGGCAAAGAAACAGAATATAGACAGAACATGTAGCTTTTGCGGGCGGGAAATTCCCAATAACCAGTTTATTATCGGCGGTTTTGATGCGATGATATGCAGCGACTGCTTAGAGGCAGCGATGGACATCTATCACCAGCATCAGTCGGAAATTGACCGTAAAGAGCTTTCCCAAATCAAACTTAAATTGCTGAAGCCGAAAGAGATAAAGGCCAAATTGGACGATTATGTCATTGGTCAGGAGGAAGCGAAGAAGGTACTTTCGGTGGCAGTCTATAACCACTACAAGCGGTTGATGCAGGAAACAGACAATTCGGATCCGGACGTGGACATTGAGAAGTCCAATGTGTTGCTGATAGGGGAGACTGGTACAGGTAAGACCTTGTTGGCCAAAACGATAGCCACGCTGTTGGATGTGCCGTTCTGCATTGCCGACGCCACCGTCTTCACGCAGGCCGGTTATGTGGGCGAAGATGTGGAGAGCATCCTCACACGATTGCTGCAAGCCGCCGACTACGACGTGAAGCGTGCCGAACGCGGTATTGTCTTCATCGATGAAATCGACAAGATTGCCCGCAAAGGTTCTGAAAACCCGTCCATTACACGTGATGTGTCGGGCGAGGGCGTGCAGCAGTCGTTGCTGAAGCTCTTGGAGGGTTCATTGGTGAATGTGCCGCCGCAAGGGGGCCGCAAACATCCCGAGCAGGAGTTCATTCAGGTCAATACGCGCCACATCCTGTTCATCGGCAGCGGTGCGTTCAACAACCTGTCGAACATCATCTGCGACCGCATGAACACACATGCCATCGGCTACAATACGAAGAATATCAACTTCAACCCGCAAGAGGCGCTGAAATATGTGAGTGCGCAGGATGTGAAGGAATTCGGTCTGATTCCTGAACTGTGCGGCCGTTTCCCGGTCATCACTTCCCTGAATGCGCTCGACCGTGACGCGTTGAAGCGCATTCTCACGGAACCGAAGAACGCCTTGGTGAAGCAGTACATCGCCCTCTTCAAGATGGATGGAATCTCGTTGAGCTTCACCGAAGATTGTCTTGACTACATCGTGGATAAGGCGGTGGAATTGCAGCTCGGTGCCCGCGGACTGCGCGCCATCGTCGAGAAAATCATGACCGACGCCATGTTCGAATTCCCGAGTCTCAACAAGAAGAAGATCGTGGTGGACAAGACCTACGCGCAGGAGAAGTTCGAGAGTTCGATCTTTTCGTTTAAAGACAAATGATTACTTAGCAGTTAGTAGTTAGCAGTTACGGGGATGTCGGTGTGGCATCCCTTTTTTGTGGTTTGCGGTTTGCGATGAGGCGATGATGCGATGATACGATGATGCGATGATACGATGAGGCGATGAATGGACGATGAATGGACGATGGATGGGCGGGTGGCACGATGGCACGATAACTGGGCTCTGTGACGTTCGCGAAGCAGCCCGTTAGGGCTGAAGGGCTCGGTAGCAATGTGGGAATTCGTGCGTTTTTTTTCGCAGGCCGTTAGGCCTGCGGGCATTGAACATTATGCATTAATCGCAACGTATTTCCAGAATCTCGTTCCAATCGGTGGTGTAGTTCTGTGACAGATGGTTGCGGTTCATTCGCACGCCCTCGAAACCGGCGGTGGCCACCACAACGGTGCGATGTCCCTGCTTTTCGTTGATTTTGTCCAAAGCAGTCATCAGCTTGTCATGTTTTTCGCGGTCAATTTCATCGAAAAGCACTGTCTGAACGCTCTCTTTAGGGGATATTTGGGTCAGACAGACCCCGGCTTTCTTGTAGAAGGTGCTCTGTCGGAAAAGTTGCGCAGCCGTTCTCACCGCGATGTCGGCTAATTCCACAGTACTGTCGGAGGCGGCTGGCAACGTGATGAGCTGGTTGTCGTAGTGCTGTTCCTGCTCGTGCCGGAAACGGTTGGTGAGCATGAAGACATACATGGCGTGGCACACACTTCCTTGTTTGCGCAGTTTCTCGGCCGCCATGGAGGTGAAGAGCGCCACCTGCTCCTTTATGTCCTCTACGTCATTAAGCTCTTTGCTGAAACTCCGTGAAACCATAATCTGTTGTTTGTCAGGGATATGCGCTTCAAATTCAATGCAAGGTCTGCCATGCAGCTCATACCAGGTCTTCATACCGCCAAGGTGCATCTTGCTGCGCACAAAGTCCAGCGGTTGCTGCGAGAAATCGTAAGCGGTATTGATGTTCCGGCTCTTCAGCATGGCTGAGAAACGCCTTCCGATGCCCCACACATCCTCTATCGGGAATTTCCTCAGCACTTTCTCAATGTCCTGTGGACGGTGCATATAGCAGCTGCCCTTGAGTTTGGGGTACTGCTTGCACAGCTTGGAGGCGATTTTGGCGAGCGTTTTCGTGTGCGAGATCCCTACACTGATGGGTATTCCCGTGTTTTTCAATACTTTATACGCCACATAGTGCCCGAAGGCATCCAAATCTTCCTCCTTGATACCGGTAAGGTTCAGGAAGGATTCGTCGATGGAATAGACCTCGGTGGCGGGGCAAAGACTGCGTAACGTCTGTTGCACGCGCTTCGACATGTCGCTGTATAGGGCATAGTTACTGGAATAGACCGCCACGTCATGCCGTTTGATGAGCGCCTCGAGTTGGAAATACGGATGCCCCATCTTGATACCCAGCCGTTTGGCCTCATTCGATCGCGCAATCACGCAACCGTCATTGTTGGAGAGGATGATGACGGGACGCCCGTTGAGCGAGGGATTGAACACCCGCTCGCAGGAGACGAAGAAGTTGTTGCAATCGGCGAGACCGAACATTTTGAGGATTAATGGGTTAGAATGTTAAGAAGCTGGTGCGCAAAGATAATCTTTTTCGAGATTAGTTCCCAAAAAAAAGCGGCGGACGTGTCAGAATCGCCCGCCGCTGTCGTCATCAAATGCGTTACTGTTTACATTTGTAGAAATCCATGCCGGCCTCTTCGTTGAGTTGGGCTTCCATTGCTTTGCACTCCTCCTTCGTTGAGGTTTCATCCTCGTACGCGGGTGCAAGATGCATGACATCAGTCTTGACATAGCAATGGCAACCCGTTTTGTTGCAAGAGGTGGAAACTGCTGCCAGCATGAAAACGGCAGAAACTAAAACCAATAATTTTTTCATAATGTTTTTTCATGGACTTCTTGATGATTAATGTAAGATATTTGTGATTGTCTGAACGGAAGTCCGTAACGCCCCGATATCTGCAAATATCTTTTTAATGTATTCAGAATGAAAGAGTTATACCAACACCTTGAGGCGTCGTGCCTAACGAGATGCGTAAAGAAGTGCTGGAGGTGTTAAAATCGTTTGCAATGTTGTTGAGATGCACTTTGCTCTTGACGGTAAGTATGGTGGCGGGTACAAGGCAGCCCGCAGCCACAAGCATGCCGCCACCGACGAGGAACACTCCTCCCATCGCGCTTCTCCAAATGTTTAATCCAAGATTATCACTGTCAAGAAGTTGCTCGTGATATTTTGCCGTCTGTATGAAGCTGGCGCAGAATTGTACTAAACCAATCCCTGCAATTGCGGCAGCCCCGCCTCCCGCTACGAAAAGCGGAATGCTGATGTATTGGTTGCGCTTCGATTTCCGGTAATCTTCGTATTGGGCCGGCGAGAATAGCATTTGCAGATCCGCCTTGTCGAGTTTATAGACTTCTTCGTTGCCGGTAAGCCAGAAATGTCCTTTGTTGTAGTATATTTGTCCGATGCCGCGATTCTGGAACGCCTCCATCAACTCTTCTTTTGTGAGCAATTCGTCTAGTTGACTGCCTTGGAGATAAAGAGTGTCGTAAGTGATTTCCTCTTCGATGATGTAAAGGGTGTCCTGCCTCGGTTTTGATTCGTCCACTTGTGAAATGGCGGTAAACCATGAAAAGCAGCAGATTGCGAGCAGCAAATTTCTGATATTCAATACTTTACTCATGTTTATCGTTTTAAAGAATCTTGGATGACAATGGTGCGATTTGTGCGCCGGACTTTCTTTACCACTACTGGAGGATGCCCACTTTCTGGGGTTATGAGAGTGTCGGATTTAGAAGTTGGGTTTTCTTCCCCTTGATCCTCTTTTATCGTTCCGGCGGAATGTTTTGTCGCGACGCTCCTACGGTATGGTGTAGATGAAGCTGCAACAGTAGCGGAAACGGCCACCGTTGAGTCTCCAATCTCGTTGTTTACCAAGGTGCTGTCGTTAATAGTAATGTTTTGATTGTCTTTTGGCTCTGAACTAACGGGTTTTAATGGTTGTGCGGTGTTGACAAAGATAATCGCGCCAGCCACTCCTGCAGTGGTGATTCCGGCGGCGATAGGCGCGCGATAAGCCCGCAAACGCAACCGTAACGACGGGATGGAGTTTGATGGCGGGAAACTTGATTCTGGCAGCGGATTCTGCGGAACCATAGTGAAACCGTCCAATTTTCGGCGGCAATATGCGTCGATAGCGGCTTCGGGCGCGGTAAAAAGTGGGAAAAAAATCATAAGCGGTTGTTTTTTGTGTTTAGACTGTTGGAATAAAATCTGTTGCAATTCTTTGCGGGCGCGCATCAGATGCGATTTGGAGGTGTTTACTGAAATACCTCTTGCAATGGCGATCTGCTGATGTGTATAATGCTCGAACACGTACAAATTCAGGACAATACGATGGTTGTCTGGCAGTTGAGCGATAGCATGGAGAATCTCCTCGGTCGTGAAGTCGGCTTTTCGGATAGCGGCCATCATCTCTTCAGCAGGCATTTCATCATCTGCAGAATATGGATCCACCAGATTATCCATGTCTGCGTTTTCATTGATGTATAGTCCATTGGATGTCTTCCGAAGGTGCGTCAACGCGGTATTTACCGTGATGCGCATCAACCATTTGTCGAATCGTCCAATGCCTTTGAAGGTGTCGGCCTTTTCGATGGCTTGCAGAAACGCACTGTGCGCCAAGTCCTCTGCCGTGGCTCGGTCGGGGACATAACGATAGCAAATCCCTATCATTTTGCCTATGTGTCGCTGATACTCCCTGGTCCAGAACGATTTCATCTTTTTGTCCATCCTGATCTAAGCATTCGTCAAAAAACGCTGCAAAGATATGATAAATACAAGTAAAAAATTAATCCATAAATATTAATACCACATAAAATATTTAGAAAAGAACCCACCCGTATGATGAGCACTTTTCTTATAGGATGCAGAAAAGTGAAAAGGTTGCAGTATGTTGAAAAATTTTTTATGTGTTTTGTTAATTATGCATTATGCATTATGAATTATGAATTAATATCAAACCCTCTTGATCACATACGTCACAATCCCCCAAACCTGGAAATGGTTTTCCTCGGTGATTTCGATGGGCGGGAAGGCGGGATTGTGCGGCATTAGGAAGAGACGGCCGTTTTCGAGGTGGATACGCTTGAGTGTGAACTCCCCGTCGATGAAACAGACGGCAATCTGGTCGTTGGCAGGTTCCAACGACTTGTCAATCACCACGATGTCGCCATCCTGAATGCCGACACCCTCCATGCTGTTGCCGGTGATGCGGGCGTAGAATGTTGAGGCCTGGTTCTTGACGACGTAACGGTTGAGGTCGAGAACGGGCTCGGCGTAGTCCTCAGCAGGGGAGGGGAATCCGGCGTGGATACCCTCGACCACAGGGATTTGGTCGTGGTGCGAATGCGGGGTGAAGATGTCAAGGTTGGCCATAATTGATTCATTATTTATAAATATAGAGACGTTGTACACAACGTCTCTACATTGTTTCGGATTTGTGTAGGGACGCGATTTATCGCGTCCGAATATAGGGTTTTATCGCGTCCGAATACAGGGAATTATCGCGTCCGAATATGGGATTACCGATACAGGATCACGTTACGGGATTTGTCCACCGTGAAGTCACCCCATTCCTCCTTAATGTACTGGTCGCCGACCACGATGGCAGCGGGCAGGTTCTTCTTGACGGTGACCTTCACGTTCTCGGAGTAATCGTCGCCGATACGCAGTTCTTCAAGGTAGAGGACTGCGCCTTCAATGATGCTGCCGTCTTCCTGCTTGATGGCGCCGGCCTTCTCCTCAAAGTCCTCCAAACTGATGAAGGATTCTTTCAGGAAGCGGGTGGCGTCGGCATAGTTCATGAGGATCTCTTCGCTGTTGTCGCCGATTTGGAATTTCAGGGACTTGCTGTTGGCGTAGCACGTGCCGGTGACCTTGTCGCCATCGATGGTGACAGGCACGGTGCGTTCTTGGACAACGGCGATGCCGGTGGGCACCTTTGCGATGGTGTCGTTGGTGGGTACATAGTCGTCACGCAGGATGGTGAACTCGGTACGGCGGTTCAACGCGTGGGCGGCCTCCTGCTCCGGTTTCGACGGCAAAGAGTTGATGTAGTCTTCGGTCAGGTAAGTGCCCTTGGCGAAGAAGTAACGTTTGCCGTTGTAGGTGGAGTACATGTCCTTGTCGAGGCGACGAGGCACACGCTCACCATAACCTTTCGGCACGATACGGTCAGCTGCGATGCCCTTTTCCAACACGAGGAAATCGACACAGCTTTGTGCACGTTTCTGTGACAGAATATCGTTCTTCTCTTCAGTGTCACGCGCGTCGGTGTGAGAACGGAGCTCGACCACGATGGTCGGGTTCTGTATCATTATATTATATAAGTACATCAGAGAATCCTTATATTGCGGTTTCAGATCCCATTTTGCCAAATCGTACAGAATCTCAGGCAGCACGATAGGTTCCTTCGGGATGGGCTCGAGCATGAAGTCCTGTTTGAGGTCGGTGTTCTCGGTCAAGCCAACGGTGGTTTGCTTGGCGGTGTTACCGCGCTCCCAATAGCCCTTCTTGGAAATCTTGATGTCGTAAGTGGTTGCGCCGAGGATTTTGGTCTTGTCGAAATGGTAATAGCCCTTCACGTCTGTGGTGGTTTTGTAAGAGGTGCCATCGGAACCGACAATCTCCACTTCAACACCGTCCATATATTGCCCATTGTTCTTGTCACGAATGTAACCGGAGAGCGTATAAACGAGCGGGCGGAGCAGGAAGTAGTAGATATCATCGCCGCCGCGGCCGCCCTGACGGTTTGAGGAGAAGTAACCCTTGGCCAAGTACGGAGACTTGGACTGTGGGTCTATAGCTTCGTTCTCGTCAAAGATGATGCCGATTTCGTCGCCGGGGGAGTTGATGGGGACCATCAGGTTCTCGGCATCGCCAAATTCACCGTTCTTGAAATGCGATACAAAAAGGTCGAGGCCACCGAGACCGGGATGACCATCGGAGGAGAAGTAGAACTCCTCTTCATTACGCCAAACAGGGAACACTTCCTGTCCTTCTGTATTGATTTTCGGGCCCAAGTTGGTGATGTTGGTGAACTTGCCAGTCTTTTTGGTACGGGTGGCTGTATAGATGTCATAGCCGCCGTAACCGCCGGGGATATTGGAAGCAAACCAGATGGTGAGCTCGTCGTCGGAGATATACGGGTGAACATAGTTGTATGCGCTGTCGCCGAGTTCAACGATTTCTGCCTCGCCCCATGCCTTTCCTTTCTTCATGGATTTGTAAATATAGCAGCCCTGCACTTTTTTCTTGTCTTGCGGACATCTGGTGAAATAAACGACAGAGCCTTTGCGGTTTGCGCAGGCCTCGCCTTCATTCACACCGGTGTTGAGGGTGCCGCCGTTGTCCATGGTGGCTACAGGAGACCATTCGCCCGGCCAGTCTGTGTTTTTGCTCTTGGGTTTCGTGGTGATGTAGATGTCGGAGAATGCGCCGGTGGTCCATTGGTCGGTGCCTTTGCCGACAGAACCTTCACGGTTGGAAGAGAACATGATGGCGTTGCGCTTGTCATAATTGGCCCAGCGCGGAGCCCATTCGTCCTCTTTGGTGTTGAACTTCTTGAGATTCTCCACCTCGTAGCGGGTGGGGTTTTCGTTCCACATCTTGGCTTTGTTGCAACCGTCAATGCGAACATCCACGCGAGGGTCGTCGGAGGCACGCTTTTTATAGTTGTTGTAATATTTCAAGGCGAGGTCATAATCGCCGCGCAGGTTGTAGATGCTGCCTAAGTGGAAGAGTATCATTGGGTTGTCCTTCTGATAGTTCTTCTTTTCCAAACGCAGATATTGTTGCTCAGCCTTCTTGAGGTCGCCCATAATGCGATAGCATTCGGCAATTTGGAAGGTGGCGCGCTGGATTTCCACGCGGTTTGATTTCAATTTCTTGATACCCTTCTTGTATTCATTCAGCGCATTTTCGTACTGACAGTCGCGGAACAAATTGTCGGCGGGACGCAGAATGGATTGTGCTTGAATGCCGTAAATGCTTGAGAATAAAATGCTTAAAACAAGCAGTAAGACTTTATATTTCTTCATTTTATCACAATTTTCCTAAATAAATTTAAGGCGGCTAAAATACAAAAAAAACAAAAACGCCCAATTTTTTTTCCCCTTTTTGTGATAGGAATTTGAGAATAAAATAAAGATGATTGGTGTTTCAGAGCACATACGACACCTCTTTGAAACCATAGGCGTGTCGCGATCCGTCGGAATGTTCGAGGATGAGTTGACCGAAGCGGTCAATGTCTCGAATGGTTCCGATAATTTGCTGTCTATGAATTAAATACAGGCGCTTTTCGTTGAGGCGGTAAAGATGCGATAGGTACTCTTCCCGAAGTGCGGCGGCGTATTCAAGACGCAGCATCGGGCGGCATTCCTGCAAAACACTAAGATACTCGTCCTGCATGGTGCCGATGTCATAGCGTTTTCCGGATTCGAGGAAAAGGGACGTGGGATTCGGGATCCAGTCAGGGAAGTTTACTTCATTGATGTTGATTCCGATTCCTGCCACAGTGAAATCAAGCAATCCTTTGGAAACCGAGTGCTCGGTGAGGTCTCCGGCGAGCTTGCGGTCGCGCACGTACATGTCGTTGGGCCATTTGATAAGCACCCCGGGCACATATCTGGCAAGGAATCTGCGGGTGGATGTGGCGAACCAGAGATTGAAGACGAACTGGTCGGCGGCGGCCAACCCCGTTTCGAAGTAGATGCTGGTGAGGATGTTAAGTCCGCGCGAACTGTGCCATTTGTTGGTGCCCGCCCCGCGTCCTGCTGTCTGGAAGTCCGTGAAAACGGCGTAAAGGTCCGGCAATGCAGTCCCGGCACCCCGTCTCTCTCTCGCGAGATTCATCAACCAGGCGTTTGTGGATTCTGTTTCGATTAAATGTTGATTCATTCGGCAAAAATACTATTTTTGCAGCTTGAAACTGAAAGTTAAAAAAAGAGATATGAAAAAGTTGAACATTATATTAGGGATGATTCTCCTCGCTGCCGTTTCGCTGTTCTCCTGCAAGGATGAGAGTGGCGACTATGTAGAGCAATTATATACCAACAGTCAGAAAGAGAAGGCTATAAAGGACTGTTTGAAGGCCTCGGCTGATTCGGCCCTCAACCATCTCTGCATGCCGAATGGCTTTTACAACTATAACGAGGGCATGTACCGCATAGACTATGCCCCGCTTCGAAATTCCCTGTTTGACACGCTTGGACGTCACGGATATGGGGATTTGTCCGACTCTCTGATCCGTTACACCAACCGTCTGGCGGAAAGCTGCAAGGCGCAACTCGCCCCGTCTTTCACCACAGCGATAGACACATTGGAGATTTTCGACTATGATGCGCTGATAAACGGGGAGATAGATGCCATCACCAGATATTTTGAAACATACAAGTACAGATTTTTGAAGTCAGCGTTTCAAATTCCGGTTTCAATCCGTATGGGCATTTATAATGTCACCCCTGTTTGGAACGAAATGCTTCAGAAATACTCCCAATACACGGCTGAACCGCTGAATTTCGACATCCAGAACTACGTGGTGGAGAAAATGTTGGATGGTCTGCTTCAAGAAATGCGGGTGGAGGAGGAACTCATTCGCACGGACTCTGCCCATCGGAGCGAATCGATGGAGTTGTTCGGAAAGTAGGATGCGAGTCGGGAAGTGTCCTGGCGCGTTTCCATGGAATATGAAAATTAACATTAAAAAAATATCAATATGAGAAAAGACAAACTCTTCAACGGCAAAACATTAGCTATTCTTTCCGGCGGTGGTGACACTCCGGCCATCAACTCCAGCATCGAAGCAGTGCGCAACCGCGCTTCCATGCTCGGCTTTCGCGTCTATGGCGTGCTCAAGGGCTGGAAAGGCCTTCTCGGTGACGGCGACATCGTGGATCTGACCAACATTCCCTATAACGGCCTCTACGGCGGCACCGCGCTGCTTTCCAGCCGTACCAACCCCTTCCCGAGCAAGAAAAGTCCAGAGGACCGTTCCCAGCAGATTCTCCGCAACATCGAACGCTACAAGATTGACGTTTTGGTGACCATCGGCGGTGACGACACCAACGGCGCGGCCAAGAAGATGTACGAGAAATACGGCATCCCGGTCATCGGCTTCCCGAAGACCATCGACAACGACCTTCGCACCCACACCTACCACCACTACAACGGTCAGCAGTTTGAGACCGTGTTGTGTCCCGGCTTCCCGTCCGGTGCCATGGCCATCAAGAAGTTGACTGCCAAGTTGCACACCACCAACGAGTCGCACCAGCGCATTATGGTACTTGAGGTGATGGGTCGCGACGCAGGCTGGCTCACCGGTTCCGCCTCCTTCGGCGGTGCCCAGATGGCATTGGTTCCCGAGGTGGAGATGACCAAGGAGCGCAAGGAGTTCTTCTTCGAATCCGTGAAGGAGATGTACATGCGTTCCCCAAAACACAGCCTCATTATTGCTGTTTCTGAAGGCGTTCGCTGGTGGGACGACGAGAAGCAGGAACTCGGCATGGTGTATGCCAGCTCCGACCTTGACGAATATGGTCACCCGCGCTTCGGCGGTGTGAGCGGCGTCATTGCGTCCGAAATCAACAAACGCCTTGGCATCGAGGCCCGCGGACAGATTTCCGGCTACATCCCGCGCTCAGGCAAGTGCTATGAGTATGACCGCCGTCTGACCTCCACGCTGGCCGACAAGGTTGTGGATCTGCTGCTCCGCGAAGATTACGGCAAGATGCCTGTGCTCCGCGACATCGTACCTTACGATGAGTTGGAGGAATTCCACACCGACGCCATCGAGATGGGCAACATCGGCAACTTCCCGCTGCCGGCAGCCTACTATGATGCCAACAAATTCATGTTCACCGACCAATACACCGATTTCCTGACGAACATCATCGGTGCCCCGTACCGCATGGAATTCACGCAGAATTTCCCGATTGTGATTCCCGAATAAATCCGTAGGGGCGTATCGCATACGCCCGTCGTATGCCCGTCATTGTGACGATTGTAGGGGCGAATAATTATTCGCCCCTACGAAACACGATAAAACAAAATCATCATGGCAGAATTCATCATTGAAGGCGGCCATCGGTTAAGCGGCGAGATCACCCCGCAGGGCGCGAAGAACGAAGCCCTGCAGGTGCTCTCGGCTGTGTTGCTGACCGACGAGCCGGTCACCATTTCCAACATCCCGAACATCCTTGACACGCAACGATACAGGCAAATCCTGTCGCTGATGGGCGTGAAGATTACGGAAGTGGACGAGCACACGTTCACCTTTCAGGCCGAGAACGTCGATTTCGAGCAGTTGCGCACCGACGAGTTTGCGCGTTTGTCAACCAAGATTCGTGCCTCCATCATGGTGCTCGGTCCGCTGTTGGGCCGTTATGGCAAGGCCTACTCCGGCAAGCCTGGCGGCGACCAGATTGGACGACGCCCGCTGACCACCCACTTTGAAGGGTTGGAAAAATTGGGTGCGGTGATCACCACCTCCCCGGACGAGAAGTTCTTCGAGCTGGAAGCCAAGCAGTTGAAAGGCTGCTATATGCAGTTGAACGAACCTTCTGTGACGGGTACAGCCAATATCGTGATGGCGGCGGTGTTGGCGGAAGGGGAGACCACAATCTTCAACGCCGCCTGTGAACCGTACCTCTATCAACTTTGTACCATGCTGAATAACATGGGTGCAAAGATTTCCGGCATCGGTTCCAATCTGCTGAAGATACAGGGTGTCAATAAGTTACATGGATGCACGCACCGCATCTTCCCCGATATGATTGAGGTGGGCAGCTTCATCGGAATGGCGGCTATGGCGCAGTCGGAACTGACCATCAAGGACTGTGCCTGTGACCATCTTGGGCTGATTCCCTACACTTTCGGGAAAATGGGTATCCGTATGGAACGCAAGGGCGACGACCTGATCGTCTATGGACAGGAACCGTACCAGATTTACTCTGACCCACGTGAGGCCTCCATCCTGACCATCGCCGACGCGCCGTGGCCGGGATTCACCCCCGACCTCATCAGTATCGCCCTCGTGACGGCCATTCAGGCCAAGGGCAGTGTGCTGATTCACCAGAAGATGTTCGAGAGCCGCTTGTTCTTTGTTGATATGTTGCAGTCGATGGGGGCGCAGATCGTTCTTTGCGACCCGCACCGTGCCATCGTGGTGGGACTGGCTCGTGAGAAACGGTTGCGAGCCACCAAGATGTCCTCCCCCGACATCCGTGCCGGTATCGCCTTGCTGATAGCGGCCATGAGCGCCGAAGGCAAGAGCGTGATCCAGAACGTCGAGCAGATCGACCGCGGCTACGAGCACATTGTGGAGAGGTTAAATGGCTTGGGTGCGAGGATTGAGCGGGTGTCTCAATTATGAATGATGAATGATGAATGAGCCCGGACGGACGCTGAGAGATGTGTCAAACCGGGCTTTTTTTATCACCACTAAAAAACCTATCAAAAAAATGAAAATCGCGAAATTCAACTTTGCATTGGCAGCCACTTTCGCTCTTTTGATGTTTGCCGGCTGCACGAACAACAAGACCCAAACACAGGAACCGGCTCAGGAATAAACCTGATTGCTTCCTCGTCACGGACAACGGGTGCGTTACGCGAAGTTTTTCAAGCGTCAGAATTTCCCGGGATAATAGATAACCCCATTCTCGCTGACATACGTCCACAGTTGCGCGTAAAAGTCGTTTTGGCAAAGGGTGGCGCTGTTGCCCACGATGATGAGCTTCATCCGGGCGCGCGTGATGGCGACGTTCATCCGGCGCAGGTCCTTGAGAAATCCGATGGCGCCGCGCTCGTTGTCGCGCACCATACTGATGAGAATGACATCGCGCTCCTGCCCCTGGAAGCCGTCCACAGTGTTGACGGTGATGTGGCTGTGGATAGGTGCCAGCGTGCGGCTGCGTCCCACAAGTTTGCGCAACAGGGCTACCTGGGCTTTGTATGGGGAAATGACCCCGTAGGTAGTGGTCTTGAAGAGCTCGGGATCAATGGCCGTCTGCCGGATGTAGTCCTTGAGGACTTGCATCACCAACGCGGCCTCGTCGTGGTTGGAACGGCTTTGCGAGGCACTGAGACGCTCGGCAAAATGGCTGCCGGCCGTGTCCAGCCACACCAACGGTGCGTCCCAGTCGGCGAGCGTGCGGTTGGCCACCTCGGGCGCCGCCTTGAGCCGTCCTTCGTAGAACCATTGTGAGGAGAACCCCATAATCTGACGGTTCATCCGGTATTGGGTGTCCAACAACGTGACACACGAGGGCTTGGACACCACCACCTTCTGCATCAACGTGTCAGACAGGCCACCACGTGCCGCCTCTGGACATTGGATGGTAGGGGGTAGTTGCTGGTGGTCGCCGGCGAACACCACCCGATCGGCGCGCAGGATAGCAGCCCAGCAGGCAGCCTCTATGGATTGGGTGGCCTCGTCGATGAAAAGCGTGCCGAAACGGTATCCCCCAAGCAGCCGGTGTGCGCTGCCGACGAGGGTGCTGGCAATCACCTCTGCCTCCTGCAATACCTCTTCGTGTATTTTCACTTCCAACTCGTCACGGCGTTTCTGGAGCCGTCGCAGGCGGTTGGCGCGCCGGCTTGAGGGCTCCTCCCCTGCATAGATGTCGCGGATGAGCTTGCGTACACCCCACAACTCTGGATAGTCAGGATGGGCGGCTTACTGCCGTTCATAGGTGTGTTCCATCAGTGGGCGACTGATGCGCAGAGGATTGCCGATGCGTACCACACGCACCCCCCGTTCGATGAGTTTCTCGCAGATCCAATCCACCGCGGCATTGCTTGGAGCAGAAACCAATACCTGCGGTTCACGACGCACCGTCTCGATGATGGCCTCCACCAATGTGGTGGTCTTGCCAGTGCCGGGGGGACCGTGCACCACCGCCACCTCGCGCGCCTCCAAGATGCGCTGCACGGCCTCGTTCTGGCTCGGGTTGAGGTGAGGGAAGACCATCCGGGGCAAGGTGCGGAAAGTGGGCTCCTGAATGCCGATGAGCGTCTCCCGCAAATGAACCATCTTTTCATTTTCTATGCTCATAGCCTTCTGCAAGGCCTCCTCCATCACCTGGTAAGTGGTGTCATCGAAAGCAATGCGCACTCCCACATCGTCATGTTCTGCCATGCGTCGCAACTGAAATGCGGTATCCGAGACATCGAGCGCCAGCTGCATGACACGTCCCTCCACACGCTGTACCGTTGCGCCGGAGACAAGCGTTTCCACAGAACGTTTCCCGCTTTTGTCACGGCGGAAAAAAGAGACGCACTTGCCCGGTTCGAACTCACTGTCAGGGCTGACGGCAAAATCGGCAGTATATTCCACCTCTAAGACATATTGGTTCAAGGCATTGTAGAAGGACTTGCCCAAACGCACAGGAAACCAGCAACGGCTGTTGAGATGGCCGTGTTGCAGAGTGGTTTGGAAGGAGTTTTCCAAGTCCTGTTGGTCGTATGCTTTCTCCAAGGAGATTAGCCGCAGCTGTTTTTGCAGGGATTCAACGGATTTCATCAATAAATACGGATGTTCCCGATAATCTTACCACAGAATAAGACCTGTTTTAGGCAGAATCAAAAGAGTAGCGGCTCTACTTTTCCCAGCAATTCACGATGGCATGAAGCCGGAGGCCGACATTAGGGTAATCAACGCCGACTTGGTCATAGTAATTCAGTGAGGAGCAGTCGCCGGTGGCGGAGACAGTGTCACGGATATAGGTTTTCTCCTGCGGCAGGGTTGATCCTGACTTGAGGTAGATGGGCTGTCCTGCCGCATTCCACAGCACGGAGTCCACCACTTCGTTTTCAAGGTCGTATGCGCAGGTGCAGTCCACATAATTGGTACAGCCCACTGCGAAGAGGGTAAGTATGGCCAAAGCACAGACAGATGTGATGATTTTCTTCATATCTCGAATGTTTATTTTCAGCGGCAAAGATACAATTTTTAGCAAGCACTAAAAATCGTATTTTTGCCGCCGGAAAACCAAGCGTTGTATCGAGTATGAAAATTACCGGCATTATCACCACTCTGAATGAATCCAAAAACATCGAGGCTTGCGTGCGCTCGCTGCAGCGCGTGTGCGACGAGGTCATTGTCACCGATTCTTGCAGCAAGGATGACACTGTGGCGTTGGCCGAGAAGGCCGGCGCACGCGTGTTCATACATCCCTACATCGGCGACGGCCCGCAGAAGAACCTGCCTCTCGAACACGCAAAAAATGCTTGGGTGCTCAGCCTCGATGCCGACGAACGGCTCACCGACGAGCTCGTGGCAGCCATTCAACGGCTTGATCTTGAACACACTCCGTACGACGGTTTCGCTATCCGTCGGCGCAACTTCATTGGCGATCGGTGGGTGAAGGCCTGCAACTGGTATCCGGACTGGCTCGTGCGGCTCTACCGCAAGGACAAGCTGCGCTTCCTCGACCGCAAGCAGCACGCCTTCGTTCCGGAAAAGAACACGCAACGTCTGAAAGCCGACATCATCCACTACCGCTACAAGAACTACGACAGCCTCTTTGCGAAGCCCGAACGCAACTATAGTTCTCGTGGCGCGAAAATCCTCTATCTGCAGGGGAAAAAGGCCAACGCCTTCTCGCCGTTCCTGCACGGACTGGCGGCTTTCATCAGCAACTACTTCTTCCGTGGCGGCATCCTCGGCGGTCTCGACGGTTACGTGCTTTCCCGTGCCGTCGCCCACAACAGCTTCCTCAAGTATGCGAAACTGCTGGAATACCAGCGGGACAAGTCGGTGCGGGAGGCGGAAGACTGGGAATCGGTTTGGTAATTGGTAATTGATAATTGATAATTGATAATGGGGAACCGTATCAGTGTGCGTGATTCCTTATGGATAAAATCTAAGTCTTTAAGTCTAATATAATCTGGCTTTTGCCCCATGCCCCAAGACTTTCTAATTATACTAATATCATTTTCTTAGCACAATTCACAGTTCACCCACATCATTAACGTAAGACCGATTAATTATCCATTATCAATTTTCCATTATCCATTAAAAAGTGTATTTTCGCAGCGCAATTTTTAGAAAAGATGAGAAATAATATCATACGAATATTGATAGGGTTTGTGATTTGTGCATTTCTTTCACAAGATATTGCGGCCCAGCGTTTTATCGGTTCTGTGATTGCCGGTGCGAATTTTGCGCAGATTGAGGGCGACGATGTTCACGGTTTCTACAAGGTCGGCTTTAACGGCGGATTAGGATTGACGATTCCTGTAAACAGAAAACAAACCTGGCAGGTTTCCATAGAGATGCTCTATTCTATGAAAGGTGCTGTAAAACACTGTGACTCAGGATATTTTAATTTGGAGAATTACGGTTCCGCCATGTTTGCGGATGTGGATTGGTCAATTCCGATTGATTATAAGACGAAGTGTAACATATCTCTTGACTATGTGCAGATTCCCGTGATGGTTCATTATGAAGAACGCTATTCGGGTTGCACTTTCGGGTTGGGCTTCGCCTGGAGCCGTCTGGTGCGCGCCCACGAGGTGTATAACGGCTACACTCGAATCCTCAATGCGCGAACTCCTCAATATAAGAAAAGTGACTGGTCGATTATTGCCGACGTAAACATCCGTCTTTACAAGAATTTGAATCTGAATCTCCGTTATGAATACTCTCTGGTGCCTGTGCGTGTGACAGAGTTCCAGTATATTCTGAATGACCCGAACACCCCACCTATATCAGAGACGCACAAGTATCATAACAATATGCTTTCAGCCCGACTTATTTATTATATCAACGAGAAATTTTACAAAAACACTCGCGTGAACAAATACGGCCAGGTTATGGGTACCAAATGGTTGCGCGAAATTCCGGATTATGACGAATAATATAACTGATATGAAAAAGTTTTTCACCATTGGATTGGTCTGTATAGTTGCGAGCTTTTTGTTCCAACAATGTAGCGAACTTGATTTAACCGCGGATTACAAGGATATTACCATTTCTTATGGGATTGTGAATCCCAATGAAGATATTCATTATTTTAAGGTTTATCGAGGATTTATCACAGACGGGAATGCCCTTCTTGAGGCTGGGGACTGGGACAATGTCTATTATCCGGTTGATTCGATTGAAGTGCGATTGGAGGAATATAAGAACGGTAAGATTATGCGCAGCGCTGTGTTGGATACTACCACGGCGGTTCCTCAAAACCCAGGCTATTTCCCAAACCCGAAACAGCTGCTCTACTATTCGGACTGGAAACTGGACAAGGATGCGGTATATCGCTTGGTGATTCATCGCAATAATACTGGGGATGAAGTGTATGCCGAGACGTTGATAGTGGGGGATTTCAACATCACTAATCCAAGATATGACTGGAATATGAATCTTAATCAGAATTACACGATTAAGTTCTACCAGGCGGAAAATGCCGCCATGTATGACATTTACCTCACTTTCTACTATATAGAGGTTGATAATGCCACTGGAGCTATTGAACACAAACAATTGTCCAAAAGGCTTAACGGGGATTATATCAGAGCGGCGACCGCATCAGAAGTTACGTTTAATTCGTTCATTCCCAAGACATTTTTCACCACAATTATTCAGTCAATTGAGACAAACCCGTCGGTCACGCGCTATATTGATGCAATTGATGGGAATCCCTATCGTTGTATCCGTCTGACAGTTTGGGCGGGCGACAAGAATTATCTGACCTACAGAGAGGTGGCAACTCCGAGCAGCAGTGTTGTGCAAAACTCATTGGAGTACACCAATTTTGTTTCCGAAAATGAGTCTGCTTATGGTCTGTTTGCGTCCCGGAGTTTTGCATACAAGGATTTGATAATGGAAAATACGACAGGACATAGTGAGGACACTTTGGTAAACAGCTCGTCCACAAAACGGTTGAATTTTGATTATTACAGGAATTCTCCGGAGTTTATACATAATAATCAGTAATTATGGTGTGGACGTTCATTCTTCGTTTGGCTTTAGCCACCATGTTGGGGGCAATCATTGGCTTCGAACGTGAATATCATGCAAAAGAAGCCGGCATAAGGACACACCTTTTGGTCGCACTTGGCGCCTGTCTTTTCATGATACTCTCTGTCTATGGTTTCGATTTCATGTTGGACCGTGACCATGTGAGTTTTGATCCGTCACGCATTGCCTCTCAGGTGGTTACGGGTATCGGTTTCATCGGTGCGGGCACCATCATCCTGCAGAAGCAGATGGTGCGCGGACTTACTACGGCTGCCGGTCTTTGGGTCACCGCCGCTATCGGACTCGCTTGCGGCAACGGAATGTTCATCATCGCCGCTGTCACCACCGTGATCGTGTTGGTGTCGTTGGGATTGATTAATGTATATTTGCCTTATTTCTCTCAAAAAGAACGCCATATCACATTCCTTGTTGAAGATTATGGCTTGATGACGGAGATTTTGGAAAAGCTCCGTCAGGAGAAAATCACGGTGCTGAACTATGAGATGCACAAGTCCGCAGAGGAAAACAATGGCAAAATGCTGGTTACCTTGGAGATACGAATGAAACGATATGATAACGTCAAGGGTATCACCTCGATTCTGAAGAATTTCGAAAAGGTGGAACTGGTGCAGATCTCGTAGTTGTTAGCTATTGGCGGTTGGCGATTACAGAGTGGTAAATCTCCGTCCATTTTTTACCGATGACATCGGGAGAACAAATATCCTTTGCCTGTTGTCGGATGATTTCGCTATCGTACTGTTTGCTGTTGTCCAGCATATAATCCAGTTTTTCAACAAGTTGGGCTTCGTCCTTCGGGGTAACGATGACGGCATTGTTTTCGTTGGCGATTTCTGGGATGCCGCCGACGGGGGTGGTCACCACTGGCGTGCCGGTGCTGAACGACTCTAATAGCACACACGGCTGGTTTTCGTAATTGGAAAACAGTAGGAAAGCGTCCGAATCGTGCAACAGAGCGGCAATTTCGGCAGAAGTTTTGCGCCCGAGGAAGTGAACGGTGGAATCCAAACCGCGTTCCCTGACGTATGTCTCTGCCAGAATGTTCCGGAAGTCGTGGACGATGTTGAGTTCGAAGTCTTCGCGCCGTTTTCTCAACGCATCCACCGCATGCAGGATACCCATGATGTTCTTCGCATCGTTGTCCAATGTGGAAACGTGCAGAATCTGTTTTTTCACCCGTGGGGCGATAGAAGTTTTCAGCGAGAACAAATCAGTGTCCACCACATTGCCGACCACACTCTGGGGCTTTTTCGCGGCGACGGGAACCGTGGAAACGATATTGTTGAGCAGGTTCTGCGACACGGCGGTGATGTACCGGGAATGCCGGTACGTGTATCGCAAGGCCCATTTTTGGTAAGATGTGACCGAGACACGGTTCATGGGTTGATAAATAGACCAGTGTTCGCTGATAATCAACGGGATATGATGCTTCCTGGCCAGAAATGCAGCCACGGGGCCAAGCGGGAGTGCCACATGCAGGTGAATCAGATCAGGTTTCCCGTATTTTTGAATGATTCTCTTGAATTCAGCGAAATAAGCTAAAGGGAGAGTCCTTTTGTCTTGATAACGGATGGGATGGAAATGGATGCTCTCGGGCAGGGAAGGCGTATAGTCGTCAACTGTATGATGAAGGATAATGGAATCCGTGTCCGCACCGATGGTCTCAATCTGCCGCAAAATGAAATTGCCGTTCAACGGCTTGCCCGCATCGGGAAACCAAGAAGGAATGTGTACAACAATCATGGGCGCTCCTTTCTTTTGAAGATGGAAATAGACGAAAGATTTTCTTTCAACAGGATGAGATCTTCTTTGGTGATGAGAAAGTCATGCAGGACGGCTTTTGTGCGGATAATGAAGCAGATTAAAGTATAGACGAAAGTGCAAGAGTAGGCGATGCTGGAGATGTGGCCAGCCACTTGCAAAGCGTGGACGGGATCGCCTTTGGATGTCCCTGACAACCAAGTGAATCCGAGTGCGAGTGTTACCGCCAAGCCTATGAAAGAGCCTATGGCATTGATGTAGAACTTGCCGTGGCCTGAGAAGTAATGGGACAGGATGGAAAGGCATGATAACGATACGATACCAGGTAACAGGCTGTTTATCACAGGTTTGGATTCTGCGTATTCGGGGCCGAAGATGAATCCGAAAAAGGATGCCGGCAGTAGCCAAAGCACCAATACGGCAATCAGAATGATGACAAACACGACTTTCAGCAGCGACAGGGTGATGCGCTTCGTGTAGTCGGCCTCCTGACAATTGGAAATCCGCGCATACTCCACCACACAGATGCTTTTTGGGATAATCAGTACCGCTTCCGAAATTTTGTTTCCCAAATCGTAGATTCCCAGTGCTTTGTCATTGATGAAGCGTTGGATGAGAAAGTAGTTTGTACGGTAGGTGAGCAGTTGGGCCAAGTTCGCCAATTGTGTCCAACAACCGAGTTTGACCATCTCCCCGAACAATTTCCAAACATTGTCGAAGTTGATGAAATTGACGTGGCGGCGTATATAAAAGCAGCTGATGACACAAGGTACCAGAAAAGAGATCAGATAGAGGCGTAAGTAAATGCGGATGTGGACTGCCCAACCGAAATGGTGGTGCAGAAACAGTGTTATCCCGAGGAGGAGGATTAGCAGTACAGCTTGCGTAAGTTGTAGAATATTATAAAGTTTGATATCCTCTTTCCCTTGGATGATGCCAAGATGGATGAAATAGACGTTGAGGATGATGGAAGTGACAAAGGTGAAGAGGATGAATTCGTGAGGAACGAGGTGAAAGAAGTCCAACAAACAGACACCGGCGGATGTGCTGATCAGCATCCATGCGTATGAAAGGAGCAGAAGTTGGAGATTGTCGCGTTGTGGAGTGAGATAGACCAGGGTGGAACCGCCCACAAAGTTGCTGAGTACCTGCAGCAAAGTCAGTCCGAGAATGACAATGGCGATAGTGCCGGTTCCTTCGGGTCCGAATTGGTTGGTGTTGATGATGATCACGGTGAACATGATGACCGTGGTCAGCAATCGGTTGAAAAAGGTTCCCAAAATTTTGTCAGTCACTGCTCTATATGATAGATGGATTGCCTAAAAAAAAGTGTGCAATTATACAAAATTTTTCCGATTTGTATTTTTTGTATTTTTGCCTTTTCATTCTAAAATCGGAATTATGAAAAAACAGATACCCGCTTCCGAGTTGCCGCTGCAAAGCGACGGAGCGATTTACCACCTCAACCTGCATCCTGAGGAGCTGGCAGATAATGTTATTCTTGTTGGTGACCCCGGGCGCGTGGCGATGATTTCCGGCATGTTCGACACGGTGGATATTCACAAACAAAACCGCGAACTGATCACCCACACCGGCATATACAAAGGTAAACGCGTCTCCGTGATTTCCACGGGGATGGGTACGGATAACATTGACATTGTCCTCACCGAACTGGATGCCGTGGCTAACATTGATCTCGCCACCCGCACGGTCAAGGAGGAACACCGTCCACTCAATCTTGTGCGCATTGGCACATCCGGTGCCCTGCATCCTGATATCCAGTGCGGCAGCTTTGTGGCCTCCTCCTACGGCTTTGGCATCGATGGTGTGCTCCGTTTCTATGAAACGGGAAACCTTATTCGCGAGGACATTGTGGAAGCTTTTGTCCACCACACAGGCTGGGACAAAACGTTGCCATATCCCTATTGCACGCCTGCCTCGCAGGAACTCCTCTCCCGCATCGCGCATGACATGACAAAGGGTATCACCATCAGCGCTCCTGGCTTCTTTGGCCCGCAAGGCAGGGAGGTCCGTGCAGGTCTGAAGTATCCTGAATTGAATCATAAAATAGAATCTTTCAATTATGAGGGAATGCCTGTCACCAACATGGAAATGGAATGCTCGGCTATTTATGGTCTTGGTAATGCACTGGGTCATCATCCATTGACTGTCTGCCTTATTATCGCCAACCGTGTGACGGGTAAGTTCTTGGACAGTTACCATGACAAGATGGAGGAATTGTGTCGGATAGTGCTCGACCGATTCTAATTTTGAATGCTGAGTGCTGAATAAAGAGAACGAATAAATAAAGGTGTTTTCGTTTTTTATCCATTATAATTATCCATTATGAGAAAAGTTGTTCTATTTATAATCTGTCTTATCTTCGGATTAGGTTCTGCTTTTGCAAAGCCTTCCGTATATAAAATATTGTATTTAATTCCTTTTGAAACAGATAGTTATACTGCTCCGTATGTCAAAGAGTGCGAAGATATGGACAATGTTCGCTCATATCAGCTGATGGGTTTTTGGAATGGGGCGCAGATGGCGATAGAGGAGTTGGGCAAGGATGAGAATTTTCATTTTGAGATAGTTGTTCGCGATGTTTCCAACAGCGAATCTAAACTTCGCAAAATATTGGAAGACAAAGAATTGATGTCGGGTGTAAACCTCATTGTCGGTCCCTTTTTCAGTAAGCTGTTCACTATTGCGGCGGAGTATGCAAAACAGTATCAAATCCCGATTGTGAACCCATTTACCAGCCGGCAGGATGTCGTTGAAGGCAATGAGTACGTATATAAGCTGATTCCATCGTTGGAGGCGCGCCCTTCCATGATTACTTTTTTGGCGCAGCAGTCCAATGCTTTCCCGATTATCATATATGGCGATTCTACCTCCAAAAACAAGGAGATGTTAGCTTATCAGAAATATTTCCAAGACAATCACATCTCGTATGATATTTCGCCGAACGCCTCGGCGGTGGTGAACTGTCTGACGAATGACCGCCCGCAGTTTGTCCTCACGTTTTACGACAATCCGGCGCAGAATCTTATTATCTCCCGTAATCTTTTGTACAGCAAGAAGACTGATAATCTGACGTTTGTGGTACCTGAAACATGGTTGGAGTCTAAGACCTATGACATTGAGTATTATTCCAAGCTGAACTTGCATTTCTTCTCTGACTATTATGTTGATTTTGATGACGAGAAGACCAAAACGTTCATCTACGATTATACGCAGCGTTTCGGTGTGCCGCCGTCATTGAAGAATTTTGCTTTTCAGGGGTATGATATTACACGCTTCTTCGTGGAACTTATGGTCAACGATTTTGACCTCGATCGGGTGAAAGTTATGCCGATAGCCTTCCCGCTTTCCTTTGACAAATTTCCGGACGGAGGTTTTGAGAATGTGAACGTGCAGTTCCTGGAAGTGAAAGATAATGAGATAGTTCCCAGTTTACACTGATTGCTCTCATGCAGACTTTTTTCGCCGATGTGATTCTGCCGCTGCCCATAGAGGCGCGCTTCACCTACCGTGTCCCGCAGGTGCTGAACGGAAGGGTCGCGTTCGGGATGCGTGTTATTGTTCCTTTCGGCAGTAACAAACTTTATGCCGCCATTGTGGAAAGGGTGCATGAAGATGTTCCTAAACAAGTCTCTGTCAAATATTTGCTGGATGTGATCGACGAACGGCCGGTGGTTTCGGAAACGCAGTTTCGTCTTTGGCAGTGGTTGGCTGACTATTACATGTGTACGATAGGGGAGGTGATGGCCGCTTCACTGCCCTCGGCCTTGCGCCTCGCCAGCGAAACCAAAGTGAAAATCCATCCTGAGTTTGACGGTGATGTGTCCGTGCTCACTCCATACGAATTAAATGTGGTGGAATTGCTCATCCATCGCGAGACAATGACGGTGGCAGAGGTCGGGAAGTGTTTGCAAATAGCCAAAGTGATGCCTATCATCAAATCGTTGGTGGATAAGCATGCGGTGATTACGGATGAAGAGATCAGGAATCCGTATAAACCTAAAAAAGAAACGGTTATCCGTATTGCACCGCCCTATGACAGTGAGTCTGCATTCATGGAGCTTCTCGACAAACTCAATGCAAAATCCAGCACTTCGCAGCAGGCAGACACATTGCTGGGTTTTATGATGCTTACCCGAAAAGATGGTCGCTACCACTTCGATGCCGCCATTTCCAAGACAGAGCTGGCGAAGTCGGAACATATCAATCAAAACAGTTTGCAGACGCTACTTAAAAAGGGTGTTTTGATCTCTGAGGAGAGGGTAATCTCCCGTTTGGCGGAGTTTTCTGTCAAAGCAGGCGCTGAAGTCCGGCTTTCAGGACCGCAAGAGCAGGCGTACGCGGAAATAAAACAGAATTTCGAGAAGTTTCCAGTCACATTACTGCACGGTGTCACAGGAAGCGGCAAGACGGAAATTTACATTAAACTCATTGAAGAGGTGCTGAAACAGGGCAAACAGGTGCTTTATCTGTTGCCGGAAATTGCGCTTACCTCGCAGATTGTCAATCGGTTGCGGAAATATTTCGGAGACAAGGTCGGCGTATATCACTCCCGATTCAACGAGTATGAGCGGGTGGAAATATGGAATCGTGTACTGAGTGGTGGCGCAGACGATGACACTTCAAAGTATCAGCTGATACTCGGAGCCCGTTCGGCTTTGTTGCTGCCTTACAAGAATTTAGGACTGGTGATTGTGGATGAAGAACACGACGGTTCGTATAAGCAGATTGATCCCGCCCCGCGTTACCATGCTCGCGATGCAGCCGTGATGCTGGCTCAGATTCATGGGGCGAAAACACTGTTGGGCACCGCCACGCCTTCGTTGGAAACATATTTCAATGTCCAGCTTCACAAGTTCGGCCTCGTGGAACTTATGCAGCGGTATGCAGACAGCAAACTTCCTGACATATACACCGTTAACATGAACCTGGCCACCAAGCGGCACGAGGTGCAGGGACTCTTCTCTGACTTTCTGATTGAACAGATATCTGCGGCATTGGAAAAAAAAGAGCAAGTTATCCTTTTCCAGAACCGGCGCGGCTATGCGGTGCGGATGATTTGCCACACTTGCGAGTCGATGCCCAAATGTCAGTATTGTGACGTGACCTTGACGTATCATAAGAAGACGAATCTGCTGAAATGCCACTATTGCGGCTATGCCATAGAGGTGCCGCACGAATGTCCGACGTGCCACAGTACGGATATTGAGATGAAAGGGTTTGGTACAGAACAGGTTGAAGATACATTAGCGCAAATTTTCCCGCAAGCCAGAATCGCCCGGATGGATACCGACACCACACGTTCGAAAAATGCTTACCAGCAGATTATCACTGATTTTGAGGAACATAAAACCGACATTTTGGTGGGTACCCAAATGGTGACCAAAGGGCTGGATTTCGATCGGGTGAGCGTGGTGGGAATCCTCAACGCCGATGCGCTCATCTCATTTCCCGATTTCCGTGCTTTTGAACGGGCTTTTCAGTTGTTGTCGCAAGTGAGTGGCCGCGCAGGGCGCAAAGAGGTGCCGGGCAAGGTGGTCATCCAGACTTACCAACCCAACCATCCGGCATTGAAGTACGTGGAAACCAATGACTTCGCCGCTATGTATCAAAGTCAGATTGCGGAGCGGCAACAGTTTCGTCTCCCGCCTATTACCCGTATGGTGAAAATCACATTGAAACACCCTGAAGAACAAGTCGTTATGGCAGCGGCTATGCAGTTGCAGGGAATGTTGCGAGAAGTCTTCGCTGGAAATGTGATGGGGCCGGCCGCACCGTTGGTGTCCCGCATACAGAACTATTATCTGCAGGATTTCTGGATCAAGATGTCCAGAGACCATTCGCTGACTGCACGGAAACAGCAGTTGGCTGAGGTGCTCCGGCAGTTCAAACAGAGCCCTTCGTTCAAGAAAGTGCGCTGCGTGGTGACCGTCGATGCTTGATTTCCCTGTAGAGACGGTGTGTACATCGTCTTACAATTTATTGCAACAGATAGAGATAGATTCCCGCAAATTGAATGATCGCGGCCAACAGCACGAACACATGGAATACGAAATGCCGGTACGGTTTCTTCTTTCCGATGAGGTATAGCACAGCTCCGATCGTGTAGGCCACGCCACCGCCAAGAATGTAGGCGAATCCCGGCCAGGTCATGGCTATGACCGCATCGCGCAGACTGATGATGACACACCACCCCATGGCTAGATAGCAAATCATAGAAAAAGTGGAATATTTCTTGAGATCGATGGCGTTGAGGACGACTCCAATGACGGCAAACACCCATTCCACTATGAAGATGGACCAAGCCATAGCCGGATTGACAGGTAAAACTCCAATAAGCATGATGGGCGTGTAGGTTCCAGCAATGGTGAAAAAGATATCACAATGGTCAATAACCCGCATGACTTGCTTGGGTATCCCTCTGGGAAGCCCATGGTAGATGCTGGACACGATAAAGGTGATCATCAGACATCCGACGTAGATTATGCTACAGATAAGGGCTGTTTTGTCATTTTGGCTTTTTGGCGCAGTCACTGCCAGCCACATCAAAACGATTGCACACAACACCCCGAAAGCATGACTGGCCGAATTCCAAAATTCCTCTTTTTTCGTGTAATTTGGGAAAGGTCTCTCGTTTAAGGGGGTCCGTGCTGTTTTTATCCGTTTTGCTGTCATATTTCAATGAAAAAACTTGTAAAACAAGCTGGTCAACACGATTCTCTATCTGAGCAACGTGACTGTTCCAGTGCGATTCATAATGGTGCCGTCGGGCAGCTGGTATTCAATGTAGTAAACATACACGTTCATGGGAGCTAACACTCCGTTTATCCGCCCGTTCCAGCCTTCCTGCGGGTCGGTGGTGAAGAAAATGCGCTCGCCGGTGCGCGTGTAGATCGAAAACAGGTAATGCTCAGCGGATACGAATGAATTGTTCGGCTTGAAGATGTTGTTGGTGGCGCCTGTCGGTCGGAATGCATTGGGAAAATACAGGGTGGGTGGCTGCAAGACCGTGACGTGGTTGGAGTAGCTGGTTGCCTCAATCCCATATCTGTTGAGGTTCTCTTTTGCCTCGACGTAATAGACAAACTTGGATCCGGATTCAAACAGTTGGGAGATGTCGTCCTGATAGTTGTTTGAGAATGTTGGGGCTAAGTTGTCAATGGTGTTGAACAACTCTTCGTTTTCCACTTTCCTCATCACAAAATAATCAGACACATCTCCATCCCAATTGTCATAACCCGACCAGGAAAGAATGTTCGTCTGCGCGTTGTTCTCCCCATGTAGCAGGATGTTATGGGATATGTTCGAATATCCTGTTTTTGTGTCGCATTTGTTGAGGATAAAAGTCCTGTAGAAGTATGTCTTCCGTTTGAAATCAGCAACACTGTCGTAAAACACATAGGTTGCAGTGCCTTGCTGGTGGCTCACTGTCGTGAAATCTTCGAAATTTATGCCATCCTCGCTGCGCTGGAGGGTGATTGAGACAAACGGCAGGGTGTCACCACTGGTGAGCGCGTTGACTTGGATATGTCGGTTTTCGATGACTGAAACGGAACTGATGTATGAGAAGTCTTCCGATGCCGCTGGCGGAATGTTGAATTGGACGCGGTTGGAACTGGCAGTGACCGTTGCGCCGTTGTTGACCACACGGACGTAGGCTTTGTAATTTTGATTGCTCACCAGATTCTGGATTTCATAGTTGTTGGCTGTTGTTTCCCCGACACTGTCCCAGGTCGCCCCGTCATCGTCACTAAGCATGATTACATAATGGTTGATGCCGTCAATGAGGTTGACGTATGTGGACCATTGGATGAAGGCGGACTTCCGGCAAGCGTCGGTGGATTTCAGTTTGAGCATCATATTGCATTGCGGATTGTCCGTCAAGATAGATTCTTTTGGACAACACGAATCTTTGACCGATATCCGATAATCGCGGTAGTTGTTGTTGGCATCAACATCAGGGTCTATCCAGTAGGTCTGTCCACCGAAAACGGAATCCAATTTGCGGGTTATGTCATTGTTGTCATGGTCAATGAAATAAATGAAAAACGCCTTCATAAAGGGTTCTGTCTCATGGAATCCGAGCATAACCTTGTTGTCAGGGGTCACAGTAACACTGTCAAGTACAGGAGGTGCTGGCTGTACGGTGTCCTTCATGTTTTCCACGGTTATGATAGGAGTCATGAATGGACAGTTCGTTTGGTTGGTGCCGTCCATATAGTAATGTCTGATGCCCACTTGGTATGAAATGGCTTCGTTGCAAACATCGGAAGGATCGGTGAAGGTGAGCTGTGAGACGGGCACGGATGCGAATGGTTGGGTAGGGAAGTTTGGCTCAAAGCCGCGTTTCTTGTAAAGGTCAAAAGTGGTGCCCCAAGTGTTGTTCAAGGAGGTGGTTGGCATCTCCCACGAAAGGGTCGCTTGTGTACGGGTTGAATTGGTGGTGATATTGAGCGTGAATGATCTTATGGTGTCGGATATCCAGGTGTTATTACTTTGATCAACCGCTTCAATGTAGCATTCATATTGGTTTGAGGCAGTGATGTTGTCAATGTCTATTCCTCCTTGTGAACAGAGACTGTTTGGTGGTGAAACAGTCACGCTGTCGTAACGCTCACCGTTGACAACAAAGACGTATTTTTCGAATTGAGCACAGTCAGTGCTGTTTTCCCAGTCAATATGAATACGTGTGTTGTTGTTCAACAGTTTGATACACTGGACTGTAGGCGGAATATAAGCGAAAAGGTTGCTGGCCAATGCCAGCAACAATCCAAAAATCACACATTTCTTTATTGTATTCATTCTGATCAAGAATAATTACCAACGATGATGCGGGTGAATTTAGTATAAGAAAAATGTTTTTTTGCCAACGACAGGATTTCTTCCGGGGTGACTTTTTTTATTTCGGAAAGATAACGGAACATTTCGGTCTCGTCCAGCCCGAAGCAATGCCAGTATGCGAATTTCTGCATGGCATTTACCGTGGTGTCAACGGCCCGAAGCTGAAGTCCTGCCATGTAGTTCTTCACCATGTCAAGTTCCTCATTGCTGACTGGCTCATTCTGAAGCCGTTGCAGCTCTTCGAAACAGGATTCCACAGCGCGGTTTGTGTTTTCGCCGTTGACGTCGCTGCTGATGGCAAACACCGATTGATGTCCGAAAAAGGTGCTCGATGAGGTTATACCGTATGTAAGTCCCTGCTTTTCGCGTAGGTTCTGCATCAGACGGGAACTGAAGTAGCCTCCGGTCAGGGTGTTGAGAACCGAAAAGGCAGTGCGCTCGGGGTCGTTGAAATCCATCGACAAGGAACACAATACGATGGAAGACTGGAGGCAGTTTTCCATGGGTTGGTGGAAAATTCCTCCATGATGATTCTGCACTGGAATTAAAGGAAGTTCCGATGCGGGAATCCCGTGTGGCACATCCTTCCAGGTATCTTCAATCTGTCTTCTGATGTCGTTGTCTGTGTTGCCGGTGACAAAAAGGGTCAGATTCTCGGCATTGAAGCTGTGCCTGTGGAAGTCTTGTAGATCCTTGGTGGTCACCGAACGGATGGATGACGTTGTGGCGAATTCAGATACGGCGGAGAAAGTCTGTCCCAACATTTCCCGCCACATGATCCGCCATGCACAGTAGTCGGTCTTTTGCTCGTTGTATGCCAGATTTTTAACCTCTTTGTCTTGAAGAATCTCCAGGCTTCTCTCACGATAGTTTGGCGAGATAAGAAATTCCGCTATGTCTGGCAGGATTTGCCTCAAATTGTTTTTTGGCACGGAAATGAGAATCTGCACCTTGTTCATACCCACATTCACCGTGACATTTGTCCCGTAATAGTCCATTTTCTCGGATAAATCTTCAGGGGAAAAAGTCGGCGAACTCTCTTTCAGAAGGGTATATGCGAAATTGCAGACGTGTTTCTTCGGCTGGTATAAGGACCCCGTCCTCACTTGCAACAAGATATGTATCAAGTCCAAGTTGGGATTTTCGAAGTAGAAAACAGGGATGCCGTTGGCCAGTGTGACACGGTTTGGCTTTGGCAGGACGAAAGGCTCCAACGGATTTATTTCGGGAGGTGTGGCGCGGTTAACGGTGTTCATTACGGCAGTAACATTACTTGTCCTTGTCTCTTTTGAATATTTCCTTGACGATCGGTGTATGTGATGAAATATACATATATGCCGCCGGGGAGCGACTGTCCGTGTGATCGTCCGTCCCAGCTGATGCCTATGTCACGAGAGTGGAAAACAATATCCCCGCCTCGGGTCATGATGCTCATCTCGAAGGTCGCGGGTATATAATCTGTCTTGACATGGAAAAGGTCGTTCAGACCATCTCCGTTGGGGGTGAAGGCGGTCGGGATGAAAAAGTTGTCCTCTTCTGCCGTGGACTCCTCCTGACTCTTCTCCGCGATGGGCTGGTTTTCATCAAAAATAATGTTCTCCGTTTTGGGAGGATTGCTCACAACCACCGGCTGATTCTTCTTGTTGTCTGAAACTGTCGTGGTTTGCGTGTTCTTCGGCATACTGCTGACGCTCGTTGCTGTTTGGGGAGTTGTCACGGACGGAAGTGCGGGTCTGTTTGCCGGGGCAGGCTGGCTGCTGGCAGGAATCCTCGCCTCGGTTACGGCCGCAAGGGTGGACTGCTCGTGTGCGGCTGTGTGTTCGGTGACGCTGCTGGCGGAAGGGAGTGCTTTGCGAGTGTCCTCTGACGTGGTCGTGGAAACAGGATCTGTGGTTGTCGGTGAAACAGTCATGGATGGTTCGTCGGCCGTTTCCGCTTGCGAGGCGACCGTCTGTGCCGCGGGATGGCTTTCTTGAACGGTCTCGGTGGTTTTATGAGTCAGGGTGTTGATGAGTATGGGGACAGTGATCAGCACAGCGGCGGCGCCGGCGATCAGTGCGGCACGGCCTTTGGGTGACAATCCTGCCTTCCGACCGAATTTTTTCACATATCGTCTGTCGTGAACAATGGCTTCCCATTCCTGTTCGGTGACGGGAACCTTCATGTCACGGAGTTCCTCTATCGGGTTGTTTTTCATATTTTTGTTCGTTTTTTTCTTCTTGATCCCAGTATTCGTCGATTCTTTTGCGCAAGGTTGCCCGGGCGCGTGAAATCAGCGTGCTGACATTGTTCTGAGTCATTTGCATCCTGTTGGCGATCTCTTCTTGCCGGATGTCGTCAATGACATACAGGTTGAATGCGGTGCGTTGATTTATAGGCAGTTGCTGTATGAACGCTTGTAATTCGCTCATAGGGATGCCGTCATAGTCATGCAAGCCCGCGTCGTTGAAATCATAATCGAGACTGCTCATCGGAATGGCATCTTTCAGCTTCTTATGTCGCAGATAATCAATGCATTTGTTGATGGTTATCGTCCTAATCCATCCGCCAAGGGTCGTGATGCTGTTGAAATGCTCAAAATGGGTCAGAATGAAGATGAAAATGTCGTGGAAGAGGTCTTCTCCCTCCTGCAGGTCATCGGTATAGCGCACACATATACCCTTTATCAGCGGACCGTAGGTGAGATACAGGCTCTTCTGACTCTCTTTGTCGCCTTTCCGGCACCCCTCGATGATTTCTGTCTCTTTCTCTGTCAGCATTTGATTCCAATACTCTAAAGACGAAATTTTATGAAAAAAATTACACTGAGGATGAAAAAAATGGGAATCAAAATGAATGTGTTAAAAATCCAGCGAAAGTTGGTTTTTGAGATGGAAGCTCTTTCGGTGATAAGGGGTTAGCCCGTATTGGTTGACAGCAGCGATGTGTTTTGGGGTGGGATAGCCTTTGTTGTGCTCCCAGTCGTATGCAGGAAATTCCCCCGCCAAACGGTTCATCAGGGCGTCGCGGTATGTTTTGGCCAAAATGGAAGCTGCCGCGATGGACAGGTAAGTGGCGTCACCCTTAACAACACATCGGTATGGAATCCCCCATTGGTCGTGGAAGCGGTTCCCGTCCACAAGGATGAGCTCCGGCTTTACCGCAAGTTGTCCGATGGCCAGGTTCATGCAGTGGATGGAGGCGCGTAGAATGTTCATCTTGTCGATGTCTGTTTCCGATACTTCGGCGACAGCGTATGCCAAGGCGTCGCGCTCAATGATTTGCCGGAGCAGATTCCGTTTGTGCTCCGTAAGTTGTTTGGAATCATTGATTTCCTCATTTTTGTAGTCGTAAGGGAAGATGACTGCTGCGGCGCAAACAGGCCCGGCAAGACAACCGCGACCAACTTCGTCGCAGCCGCATTCCACTGTTGGGATGGAGGAGTAGTGGGGTTTTAAAGCCATAGAAGTACGCATAATGCAACCACCAGGACGTCCACCAAAATGCAGCGCCGCTTGGGAATCGCGGCGATAGCCATATAGATGGAGGCAGGCAAAATCAGGTATGTGAGGGCAAGCGGGAAAGGAACACTCCCCAACCATAGGAAAATCAGCATGGAAAACAGTAATAGATGATTGTTCGCAAATGCTTGCCGAATGATGATCAACTTGTTGTCCAAAAACTGTTTGTCTCGTATAGCCAGCAAAATGAGGGCCAAAACGAAGAAGGCCAGCGTCGCATAGTCAATGATGCGCAGATGGGTGAACTGTTTTACGGGCTCGAATAAGGCCAAGTCACGCCAAGACTGCAAAAAAACGGGCATGGTTCCAATGAGGTATGCTATGGCAAAGGCATAGATGTAAGGAATCAGTAGCCCGGAGAACAGGATGAGGTTGTCCTTGATGGAGGTCACATTGTTGATGGATATCGTCAGGATGAGAAACAGGACGATTCCAAAAGCGCTGATATCCAGCAATGTGGCTATGGCAATGGCCAGACCGAAAGTGAAAATACGGTTTTTCAGGTTTGCGGAGGATTCATTGGGAGAATAGATCAGCAAAATCAGTGCGATGAAAAAACAGGTTAACAGGGCAGGGGAGAAGTGATTCAGGAATTTTCCGCAGTTGAGCAGCAATAGAAAGAAAATACCGGGCATATATGTCCGACTCTCATAAAAATGGTTCTTGTCGAAATGCTTGATGACCCCGACGGTCATGGTCAACACAAGAGCAAGGACGATGAGGCGGACAATCGTTTTGCTTGAAGTCCATAAAAGTGCCAGATAATGGTACATCATCATGGTGCCTTCCTGCGGAAGCAGACTCATTTGGGTGAAAATAAGCCACGCGGACCATCCAGCCAGAATAACTAACAAAAACAGTTGTAAGTTGAGATTCTTGTTTAGAAGATGGAACATATTTCAGGAAATTCGGGTAATAACAGTTGGAAAACGGGAGCCAGGGAGAATTTTTTCTGTTTCAGGAAGTCTTTGGCGTATAGATTTTCGAAAGTGAGTGCGTTCTCATTGTTGAAATGGCAGATGATGCTGATGAGCTGATCGTCGTCAATGCGATAAAGCCCGTTGTCGATGCGGCATAGTGCGTCTTCGAAGGTCATGCGGTAATAGTAGTGCATGCGCTCCACGGTCAATACTTCTGGCAATTCGAGTTTTCGAACGACCTCCACGCGTTGGCTTTCGGAGAGGCTTTCCGGTAATGGCACCGCCACCACTCCGCTGAAAAGGCATGCTAACAGTGCGGCGCAGGCTGTGAGATCCTGTTTCATCACAATTCCCGCCCGGGCGATGCTCATTGCGTCCAACTCATTCATGATCGGAGCGATGCGCTGCGCCAGCTGGGCGTATGAATAAACCTGCCCCTCAATCCTCGCCACAGTCTGATCAGGGTTCTGCTCCGTCTGACGGATATAAGGTTCTATGACATGCTGGTAAAACATGATACTTTATACTTCTTTTTACAATAGTTTCTTTCTCCTTGTGTGGAGGATGGAAAGTTGCAAAAATACATTTTTTTTGTATTTTCGCAGCCGTTTTCCGAAAGCTGGAACCAATAATGAAAAAACTGTGTATATGGATTCTTTTGGCAATCTGCCTGCTGATGTCCGGATGTCAGCGGGAGATTGACATGAAACTGCCAGACTATCAGTCCAAGTTGGTAATCGAAGGTACGATAGAAACGGGGGCTCCCGCCATTGTCATGCTCTCGAAAAGCATTCCCTACTTTTCAGAAATCAACGCGGGTACGTTGATGAACGATGTGCTGGTGAGCGGCTCGGAAGCGCGGGTTTTCGTCACTTCGGAAACGGGCGAGACTGAGGAATTGCTTTGGCAATTGAATCCGGAAGCCCCTTATTATGTGGCTTTTATGGGAAAAACAGTGATCGGTAAGGAGCAGACACACTATACCTTGACGGTAGAGTATGATGGACAGACTTACACGGCCGAAACCTATATCCCGAAAACCTTTGATCTGGATTCCATCGGCTTCGACCAGTCATCGGATTTGTTGGATGACACTATGGCCACCATCCGCGTGCAGCTGTCTGACAATCCGGACGAAGTGAACTATTACGCCTTCTTCACCAAGGTGCATTCCCCTAAATTGACCGACCGACTCTGGGTATGCAATCTTCCTGTGGCCTTTGACGACCGCACGTTCAACGGGTTGTCGTTCAATTATGAGATTTCCCGCTATGGATACTCCATTCTGATGCGTGATATGCTAAGTGAGGAGGACAGGGAGAATTTCAGACGGATCACCTTCCGCCCGGGTGACACCGTGTATGTGAAACACACGCAGATAGACCACGACACTTACCTTTATCTGCTTTCTGCCGGATCTGAAGCTGTGTTTGGGAGCAATCCCTTCACAAACCCGTTGCCTGCCGTGTCAAATTTCAACAGCGACAAGGTTCTGGGGCATTGGAGCGGCTATGCGGCTAAAACCGACACATTGGTGTGGTGGTACGATGAAGAACTCCGAAGGAAGATTCAATAGTTAGTTGATATTTTTCATCGGAATTGTTTCTGCCCATAAAGTGCAGTTTGACAATTTTTTATTATTTTTGCCCTAATTTCCAACAGTGTGAAAATTGTTGGAAATTTTTCAGATTTACATTGTAAAATATTAACAAACAGATACTTGCTATGAGTGAAATTTATACCAAAGAAGAATTTTTGATATTGGCGATGTTATATGTGGCCAATGTGGATGGAAAAATCCAACCCGATGAGGTCAGGGTTATGTTGGAGCGTTTTGAACCTGCCTCTGTGGCGGAAGTGCGGAGAAAATTCAACAAAATGAACGATTCCGAGCTGATCCGTTGCATTGAGGAGAACAAGGCTAAATTCGTGCCCACTCAAGAAGACAAAGCCCATCTGATGGATGGTCTGCGCAAAATCGTGGCCGCCGACGACCGCCATCTCGCCATCGAAGAGTATATTTTGCAGGCAGTGGAAACAATGTTTGCGTAAATAATGCCGGCTTCAAGACGAGAAGACCTCTTGTGCCGGAGTTCTTTTAAGTTGTCAAATTCTGTATGGTCAAGCTTTTCCGAAAAATAGTTCTCTTTGTGAAATGTATTGTGAGCGTAATCCGTTCACTATTGCATTTTGCGTGTACAGGAAAGGTGATGCCAGTCGTGACCGCTTTTGTTTTTGCGTTATTGACCTGTTGGCTGATGTATGTTGCGGAAAACCAACAGTCCAATTTGAAGGAGGATGCTTGGTTCTTCCATTTTTTGGAACGTTTTAACAAAGCGAAGGAAATAGAGTTGCGGGACACGGCGTTTTTTGTCAATGTCAGCCACGATATCCAATTGGTGTATGAGAACCCGAATAGACCCTCTGAGGGATATGCGGCCATTACGGACCGGAGAAAACTACTTCGTTTCTTGCAGAAAATAGAACGCGACAGTGTTGATTACAAGTATATTATGATGGATATCCGTTTTGAAAAAGGGTATGAGACCGAATACGACGATTCGCTGTATGCCCAAATTCATCGGATGCCTAGACTGGTTATTGCCAGCCATCAGAAAAATGATTCAGGAGAGAAGTACGAGATTGCGGACAGCATCCTGCTGGACAAGTGCGGTATGTCGGATTACAACCAGTACAGCATTGTGACGAATTTTTCAAGATATACCTTCCTTCAGGAGGGCAAACCATCCATCGCCCTGAAAATGTACGACGAGTTGAACCATCAGGAAACCTCTGTGAAGCGGTGGAAAGACCGTTCGGTTTATTATTCGGGCAACCATCTTTGCATCAACTCCCCGATGATGTACCTTTCGGGAACGGTTCTTGATTTCGAGAGCTACATGATGCTTCAGGCCACTCTTGAGGAGGAACGCATGCAGAATGGATTGGAAACGGGCATGGAAGCGGAAACCGCCAAACTGGATTCCAAGCAGGGCAACTACTATTTTTACCTGAACCTTGGCGACGATTTCGTGGAGAACGAGTATCGGATGGGTGCCAGATGGAATGGAGACCTGGATAACAAGGTTATCATCATCGCCAATTTCGAGGATGATGTTCATGACACATACGTGGGGAAGGTCTCTGGTGCGTATATCACGTGGATGGCATACCAATATCTCTGCAACGGAACCCATATCCTGAGTTGGGGCTTCATATTGTTGCACATCTTCTGTTTCACATTTGTTTTCTGGATCATTCTTTTTATAAACGAAATATCGAATTCGAAATTTGCCGACAATGAGAAAGCCCTACGCAGACTGTCTCTGATTCGTTGGATATGCACATACTTGCTGTTATATGTGATAATGGCCATGCTTTACTATTTCATGAAATTCCGTTTCAACATGGCGATGCCGGTGTTGATGATGACCGTTTTGAATTTCATGCTTCAAATTGCCAATAAATATGAAAAAAAACGATAATATTATGAAAAAGACATTACTTTTGTTACTATTTGTTATATGGATCGTTACAGGAGCTCGTGCAACGGTCTATACTATCACGAAGATGAATATGGAGAGCATCCAAATTGGTACGAAAACGTGCAAAGAAGGTTCCACTTTTGACGGAAGCGAGTTCATACACTGGACATCCGACAAGGATTTCCAATATATTTATGCACAGGATTCGGACGGAAAGACCTCTTACTTCACCAACATTGCAATGAAGTCGAAGAGCACCCACACTGCTGAGGCCTACATCAAGCAGGTGAAAATGTCCACTCGTGACGGAGTCTCCTGGCTGCCCCTCAAAGGCCTGCATAAAGAACGTTTCGAGGACAAACGGATAGCGTTGGTGATAGGGAACTCCAACTATCAACAAACCACGAACTTGCGTAACACTCTCCATGACGCGCAGATTGTGGCGGAAGAATTGCAGGAGCTGGGCTTCGATGTGCGGTGCATGTATGATGTGACGACCCGGGAATTTCAGGAGGTCGCGCTTGACCTGTTCATGCGTGAGGTTGAGGAAGGGCAGTATTCCACGGTTTTCGTCTATTATTCCGGACATGGATTGCAGCATAACAATACAAATTGGCTGGTGCCTGTGGATGTGGATCCGAGCCTGAGGTCAGATGTGGAAAACAAGTGCCTCGACGGCCAGTATCTGCTTAACCGTCTGAATGATACCAAGAGCAAACGGGTGGTGGTAGTGTTGGATGCATGCAGAAGCCTGAAGACCAATTTCACGCGAAGCGCGATGGCGGCAAGCGAGGGGTTGCGCCAGATGGACCCCGCCACAAACACGCTTATCGCTTTTGCCACACGTGCCGGCGAGGTGGCCCAGGATGGATTGGATGATTATTCGGAAAACGGTCCATACGCCACAGCCCTTGTAAATGCCCTGAAAAAAGAGAACTATAGTCTTGACGAAATGTTCCAGGATGTGAAGGAGCAGGTGACGAAAGCGACCATCTCCATGCAGACTCCCATACACATCAACGGTATGGTCAACAAAGTGTATCTCAACGGTAACAACCAGATGGCACGGCGGTCGAAATCGAAAACACCGCAGGATATCTTTGCCGAGGATATGGATATGGGTGTCAAAGGGGATATGGATGCGCAGTTCCGTATTGGCATGGCATACGAATTTGGTCTTTCCGGATGTGACCGCAATCTGGACAGAGCCTATCAATGGTATTCTCTCGCGGCCAGACAGGGTCATTCGGAGGCGGCCAACAAACTCGGAGTCTATTTCTGTAATAAGATGGAATATGAAAACGCTGCCAAATGGTTCCAGACGGCTGCGGATGCAGGCTCCCCGCGTGCCAAACATAATCTCGCCATGCTGCTTTTGACGGATGAATTGGAAATTTCCGACCCCACCGAAGGCGCCAAACTGCTTCAAACACTTGCGAAAGACGGGTATGCCCCCGCCCAATATGACCTCGGCATTTGCTACGAGAACGGTATTGGCGTGTATCCTTATGATCCGGAGGCTTTGAAATGGTACCAGAAAGCGGCGGATAACAATCATGTGGAAGCACAATACCAGACCGGTTATTTCTACTATAAGGGGAAAGGCTGTTCATCGGATTATGTCAAAGCCGTGAAATATCTTAAAGAAGCTGCTCAAAACGGCCATTCCGATGCACAATTCCTTCTCGGTCAGTGCTACAGATATGGGAAAGGGGTTAAGCCCGACACGAAAGAGGCTCTTGACTGGTATCTGAAAGCGGCGGACCAGGGCAATGCCAGAGCAAGAAATGCCATGGATGAATTGTTGCCAGGTAATAATTACAACAGATAACACGAAAATTATTCGCAGATGAAGAAATATAAATCGTTTATGGGCAAAAAAATAAGCCGCATCACACTCCTTTTGGTCGGTGCGTTGTTCCTTTTCCCTCAAATGGGCTTTTCGTCAATCCCTCCAGCGGGATCAGCAACACTCAACCTTGTCAAAAAAGACAAGCCGAAATTCAGACCGACAGCTGTCTCCACATTCTTGACCCTCAATGTGGAAAACATCCAGTTCCATCGTTCCGATCCCTTTTTCCATTATCAGAACCTCGCCTATGGGTTGAAAATCGGCACAATGCGAAATGCGGGTTGGTATTTGAGCCTGATGTCCAACTTTAATTTTAATGGATTCTTAACACCAATAGATGTTCACGACGTGAACTATTTGGCTAACACTACCCATTCCTATTTTGACGGTTTGTTCGGATTGACGTTCCGTTACTGCAAGCCGTTGTCGTTCCATCTTGGGGTCGGTTACCATTACAAAACGACGAACCACAAAACGTTGTCGGGGAGTTGGGGGCATTTGCAGGATGAGAATGAACACGGACCTATGGCCGCCGCCGGCTTTATGTTCCACATGAGCGGTTTTGTGCTGTCTGCGGAGGCCGTCGCCAATTATAATTTGAAGGCACCCAAATTCACTGATGGCCTGGGAGTGGGTTTCAAATTGGGGATTGGCTTCTGTGTCGAAAGCAAGAACTCGGCGAAGAAGACTAAGAAAAAGAGAAAAGTGTCGGACAAAATGCCCGCTTCTGAATTGCATTTTTCCCCGACTACAGCAGGCCCTGATGAGTATGACGTTGTGTTTAGACATTCGTACACAAAACCGAAACCGGAACTTATGGCAACATTGGAACAGGATACGCTGTTGTCGAAGCTTCCGCAGCCGGAATACATCAACACAAACCGGCAGAAGGAGAATGTTTCCGGAAATGAGCATGGCAATGTTTCGGAAAATAGAGCTCAAGAGACAACCCGGCCTGAACCCGCTAGTACAAAACAAGAGCAGGTGACGCAGCCGAAAAACGAAGCAATCAATGTCACGGAGGTCACTAACACAACTGTGGTGCAACCAGAGAACCCGACGAAACAGGATTTGCAGAATCCCCCGCAAAAATCTGAATCGCTGCCAAAAGTATCCGTTGAAAAAGACCTGATTAAGGACATCGCAGAGACGTCCACTAACCCTGTGGCTTCTTGTGCCGAAGTGACTGTGAAGGATATAGACGGGAATGTCTATCATACTCTGGCGATAGGGAAACAATGCTGGATGCGGGAAAACATGCGAGCCACCCGGTTTTCCAACGGAGACAGCGTTTTGCTTGGCCAGTCGTTTGACCTCCGTCACGCGATGCGCTATTGCCCTGGCGGTGACCCGTCAAATGTGTCTGCTTACGGATATTTGTACAACTGGAATGCTGTGACAAATGCCGGTGCGGGCAATGGTAATCCGCAGGTCCAAGGAGTGTGCCCCGAAGGATGGCATATCCCTTCGATGAAAGAATGGGATGAATTGTTCGGGTATTTGGCAAGTCAGCCGGCAATGATTTGTCAAGGAGATACGCAGAACGTTGCCAAGGCAATAGCTGCGAAATCTGGTTGGGCTGAATCCGAAGCGGATTGCGCAATTGGCAATCAGGTGTCCGCAAATAATGTTTCAGGCTTCAATGCTTTGCCGGCAGGCATATTCGTCGGAAAATACGATTTTTTTGGTAAAGTTGCGCGTTTTTGGAGCTCATCTGTCGGTCTCGCACAAGGGAAATGTGATGTGTATATGGACTGGGACGACGCGATTGTGAAAAAAAGCGAACAGGAACCGGCTGTGGTCGGTTTTTCCGTCCGTTGTCTTAAAAACGAATAGTTTTTTGACCGATAGGTCTAAAATTCCCTTCCCTTTTGTCTGACAAATATAAAAAAAGGTGCGTCGTAAAGACGCACCTGAATATCTGTTAGTATTTGTAGAAGCCTTCGCCGGTCTTTCTGCCAAGAAGTCCTGCGCGGACCATCTTGCGCAACAGCGGGTGAGGACGGTACTTCGGATCGCCGAACTCTTTGTAGAGCACCTCCATAATGGCTAAGTTCACGTCGTTGCCGATGAGGTCGGCCAATGCAAGCGGACCCATGGGATGGTTGGCGCCGAGCATCATGCACTTGTCAATATCTTCGGCGGAAGCGATGCCGTCAGCCAAAATGCCTACAGCCTCGTTGATCATCGGGATGAGGATGCGGTTCACCACAAATCCGGGAGCTTCGTTCACCGGAACGGGGGTCTTGCCGATTTCAGTGGTCAAATCAACGATGCACTTGGCGGTTTCGTCAGAGGTCAGCTGACCTTTGATGACCTCCACCAACGCCATGCGGTCGGCCGGGTTGAAGAAGTGGCAGCCAATGAACTGTGCCGGACGGCTCGTGCAAGCGGCAATTTCAGTGATGGACAAAGAAGAGGAGTTGGTGGCGAAAATCGTCTCCGGCTTGCAGATCTTGTCCAATTCCATGAAGACGTCCTTCTTGAGCTGCATATCCTCCACAGCGGCCTCAATCACGAGGTCGGCATCAGCGAAGGTGGCATAGTCCGTGGTGGTGGTGATGTTGCCGAGAATGGCGTTCATGGCGTCCTCGGTGATCTTGCCTTTTTCCACGAGTTTGGCGTAAGACTTTGAAATGGAACCCATGGCCTTGTCAAGGCTGGCTTGGGTTCTGCTCTTCATGACCACGGGCATCTTGGCGGCGAAAGCCTTGACAATACCCTTGGCCATAGTACCTGTTCCTATAACACAAATTTTCATAATAAAGTATTTAAGTTATTGAATGATAAATAATTATTCGTTGTTGAAATGTGCTTCCTGCTTGGTAAGGAAGGCGGTCATGCCGGCTTTTTGGTCCTTGGTGTCGAAACACTTGCCGAACATGCGGCTTTCGAAGGCGATGGCCTCGTCGGCGGGCAGGTCGTACTCTTCATTGATGCACTCTTTGGCATAGCGTACGGCAATCGGGGCGTTTTTGACGATGCGTTTGGCAAGACTCATGGCTTCCACCATCAGTTGTTCGGGCTCATAGACGGCGTTGACCAATCCGATGCGCAGCGCTTCATCCGCTTTGATGGCGCGGCCGGTGAAAATCAGCTCCTTGGCAACGCCCATGCCGGCGATTTTGGCCAAGCGGTAAGTTCCGGAAAAACCGGGGATGATGCCTAAACCGACCTCGGGTTGGCCGAATTTGGCACGGCTGGAGGCGAGACGGATGTCGCAGGCAAGAGCCAACTCGCAACCGCCACCCAAAGCGAAGCCGTTCACTGCCGCGATGACGGGAATCGGTAATGTCTCGATTTTGCGGAACACTTTCGCACCGGCAGCTCCAAAACGCTCGCCCTCCTCCGCGTTCAATGGTTGCATCTCCGAAATGTCGGCACCCGCAACAAACGACTTCTCACCGTCGCCAGTGATGATCAGCGCACGAATGTTTTTGTCCATGCCGGACAGGAAATCATCCAACTCTTTCAAAATGTTGGAGTTTAGGGCGTTGAGTGACTTTGGCGCGGAAATGGTCAGGGTGCATACCTGTTCAGCCAGGTCTATTTTCAAGAAATTGTAATCTGTCATTCTTATGGGATTTAAAAGTGGGGCAAAGATACAAAAAAAAAGTGCCGTATGGCACTTTCTTTTTAGCGTTTTTTCTTACCGGGATTCACGTAAACATCTTCCTTTTTCGTTTCTTTTTTCTTTTCCGTTATGGTTTTTTTGAAACGATATTCCAGATCATACAATTTCTTGATTGTGTGGGGCTTCAAGATAGTCTTGTATTTCTTGTAGTATGTGGTCTCAAGGTTCAGAATGTTCTTGCGCATCTCGAACTTCTGGTCTTGGAGGTAGGTGAGCTGTTTGTCGGTCAGTTTGTCAATGGCCTCTTTGTTAGTGCCGGGTGCGCCAAGTTTGATGCCTTGTTTTTCGAGATTCTTGCGGTAGCCGGTCATGATTTTCATCTCCGCATTCAAATACTCTTCATAAACTTTCCAGAAACTTTGGTTCTCTTGGCCACTCAATGTCAGATTTTTCTGCATGAAAGTGAGTCGCTCCTGAATCATTGCCTTGGGGCTCTTTTCTTGGGCAAAAAGGCTGGTTGAAGTACATAATGCAGACACAATCAATAAAATCCATAGTCTTTTCATAATATTCAATTCTTTTTTAGGTTAATATGCATAAAAGTAATAGTCCATCATGGCCAACTCCTCGCTGTAATAATCGGCTGCTACGGTTTCAAGAGCTTCTTGTTCCTCTTCGGAAACTGAAGCAGTTGCCGGCTGGACTTGTGTGATGGCAGTTCCTTGGTCGGGAGTGTTAAAAGTGAAGAAAACACCGACAGCTATTGCCAAAGCAGCAACAGCGGCAACAGCGGAAGTGATGATGGTTTTCTTGCGCTGCTGTTCGTGTTTGATGTTTTGCATAACCCGTCCGGGCAACTCATCGAAATAATTGTCTGGAATCTTGTAGTGTTCCGTTTTATCTAAATTCTCTAAATCAAACATATCGCTTAAAAATTACAAGATTATGACTATGGAATATTTAAAAGGTTAAACGCTCGGAAATATTTTTTTTGATCTTTTCAGCCGCGAAATGATAAGAGGCTTTCAGCGCGCTTTCAGAGGTGTCGAAAATCTTCGACATTTCCGCGTAGGGGGTCTCGTCATAATAGCGCATGGTGAACACCGCACGCTGTTTCGGCGGCAGCTTGGCGATTTCCTCTTGCAGGAATTGCTCGATCTGGTTGGGGGTGACGGTGCTGAAGTCATCGTGCGTTTTCAACAGGAAATCGGTGTAACTCTCGTCATCATCCAGATTCAGCATTTTTTTCTTTTTTTCGATGTATGTCAAAGATTCATTGACGCAAATTCTTGAAATCCAGGTTTTCAGACTCGATTCATTCCGGAATCTGTCCAGATTCTTCCAGATTTTGATGCACACGTTTTGCGTGACATCATCCGCATCCTCGTGGACGGTCACGATGCGGCGTGCATTGTAATAGATATGCTTCTGGTATTTTTTCAGAAGCAGCTCGAAGGCCTTTTCTTTGGTCTTCTCATTGCTGAACAGCGACAGGATAAACTCGTCTGTGATTTCAGGCATACGCTGAGTATAAGTTATTTACGACTGATAGCCTTTTTGCAGGCTTCCATGATATGTTCTTTGTCCAAACCGAAGTGTGCCATCAGTTCGTCGGGGGTGCCGCTTTCGCCGAAGTGGTCGTCCACACCGATCATTTCGACGGGCGCGGGCAGGTTGCGGCTCAAGCACTGGCATACGGAATCACCCATGCCACCGTTGAGGAAATGTTCCTCGGCAGTGACGGCGCAACCCGTTTTGCGGACACTGTTCAGGATGGCTTCTTCGTCCAACGGCTTGATAGTGGCGATGTTAACAACTTCGGCATTGACGCCTTGTTCGCGCAGCATGTCGGCGGCTTGCAGGGCAGGGAACACCAGATGTCCCGTGGCGAAAATGGTCACGTCTGTGCCTTCCTGCATGACCTCAGCTTTCCCGATGACGAACGGTTTGTTCTCTTCCGTGAAGTTGGGCACGGCGGGACGTCCGAAACGGATATAGACGGGCCCGACATGCTCGGCTGCCGCGATGGTCGCCATTTTGGTCTGATTGTAGTCGCAGGGGTTGATGACCACCATGTTGGGTAACATTTTCATCAGCCCGATGTCCTCCATCATCTGGTGTGTGGCACCATCCTCACCGACGGTGATACCGGAATGCGAGGCACCAATCTTCACGTTCAGGTTGGAATAAGCCACCGTCATGCGGATCTGGTCATACACGCGCCCCGAAATGAATCCAGCAAACGCACTGGCAAATGGGACTTTGCCGCTCAACGCCAGACCTGCGGAGATGCCGATCATGTTGGCCTCCGCGATGCCGCACTGGATGAAACGCTCCGGATGGGCCGTCTTGAAGTCGCCCATCTTCACGCTTCCTGTGACATCTGCCGTGAGTGCAAATATGTTATCGTTCTTTTCCGCCGCTTCCACCAAGCCGGCTCCAAACCCTGAACGGGTGTCTTTCATTGCATATTTTTCAATATTCTCCATGCCAAAAAATTTGCTGCAAAAATACGAAATTTGAGAAAAGAGAGTTATCTTTGCCGCATTTATTTGTCAGATTATTTTGATGCGTATTAAGCTGCTCGTCTTACTGGTCCTTTTAAGCTCTCTGTGCTTTACGGAAGTCGCCGCACAAGATCTTTCGTCGTGGCGGATCCGTCATTTTGCGGCGGATTCGATGAGCCTGCGCTTGGATACCTGTTCTATCATCCCCCAGTCGTTTCAGATTCAGGATGTTCACCGCTCCCAATATCGTCTTGACCCGCTGACGGCCACCTTGTATTTGTTGGATTCCTCCCTCTTGGGCAAACGTTTTTTTGTGCAGTATGAGGTTTTTCCGACAAACCTTTCCATTCCAGTGGCGCACAAGACCTCACGCGATGTGGAACCAAGACACCTCCAGCATCAAACCGCCGATTACCCCCTTACTTCTTTGAAAAATGTATTGAATGATAACGAACTATACACGAACGGAGCGATTTCGCGCGGTGTGACAGTAGGGAATAATCAGGATTTTGTGCTCAATTCCGCGCTTAACCTTCAGATTTCGGGTAAACTTTCTGAAGATGTGGAAATTGTCGCCTCTGTCTCCGATAAAAACATCCCTATTCAGCCAGAGGGGAACACTCAAACGCTACAGGATATTAGCAGTGTGTTTATCGCATTGAAAATAAAAGAGATAGCGACTATTAATGCCGGAGATGTGTTATGGAATTTCCGTGATGACCATTTTCTGCGAGTTTTCAGGAATATGCTTGGTTTGGATGCCCGAGTCTCCTCCAGTCCAACGGAAAAAATAAAAATAATGAATCAGGTGGGCGGGGGCATGGCGAAGGGCAGGTTCGCCCGACAACACCTGACCGTACAAAATGGGGTTCAAGGACCCTATAAACTTTATGGAGCTGATGGAGAGGTGTCAATCATTATAGTAGCCGGCTCCGAGCGGATTTATGTTGACGGTCAGCTGCTTACGCGTGGCGCGGATAATGACTACGTTGTGGATTATAATACTGCGGAGATCTCGTTCACCCCTAAAATGCTTGTCTCCGTTGAGAAACGTGTCATTGTGGAATTTGAGTACACGAATCGGCATTATTCAAGGTACAACCTTTTCACACATAATGAGTTGGAGATAAAGGGGAAGTGCCCTCTAAAGTTATACGTCAATTTTTTTCATGAGCAAGATTTGAAAAACCAGTCGATTCAGCCTGAATTGACGAATGAGAATAAACGCTTTCTTGCGGCGTTGGGTGATGCCGGCTCAACTGCTTATTTCCCTGATGTGGATACAGCTGTCTTTTCACCGGATAGGCTTTTATATGAAAAAATTGATACAATATACAACAATAAAATATATACTATATATAAATTTTCCTCTAATTCCGACAACACATTATACAGTCCGTCGTTTACCTATATGGGCTCTCACAAGGGTAATTACAAATTGGCAAGCAGCACGGCCAATGGACGTGTCTTTGAGTGGGTTGCACCGGAAGACGAAACCCCACAAGGAGAATATGAGCCGGTATTGTTGCTTACAGCTCCCACGTCACAGCAGATGGCCACTCTTGGCTTGGATTTCTCAGCCAGGAAGAACACAAGAATCCAAACGGAGTTTGCGCTGTCCCATTTTGATAAAAACACTTTTTCAAAGAAAGACAGGGATGATGATGTCGGTTTCTCATATCAGCTGAATGTCAACGATGTGGAATCCTTTGACTCCAGGCAGGATTCATTACCGTGGCTTCTGACGAGCCAAGTCCGGATGCAGTTTGTGCATAAGAATTTCACGCCGTTTGAGTCGTTCAGGGATGTGGAGTTTGCCCGACAGTATAACCTCGCATCGGATTATTCCACGAACAATTCAGATTGGTTGATAGATGCGGGAATCAGTTTGACGAAACGGGACAGACACCAGTTGCTCTATCATGCAAATTTTTTCGACAGAGTTGACGATGTCTTCGCCCTGCGGAATGAGTTGGCCACCTCAAATCGCTGGAAGAATTGGCAACTGAAGACGAGGACGAGTTTTTTGACCACGCGCGACTCGATTCAAAAAAGTCGTTATTTAGTGTCGTCCCTCAAGATCTCAAAAAACTGGAAAAAGATTTCGGTAGGAGTTGATAATTTGCTGGAATATAATGTGTTTAGAGATTCTGGGCAACATACACTACGACCGAACAGTTATGCGTTCAATGAAATGAATGCCACAATTAGAAATGCTGACAATGCACAGCATCAGTTCTTGCTTGCGTATAAAAACCGTGTTGAATTCGTGCCCGACACGCAGCACTTGCATAACCATCTGATGATTCATGAAGCGAAAGCACAGTATCGTTTCGCCCAAATTCGCAACCAGAGTTTCACCTTGAATGCCACATATCGCCACCAATCATTGATGGATTCCGAACATAAGGCCGAACATTATTTCGTCGGTGATGTCAGATATACAGGGCGTTTCCTCAAAAATGTGCTAACACTCAACACGTATTATGAAACGGGAAGTGGAATGGAACTGAAAAAGACATTCACGTATATTAAGGTGGCGGCAGGTCAAGGGACGCATGTCTGGAAAGATTATAATGGCAACGGTATTGAGGAACTTGACGAGTTTGAAATTGCTTTGTTTCAGGATGAGGCCGAGTACATCAAGGTTTGGATAGCCGGAACGGAGTATGTCAATGTGTATGAGAGCCAGTGGACTCAGAATCTTATGTTGCGCCCGGCGGCTGTTTGGGGTAATAAAAAGGGGTTCCGCAAATTCGTTTCGCGATTCCAGGATGTGCTGACTTTATCCACGTCTCTTAAACACAAGTCCATGATGTTCAATCCGTTTCCTCGTGCCGTGGAGGATTCGAATCTGGTTTCCGACCGTATGAATTTTACCAACACCCTCTCTTTTACCAACAGCAATTCTAAGTTCGCTTTTGATCTCATCCTCCAAAAGACAGAAAACACCCAGTTCCTGTACTATGGCTTGGAGAGTGTCCATGTTGATGGTCAGGAAGTTGTGCTAAAAAGTACCCCCGTTGAGCTGTTGTACCTGCAAACTGCATTCCAACATAGAAAAACCCGGAACAGTTCAAGTTGTTTCACGTCCCGACAGTATTTGGTAGATGCTTATTCCGCAGACGCCCTTGTTCAGCTGCAGTACAGGAACCGGTTGACGGGTTCCTTGTCAGGACAATATGTTTATAAACGAAATCTTCAGGGCGAGGAACATGTCCGTCGGTATCGTGTTGAGACATCGTGGATGTATCGTTGGTTGAATAAAGGAACTTTTTCACTGTCAGCGGAATATGTGTTTTTGAAAGGAGAAGTGGGGGAGGGATCCGCAGTGTCATATTTTATGCTTGATGGTCTGACCTTGGGTGGGAACCTGCTGTGGACTGTAAATTGCCAAGTGTCTGTCACACAATTTCTCCAACTGATGTTACAGTATCAAGGACGAGCCATGCGCGGGCATGCGGTGATACATACGGGTTCTGTGACTGTAAATGCGTTTTTTTAGCTAAATGTTTGATTCTTAAAAAAGTACATGCGAAATATGATATAAATAACTGATAAACAATTGATTGTATTAGATTTTGGCATTTATTTCTGGAAATTTGAAAAATTGGGGAATCAAATCAAAAAATATGTTATTTTTGTCACTTCAAAAAATTAGGCTAAAAGTGTATTGTGTAACTTTTTGAAGAGAATGTTCGTATATGATTGGAAAATACAAGCTCAAGAAGCAAAAGAAGTTGTTAAATACACTGATAGTCAATTGTTTAGTGTATGAAACAATTTGAATGTGATATGAAGAAACGTGTACAAAAAATTGGTCTGTTGGTGCTAATGGCAATGCTTGTCTCAATGACAGGTTTTGCGCAAGATGACGCACAATTTACCTTTTTTCCGTGGGTGACATCCTATTATAATGCCGGCGGAATAGGTGAGCAACATAACACGTTGTGTTTTACGGCAGATTATAACAACAAATATCTGGGATGGGGTGACGCTTCTTCAATCAACAATGACTCTGTTTTCCGTTCTGCGCCTCAAGACTTCCTTTTCAGCATTGAATCGTATTTGAAGAAATTGCATGGATCTTTAGGTGTGACTTTAGTTCACGATAGAATAGGTATTTACAGCAATACAGGAGTGAAATTGGGGTATGCTTACAAGCTTCGTCTTGGCGGTGGTCATCTGGGCATAGGAGCTCAGATTTCATTGTTCAATCAGGCCATCAAGCCGGATCCTCTTCGTCCTATTCAGGAGGGCGACCCCGTTTTAGACCGTTTGTCTGAATCTACGCTGGATTTGGATTTTAATTTCGGTGTGATGTATAAGACGGACCAATGGTATGTGGGTGCAGGTTGGACGCAAATTGCGGCGCTTTTTGACAAGAATCAAGTGCTTCGCGTGTCGGGTGAATATGGCCCTAAACGTTCATCACAGTTGTATGTTCATGGCGGATATACATGGGTCCTGCCATTTAACCCCAATTGGGAGTTGATTCCGCAAGCCTTGATAAAGACCGACTTTAAGACCTTCCAGTGGGAAATCTTGGCCTTGGCGCGTTACAATGGCGTATATTGGGGCGGTTTGGGCTATCGTTTCCAAGATGCGGTCTCCCTTGCTTTCGGAGCCCGTCCTTTCTACAACTCTTCCAACATCTACCTTAAAGGACTTGACCTCGGTGTCTCCTACAGCTTTACCACCAACTCCCTTGCCTTTAAGAGACATCGCAGCTTCGGTGATGTAGAAGTTGTAGTTCGCTATTGCTTTGACATTTACAAGCCTGAGATTTTCTCTGGATACGGAAATTCTCGTTATATTTATAAAAACAGATACTAAAAACGAACAGTCTCACGTTAATAACAGTAAAGAAATTTAAAATAGCAAAAATATGAAACGGGTAATCATTTTACTTGCATTGGCATTTGTGCTGATGGTCTCGTGTAAAAACACAGGCGACGGACAGCTCGTTGGTGTAAAGGATCGTCCTGATTTCCTCGATCTGGAACCCTACGGGATGGTTTATGTTCCAACCGGCCATTACGTGATGGGCGGCGGAGACCAAGATGTCCCCTTCGCACTCACCCAGCAGTCCAAGAATGTGACTGTGGCCGCATTTTGGATGGATGAGACCGAAATCACCAATAACGAGTATCGTCAGTTTGTTTATTGGGTACGAGACTCCATCGCACACACGCTCCTCGGCGACGCTGAAATCACCGATGAGGAGAAATTTGGCCATTACTTGAAATATGAGAAAGGCGAGAATGAAGGCGAGATTATTGAGCCGAAACTTATCAATTGGAAAGAGAAAATCCCTTGGGACTCTGACAATGAAGAGGTTCAGTCTGCTTTGTCTCCCCTGTTCAAGAAGGTGAATACCCGGTATTATCAATATGGCGCCAACCAAATTAACTCCTCAATGCTCAACTATGAGTATTGGTGGATTGATTACCGTAATTACCGCGATCCCAAAAATCCGGACAATTTCGGCGCATCATATAAGGAGTTCGACAAGGAGGGGGATGACCTCGGCGGTCTTTATGCCAACCGTCCCAGCAGTATGGGCAATGGATGGCAGCGTTTCATCAAGCACGAGGTGGTGAACGTCTATCCCGATACGTTGTGCTGGGCACACGATTTCGTCTATTCGTACAACGAACCCATGCTGATGAACTATTTCAACAACCCGCAATACGACAACTATCCTGTGGTGGGTGTCAGCTGGCGCCAGGCCAAGGCCTTCTCAAGTTGGAGAACACAATTGCGCATGTCATGGTTGGCCGGCAAGGATTATGCTTTCGAGCAAGAGTTCCGTTTGCCCTTGGAGGCAGAGTGGGAGTGGGCAGCCCGTGGCGGCAACGCTTTGGTCCCCTATCCGTGGGGCGGCCCCTACACGACGAACAGAAACGGCTGCTTCCTGAGCAACTTCAAGCCGCAACGCGGTAATTATATCGCTGATGACAACTTCTATCCCGGTATCGTGGCACACTACCATCCCAATGACTGGGGCTTGTTCGACATGAGCGGCAATGTGGCTGAATGGTGCGAGGATGCTTTCGATGAAGCTGCCACAAATTTCACCCACGACATGAACCCGTCATACGTCTATTATGCCACCAAGGATGACTCTCCTGTGAAGAAGAGAAAAGTGATCCGCGGCGGTTCCTGGAAAGACGTCAGCTATTTCACCACCGTGTATGCCCGTACATACGATTTCCAGGACACCTGTAAGTCTTACATAGGCTTCCGCAATGTCCAATCCTACATGGGACGTCAGAGAGGCGATAACAACAGCAAGAGCGCGTCACATGTCTATTAATATTCGAATTTATTATTAACAAATAAAATCATTAACTTAAAAAATCAAACAAATGAGTAAGATTGATCAAATCGTCAGAACGAAAGGTTACAAGAACTTTATGGCAAAGTTGTACGGCTGGGGTGCTTCCGTCGTTATTCTTGGTGCCTTGTTCAAAATTTTGCACTTGCCGGGCGCAAACATCATGCTTATTTTAGGTATGGGTATTGAGTCTGTCATCTTCTTCTTCTCCGCGTTCGAACCCCTTCACGTGGAGTATAACTGGGCTCTCGTTTATCCCGAACTGGCTACTGGCTCGGATATTGAGCTCGAAGATGAAACGAAGAAATCACGTCGTGAGAAGAAACAACAGGTCAAGTCTGATTCGATGACTCCGACCCAAGCACTCGACAAGATGCTGGAAGAGGCTAAAATCGGCCCCGAATTGATGGAAAGCCTCGCTTCCGGTATGCGCAACTTGAGCGACAACGCTCATAAACTTGCAGGTGTGTCTGATGCTGTTGTCTCCACCGACAACTATACCAGCAGCTTGCAGAAAGCTTCCGAATCTGTACGTAATTTGACTCTGAAATACGACAAGGTGGCTGCCAACCTCGAAACCGATGGCGGTGCTACCGCTGCCTATATCGAAAGCGTGAAGAGAGCTACCACAGCTGTCAACCAACTGGCAACCGCTTACGATCAGACTGCCAAGTCCATGGAACAGACAAGCAGCTTCAAGGCTGAAATGGACAAATTAACCCAGAACATATCCAAATTAAGTAACGTTTACGGCAACATGCTCGCCGCAATGAAGTAATCTTCATTAGTTCATTAACCTATTAACTAACTAAATTTAATTGAGATATGGGTGCAACAAATTGTCCGGAAACCCCGAGACAGAAAATGATACAGATGATGTACCTGGTGTACACCGCCATGCTGGCATTGAATGTTTCCGCAAACATTCTGGATGCCTTCGTGGTTGTGGATGACACTTTGGTTACCTCCACCAACATCGCAGCTAACCAGAATGCCAATGATTATCAATGGTTTATCGGTCAAAAGACCATCCTGGGTGCGAAAGTTGACGAAGCATACGGCAAAGCCCAGATTCTGAAAAAAGAATCCAATGCCATGGTGAAATACATTGAGAAGATGCGCAATGACCTGATCTTCACCGTTGACGGCGATTCTCTGGTGGAAAAGGAAGTTGATGGCAAAAAGGTTAAGACGATAAAATCTGTGGGTGATATTGTCAAGAAAGACAATTTCGACATTCCCACGGACTTTATGATTAACAAAGGTAATGCCAAAAAGCTGAAAGCGGAAATCAAGAAATATAAGGCGAATGTCTTGAAACTTGCCAAGAAAGAGGATCAGAAGCGTTTGGAAGAGGCTATGGGCCTGAACGTTGACGCCTCCTATTTGAGCAATGATAAGGAAAAACAAGACTGGGAAACCCACAACTTTGACCATATCATCGCGGCAGCTTCCGCTACCTTGTTGAACAAGATGATCGGTGAGGTGAAAAACGCCGAATCCGTGATGCTCAACTACCTCAAGGCTTCCATCAGCGCGGATGACTTCAAGTTCGACAATGTGTCAGGCCGCTCCATCCCGAAATCCCAGATGGTGTTCTCCGGCGACTCTTACGAGGCTGACATTATCGTGGCTGCATACGATAGCAAATCCACTCCGGAGGTTTATTACAAAATGGGTGTGGATACGCTTACCGAAGACGGTCTCGGTGGTGCCACCAAGTTGGAGGGCGAGAATGGTCTTGTGAAACTGAAAATCGGTACTGGTGGTACTGGCGAGCAGAAGTACGCTGGTTTGATCAAGATTATGGATCCCAACGGACAACCCAAATATTATGGCTTCAAGGACAAATACACGGTGCTGAGCCCGTCTGCAACCATTGCTGCGGATAAGATGAACGTGCTCTATGCCGGTATCGCCAACCCCGTGTCCGTGTCTGGTCCTGTGGCTCCCGACAAGTTGAGCGTTTCGTTCCCTGGTTGTAGTGCTTCCTCCCAAGGAGGCGGCAAGTTCAACGTGAGCGTGCCCGCTTCCTTGATCGGCAAGACGGTGACTGCCACGGTGGCTGCAAAAGTCGGTGAATCCACCAAGACCATGGGTTCCACCACGTTCCGTGTGAAACGTGTCCCGGATCCCCGTGCCGTATTGGGTGCCAATATTCGTGGTGGCAAACGCGCCAAAGCCGAGATTTTGGCCAACCCTGTTATCCGTGCCACAATGGGTGATGACTTTGTGTATGACCTGAAATGGTCCGTAAACTCCTACCGCGTGATCCTTGTGGTCAAGGGTATGGAAGAACCCGCTATCGTCTGTCAGGGCGGTGCACTGAGCGAGAAAGCAAAAGCTGCTATCCAGAAAGCTTCAGCCAACACGGTCATCTATTTCAGCGACATCAAGGTCTCTTCTGAAGCAGGATCTCGTACCTTGGATGAGTTCTCCGTTCGTGTAAGATAGTAATCTAAATTTAAATACAATTATGAAAAAGTTCACATTATTTGCAATGATGCTGCTGGCCGTAAGTTTCGCCTTCGCACAAGAAGATGAAACCGAGGGCAGTACCCTGGAACAACCCATCCGCACTCCTGTGGAATTCCCATGGGAACAGATCAATGTCAACGAATCTGCTGATCCGATTGCATATCCGCCTGTCCGTCAGGCCGACGTGATGTACTATTGGACTGTTTGGCGCACTATTGACTTGCGCGAGAAAGTCAACCACCCGCTCTATTTCCCCACGGAAGTGCGTGGAACTTGGAGAAGCCTTGGTCAGACTATCTTCGATGCCATTGATATGGCCAACACGGAACGTACGGAAGGTGTTCTGCCGGTTTATTCCGATGAGATGTGCACGTTCCCGTATTCCCGCGATGAGCTGCAAGGCTTGGTTGCCAATGTGCAGACAATCACCAAAATCGATCTTGAATCAGGTGAGGAAATCGGTGAAGAGGAACTTGTCACCCAGTTAGAGCCTAAAGATATCATCTCCTATAATGTGAAGGAGGTTTGGTATTTTGACAAGCAATATTCCACCTTCAGAGTTCAGATTCTTATGCTCCAACCCATCATCGAATATGAGAAGCCCAACAACAATAGCTCTTACTATGATGATGAGAATCAAGATGATGAAGATGTGAAGGCGGTTATGATGAAGAGAAAACTCGGTTATATCTATTACAATGAACTCCGTCCTTTCCTGGCTAAACAGGAGGTGTTCAATGTGAAGAATAACGCCTCACGCGTCTCTTTTGACGATCTGATTACTTGGAAACGTGACTTCTCCAGTCTGATTTACAAGGAGTCAAATGTTTATGATCGTCAAATAGATGATTATATTGCGAACTCGAGAGACCAACGTATCGAATCCGAAAGAATCACGGAGAATCTTCGCAAATTCGAAAGCGATCTTTGGGAGTTCTAATCAGAAACGACTTTTTCATAATTTCAAAAAAAAACGGACATATTAATGTCCGTTTTTTTTATTTTTGCAGCATTTCAGTGAATATGATTGTCGTTATAGGAGCAGATGGCTTTTTGGGCGACCGTATGGTTGTGAAGTTGCGGGAAGCAGACAGATTTCTTTCGTCAGAAAGAAATGACGGGGAGGAAGATGCTTTCGCAAAAGGAACAGACGTCGTCCCGTTCGGGGATATTGATGAGTTCTTCAGCTTCCTGCCCTCACGATATCAAGACATAGAGTGGATCGTCTTTTGCGACAAGAGAATTCCTAACGCGGCGGCGTCAGTGTTCCGTCAGGAGATAGTGCAGAAATTGTGGACGGTGACAGCCCGCTATTCAGTCCCGTTGCTGTATGCCTTTTATCAGCCGACGGAATTGCAAGTGACAGACTTTAGTCCGGATCGTTTTGTGCTGTGGGCTGGACGGCAGTATCGGAAGCCTCCGTTTTGGTATATCTTCAGAGTCGGGGAGGTTTATGGTCGGCAAGAGGATGTCCCAGGGGAAACCACTTCGCGGGTCTATTCATTCTATCGCCAGATCCTGTCCACGGGTGAGATTACTCTTCCCGAACGGGAACGTGCAGAAAACGAAACAAGTGACGGTAGGGACTATTTATATGTTCAAGATGCGGTAAGGGTGTTTTATTGGTTTATGCAGCACAGACCCGCCAACGGGGTGTATGATCTTGGAAGCGGTTTTGGACGGTCGGATTTGGCGCTGGCGAATGCGATTTTCCGCGCTTTGAAACTGCCTCCCCGGGTCAGATATACGCTTGCGCAACCTGAAGCTTCTGAAAAGGAACCCGAATCTTTTCGGCCCGATTTGCGGGATTTGCGCAAAGCAGGCTATCGGAAACCGTTCTTCTCTGTTGAAAAAGGCGTGAAATCCTTACTCAGAAAGCCTCATGGAACAGAAATTCACCCTGTTTTTGAATGTTGAAAAAAAATATTATTATTTTTTTTTTCACGTCATAATCATATCAAATATTTTATATCTTTGTACTTAAATTTATTGAAGATAAAAAACATTATTTTTTTGTTGAATTTTATATTATTCGTGCATGAAGAGAATTACGGATAAAGCTATCTATCAGACATTGAAAACGGTTTTCGGGTTTGATACGTTCAAAGGCGATCAGTTGAAGATCATCAAGACGTTGCTGAAGGGGAAGGACTGTTTTGTGATTATGCCTACGGGCGGTGGCAAATCCATGTGCTACCAGCTCCCCGCGTTGATGAGTGATGGTACGGCCATCGTAATTTCCCCGTTGATTGCGTTGATGAAGAATCAGGTGGATGCCATTCGGACTTTCGGCACCGACCGAGGTATTGCACATTTCTTGAACTCGTCGTTGAACAAGGCCGAAATCGCAGAGGTGAAGAAGGATTTGATCTCTGGCAAGACAAAACTGCTTTATGTGGCTCCCGAATCCCTGACCAAGGAGGAAAACGTGAATTTCTTCCAGGACATCAACATCTCTTTTTATGCCATTGACGAAGCCCACTGTATTTCAGAATGGGGTCACGACTTCCGCCCGGAATACCGTAACATCAGGAAAATCATTCAACAGATCGGCAAGAATGTGCCGGTCATCGCTCTGACGGCAACAGCCACCCCAAAAGTGCAAAGCGACATACAGAAGAACCTCGGCATGGACAAGGCTGAGGTGTTCATATCCTCCTTCAACCGCCCGAACTTGTATTATGAAATCCGCGAAAAGACCAAGGATGTGGACAAGGAAGTGGTGAAATTCATCAAGAACCATCCTGGAAAGTCGGGCATTATCTATTGTCTTAGCAGGAAAAAAGTGGAGGAACTTGCCGTTCTGCTTCAGGAAAATCAGATTCGCGCCCTCCCATACCATGCAGGTCTGGATTCCAAAACCCGTGTGCAGAATCAGGACGACTTCCTGATGGAGAAAGCGGATGTCATTGTGGCCACTATCGCCTTCGGTATGGGTATCGACAAACCGGATGTTCGCTTTGTGATCCACTACGACATGCCGAAGAGCCTGGAGGGATACTATCAGGAGACAGGACGTGCCGGCCGCGATGACGGTGAAGGGCTCTGTATCGCCTTCTACGACCAGAAGGATCTCAACAAACTGGAGAAGTTTTCTGCGAAAAAATCAGTCTCAGAACAGGAAATAGTGAAACAACTTCTGGCTGAGACCGCCTCCTACGCCGAATCCACCAACTGCCGCCGGAAACATTTGTTGCATTATTTCGGGGAAAATTATAACGAGGAGAATTGCCATAATTGCGACAACTGCAACCATCCGAAGCCGAAAATGGACGCTACCGAACAAATCCAGCTGCTTTTGGAGGTTATTCTTGCGGTTAAACAACAGTTCAAAGAAGATCAGATTATTGACATTATTTGTGGCAATAAAACCACTTCGATTCTGAAATTCCATCACGAGAAGCTGAAACAGTTCGGCGAAGGTATGGATTATGACCCGAAGTTCTGGTCCAATGTGGTCCGGGTTTCTATTTTTGACAACCTGATTGCCAAAGACATAGAGAATTATGGCCTGCTGAAAATCACGGACAAGGGGATGAAATATATGACCAATCCGTATCCGATTATGGCCATCAAACCGGTGACAGCAGAAGACGAGGACGATGATGAAGCCGTGGACGCCGTCTCCGGAAATGTTGAAGAGGCGTTTGACACGGTTCTGTTCAGCTTGTTGAAGGATCTTCGCAAGACTATTTCCAAAGAGGAGAATCTCCCGCCGTTCATCATTTTCCAAGATCCGTCATTGGAGGATATGTGCATACAGTACCCGATCACGATGGAGGAGATGACCCGCGTGGTGGGTGTCGGTCCCGGCAAGGCGCAGAAATACGGCCGCCGTTTTATCGAACTCATCAAACAATATGTGGAAGAGAACGAAATCGACCGGCCGCAGGACTTTGTGCTCAAGACGGTGGCTAAGAAGTCCGCCAACAAACTGTTTATCATCCAGGGTATTGACCATAAGATCAGCTTCGAGGACATCGCTATCGCCAAAGGGTTGGACATGGACGAATTGCTGACCGAAATCGAGCATATTGTGGCCTCCGGCGCGAAAATCGACATTTCCTATTATATTGACGAAGAAATCGAACCGTACCATCAGGAGGATATCATCGATTATTTCGCCAATGCGGACACTGATTCCGCAGAGGAGGCTTTGCGCGTGTTGGGCGAGGACGAATACACGATGGAAGAGATCCGGATTATGAGAATCAAATATTTGTCGGATGTTGGCAACTAGAAATGGATAATTGATAATGGATAATTGATAATTATGGAAGAAATTTTTGAAGAGAAGAACGAAGAAATGAAAAACGAGGTTGTGGAAAATACTGCAACCGTTGTGGATGAGAAAGGTTTTGTGGTGGAAAACAAACCCGTGGAATTCCCTGAAAAAGAAGAGGCAAAACCTTCATGCAAGAATAATTCCTCTCTCTGTCATTGGATTGTTGAAGGTGTGCTGGCGGCGGCGGTGATAGCATTGTTCATCCTGCATTTTGCCGGCAATAACAAAAAAACCACGGTGGCGCCGAAACCTGTCGAAGTGGGCACCGGAGAGGTGGTCTATATCAACATCGACTCGGTGAATGAGAAGTATGAAATGGTGAAGATCCTTAAGGACACCCTTGAGGCCGAACAGCAGAAACAAGAGCTGGTGTTTAACAACCGCCAAAAGGCTTTGGAAAACAAGGCTGCCAATTTTGAGAAGAATTACAGTTCCGGTTCTCTGACCCCGCAGCAGGCCCAATACGCTCAGCAATCGCTCCAAGAGGAAAGTACCCGTCTGCAGCGTGATTATAGCAACTATATGGAAGATTTCCAGAACCGTTATGCAGCAGCGTTGGAGCAGATGGCGGATTCTTTGAATGCCGCCGCCAAGCGTGTAAATGCTTCTTATAACGCCTCTTACATCTTCACCTATCAGGATGGCGGTCAGCTTTTGTATGCCGACCCCGCTCACGATATCACGAATGAAGTGATTGATGAACTGAACCGGTCTTTTAAGAAGAAAAAATAAGAGGACGGGATGGAAGAGAAAATGGAGAAGAAAAATGACGGAATGAACGGGAGACCGTTTGGTGTGTTACACATTGTGCTGCTTTGTGTCGCTTTCGGATTGCTTGGTGCGGCGTTGGCTTATTCTGCCATCTCGAACCACAAAAGGCAAAAACAAGCTGTTGAAAAGGAGCAAGCCTTCCTGGATAGTCTGCATGTTTTTCCGCCGGTGGATTTTACCGATTCCTTGTACAACCGGGTGGTGTTGAAAAGGTACGATGACGACAATCCCAAAGTGGTTGTCTATTATGTCCCTGACAGTGCCGGCAACCCCACTTCTGAATTGGCGCATGAGACTCATTATTATGAAAACAAGCAGAAATACATTGACGGCAATATCCATGCCGACAACCGTGACGGGTTGTGGTATGCCTATTTCCCGGACGGCACCGTCCAGACAAAAGCCTATTATGTTGACGGTAAGGAAGAGGGACGATATACTGTCTTTTATTCAAACGGGAATGTCCGTTATACAGGTGAATACAAAAACGGGCACCAGGTTGGTGAGTGGCGTTTTTATTCTGAAGACGGGACTCTGGAACATACGGAAGTGTATTAGCTGTTGGCTAAACAGTCATAAAGATGAATTAAATTTTTATATAAAACACTTTAGTGATACAAATAATTATAAATTAATAACTTAACAAATAAAATTTATGGAATTACCCTTTGCAGAAGCGTGGAAAATAAAGATGGTTGAACCCATTAAGAAATCCACAAGAGAAGAAAGAGAAAAATGGCTTGCAGAAGCCCACCAGAACATTTTCATGCTTAAGAGCGATTATGTTTACATTGACCTGTTGACCGATTCTGGTACGGGTGCTATGAGTGACCGTCAGTGGAGTGCCATGATGATGGGCGACGAGAGTTACGGCGGCGCACGCTCCTTCTACCACATGAAGGATACTATTACCGAATTGACTGGATTTGAGTTTGTTATCCCGACTCACCAGGGCCGTGCGGCTGAGAATGTGCTGTTCAGCTATTTGGTGAAGCCCGGTCAAGTCATCCCCGGTAACGCCCACTTTGACACCACGAAGGGCCACATTGAAAGCCGTAAGGCCTTCGCCATCGATGTCACCGTTCCCGAAGCATACGATACTCAGCTGGAAGTTCCCTTCAAAGGAAATGTCAGCTTGGAGAAGCTGGAGAAAGTGCTGCAAGAGAACAAGGGCAATGTCCCGTTCATGGTGCTCACCGTCACGAACAACACCGTTGGCGGTCAGCCGGTCAGCATGAAGAATATCCGTGAAACCTGCGAACTCTGCCATAAATACGGGGTGCCCGTCAACATCGACAGTGCGCGTTTCATCGAAAACGCTTACTTCATCAAGACCCGCGAGGAAGGTTATGCTAACAAGACCCTGCGTGAGATTTGCAAGGAGATGTTCAGCTATGCCGACAGCATGACCATGAGTGCCAAGAAGGACGGTCTGGTCAACATGGGCGGTTTCATCGCCACTAACAAGAAAGAGTGGTACGAAGGCGCCAAGCTGTTCTGCATCCCGTTTGAGGGCTTCCTGACGTACGGCGGTATGAACGGTCGCGATATGGATGCTTTGGCTGTTGGTCTGAAGGAGAACATCGAGTTCGATATGGTAGAGACCCGTATTAAACAGGTGCAGTATCTTGCCGACAAGCTGGATGAATACGGTATTCCTTACCAGCGTCCTGCCGGCGGTCATGCTATCTTCGTGGATGCCGACAAGGTGCTCACCAACATTCCCAAAGAGGAGTTCCCGGCACAAACGCTTACTTGCGAGCTTTATCTGGAGGCCGGTATCCGCGCCTGCGAGATCGGTTATGTGCTCGCTGACCGTGACCCCGTGACCCGTGAGAACCGCTTCGGAGGCAACGACTTCGTGCGCTTGTGCATCCCGCGCCGCGTCTATACGAACAACCACATGGACGTGATCGCTGCTGCCCTCAAGAACGTCTATGACCGCCGCGACACTATCAAACGCGGTTTGGAAATCACTTGGGAGGCTGAACTGATGCGCCATTTCACTTGTCAGTTCAAACGCCTTAAGTAATTGGACACGATGCTTATTGTAGGGAATGTCCTCGTTTCGGAAGAGCTGATCGACAAGTGTTTTTGCTGTGATTTGTCGCAATGCAAAGGTGAATGTTGTGTGGAAGGGGATCTCGGCGCGCCTGTGGCCCCTGACGAAGTGGCCGAATTAGAGGAAAATTATCCTGATTACCAGAAGTATATGACCGAAGAAGGTGTCGCCGTTGTGGAAAACGGCGGCACCTTTGTCTTCAATGGTGATGACTCTTTTGAAACTCCCTTGGTTGAGAGCAACAATGCGTGCGCATTTGCCTTTTTTGAAGACGGAATCGCCAAATGTGCGATAGAAAAGTGCTTTTTAAAAAGGGAAATTGCCTTCAGGAAGCCGATTTCCTGCTATCTTTATCCAATTCGTGTGAGCAGGGTGGGGGATTACGAGGCGTTGAACTATGACCACTGGTCTGTTTGCAAAACAGCGGTGGAAAACGGCAATCGGCTGCACCTTCCTGTTTACCGGTTTCTTAAAGAACCGTTGATTGCCAAATATGGCTCTGAATGGTATGCTGAGTTGGAAGAAATGGTCAGTTTGCGGGATGAGAATGCACGGTCATTGTAGAGATGATGAGCACATCGCATCCGCAGGACGAAATTTATTTGACGGTATTAACCATATTTTTGTATCTTTGCAGTTTGAAATAAAATAGATTAGCAATATGAAATTCATCGTATCAAGCGACTTGTTATATCGCAATTTAAGTGCCATCAGTGGCGTGATGGGAACGAACAGCACCATGCCCATCTTAGACAATTTTTTAGTGACTATTGAAGGTAGTCAGTTGAAACTCACTGCATCAGACTTGGAATCCACGATGACATCCGTGATTGAACTGGACAATGTGGAAGGCGAAGGCTCTGTGGCTGTGCCTGCCAAAATCCTGCTTGAGACGTTGAAGCTGATGCCGGATATGCCCCTTGTCTTTGCCATTGACACGGAAAATAACATCTTGAAATTCACATCATCTAATGGTGAATACGGAGCTCCTTGTTTCCCGAGCGATGAATATCCCACCGTCAAGCCCATCGAATCGCCCAAGAGTTTCGACATCCGTGCCACGGTGCTGCAACGCGCTATAAGCAAGACCATCTTTGCCACAGGCAATGACGAGCTTCGGCCGAACATGATGGGGGTGCTTTGCGAACTTTCTTCCGATTATGTCACCTTTGTCGCCACGGATGCGCACAAATTGGTCCGTTACCACAATTCAGAGGTGAAAACCGAGGAGTTTTCCTCTTTCATCCTCCCCAAAAAACCAATTGCCCATCTTAAGAATATTCTTGCAAATGTCGGGGATATGGTTCATGTTGATTATTCCGATGAAACGCATCATATCCGGTTCGCATTCGGTAATTTCGAGTTGTATTCCTCGTTGAAGGAGGGTAAATATCCTAATTACGAGTCTGTTATTCCAAAAGAGAATCCTAATGTGCTGACCATAGGCCGTGATGAGTTCTTGAAGTCCATCCGCCGTTTGGGCAACTATTCCAGCCAGTCCACATTCCAAGTCAGACTCTCTCTCTCCGACACGGGTCTTAATATGACGGCTGAGGATATGGACTTCTCTTACAAAGGAGCGGAAAATATCCAATGCGAGTATAGTGGTGAAGCCATGGAAATCGGTTTCAATTCACGTTTCCTGCGTGAGATGATTGAGAATCTTGACGCCGATACCATCCAGATGTCCTTCTCAAAACCCTCTCGCGCCGCTCTCATCGCTCCTACAGCCCAACATGACGAGAACGAGGACGTGTTGATGCTGATCATGCCGGTGATGCTGAATTATTAAAATCGATTTACGGTTTGCGATTTGCGGTTTGAGGTTGGCAATAACCGTAAACCGCAATTCGTAAATTGCAAAAAGGAAAACCGAGTTGTCGCGGCCGCGAGGCTGAGGAAAGTCCGGGCAACGCAGAGCACCATACTTCCTAACGGGAAGGCGCGCGCGAGCGTGACAGACAGTGCCACAGAAAAGATACCGCCTGCTTGTCGGGTAAGGGTGAAAACGTGAGGTAAGAGCTCACGCCGCCGTCAGTGATGCCGGCGGAGGTAAACCTTATGGGTTGAAAGACCAAATAAACCGGGGCTTGAGGGCTGCTCGTCCGACCCGGAGGGTAGGTTGATAGAGGCATGCGGTGACGCATGTTCGAGATAAATGACAACATAGAACAGAACCCGGCTTACGGGTTTTCCTTTTTTTACCACTTGGGTTTGAACGCGTTCTCGATATGGTTGACCTCCTTTAGCTCCGGACTGTTGATGACGGAGATGATGTCGAAACGTATCTCTTTTGTTACATTCTTGAATCTTGCATAGTACATGGCGGCACGTACGAGGTGCCGCTGCTTTTGCATGTCCACAAACACTTCGGGTGCCCCGAAAAGTACACTTTTCCGTGTCTTCACTTCCACGATGACAAGATAGTCGTCGTTTTCCGCGATAATGTCCACTTCCAAGTGACCGCATCGCCAGTTGCGCTCCAAAATCCTGTAACCTTTTTGTAGTAAGAGGTTTGTGGCCAGATCCTCTCCGATCAATCCTTGTAACTGCTTTTCCGTTTTCATTGTTTTTTGATATTTAGTGAATAAAAAAATAATGCTCTGCAAAAATAAAGAAAAATTTTATATCTTTGCAGCGTGAAAATAAAAATGGGATAATTCCCTGAAACTATGAAAAAGGAAAAGACTATGAAAGAAAACTTTCTACATTATGTATGGCAATATCGCCATTACGATTTTTTGCATCTGAAGACCACCGATGGCCGATTGCTCAATGTCGTCTTCCCTGGGTATCACAACTATGATGCCGGCCCTGATTTTCTGCAAGCTGTTATAAGAATAGACGAAGTGAGGTGGATCGGTAATATAGAAATCCACTGCAAGAGTTCCGATTGGTTTCGGCACAAGCACCAGAATGACGATAAATACAAGTCTGTGATTTTACATGTTGTGTATGAATATGATACGGATATTTCCATAGGAGAGGGGGAGTTTGTTCCGACTCTCGAACTCAAGGGAAAGATTCCGCTGGAAATGTTTACACGATATGAGAAACTTGTAAACGCTCCGGATATGTTGCTGTGCCGTAATAGTTTGCAGACGGTTGATTCGGTTGTACTCCAAAATCAGTTGTCTGTGTCACTTACAGAGCGTATGCAGCATCGCCAAGAAGGATTCCAATCTATATTGAATGCATGTCAGCAGAATTGGAATGAATTGGTTTACAGAGTTATGGCAACAGGATTTGGATGTAAGAAAAATGGAACGGCATTTGAACTCCTGTCACAAAGCCTCCCCTATAGGATTGTAAGAGCACATTTGTCATCGCGATTGCAGATTTATGCGTTAGTGTTTGGTCAGTCCGGACTATTAGAAGTGTGTGAAAAGGACGATTATTCGGAAAGATTGCGTTATGAGTACGACTATTTGCGTTATAAGTATCGTCTTTCCCCGATTGGTGCGCATCAGTGGAATTGGTTGAGGTTGCGCCCGCAGAATTTCCCTGCGTTACGTCTCGCGCAATTTTCCCAGATGTTGTATGAGACTGGCAATACGTTGACCGATCAGGTGTTAAAATCCGAGATGAAAACATTACAACAGTGGCTGTCCATTGTTCCGGACGAATATTGGGAAACTCATTATCAGTTCGGAAAAACAAGTCCTCGCCATGTTGCTGGAATGGGCGCTTCTATTGTGAATTCGCTCATTATCAATGTGGTGGCTCCAATCAGGTTCGCTTTTGCGCGATTTTCGGGTGATGATGAATTACAGGAAAATGCTGTCTTCCTTTTGGAACAAGTTGATTATGAAAACAATGTGACGACAAGGATTTTTTCTGAGAGCTTGTTTCCCCAAAGGAGCGCGTATGATTCCCAAGCGCAGTTGGAATTGTTTGCCAGTCGTTGTTCGAAGAAGCGATGTTTGGACTGTAGTATAGGGGAAAAGATTGTTCGTGAGTAACGTTGTCGGGGGTATTCGTAATTTGCGTATCTTTGCGGCCTCAAAAAAATGAATGAAAAACCAACAATATAACAATGTTTGAAAGTTTATCCGACAGATTAGAACGCTCGTTTAAGATACTGAAAGGCCAAGGCAGGATTACTGAAATCAATGTGGCCGAGACCACCAAGGAAATCCGCAAGGCACTCATTGACGCCGATGTGAGCTATGCCATCGCCAAGGAGTTTACCAACAGCGTAAAGGAGAAGGCCATCGGTATGAATGTCATCAACGCCGTGTCTCCCAACCAGTTGATGGTGAAGATCACTTACGACGAGCTTATCTCGCTCATGGGCAACCAGGCGGTGGATATCAATCTCAAAGGTTCGCCCGCCATTATCCTGATGGCCGGTCTGCAAGGTTCTGGTAAGACTACCCACAGTGCGAAACTTGCCAATCTCCTGAAAACCAAACGTGGTAAAAAACCGTTGCTGGCCGCTTGCGACGTCTATCGTCCCGCAGCTATCGACCAGTTGCAGGTTCTCGGGCAGCAGATAGGTGTCGAAGTTTATACCGAACCCGACAACAAAAAGCCCGTGGAGATTGCCAAGAATGCGGTTCGTCATGCCAAAGAGTACGGTTACGATGTGGTTATCATCGATACCGCCGGTCGTCTTGCCGTTGACGAGGAGATGATGAACGAGATCACCAACATCAAGGAGGCCGTCAACCCGCAGGAAATACTTTTTGTGGTGGACTCCATGACTGGTCAAGACGCGGTGAACACGGCCAAAGCTTTCAATGACCGTCTCAATTTTGACGGTGTGATCCTCACCAAACTCGACGGCGACACCCGTGGCGGTGCCGCGCTTACCATCCGCAAGGTCACTGAAAAGCCCATCAAGTTTGTCGGTATGGGCGAGAAGATGGAGGCTCTTGATGTGTTCCATCCGGAACGTATGGCTGAGCGTATCCTCGGTATGGGCGATATCCGTTCTTTCGTGGAACGTGCCCAGGAGCAGTTTGATGACGAGGAAGCCGCCAAGCTCTCCAAGAAATTGGCCAAGAACCAGTTCGACTTCAACGACTTCAACCAACAGATCCAGCAGATCAAGAAGATGGGCAACGTGAAGGATCTTATGGGCATGATTCCAGGTATGGGCAAGATCATCCGCAACATGGACATTGACGATGATGTCTTTAAGAGTGTGGAGGTGATGATCCAGTCGATGACTCCCGAGGAACGTGCGAACCCTGATATCATCAATGGTTCTCGTCGCAAACGTATCGCGCGCGGTTCCGGCCGTGACATTCAGGACGTCAACCGCCTCATCAAGCAGTTCGACGACATCCGCAAGGTGATGAAGGCTGTGAACAATGGTTCCGGCAAAACAAGAGGGATAATGCGTGCTATGAACGCCCGCGGAAGAAGATAACGGCCACCATGAAGGAAATTTACTTGGCTGGCGGCTGCTTTTGGGGTACCGAACACTACTTCAAACAGATTGAAGGAGTGCTGGAAACGGAGACGGGTTTCGCCAACGGCAACACCGAAAATCCGACTTACGAGGAAGTATATACTGATACCACTGGCTATGCCGAAACAGTAAAGGTGGTTTATGACGAGACGAAGGTCAGTTTAGGATTCCTTATCGACATGTTCTTCCACGCTATCGACCCGACGCTGCTCAACCGTCAAGGACACGATGAGGGTACACGCTACCGTACTGGCGTGTATTACACGGACGAAGTTGAATTGCCGGTTATCAAACGCGTTTTCGAAGAGAAACAGAAGTTGTACACTCAGCCGATCGTGACCGAGATTGCCCCGCTGCGCAATTTCTTCCCCGCTGATGAGTACCATCAGGACTATTTGGACAAACACCCCGACGGCTATTGCCATCTGCCTGTTGAACTCTTTGAATTCGCCCGCAAATCCTCCCACCACTAATCTCCTAACCCTTAGATACAAACAAAGCCCCGAAAGATCAACTTCCGGGGCTTTGTTCATTTATGTTTCCGCAATGAATTACGCCTTTGTCTGATTTGCGACGCCGTCCTGCTTGGCTTTCAACTCCTCATCGGAGAGCCCGAGGTAGCGGTCGCTGACCACCTGCATTTCGTTGTCGAGTTCCAGCAGGTAGGGCACACCAGTGGGGATATTTAGCTTCACAATGTCTTCATTCGACATGTTTTTCATGAACTTGATGATACCGCGGATACTGTTGCCGTGTGCCACGACCAGCACTTGTTTGTACTGGCGCAATGATTCCACGATGTTGACGTTCCACAGCGGGATGATGCGCTTGGTGGCATCCATCAACGATTCGGTGGAGGGGCGGGCGGCTTTGAATTTGATGTCTTGGTAGCGGATATCAAATTTCGGGTGGCGCGGGTCGTCGTCGGCCAGCGGTTCAGGCTCCACATCGTAACTGCGGCGCCACTTGTTGACCTGCTCTTCGCCATAAATTGCCACGGCCTCCTTCTTGTTCTGTCCCTGCAGCGCACCGTAGTGCTTCTCGTTCAGCCGCCAGGTCTTATACACGGGCAGCCACATCCGGTCCATCTCCTCCAACACATAATTCAGCGTCTTGATGGCGCGTTTCAGGAACGAGGTGTAGGTGTAGCGGATGTCCAGCCCCGGTTCGTTGCGCAGGATGCGACCCGCCTGCTTCGCCTCTTCGATGCCCAGTGGCGTGAGGTCCACATCTGTCCAGCCCGTGAACTGGTTCGACAGATTCCATTCGCTTTGCCCGTGTCTTATCAATATGAGTTTGTACATTCTTTCTTTTATAATGGTTATTGGTTATGGGTTATTGGTTATGGGTTATTGGTTATGGGTTATTGGTTATTGAAGCTTGTGGTTAGTGAATTGTGGTTAGTGAATTGTGGTTAGTGAATTGTGGTTAGTGAATTGTGATTAGTGAATTGTGATTAGTGAATTGTGATTAGTGAATTGTGATTAGTGAATTGTGATTGGTCAAAAGTCATGGTCATTAGTCTAAGTTTATGTCAAAGTCATAGTCATAGTTTAAGAGCTAACAGCCAACAACTAAAAGCTAATAGCTAAAGTTTGTTTTCCCTATTCGGGAAGACGATTGTCGGCTTGAAACGTTTCGCCTCTTCGAAGTCCATGGAGGCGTAGGAGATGATGACCACGACATCGCCGACGGCGGCTTTGCGGGCGGCGGGACCGTTCAGACAGATCACACCGGAATCTTTCGCCCCTTTGATGACGTAGGTTTCCAGCCGTTCGCCGTTGTTGACGTTCAGCACCTGCACTTTCTCGTTCTCGATCATGTTGGCGGCCTCCATCAACGTTTCGTCGATGGTGATGCTGCCCACGTAGTTCAGATTCGCCTCCGTGACGGTGGCTTTGTGTATTTTCGATTTCAGGACTTCTATATTCATCTTATAATGGTTATGGGTTATAGGTTATTGGTTATTGAAGCTAATAGCCAACAGCCATAAAACTATCTATACTTAATATTGTCAATGAGTCGCACTGGTCCGACATACACCGTGATGAATCCCATCACGCCGTTCGGGTTGTTGAGAGTGTCGGTGGTGAGGAGCGTTTTTGCATCGGCGATTTCGAAGTAGTCGAGTTGGAATTCGGGGATTTTGGCGATTTCCGATTCCACGAACTGTTGGATTTCCGGTACGCTCTTGCACTGTTTGGATGCTTCGAGGATGCGGTGGATGTTGGCGGCGGTCTCGAACTCGTGTGCCGAGAGTCGGCGGTTGCGGGAACTCATGGCCAGACCGTTGGGTTCGCGCACGATAGGGCAGGGGACGATTTCGGCGAGGATGCGGCACTGGGCGCACATCTCGCGGATGACGGCAATCTGCTGGTAGTCTTTCTCCCCGAAGTAGGCCTTGTGCGGACGCACCCATTCGAGCAGGCGGCGCACGATGACGCCCACGCCGTTGAAATGTCCCGGGCGGGCGGCGCCTTCCATCACGTTGGCCATGGTGCCGAAGTCATAAACCTCGGTGGGCGCGACGGGGAAGACTTCCTCCACAGAGGGCGCAAACACGTAATCGGCAAGGTCGCCAATCAGCTTCACGTCAGCCTCTAAGGTGCGAGGATACTTCTCCAAGTCCTCGGCATTGTTGAACTGCACGGGATTCACGAAGATGGAGCAGAACACCACATCGTTTTCCTTGTGAGCGCGGCGGATGAGCGAAAGATGCCCCTCGTGGAGAGCACCCATGGTTGGCACCATACCGATGGTCTTGCCTGCGGCACGCTCGCGCACGGCAACCTCCATCAACTTCTCAACGGTTTTGATGATTTCCATATTGGTTTAAAATTCAATTACTTACAAATGAATACTGCTTTGCGAAAAGCGGTCGCAAAGGTATATTTTTTTTTGATATATGTGAACCTGTATTTTAGCTTTTAGCTTTTAGCTTTTGGCTTTTGGCTTTTGGCTTTGACCTTTGATCTTTTGCCCACGTTCTTGCCCCAACGTCTCACGTCTCACGTCTTACGTCTTACGTCTTTGATTAAGCCCTATCGAATATTCTCCTCTACCATCTCTTTCAGGTACGCCATCACCTCTGGTTCTTGTAATGACACGCCGTCGAGCGCTTCATACACTTCATCCGTGTCCAACACGTATTCCACCTCTTCTTTCCCGTCTTTAACCCGTTGGAAATGAAACACAAAGTGGATTTCGGGATGGGCGGCAATCGTGAGCACCATGGTGCCGGCGAGGTCACCCATAGGGGGACGGTCAAGGTGTGTCAGACCGAAGATGGCGGTGACAGTGGTGCCGACTCCCAATTCGCTCTCAATCTTCATGGAACCGCCGGTCTGTTCGGTGTTCTGCTTCAGCAGGGGCAACCCGAGACCGACCTTGCGCGTGGTGCGCGTCGTGAAGAACGGGTTTATGACTTTCTCTACGGTTTCCGCGCTCATGCCGCAACCGTCGTCTTTGAAAATCAGCGTCAGCGTGTCCGCATCGTGGTTTTCCAGAACTTCAAGCGTGATGTTGTTTGCTTTTGCACGGGTGGAATTCTGGAGAATGTCCATGATGTGCATCGACAAATCTTTCATAACTAGGCGTTTAGATAAGTGTAGATTTGTCCAGCCACCTCGAAGGTCTGCTCAGTGGTGCCTAAGACGGGAATGTCCTCTTCCTTGGCCTGCTCCAGCATGTCGTCATCGGGTTTGTTGCCCTTCACGAGGATGACGCACGCCAGCTCCTTCAGCGAAGCGATGGCGATGACGTTCTTGTGGGTCTGCAAAGTCACCCAAGCGTGGCCTTCCTGCGCAAAGCCCATCACATCACTCAGCAAATCAGAGACATATCCGCCCTTGATTTCGGTGTCCATATTGTCCTCACCACAAAACACGGTGAGATTCATTTTTTCTACTAATTCTTTTACGGTCATTGTATTTGGTGTTTATTTGTTTCTAAATTGTAATTCGTTTTTTAGTTTTACCGAGCTCTTGACCCTTCGGGATTACTCACCCCCTGCCCTTCGGGCATCCCCCTAAAGGGGGAATGGTGCTTCGGCCGTGTCTTCAGTCATTCATAATTCATAATTCATAATTCATAATTGAAGCAGCACCTCCCTTCCGTCCTCCCCATGTAGTGCCTTCCGGATTTCCTCGAAGCTGCGGGTTTCCATCTTTAGGTAGCAGGGCGCGGTGCCGATCACGTCGGGTTGATGAGCGTCCGAGCTTCTGGTGAACATCTTGTTCTTCAGATATTTGTGGACTTTCAAGATCTCGTCTTTGTTGCCGTGCTTGGAGAGTTCCACCGCATCATAGTCCAAGTCGAACGGGATGAAGCCCAATTGCGCGATGAGGCTGTTCTTCATCTTGTCGATGTGCGCGGGCACGAACAAGCCGCCCAATTCGTGGACTTTGTCCGCTATTTGGTTGACATTCTGGTCAATGGCGGAGGTCAACAGGCGCGGCTCCTCATACACGATGTTCATCTCTTCGTCAATTTGCACCTGGTCGCCGAAGAAGTCAGGGTCGTTGGGGATGTTCGGGAGGTGTTCGTCGAGGTAAGCCTGGAACTTGTCCAATGACTCGTGGTCGCCGAAATAAGCCAGACAGTGCGCTTCCTCCTTGGTGGTCACCTCCGCGCCGCAGAGCACGAAAATGTCGCGGTTGTGGGAGTAATGCTCCGCCAACCGGCAGTGCCGCGTGGCATTATGGTCGGTGATAGCGATCACATCGATGCCCCTCTCCAATGCGAGCGCGATGATGTTCTCCGGGGTCATGTCTAAATCACCGCAAGGAGAAAAAAGCGTATGCGTATGTAAATCAGCTTTATAGATGTTCATTAACCCAAAAAATTGCGGGCAAAGATACTATTTTTTGCGATATTGCCTATTTTTTGTTACATTTGCAACTTGTTTTTTGAATTGATAAATTTGCCTTAATTATTTATGAATCAGAAGTATAGCGATTACCTTTTTGAAACTTCCTGGGAGATTTGTAACAAAGTGGGCGGCATTTACACCGTCCTTTCCACCAAAGCGGCCACCGTGGTGGGCAACTATCATGATCACTACATCTGCATCGGCCCTGACATTCCGAAAGAATATAACGACGATTTTGTGGAGGATCCCACGCTTTTCAAGAACTGGCGTGACATTGTCGCTCGCGACGGTCTGAAAGTGCGCATCGGAAGATGGCAGATAGTGGGTTCCCCGGTGGTGTTCTTGGTCGATTTCACCAGCTTCTTTGAGAAAAAGAACGAGATTCTGACCAAATTCTGGCTTCGCTACAAACTGGATTCGATTTCCGGACAGTGGGATTATATCGAGCCCGCGTTGTTCGGCTATGCTGCTGGCCGCGTGATAGAAAGTTTCTACAATTTCTATTGCAGCTCGATGGACAAGATCGTGGCGCATTTCCATGAGTGGATGACGGGTACGGGTATTCTCTACCTGGAATCTGTGGCTCCGCAGATTGCCACGGTGTTCACCACCCACGCCACCGTCCTCGGTCGTTGCATTGCCGGGAATGGTCTTCCGCTATACGCTGATATCCAGCAATATAATCCGTTTGATACGGCTCAACGCTTCGGAGTGCAGTCTAAGTTCTCGTTGGAGTCGCTGTCGGCCAAGCACGCGGATGCCTACACCACGGTGAGTGAGATCACCAATCGTGAGTGCGCGGCGTTCTTCGAGAGACCTGCCGATGTGATCACCATCAACGGTTTCGAGAATGCCTTTGTGCCTAAGGGCGAAGAGTTTGACCGTAAGCGCAAGGCTGCCCGTGAACGGCTTTTGCAAGTGGCCTCCACGCTGATCCAGACCCAGATTCCAGACGACGCCATGCTGGTCATAAATAGCGGTCGCTATGAATTCAAGAACAAGGGTATCGATGTGTTTATCAAGAGCTTGGCGAAGGTCGCCGAAGCCAATCCGGACCGCACCGTCGTGGCGTTCCTCACCGTGCCCGCCGGTCAAAGCGGTCGTCAGGAAGAACTGGCCGCCCAGATGACCCAGCCCGTGAGCGGAGTGCCCATGTCCGACCGTTTCGTGACCCATGTGCTACACGATCCCTACCATGACCCGATTCTCAACGAACTGAACAATAACGGATTACATAACAGTCCTGAACAAAATGTGAAGGTGGTCTTTGCCCCTGTCTATTTGGACGGCGAGGATGGCATCTTCAACATGAAATACTATGACTTGCTGATTGGCTTTGACCTCTCTGTGTTCCCATCTTATTATGAACCATGGGGTTATACGCCGCTGGAGAGCATCGCGTTCGGTATCCCGACCATCACGACCTCGTTGGCCGGTTTCGGCGCGTGGGTGCAGGAGCACTTCACCCAGCAGCAGAGCGTCAGTGTGATTCAGCGCACCGACCACAACGACGATGAGGTGGTGAAGGCCATCGCGGACCAGATTCTGTTCTACAACCATTGTACCCCTCAAGCCATGGCCGACATCCGCAAGACGGCGGTCAATATCGCTGAAAAAGCCCTGTGGACGCATCTTTTCGCCAATTACGAGAAGGCATACGACATTGCGTTGGGCAAGAGTGGCGAGCGTTACGCGCAATACCAGAACAAGACCTCCAATGTGGGCATGATGGTACAGGAACTCCAAGTGGAGAAACCGGACTGGCACCGCGTCTCTGTGAAATCCCGTCTGCCTGAGCAGCTGCGTCTTTTGGAGAAACTGTCGGAGAATTTGTGGTGGAGCTGGACGTTCGAGGCCCGCGAGTTGTTTGAGGAAATTGCAGGTCCCTCCCTTTGGAAGGCATGCGAAGAAAACCCCGTCCACATGTTGCAACTGCTGCCGTTAGAAAGAATGGAGAATTTTGCTCATAATGATGAGTATATCAGTAAGTTGAAAAGTGTCTATGAACGGTTTACGGCCTATATGCAGGAACCGTGCAACCGCAAGGAGGAACGTATCGCTTACTTCAGCATGGAGTTCGGTATCAGCAACGAGCTGAAGATTTTCTCCGGCGGCCTCGGCATGTTGGCTGGCGACTACCTCAAGGAGGCCAGTGACTGCAACGTGAACATGCTCGGCGTCGGTCTGCTTTACCGCTATGGCTACTTCCAGCAACAGATTTCCGCATACGGTGAGCAGGTGAACCTTTATCCGCCGCAAAGCTTCTCCAAACTGCCCATCAAGCCCTACAAGGACAAAGATGGCAACTGGCTCATGGTCAGCGTGGCGATGCCTGGTCGTAACCTCTACGCCCGCATCTGGCGCGTGGATGTCGGTCGTATTCCGCTCTATCTCCTTGATACAGACTTTGATAAGAACTGGCAAGAGGATCGCGGCGTGACGGCCACCTTGTACGGCGGCGATGTTGAAAACCGTCTCAAACAGGAGATTCTGCTCGGTATCGGCGGCGTGCGTATGCTCAAGGCCGTCGGCGAAACCCCGACCATCTTCCATCTCAACGAAGGCCATGCCGCCTTCCTGAATCTGGAACGCATCCTGCAGGTGATGCAGAACGAGCATGTGAACCGTCAGATGGCGGTCGAGTTGGTGAAAGCCTCGTCGCTTTACACCACCCACACGCCAGTGCCCGCCGGTCACGATGCCTTCACAGAAGATCTGATGCGCACCTATTTCGCCACCTACTCCCAGCAGTTCAATGTAAGTTGGGAGACGTTCATGGGCTTCGGCCGCAGACACGACGGAAACACCTTCGACAAGTTCTCGATGAGCATCCTCGCGTGCCGTTTCTCCCAGGAAATCAACGGGGTGAGCCGCATTCACGGCCGCGTGTCGCAAGAGATGTTCGCCGACCTCTATGAAGGTCGTTTCGCAGAAGAATCGCACATCGGCTATGTCACCAACGGCGTGCATTACCCGACATGGGCGCACAAGAAATGGCAGACATTGCACCGCAGCGTTTTTGGCGAAGGTTTGACCAAGGATTGCTCCAATCCGCTGGTATGGAAGAAGATAAACGACGTCCCTGACGCCGACCTGTGGCTCATCAAGCAGGAGTTGCGCCAGGAGATGATGACAGCCATCAAAGAGATGCTGGCCGAGCAGATGCGTACACGCAACGAGTCGCCCGCGCTCATTGAGGCCACCCTCAAGGCGCTGCGCGATGATGTGCTCACCATCGGTTTCGCCCGTCGTTTCGCCACCTACAAACGCGCCCATCTGCTCTTTATGAACGAGCAGAAACTCAAGGCGTTGCTCACGAATTCAGAAAATCCGGTGCAGTTCATCTTCGCCGGCAAGGCGCACCCGCACGACAAGGCCGGTCAGGATCTCATCAAACGTATCATCGAGTTGAGCCGTCGTCCCGAATTTATCGGCAAGATTATCTTCGTGGAAAATTATAACATGATTTTGGCGAAGAAATTGGTGTCGGGTTGCGATGTCTGGATGAACACGCCGACCCGTCCGATGGAGGCCTCCGGCACCAGCGGCGAGAAAGCCGTGATGAACGGAGTGCTGAATCTCAGCGTGTTGGACGGCTGGTGGGCCGAGGGTTATGTTCCCGGTGCCGGCTGGGCGCTCAAAGAGCAGATCACTTATCAGGACAACCGTTTGCAGGACGAATTGGATGCGGAAACGCTCTATAACATTATCGGAGAGCAGATTACAGCGGCATTCTACAATCGTGATGCGCAAGGCATTCCTACCGAATGGGTCGCCATGATGAAGAAATGTTTCACCCAGATTTCCCCGCATTTCACCATGAAGCGCCAGCTGGACGACTATTACCGCAAGTTCTATCACAAATTGATGAACAGAAGCCGCCTGTTGAGTGCCAATGACAACGAAAATGTCCGGATTCTTCTCAAATGGCGCGAAAATGTCCTTGCCGGTTGGAACGACATCGAATGTGTCGGTGTGGATTATCCCAAGAACGACAAGAACACCTATTGCGTGGGCGACCGTATGCAATGCCGTTTGGAGTTGCGTCTCGGGTCGTTGCGTCCCCAGGATGTGAAAGTGGAGATGGTGTTTGTCACTGCTGAGGACCATGGCCAGAGACCCAAGTTGGAGTTCAAAGTGCCTTTCGTGTTCGAAACGGAGCGTGACGGCATCTACACGTTTGTCTGTTGCGAGGCTGCGCAGCGCATCGGCGTGTGGGACTGCGCGGTCCGCGTTATCCCCAACCACGAGTTGCTGCCGCACGACCAGGACTTCAATATTGTGAGATGGATCTAATCAATTGATAATTGATAATTGATAATGGATAATTAGTGGTTGGTTTGGGCTCTATTTTGGATTTAGACATGAATCAATCTCATATAGCGTTCTGGCTGAAGGAGTTCGAGCATTTCACCACGGCAATTGTAGCCAATGGTGAGGTCCCTTCGTCTGAACTGTCAATACGGTTGTTACGGAAAATGAAGCGCATCATTTGTTGTGATGGTGCGCTTCAGAAGTTGTTGTCCATCAACATTATACCGGATGTTGTGGTGGGTGACGGGGATTCGATGGATCGCGAGGAATTGTCGCGACACAATATCCCTTATCACGCAGACCGCAGCGAGGAATACAACGACCTGCAGAAGGCGTTGAAATATTGTATGGCCAATGGATACGATGACGTGTTGTTGTTGGGCTGCGGTGGTCTGCGCGAGGATCATTTCATCGCCAACCTGAGCATATTAGTGATGTATTCCGAAAAGATGCGGCTGGCTATGCTGACCGAGCACGGCGTGTTCAACGTGATGCGCGGTACGTCCATGTTCCGTTCTGTTCCGGGGCTGCAGGTCTCCGTCTTCCCGAGCAACTTGCACACGAAACTTTCCTTCAGCGGACTGAAATATCCTGTCAACAACTGTTCTTTCAACTGGTTATGGGAGGGAAGTTTGAACGAGGCGGTGGGCGATGCGTTCACCGTGGAGGCGGATGATGAGGAACCGGTGGTGGTGTATCGGGCGCTATAATGCTGAATGCTGAATGTTGAATGCTGAATGATGGGGTGTTGATCGGACCTGTTCTATTTTATGATTTAATTTTTCGCCATGATGATTGCTATGTGAAATAATTTTGTATCTTTGCGGCGTAAATTTAAATCATACTGAAATGTCGCAAGTGTCTATGACAGTGAGAATGGACTCACAACTGAAAACCATATTTGAGGCGTTGTGTTCAGAGTTCGGCATGAGCGTGAACACCGCTATTAACGTGTTTGCGAGAACAGTCGTGCAGCGCAGGTGTATCCCTTTCGAAATCCGAGCCGATGAGAAAAAATCGGCCGCCGAAAGGATGGCTGCATTCCGCAATATGCGGGAATGGGCCGAGAATGGAAATACGCCGGAACTGACTTTGGAAGAAATTAACGAAGAGATTGACAAAACCAGAAACAAATAATGAAATATTTTGCCGTTTTCGACACCAATGTTCTGGTGTCAGCCATGATTACACATAATTCGGACTCTGCCACCGTTAAAGTGTTGGAACAGGTGGTGAAGGGTCGTATCGTCCCTTTGTTCAACGACGAAATTCTTCTAGAATATCAGGAGGTCCTGAATCGTGACAAGTTCAATCTACGTGAGGATGATATCCTGAATATGCTTGACCTGATAATTGATAATGGTTGTTGGGCGGGACGTAGAGCCACAGATTTCCCATTCACTGATGCAGACGACATTGTCTTTTTCGAAGTGGCAATGTCCAAAGAGGGTACTTTTCTTGTAACGGGAAACACCAAACATTTCCCCAAAGTGCCTACAGTGGTCACTCCAGCGGAGATGCTGGAGATTATGGGGGTTAAGAAAGATGACTAAACTTGTACCAATTCAGGTTCTTGAATTTTTCTTGGGATTTTCGAAGTGGGAAGAAATTTTTGTACTTTTGCCGTCAAATAAATAAAGTATGAGACGTTTCGTTTTTCTCCTGATGTGGCTGGTATGCATACGCGCTGTATCCGCCCAGCACCTTTATCCAGAGCATTATCCGGTCAAGGTTTCCTCCTTCGTTTTGGATGATGGAAGATTGGGAGTTAAACCGCTTCCGGATGCATGGGGAAGAATGAACAAAGCTTTCAATGCCAATGAGTTGAAACAAGCGAATGGGGTGATTATTGTGCAGATTCTGGTGGATTCAACTGGCCATGCGCAGTTACTCAGCGCAGACAACAAGACCAATGTCTCATCTGATAAATTAGAACTCCAGAAGGCTGTCAACAACACTTTGTGGATGCCTGCAGAGTCACGCGAGACGGAATTCAAATCGCAGACGCGAGAGCTTGTGTCTGTTTCCTACCAATTGACGTTCTCAGACGGAACGTTTTACGGTGAGGAAGTGTCTCCTTTCGAGACTTTTTCCAATCCACCGGAACCGATAACCGATGGCAGCGACCCGAAGGACTTGTCTTACACCTTTCGACTTTACACAAATTCGAATGGCAGATTGCCCAGCAAAGTTTCTAGAATGTCGCGAGGGGTGACGGTGGACAGCACCGGCACAGTGTGGATGGGTACGGACAATGGACTTGTCTCTCTATCTGGCAATAAGAAAACCCTTTACACCTATTCTAATTCGCCACTGACCAGCCCTCTTTACGATTCAACGCAGACCTTCCCGATTTTTGAACTGCTTACAGATAAAGATAATGGTGTTTGGATTATCCAAGGGTGGGATGTTTTCAGGATTAAAGATGGCAAATGGACCCGTTTTGACACCCTGAATTCTCCCGTCTATTGGGGACGGCATCTTTTTGTTGACCGATTCAACAACGTGTGGATTACCAGTTGGGACGGCATCTGCAAGTATGACGGTGTCAAATGGATGGTGATGGATTCCTTGAACAGCGGAATCCCCACCAACAAGGTCTTGAGTTTCTATGTCGATAAGCAAGATCGGCAATGGGTGGGCACTTTTTCGGGTAATGCCATGTTTGACGGTCAGAAATGGACAGACTATCGTTCAAGCAATACACCATTGGGCAAGAACAATATTGATTGTGCTTATCAGGACGATGAAGGAAATATGTGGTTCTATTTTTACGCATACAAAGAGAGCAAAGGAGGTTTGTACAAGTTGGACACCCAAGGGAAATGGCATCATTATGCGCCAAATTGGACCAAGGTCTTGGAGACAGAAGCAGGCAATGATATGCTCTACGATGAATATCGGAATCAGATTTGGATATCCGTGAACACTGTCGGTCTGTTCATGTACGATGTGGCGAAAGATCGTTGGGAGGCGTACACCACGGAAAACTCCAACCTGCCCAGCGGCTATATCATGCAACTAACCCAGGATAAGGAACACCGCATCTGGGGCGCGACATTCAACGGCTTCATCCAAATTGTGGATAAGCCATAATTGTTTTGAAAAAACACTTTTATGAAAAACACCTATACCAACAAAGTCGTCTGGATCACCGGCACCTCCTCCGGAATTGGCAAGGAGACTGCTTTCCGCTTTGCGGAGGCGGGGGCTCGACTGATCCTCACGGCATTAGAACCCGACCTGTTAGAGCAGGTGCGCGAGGAGTGCCTGCGACTGGGCGCCAAAGACGTGACCTGCCTGCCGTTCGACCTCGGGCAGACCGACGCGCTGCCGCAACTCGCCGCCGACGCCCTCAACGCCTACGGGCGCATCGATGTTTTCTATAACAACGCCGGCATCAGCCAGCGCGGCACCACCGTGGAGACCGACATGGCCGTCATCCGCAAGGTGATGGACATCGACTTCTACGCACCGGTCATCCTCACCAAGGCCGTGCTGCCCAAGATGATCGAGCAGGGTGGGGGACAGTTAGCCGTCACCACCAGCATCGCCGGACTCTTCGGGTTCCCGTTGCGCTGCGCCTATTCATCGGCCAAACACGCCCTCTACGGCTTCTTCGAGACCGTGGCGGCGGAGAACTATAAGGACGGCATCCGTGTCACCATTCTCACGCCCGGCCGCGTGCAGACCAACATCTCCGTCAATTCGCTGGAGAAGGACGGCCGCAAGCACGGCAAGATGGACGCGGGCCAGGCCGGCGGCATCACCCCCGAGAAGGCCTCGCAGATCATCTTCAATGCCATCGCCAAAGAGAAACGCGAGCAGCTCGTCGGCAGCTCCGAACTCATCATGGCCCACATCAAACGCTTCTTCCCGGGCCTCTGCGCGAAACTGGCCCGGAAGATCAAACCGATGTGACGATGAGGCAATGAGGCGATGAGACGATGAGACGATGAGGCGATGAGACGATGGGGCGATGAGGCGATGAGACGATGAGACGATGAGGCGATGAGACGATGAGACGATGAATGGACGATGATCGACAAAAGATACGGTCGAAGCACCACTCCCCCCTTTAGGGGGGATGCCCGCAGGGCAGGGGGGTAATAACCCCACACAAGCGAAGCGCAGTGTGGGGCTCACAAACGAAAGTATAAATAAAACCGAAATAGTATGAAACCTACGTTACTTATCCTCGCCGCCGGCATGGGAAGCCGCTACGGCGGACTGAAACAACTGGACCAGATGGGTCCGAATGGTGAAACCATCCTCGACTACTCCGTGAAGTACGCCGCGCAAGCTGGCTACGGCAAAGTGGTGCTCGTCATCCGCCGCAGCATGGAGGCCGACTTCCAGGAGTACATCCTGCCGAGATACAAGAACGTCATCCCGGTGGAGTACGTTTTCCAGGAACTCGACATGCTTCCTGAAGGCTTCTCTGTGAACCCCGAGCGCGTGAAACCCTACGGCACCGCGCACGCCATCCTTGTGGCGAAGGACGCCATCAAGGAACCCTTTACGGTGATCAACGCCGACGACTTCTACGGCAAGGAACCCTTCCAGATCTTGGGCGACTACTTGCGCGACGTCACGGCCAACGACCCTACCGCCTTTGCGATGGTCGGCTACCGTTTGGACAAGACCTTGTCGGAGAACGGCACAGTCTCACGCGGTGTCTGCCAAGTCGATGGCAACGGCTACCTGACGATTGTCAAGGAGATGCGCAAGATCGCCCGCACGGCCGACGGCATCCAGAACGACGAGGACGGCGTGGTCACCCCGCTCACCGGCGAGGAGCCCGTCTCCATGAACTTCTGGGGCTTCTCCCCGCGCTTCTTCGACACACTGGGCGAGATGTTCGCGCAGTTCCTGAAGGACAACGAAGGCAATATCAAGGCCGAGTTCCCGATTCCTGACGCGGTGACCTCTGTCATGCAGCGCGGTCTCGCCACCGTGCGCGTCCTTCCCACCACCGCCGAATGGTTCGGCGTCACGTATGCGGAGGACAGACCGAAGGTGGTGGAGAAGCTGAAACACGTGGAGTGATATTGCGATGATGCGATGATACGATGATGCGATGATGCGATGATGCGATGAATAGGGCGGTCGTAAATCGCGGGCTTCAATAACCCATAACCCATAACCCATAACCCATAACCATTATGAGTCCTAACGAAATCCTCTTCACCTTCTTGAAGGAACTGATTCCCAACAACAACCGCGAGTGGTTCAAGGCGCATCGGGAGATGTACGATGCGGCGTGGGCACAGTTTAACGTGCTGGTGGAGAATGTGATAGCGGCCGTCAGCGAATTTGACGAGTCCATCGCCGGACTCACACCCAAGGACTGCACCTACCGCATTTACCGCGACATCCGCTTCTCGCCCGACAAGACGCCCTACAAGGGACATCTCGGGGCGTACATGAACCAGTACGGCAAGAAGGCCTACTGGGGCGGCTACTACATCCAGATTGAGCCCGAGCAGGTGATGCTGGCGAGCGGTGTGTGGTGGCTTCCCACGAAGGAAATGCACCAGCTGCGCACTGCCGTGCCGAACAAATGACTGATTTCGTGAAACTTGTGGAAGAACCGGAACTTAAGAAATTAGTGCCGACCATCGGGCAGGAACACTACAAACGCATTCCCAACGGTCTGCCGAAAGACTCTCCGCACCCCGAATACCTCACCTGCAAGGACTATGCCATGTCCTGCATGTTGAAGCCCAAAGACCTCTGTCGCGACGACTACGCGCAACGCATCGCGCACGTCTTCCGCTTGATGAAGCCGGTCAATGATTTTCTCAGTGAGAACATCCTCATCAACATGGAGGAGATGGAGACGATGAAGAGCGTGGTGAAGTTTGTTTAGGTTAAGTGAATAGTGAGCAGTGATTAGTGATTAGTGATTAGTGAAAGGTGGGTGGTGATTGTTGGGTGTAGGCTGCCGATTTGGCTGTTACGTCAGCAGTTAGTTCTTTTATTTGTTCTTCAGCCAATGGTACAAGAAATAGTCGTAGATGTAGTATTTCCCGTTGTTGTTTGTGACAATATCCTTTTCTTGTAGGGCGGACAAGCTTCTTTGAACTGCACTGGCCGAAGTGAGATGAAATTTGCGGATGAATTCGCCGCTGGTCGGTTGCACGTCTCTTCCGGAATGCGCCAAAGCCAAGAGCAGCGTTTTTTGTCTGGAAGAAAGTCTTGTCATCAAATCTTGATAGGTGTCTTCTTTCTCTTCCACTACATTACAAATGGCTGCGTCCACATCTTTAACCTCACACGGAATTCCTGGCTCAGCCATCGCAAACAGTTCATTGCAGATTTTTTGAATGTACCAAGTTGTGCCTTCAAACTTTTCGTACATGTATCCGATGGCTTCAGGTTCTATCGTATAATTGTTCTGTTCGAAATGTTGCGTGATGAAAGTGTTGTACGCATCAAGCGGAATCGGTTTTAATGACAAAGTGGATGCACTTTGGTAGAAAGGCCTGGCAGGAGATGAGAACATTTCACCCATCAGGTGTCGTTTGGAGCCAGAAAACACGAACCACGCGTTATTGCATTTTTGGATATAGGTCCGCAAAAGGGCTTCCACATTTTGCTCAGGGTAGTCGGTGATCGTTTGGAACTCATCAATGGCCACAATGCACGGTTTGTCAGCCGTACTCAGATACTGAAAGATTTCATCAAGAGTTGTTTTAGGCGATTGCACGTCGCCTAACTCAAGGTTCCAGCTGGGCTGTCCGAAAGCATCAAAGGTAATGCCAGTTCGCAAAGAACCTGCAATTTGGATGAAATGCTCCCAAGCTTTCCGTTCTTTCGACTTCAGTATGGAAAGAATAGCACGCCCCAATTCGTAAGTCAGTTCAGCCAGTGACTTCGTGGCATATATATCTACGAGGAACAAATAATGGCTTCCCTGTAATTTCTTTTGGGCAAAGCAGTGACGGATGAGCCCCGTCTTGCCCATTCTCCTTGGTGACATCAGGGCGACATGGTTGCCGTTTTGCAGCGATGAAGTCAGACGTTTGGTCTCCTTCTCCCTATCGCAGAAATATGCGGGGCCGTTATATCCGTATGTCAGAAATGGGTTTTTCATAGTCAGAATCCTTTTTAGCTGTTTCGGCGGCAAAGATAATAAAAATTTTGATTATACAATTTTGCGTAACGCAATTTTGTATAATTACAGTGCGGGGAAGCCTCGGTCACTATTTCTAAAAAATACTATCTTTGCCGCCATAATTTTTAGAAAGATATGTCACAGTACTTATCCACTGATGTCTCCAAGGTGACAACCAATACCTTGATGAAAATGCGTCAGCAGGGCGAGCGTATCGCCATGCTGACGGCCTACGACTATTCCATCGCCAAGTTGCTGGATATTGCCAAGATAGACGTGATTTTGGTGGGCGATTCCGCTGCCAATGTGATGGCCGGTTACAAGACCACGCTGCCCATCACGCTCAACGAGATGATCTACCACGCCTCGTCGGTGGTGCGTGCCGTGAAGCGCGCCCTTGTCGTGGTGGACATGCCGTTCGGCACCTACCAGGGCAACTCCAAGGAGGCACTCAACTCGGCCATCCGCATCATGAAGGAGTCCGGCGCAGATGCCATCAAGTTGGAGGGCGGCTCGGAGGTCATCGAGTCCATCGACCGTATCCTGAGCGCGGGCATCCCCGTGATGGGCCATCTCGGTTTGACCCCGCAATCTATCAATAAATTCGGTACTTACGCTGTGCGCGCCACCTCCGAGGAAGAGGCCGAGCAGCTTCGCAAAAACGCGCTGCTGTTGCAAGAGCACGGCTGCTTCGGATTGGTGCTGGAGAAGATCCCCGCTTCCCTCGCCAAAGAGGTGACGGATAGTCTGGAAATCCCGACCATCGGCATCGGTGCCGGCCGCCACACGTCCGGCCAAGTGCTCGTCTTCCACGACATGATGGGCATCACCCAGCAGTTCACCCCGCGTTTCCTGCGCCGCTATCTCAATCTGAGTGAGGAGATTGTGGGCGCCATCGAGCACTATATCTCCGATGTGAAAGAAAACACCTTCCCGAATGAGTCAGAACAATACTGAAACCCGAGAGGAATTCACCAAACGCATTCTCTACGAGGACAACCACCTGGTTATCATGAACAAACTGCCTGGGGAACTGGCGCAGGGCGATGATACGGGTGCGGAACCACTGGTGGAGAAAGTTCGCGACTATATCCGCGTGCAGAAGCAGAAGGAAGGCAACGTCTTCTGCGGTCTCATCCATCGTATCGACCGGCCGGTGAGCGGCGCGATCGCCTTTGCGCGCACCTCCAAGGCCCTCGACCGCATGAACAAACTGCTGAAGGCACACGAGATGCACAAGTTCTATTGGGCGATAGTGGAGGGCATCCCGGAGATTCCGCAACGGAAATTGGTGAACTACATGTTCAAAAATGCGGAGAAGAACAAATCGTATATTTCTGACACAGAGAAAGAAGGTTGGAAATATGCCGAGCTGGACTACACTTTGTTAGCGCATTCGGAACGGTATTCGTTGCTGGAAGTGGAACTGCATACCGGCCGTCATCACCAGATCCGCGCACAACTCTCGCACATCGGGCATCCTATCAAAGGGGATATCAAGTACGGTGCCAAGCGCCCCGAACTCGACGCCTCCATCTGTCTGCACGCCCGCCGGCTCTACTTCGACCATCCCGTGACCCACAACCAAGTCCTTGTCGAAGCCGAACCCTTCAACCCGCTCTTCAAGAAGATACTCGAAGGCGGAGGCGTTGAGGAATCTACTTAAAACTTAGACTTAGAACTTAGACTTGGTTGCTTTATGTTATAGTTTAAGTTTATGTCTAAGTCAAAAAAAGTGTATTTTTGCCGCTTGGAAAATTCAAAACATAAGAATATGATATATTTAGACAATTCAGCAACATCTTTCCCGAAACCGAATGAGGTTTACGAGTTTATGGATCATTTCTATCGTGTTCACGGTGTGAGTCCCGGACGTGCGGGCTATGACGCCGGCATTGAGACGGGTGAGGTTCTGACTGAAACCCGCCGGATGCTCACAAAACTCTTCAACGGAGGAACTGATGAGAAACGTTTGACCTTCAGCTACAATGCCACCGATTCCCTGAACATTCTGATTCAGGGTCTGGCACAGAAAGGCTCTCACGTGATTACCACGATGCTGGAGCACAACTCCGTGCTTCGTCCGCTCTATCATCTTGAGAAAGAGGGAGTTATTGAAGTGACCTACCTGCCCTTCGACGCATCGGGTTATGTGCATCCGGAGCAATTCGAGGAAGCCATCCGTCCGAACACCAAGATGGTGGTTTGCACGCAGTGCTCCAACGTCATCGGTACGGTGCAACCCATCAAGGAGATCGGCAAGGTCTGCAAGGAACACGGGATCACTTTCGTGGTCGATGGCAGCCAGGGCGCTGGTGCGGTGAAGATGGACATGATCGACTATAACGTTGATGCATACGCCTTTACGGGTCACAAGTGCCTGATGGGACCCACCGGTATCGGGGGCAGCTACGTGCGCGAAGGCGTTGAGGTGCGCCACACCCGTTTCGGCGGCACCGGCGTGAAATCCGCGGTTCGTGACCACCTTGAGGAATATCCCTACCGTTTGGAAGCTGGTACTATCAACATGTTGGGTATCAGCGGTCTGCATGCTGGCGTGAAGTGGATCACCGAGAAAGGTATCGAGAACATCCACAATCAGGAGATGGCTTTGTGGAAACGTCTCCGCGACGGCATCAAGGACGTTCCCGGCGTGATCATCTACTGCGCTACCTCCGTGGAGAACCAGAACCCTGTGCTCTCCATCAACATCAAGGGCTTCGAGGCCATGGACGTGGGCACCATGCTGGATGTGGATTACGACATTGCCTGCCGCACGGGTCTGCAGTGCGCCCCGCTGGTACACGAATGCCTCGGCACGCTCAAGATTGACGGTACGGTGCGTCTCAGCATCGGCGCCTTCAACACCGAGGCCGACATTGACGCCTGCATCCAGGCCGTCAAGGAGATCGCCGCGATGAAAAACTAAGTTCAGCTGTTGGCTTTTAGCTATTAGCTATCGGCTTTGCAGCGCTTATGAGATATTTTATAGGAAAGACGTCATTATTGGCGTCTTTTTGTTTGTGACGTGTGAATAGTCAAAGGCTGAATATCTGAGTTTAAGTTAATGGTTATAGTTTCTGATACGATTATTTTCTGTTTTTAGAAGGGGTGGCCGTAGGCCGGGGTAGTAATGTGAGATATCTTTCCTTTTTCAACATCTTTTTTCACAAGGAATTCTGATGTTTTATATTACTACCCTGCCTTTCAGGCACCCCTTCTAAAATAGAAGGGGAATTTTCGCGACCGCACTTGTCGTGCGGAAAATGGAATTGATTTCAAGTCGTAAATTTGACAAATACTCACAACAACCTGTGTGTCAAAATGTTCTAAGTGATTTTCAATAATTATTGCATCAGTAATATAGTTATAGTCTAAGTCAAGAATCCCTCTTGGCCCCCTAAAGGGGGATTCTTAAGCTTGCTATGGCCAGCCAAAAGCCAATCGCCAACAGCTAACAGCCAACAGCCAAAAGCTAATATCCAACAGCCGAAAAAATACTATCTTTGCACCCTAAAATTATGCATTATGCATTATGAATTCTGAATTAAACAAGAAATGGATCGGGCACCTCGCGGTGCTTACCGTCTATATCATCTTCGGGATTAATCCGAACTGTTCGAAGGCGGTGGTGCCGGAGTACATCACGCCGGAGGCTTATACGGCGTTGCGGCTGGTGGTCGGGGCGGCGGGCTTCTGGATCATTTCGCTGTTCACTCCTCACGAAAAGGTCGCCAAACGCGACATGTGGATAATAGTGCTCGGGGCGGTCAGCTTGTATGGTACGTTGTGGGCTTTTGCTGAAGCAATGCGCTATATATCACCTACTTACGTATCGCTGATTTCCGCTATGTCGCCGTTGGTGGTGATGCTGATGGCGGCTCTTTTCCTCAAGGAACCGATTACCACACGTAAAGTCATGGGCGTGTTCTTCGGCATCGCCGGCGCGCTGATGATGATCCTGTTCTCGCTGCACGGAGATACGCACTACAGCAATATCGGTGCCCTTCTTTGTTTCGTAAATATTTTGTTCTATGCCACTTACCTCCTGATTACCCGCGCCATCTCCCCGAAATACTCGCCCGTGACCATGATGAAATGGATGTTCTTGTTCAGTGCCGTCCTGAGCCTCCCGCTCGCCATACCCACCGTGAAAGATTCTCCGATTCTCATGGGTACAGCTCCTGCCATGGCCTACGTCAACATGGGCATTGTCGCGCTCTTCGCCACGGTGCTGGCTTACTATCTGTTGCCCGTCGCGCTGCGCCATATCCGCCCCACGACGGTCAGCATGTACAGCAATTTGCAACCCATCATTACGGCGGCTCTGGCCATTGCTGTTGGACAGGATGTCTTCACCTGGAATAAACCTATAGCCTTGTTGTTGGTCATTTTCGGCGTCTTCCTGGTCACCACCAGCCGCGCAAAAGACAGTATAACTCAATAGTCTAAGTTATAGTCTAAGTTATAGTCTAAGTTATAGTCTAAGTTATAGTCTAAGTTATAGTCTAAGTTATAGTCTAAGTTATAGTCTAAGTCTAAGTTTAAGTCTAAGTAATAAAATGAAATTTATCTTATACCTCTCCTTTGTTTTGTTTTTGGTACCTGACAAGTACATTTACAAAACCTTTTTACGAAAACTTCCGCTGATTTGGCGCATTCTTTTCATACTCCCGACGGCTTTGGGCTTGGCTTCAGTAATATTGCTGTTGCTCAATGTTTTTTCAAACATCATAACGACCGTTTTTGTGGTCTCACTGTTTTGTTTCACACTTCCAAAACTTGTATTTCTGCTTTTTTCATTGTTTGCCAGACTATTTGGGAGGAGGAACAGGAAAGCGTACACCATTTTCTGTCGTTTGGGTTTTGTTGTAGCATGTGCGGTTTCGTTGGTGGCTCTTTATGGGGTGACGTTTGCTTGGAAACAGCTTGACACCGAGTATGTTGATTTGTATTTTGATGATTTGCCGGAAGCGTTCGACGGATATACGATTGCGCATCTAAGTGACTTGCACCTCGGTTCTTACGGCAACAGAACCGCTTTTATGGAGAAGGTGGTGCGGCGTGTCAATGAGGAACATCCTGACTTGATAGTTTTTACGGGTGACATAGTCAACACGGAACCGGAAGAGTTGTCCCCCTTTGTCCCGGTCCTGTCCAAGCTTTCGGCATCTGACGGGATCATATCTGTATTCGGCAACCATGATTATTGTGCGAAAGGAAACCAAGAAACTTGGACAACCCCGCAGGATGGTGGGCGTATGGTGGCAGAAATGGAACGTTCCATGGGCTGGAAAGTTCTGTTGAACGAATCTGTGGTGTTGAACAAGGGTGATGATCGAATCGCAGTGGCAGGTTTGGAGTATTGGGGGAAAGACATATTCTTGCAAAACTGCAATATAAAGGCTGCGCTTGAGGGTATTACCGATTATGATACCATAAAATGTGACGATGACAAGTTCACCATCTTGTTGTCGCATACCCCATCCCAATGGGCATTGGAAATATTGCCAAACACCCATATCCCTCTCACGCTGTCCGGACATATTCATGCCTCGCAGATTAAGATTGGCAAATGGTCCCCGGCATCGTTGTTCTATAAGGAATGGGGCGGCTTGTATCAGTCAGGTAATCAGCAACTTTATGTCTCCGAAGGAGTTGGCGGCATGTTGCCTTTCCGTTTAGGGTGCAGACCGCAGGTGACCTTGTTGACACTCCACTGTAAAAAATCTGTTTTTAGTTGAGAGATTGTCAAAATATTTTATCTTTGCAATATTTAAATATAGTTTAGAAATATATTTTTTATTGTTGATATTCAGTTTATTATGAAAAAAGTATTGTTTTTGACGGTGTCGTTAGTTCTGCTTTCATGGACTTTTTCGCAGGCGCAGAATGACGATCCCGTTCTGATGATGGTGGGATCGGAAACTGTCACGAAATCGGATTTTGTCAAGGCGTATCAAAAAAATAGCATGTTGTCGGAGGCCACTGAAGCCGATTTGCGCGAGTATTTGAGACTTTACACAGATTATCGGATGAAAGTTCAGGAAGCCAAGGCCATGAAACTGGACACCGCAAAAGTGTTTCAAAGAGAGTGGGAGTCGTATAAGAATCAATATGCACAACAGTATCTGATTGATACAGAGGTGAGTGATCAATTGTTGGAAGAAACCATAGACAGGGCACGCTATCATGTGCGCGCGTCCCATCTGTTGATTTTGCTTCCCGAGGATGCATCTCCGAAAGACACGTTGGCCGCATATCATAAAATAATGAAGATCAGGGATGAAATCCTTAATGGGTTGGATTTTAACGAAGCTGCTGAACGTTATTCTGAAGACAAGTCGGCACAGAACCACATCAATCCGCAGACGAATCGCACCCAGTATGGAAATCGCGGGGAATTGGGCTATTTTTCGGTGCTGGAAATGATTTACCCCTTTGAAACCGCCGCCTATTCCACCCCGGTGGGTCAGGTCTCCATGCCTGTCCGCACCCAGTTCGGCTACCATTTGGTGTATGTGCAGGATAAGATTCCAGCAGTTGCGAAACTCTATGTGTCACAGATTTTTATAAAAGATACGGCTGCTTTGAACAAGGCTGCGTCCCATGAGGCGGAAATGAAGAAATGCGCTTACATTAAGCAGAAATTCCAAGAAGGGATCACTTTTGACAGCCTGGCTGCGGAGTGTTCCGATGATCCGGCCACCAAAAACAATGGAGGACGCATGGAGCCGTTTGCGCCCAACCGTCGTCCCGGAAATTATGTCCATGCAGCCCTCAAACTCAAACAAGGTGGAATTTCAGAACCGGTCCCCTCTTCCATAGGTTGGCACATCCTCCGTTTGGACTCTGTGATTTACACGACGGTGAATGACGAGTTTAAATACATGATTAAGAACAGGTTGGCCAGAGATTCCCGCTCCAAGAAAAGCAAGGAATCCTTGGTTGAGAAGTTGAAAGTCGAGTACAATTACCAGGAGAGTGGCAAGAAAGCGGCGATGAAATTCTTCAAAAAGAACATGGCTGACAACTATTTCCAATCCAAACATGTCGCTGTTGACTCCCTGAAAGGGATTGAGAAGCTCAAGCCGATGTGTACTTTCGCGGACCAGTCAATAACCCCTCGCGAATTCGGACAATACCTCAACCGTTATCAGGGCGCGCAGTTGAAAGGCTCAATGGTGAGTTTCTTGGATCAGATCTTTCCTAACTTTGTCAGCGACAAGATTTTGCGCTACGAAAGTACCCAGCTGATGGCCAAATATCCCGAATACCGCGACGTGGTGAACGAAGTGTATGACGGATTGATGATTTATGAGATCAATTCTGCGAAGGTCTGGAATGCCGCTATTGAAGACACTGTGGGCACTCAGCTTTTCTATGAACAGATCAAATCCCAGTTCGCCACAGGCGATACCCTGAACCCCTACAAACCGTTCGAAGAGGTCCGTGCTGTGGTCATCAGCCAGTATCAAGACAAGTTGGAGAAAGAATGGGTGGAGGAACTTCATCGCAAGTATCCTGTCAAACTCAATGAGGATGTTTTCCGTTCCATTTTGAAACAATAGGGTGAAAAGATTACTGCCATTGCTGTCATTCGCCCTGCTGCTCGGTGTCTCTTGCCGCAGGAATGCCGATTCGGTGGTGGCTCAGGTGTACCAGTACAAGTTGTATGCCTCCGAAGTGCAGGCGGGCATGCCGTCCGGCTTGTCCCAGGAGGACAGCCTTGCCTTGGCGCGTGATTTCATCGACAACTGGGTGAAAGAAAAACTGGTGCTGCACGAGGCCGAACGATATCTCAGCCCGCGTGAAAAAAACTTCGACCGAGAGATGTCAGAATACCGCAACTCGCTGCTGGCGCAACGGTATTTGGACAAAATCTGGAATGAAGATACCGCCAATGTCACCGTTTCAGACAGGGAAATAACGGACTTCGCCCGTTCTCTGGATGACCGCTATACTGTTGAAAAAGAGATAGTTCGGGTGAATTATGTGAAAATGCCGACGCACTCGGATATGTTGCCATCAGTGCGGGATATCCTCTTTGATGAGAAAAAACGGGTGGAACAAAAAGATGTCCTGGTGAATATGCTGGGCGACTCCATCGAGTATCTTTTGGATGATGATGAATGGCTTTACCTGGACGACTTGCAGAATGAAGTGGCTTTTCAGATTGACGTGCAGAATCTGGGAGACCGTGTTGGAGCTTTGCACATTGAAAAAGAAGTAGGGGAGAACTCGGTGCTTCTCGTGATGCTGGATTACCGGTCTCAACGTTCTGTGAATGAGACCAAAGAAGAACGCGCCGCCGCCGGCATGCTGCTGATGAACCAACGCCGCACCCAGTTTGTCAACCAATATTTGCAGGAGCTCTATGATCGCGCCCTAAAAGAAGGAAAAATAGTACAATGACTTAGAACTTAGACTTAGACTTAGAACTTAGACTTAGAACTTAGACTTGAGACTTGAGATTTGAATCCTCTAACCTTTTGACCTTAACCTTTAACCCTAAACCCACCTATGACTATAAAAATCCACAACCAATCCTCCAATCCCTTACCCACCTACGCATCTTCCTCCGCCGCAGGCATGGATTTGCGTGCAAACCTTTCAGAACCTGTTGTGCTGCAACCTTTTGAGCGAAAACTTATTCCGACGGGACTTTTTATGGAGCTTCCCGCAGATTGTGAGGCACAAGTGCGTCCACGGAGCGGGTTGGCGCTCAAACACGGCATCACCGTGCTGAACAGTCCCGGCACCATCGACGCCGACTACCGGGGCGAGATAGGGGTTATCCTGATCAATCTTTCGCAGGAACCCTTTGAAATCCAGCCGGGTGAGCGCATCGCGCAGATGGTGATTGCGCAGTTCCGTCAAGTGAAGATGCAAGAGGTCAACACCTTGGAGGAGTTGTCGGACACCGAACGGGGTGCCGGCGGTTTCGGGCACAGCGGAAAACAGTAATATTGTTGATTATGAGAAAGTTGATTGTTCTATTGGCAGTGATTGCATTCTGTTTCACTGGGGTGGCACAGCCGGTGAAGAAGCAACGGAATACGGCCTCCAACACCAAGGAGGCTGTGTCGGAACGTGCCATCACAAAGCGTTTCAACCAGGGATTGCGTTACTATTACACGGCCCAATATGAGGATGCGTTACAGACTTTCTCTGGGATTCTCTCTGATGCGCCTAAACATGCCCCGTCGTATTTCATGCTCTCCCGCGTGTATGTGGGGCGGCAACAGTTTTCTGAAGCCGAAAACGCATTGAAACAAGCAGTTAAGCTGGACAAGAAAAACGTCTGGTACCAAGTTGACTTGGCGCGGATGTACATGATGACCGAAAACTACAAGTCAGCCACCCCGATGTGGGAGGCCATCTGCCGTGAGATTCCCGACAATCCCGAATTTCTCGGCTTTTTAGCCACGTGCTATGCGAAAAACGGTGCTCCCGACAAGGCTGCCGAAATCCAGTCTCGCTTGAGCCTTCTGACAAAGATAGATTCGCCTGAAGGACAGCCGGATGAAGCACCTCAAACGCCGATTGGAAACAACAACTACAGAAATCAGGGGATGGCGGCTCTCAAAGCCCAGCAATATGACCAGGCGGTCTCAAGTTTCGAAAATGCTTTGCGAGAGGATGATACGGATTATGAGCTATGGAGCCTGTTTGTGGAAGCCGTCTCCAAATCCGGACAATGGCGCAAACTGACGGCGCTGGAGGAAGACCTGACCACGCTCTTCCCGCAGTCATCGACCCTGTTGACGGCTCTGGCGGATGCTTTCCTGCATGATGGAAATCCTGAAAAGGCAGTGGAGTACTACAAGCAGGCGTTGTCGTTCGCTTTCGAAGCCGACCAAATACAGTCTATTCGCAAAGGACTGTCCGATGCATACACACAGATGGGCGATTCCGAAAACGCTGGCCGCTACAGATAGAGAGTGGCTCAGATAATCATTCCCATAAAAAATAGTTTTTTTCCGAATCCCTTATAAATTAAGGGGTTAATGTTTCGTTGTGTGTCGTTGACCTCTTGTTGAAAAAACGGGATGTGAAAAAATGCATTTCACAAATGATTATAAAGAAAAATGTTTATCTTTGCCGTTAGGTTTTATTGTAAAAAGGGAAAAATCCATATATATCCTTTTGGATTCATAAGGTCTTGGATTTTAGTATGTTAAGAAGAAGCATTTCCCAGTTGACCTCTCTTTCAAGGAGGGGGAATAGTTGGTTTTGTACCATTTAAAACCTTTTTTTAAATAAGAATTATAATAAAATAGTTTAGGCATGACGCAACATGGGGAAAGCGCTCAATATTGGTACGCTTTCAAGGTTTTCTACAACAAGGTCTTTGAAATAGACAAAGATATCCGCGAGCAAGGGGTGGAAACCTATTTCCCGAAAGTTAAGGTCTATAAGTTGAGGGAAGACAAACAGAAAGAGCAGTTGAAACCCGCCATCTCCTCGCTGATATTTGTGAGATGCTCCGAAGAGAAGGTATGGGACCTGCAGAAAGCCTTTTACGGGCGTATCATGTTGTATAGTCATAAGACTGACGGGAACAGAAAGGCTTCTCCTATTGATGAAGAGGAGATGCGGGTGTTCATGCTGGTCACCTCTGTGGAGGACGACCGTCTGGAATACCTTGATGTGGAGAGCGTCAATTACAAGGAAGGGCAGAGGGTGAGAGTGCTGGACGGCTCCTACAAGGACTGCGTGGGATACATTAAACGCGTCAAAGGGAATCGTCGTCTGTTGGTCGCGGTCGAAGGTCTCGCTCTGGTGGCCACCTCCTATATTCCGTCTGTGTTTTTGGAAAAGATAAATTAAATTATACGTTTTATGAAAAATCACAAATTTTACCTGTTGGCTCTGGTCTGCTTGTTGTTCGCCTCCTGTGCGACAAACAAGAAAATCAGCTATTTCCAGGATGCCCAAAACGCCGATTCGGCAAAAATAGCGCTCCCATCGCCTGAAATCCGATTGAGAACGGAAGATAAGGTTTCCATCGTGGTGAACAGCCAGGACCCTGATCTCACAGCCATGTTCAACCTCCCCTACATCACTCGTTCTGTGGGAGGAAACATTTCTACCAATATGTCTGGTAGCGGGCATGGTGTTTCCTGTTATACCATAGACCAAGAGGGAAACATCGATTTTCCCGTGCTGGGCTCTTTGCACATTGCTGGTATGACACGTAATGAACTGACCAACTACGTTAAAAATGAGTTGATTTCCAGAAATTTGGTGAAAGATCCCGTGGTCACCGTGGAGTTTGCCAACCTTCAGTATTCCATTTTTGGAGAGGTGCGTGCCCCTGGACAATATAACATCAATTCGGATAAAATGACTTTGCTTGAAGCCATAAGCAAAGCCGGTGATTTGACTATTAACGGTAAACGGCAGAACGTGATGGTGCTCAGGGCCGACTCATTGGGAAATGTGTTAACCTATACCGTGAATATGACTTCGGTTGATTCGGTGGTGAACTCTCCGGTTTACTATCTGTGTCAAAATGATATGATCTATGTGGAACCCACCAAGAAGCGCGCCCGTGAATCCACAGCCAACGGCAACGTGTTTGCTTCGCCATCCTTCTGGATTTCCACGGCCTCGGCTATAACCACTCTCATTTCCACTATATTGCTCATTCAGCAAAGAGCAAGACAGTAGTCGCAATAATCCTTTTTCATTGTTAACATTTAACCCCCAAATATAAGTATGGAAACTCAAAATCAAATAACAGAAGATAAAACTCAAGAAGTGGTGCTTAAGGACTGGATTTACATGTGCTTTAACCGCTGGTACTGGTTCTTGATTTCAATTTTGATCATGCTGGCAGGTGCCACCTTCTATATAATGAAGACGGCTCCAGTGTATCAGCGGACGGCCAAAATTTTGGTCAAAGCGGACAAAAATGGTAGCTCCGCTATCAATGTGTCCGACTTTACGGATGTCGGGATGTTGAGCACGAATGTGAATGTGCAGAATGAGTTGATCACGATTCAGTCTATGGACAACAAGATGGAGACTGTGAGACGCCTCAACCTGGATGTGAATTACACGACCGACGGATTGTTCCGCCCGACAGTGCTTTATGACAAGACACTTCCTGTGAAGGTCTCCTTTTTGGACCTGACGGACGAGGATTACGCCTCGTTGGTGATGAAGTTGGAGAAAAACCAGGCCGTCCTTTCTGATTTCAGTTTTAAAGGTGAAAGTGTTTCTTCGCCTAAGATAACCGTAAAACTTGGCGATACAATTGCCACACCCGTGGGCAGAATTGCGGTGAACAAAACCGACTATTTCAAAGTTCAATCCTGGCCGAAAATCAACGTCTCCCGTTCCACGATGAATTCCGCTTGCCGCACCTTGTCAGGGAAAATCGCAGTGGCACAGGTGAATAAAACGGCGGATGTCCTCTCAATAAGTGTGGAGGATGTGATAAAAAAACGGGCTGACGACATCATCAACATGCTGATTGCGGTCTATAACGGCAATTGGCTGAAGGATAAAAACCAGATCACGCTGAGCACCTCCCAGTTCATCAATGACCGTTTGGATGTGATTGAAGGAGACCTGGGTGACGTGGATGATGATATCTCTTCCTACAAGAGCGCGAATCTCCTTCCTGACGTGGGTGCGGTCTCTAACATGTATTTGGGCCAGAACAGCGAAGTGACCAAAAATATAGTCGATATCAACAACCGATTGTCCATTACACGTTATATCCGCAACTTCCTTGCTTCTGACGCCACGCATGACCAGTTGCTGCCGGTCAACTCGGGCTTGGACAATATGGGCATTGAAAGCCAAATATCCAGGTATAACGAGATGATGATGCGACGTAACAGCCTGGTGGCAAACAGCAGCAGTCAAAACCCGCTGGTGTTGGATTTGGATGAGAAACTCGCTTCAATGAGGTCGGCCGTGATCACTTCGTTAGACAATCAGATTGCGTCGTTAAACAAATTGATGCAGAGTGCTCTGTCAACCGAGAAAAACGTGAACGCCCACCTTGCGGCAGGCCCCACCCAGGCTAAATACCTGCTATCTGTGGAACGTCAGCAGAAGGTCAAGGAGTCGTTGTATCTCTATCTGTTGCAAAAGAGGGAAGAGAACGAACTCTCACAGGCATTTACCGCCTACAATAACCGGGTTATTGAACACCCTAACGGGAGTACGGGTCCCATAAAACCGAAAAAGGCGATGATATTCCTTGTCGCTTTTATAATCGGGCTTCTCATACCGATTGTCGTCATCTTCTTGCGTGAGCAGATGAACACCTCATTACGTGGCCGTGACGACTTGAAGAATGTGAAGGTGCCGTTTATCGCGGAAATTCCTCTTACCGGGGAGGCGGCGGCAAAAAGTGATAATCGTAAGAATTTGATTATCAGGGGTCTCCTTGGAAAGAAACAGGAAGAAAAGGAAACCAACGCCAAGTTGGCCGAGATTGTGGTCAAGGCTGGATCCAGAAGCACCATCAACGAGGCTTTCCGTGTCATGCGTACGAATGTGGAGTTTATGTGCAAGGGGGATGGTTGCCATGTGCTGATGTTCACCTCCTTCAACCCGGGAAGCGGTAAGTCTTTCATCACTATGAACTTTGCCATGTCATTGGCTATCAAGAACAAACGTGTCTTGGTCATTGATGGTGACATGCGTCACTGTTCTATGTCCCAGTACGTGAATGGCCCTCGTGTCGGTATGAGCAACTTCTTGGCTGAAAAGATTGATGACGTGCGCAGCACTCTGGTGCCGATTAACAGCAAACATCCTAATTTGAAGGTGCTGCCGGTAGGTACGGTTCCGCCCAACCCTACGGAGTTGCTTGCCACAGACCGCTTTGCTGAAATGGTCAAGGATTTGCGTGATGATTTCGATTACATTTTCATTGACTGTCCGCCTATCGACATCGTGGCGGATACCCAGATTATCAGCGGCATGGCGGATTACACCGTCTTCATTGTGCGCGCTGGCAATTTGGAGCTCAGCATGTTGCCGGAGTTGGACAAACTCTACGAGTCGCATAAGTACAACAATATGTGCTTGGTGCTGAATGGTACCTACTCCCATGAAGGTCGTTATGGCTACCGTTATGGCTACCGTTACGGCTATCGTTATGGTTACCGTTACGGTTACCATTATGGAAGCTACTACCACGATGAGGATGACAACGGCGCTTCCAATAAAGCTAACGAGAAAGCATAATCATGTGGTTCGGGAAAAGAAAACTTGCCGATGTGTGGGTTGGCGCCACTGACTGCCATTCCCATATTCTTCCAGGTGTGGACGACGGGGTCTCTGATATGGAGACCTCTTTGAGTATTTTAGAGGCGTATGAAAAGCTCCAGATCAAAGAGGTTTGGTGTACACCTCATATTATGGAGGACATACCGAACACGACCGAAGATTTGAAAGCCCGCTTTGCCGAACTCAAAGCGGCATATCATGGTCCGGTACAATTGAATCTGGCTGCTGAATATATGATGGACGGCCTTTTCTTGGAGCGTCTGGAGAAAGACGACCTTCTGACCCACGGCCACGAAGGCAACGCCTTGTTGGTGGAGACCTCCTATTACACTCCTCCGATGGATTTGCATGACATTCTGGACTCTATCATACGAAAGGGTTATTATCCCATTCTGGCGCACCCGGAACGTTATTTGTATATGAAAATAAGCGACTACGCACCATTAAAGAAGAAAGGGCTGCGATTCCAACTTAATGTTGCCTCTCTCTCTGGTGCCTACGGCGGTGATGCGGTGAAAAAAGCGCATTATCTGTTAAAGGAAGGCGCTTATAACTATTTCGGGAGTGATATTCACCGTTTCCGCCAACTGCAAATCTGGGATTATAAAGTCAAAAAATCCTGGTTGCAGAAGGTTCTGGAAATCGGCGCTTAGCTATTGGCCTTGGCATAGTTGTCATTCTATACTCTACATTTTTAATTCATAATTCTTAATTCATAATTGACATGAAAGGCATCGTTCTCGCCGGCGGATCCGGCACCAGATTATACCCCATTACCAAAGGGGTCAGTAAACAATTACTTCCCATTTATGATAAACCTATGGTTTATTATCCGATTTCGGCGCTGATGTTGGCCGGGATCAGGGACATTCTCATCATTTCCACCCCCTACGACCTGCCGGGGTTCCAGCGCCTTCTGGGTGACGGCTCCGATTATGGGGTGCATTTCGAATATGCCGAGCAGCCCTCTCCTGACGGTCTGGCGCAGGCTTTCATCATTGGCGAAAAGTTCATCGGCGACGACTGCGCCTGTCTTGTCCTCGGCGACAACATCTTCTACGGCAGCGGCTTCACCAAACTGCTGAAAAAGGCGGTGGAGGATGCCGAGGAGAATCACAAGGCCACCGTTTTCGGCTACTGGGTCAGCGATCCGGAACGTTACGGCGTGGCCGAATTCGACAAGGAAGGCAACTGCATCAGCATCGAGGAGAAACCCAAGGAGCCCAAAAGCAACTACGCGGTGGTGGGATTGTACTTCTACCCCAACAAGGTGGTGAATGTGGCCAAGAATATCAAACCGTCAGCACGTGGCGAGTTGGAAATCACCACCGTGAACCAGGAATTCCTGAAAGACGGCGAGTTGAAGGTCCGTGTTTTCGGGCGCGGCTTCGCCTGGCTCGATACGGGCACGCACGACAGTCTTTCGGAAGCTTCCACCTTTGTGGAAGTCATTGAAAAACGGCAAGGCTTGAAAATCGCCTGTCTTGAGGGCATTGCCTACCGCAACGGCTGGATCTCAGAGGAACGGTTGCGTGAAATCGCCCAGCCCATGCTCAAAAACCAATACGGCCAATACCTCCTCCGTGTCATCGATGAACTCAAAGAAGACATCACCTCCGACACCTTCCGGAAGGTTTAATTCATAATTCATAATTCATAATTTATAATTTATAATTAAATGAAACGCGCCATCATCATAACAGGCGGTGCCGGCTTTATCGGCAGCCATGTTGTTCGCCTTTTCGTGAACAAATATCCCGAATATAAAATCATCAACCTCGACAAGTTGACTTACGCGGGAAACCTCGCCAACTTGAAAGATGTTGAAGGAAAACCGAACTATAAGTTTGTCAAGATGGACATCTGCGACTTCGAGGGTGTCTATAAGCTGATGCAGGACGAACATGTCGATGGCATCATCCACCTCGCGGCGGAAAGCCATGTCGATCGCAGCATCAAAGACCCCTTCACCTTCGCGCAGACGAATGTGATGGGGACTTTGTCGTTATTGCAGGCGGCGAAACTCTATTGGGAAAGTCTTCCAGAAAAATGGGAGGGTAAACGTTTTTACCATATCTCAACGGATGAGGTCTATGGTGCCCTTGAACTGACGCATCCCCAAGGCATTGAGCCGCCATTCAGCACCAAGGCCAGCAGCGGCAAACATCATCTGGCTTACGGTGACAAGTTCTTCACCGAAGACCTGAAATATCTGCCTCACAGTCCCTATAGCGCGGCGAAAGCGGCCAGCGACCATTTTGTACGGGCATACCACGACACATACGGAATGCCGACGGTCGTGACCAATTGCTCCAACAACTACGGCCCCTATCAGTTCCCCGAGAAGCTGATCCCGTTGTTCATCAACAATATCCGCCACAAAAAGCCGCTGCCAGTATATGGAAAAGGCGAGAATGTGCGCGACTGGCTCTATGTGGAAGACCATGCCCGTGCAATCGATCTGATTTTCCACGAAGGCAAAATCGCCGAAACCTACAACATCGGTGGCTTCAACGAGTGGAAGAACATCGACCTGATCAAAGTCCTCATCAACACGGTGGATCGTCTGTTGGGTAGGGCAGAGGGTGAAGACCTCAACCTTATCACATACGTTACTGACCGCGCCGGTCATGACATGCGCTATGCCATCGACTCCTCCAAGCTCCAGAAAGAGCTGGGCTGGGAGCCCTCGTTGCAGTTCGAAGAAGGCATCGAAAAAACCGTCCGCTGGTACCTCGAAAACCAAGACTGGATGGACAACGTCACGAGCGGCGACTACCAGAAGTATTACGAGGAGATGTACAAGGGGAGGTGAGGATCACCACGGTTTATGAAAATAGCCCTCATTAAAGAAACGAAGATTTCGGAGGATAATCGCGTGGCTCTATCGCCCAAGCAAGTGGCAGAGCTGAACAAGCGGTATCCCGCACACGAGATTGTGGTGCAGTCAAGTGAGATCCGCGCCTTTACGGATGACGAATATCGTGCTGAAGGCGTGGAAGTGGTGAATGATATCCGGGACTGTGATGTCCTGTTTGGGGTGAAGGAAGCCAGGGTTGACAGTCTGGTTCCGGAGAAAAACTATTTCTTTTTTGGGCATATTGCGAAGAAACAGGAATACAATCGCCCTCTGATTCAAGCCCTTGTACGGAATCATATCACCTTTTGTGATTATGAATACTTGGTGGATGAGAACAGCACCCGAGTCTGTTCTTTTGGATGGTGGGGCGGCGTGGTTGGTGTTTACTATACTTTACGGGGCTATGGCTTGAAGTACAAACAGTATGAACTGCAGAAGCCAGAACGTCGTTTCACGTTAAGGCAATTACTGGATTCTTTGAAAAGTATTCAGCTGCCCAGGGTGAAATTACTGGTCACAGGCGCTGGCCGTGTGTCTCAGGGGGCGCAATATGTGCTGGAAAACATCGGAGCCCTCAAAATGACGGAAGCGGAATATCTCTCCGACACGTCTATTGACACGTTGTCCTATTGCGTGGCCGATGCGGAGCAGTTGGTGAAACGCAAAGATGGCTCCGCTTTCTCGTGGGATGATTTCAAACGAAATGCCGAAAGGTATGAGAGCGACTTCATGCGTTGGGCCAAGAAGACCGACGTGTTGGTGTGCGCTCACTTCTGGAACTCTGACGCTCCGGTTTATTTAAGCGAAGACGCTTTGCGTGACAGAGATATGCGCATCCGTATGATTGGGGACGTGACCTGCGACATAAAAGGAAGTGTCAAATCGACGGTCCGCCCATCCACACATGAAGCTCCGTATTATGACTACAACCCGATGACGGAGAAAGAGGAACCCGCTTTCTCTTCAGAAAAGAATATTACGGTGATGGCGGTGGACAATTGTCCAAACGCCCTGGCCATGGATTCCAGCGAGAGTTTCGGTAAAATGTTGACACCGCATGTGTTTGAACCGTTGTTGAAGGGAGAGCATTCAGAGGTGATTGAACGGTCCATGATCTTGAAAGAAGGACAATTGACGCCAAGATTTGCTTATTTGAAGGACTTTGCGGGTAGTTAATAATAAGGTAAAAATTGATTAAACAACATACTATGAAGATATCAGTAGCAGGAACCGGCTATGTCGGCATGAGCATCGCCACATTGCTCGCCCAACATAACGAAGTCACCGCCGTGGACGTCGTCCCCGAACGCGTCGAGATGGTGAACAACAAGAAGTCACCCATCCAAGACGACTACATTGAAGAATATTTAGCCACCAAGCCCCTCAACCTCAAGGCCACCCTCGACCAAGAGGCCGGCTACAAAGACGCCGAGTTTGTCGTCATTGCCGCGCCCACCAACTACGACACGCAGAAGAACTTCTTCGACACCAGTGCCGTGGAAGCCGTCATCGACGCCGTGCTCAAGGTCAACCCTGACGCCGTCATGGTCATAAAGAGTACCATCCCCGTCGGCTATACCCGCAGTCTCTACGTCAAATATCTGAAGAAAGGGGTCAAAAAATTCAACCTCTTGTTCTCGCCCGAGTTCTTGCGGGAGAGCAAAGCTCTCTACGACAACCTCTATCCCAGCCGCATCATTGTTGGCATCCCCAAGATGATGGCAGGCAAGGAATATGAAGAGGAAAACGAAGCCATCAAAGCCCTCACTGATATCGAATGGCTCACGGAACGTGCCCACACCTTCGCCAAGCTCTTGCAGGAGGCGGCCATCAAGGAGGATGTGCCCACGCTCTTCATCGGCATGAAAGAAGCCGAGGCAGTGAAGCTCTTCGCCAACACTTATCTTGCCTTGCGTGTGAGCTACTTTAATGAGCTGGATACCTATGCCGAGACAAAAGGTCTTGACACTCAAGCCATCATCAACGGCATCGGTCTCGATCCCCGTATCGGCACGCACTACAACAACCCCAGTTTCGGCTACGGCGGCTATTGTCTGCCGAAGGACACCAAGCAGTTGTTGGCCAATTACGAGAATGTGCCGCAGAATATGATGTCGGCTATTGTGGAGAGCAACCGCACCCGCAAGGATTTCATTGCCGACCAAGTGTTGAAAATGGCGGGCTATTATGCCTATACGGAAAACAATATCTATGGCACTGAGCAAAAGGCTCCTGTGATTGGCGTGTACAGGCTCACCATGAAGTCCAATTCCGACAATTTCCGCCAAAGCGCCATACAAGGCGTGATGAAGCGCATCAAGGCCAAAGGTGCGCAGATCATCATCTACGAGCCGACTTTGGAAGACGGTTCGACCTTCTTCGGCAGCCTCGTGGTCAATGACTTGGAGAAATTCAAGCACGACGCCAAAGCCATCATCGCCAACCGCTACGACAGCTGTTTAGACGATGTGCGGGAAAAGGTCTATACCCGTGACATCTTCAAACGGGACTAACTTAGACTTAGACTTAGAACTTAGAACTTAGACTTGAGCCCTGAAACCTTGGCCTTTGACCTTTGAACCAAAATGAAGTATTCCCGCAACAAAATCAACCTTTCCGGAAAAGCACTGTTAGCCGGTCCCGAAACAGGGTTCCCGTTTACCGATGCGAATCTGCTGGTGGAAGATTGGCGCAAACTCCACATGGTTCCTTTGAAAGAACTCATTGGAGAGGTCACGCGAGTGCTGTCGCAGGGAGGGGTGACTGCGGCTTTTTCATCGCACCGACTCAAGCGAATGACTTCCATTGTCGCCAAGTTGCGTCATAATCCCGGCATGGGGCTTGGTGGTTTACAGGATATCGGAGGGGCCCGTTTCGTGTTTGAAGACATTCCGTCGTTATTGCACGCTCAAAAGATAATGACGGCTGCGAAACTTGAGCATTTTGTGGTGGACAGGGAACCATACGACTATGTCGCCAAACCCAAGGAGAGTGGTTATAGGAGCATTCACTTTGCGTATAAATATATTAGTGAGAGGGCGGACTTTGACGGTCTTCGTGTGGAACTTCAGTTTCGCACGCGCTTGCAGCACGACTGGGCTATGGCGGTGGAAACGGCTGAGTTGATCTCCAAGTCCCCGCTTAAGGCAAGTATCGGGGATGAGCATTGGCTCGAGTTTTTCAGATTGTGCAGTGCAGTGTTTGCCCGAAAGGAAGGTTCGCCGGTTGCGGATTCTTATAAGGATTATACGGAAAAGGATTACTGCATGCAATATGCGCAGCTGGATCGGCAATACAAGTTTTTAGACCAGCTTCGGGCCCTGGTTAGTGCGGTGCAGATTATGGAAGTGCACACGAAGAAGGAAGGGTATGTGGTTCTTCTTATCCAGTTTGCAGAGAAGAGAGTTCAGCTGAAGCATTTTCCGTCGGAGAATCTCGAGGAAGCGGCATACTACTACGCAGAAGTGGAGAAATCGATTGACGAAGCCAATTCCGCCGTGGTACTCGTTTCCGTTTCCGACATGAAAGAGCTCCAGGACGCCTATCCCAGCTACTTCCTGAACGCAGGAGAGTTCATCGACTCCTTGCAAGACTTCAACAACATGTGCCTATCCAAACACTACCTATAGGAGACTCTAACCCCTAACCCTTAACCAGTTCGTCCCCATACAACCCAGCGACGTGCCTACCACGTATGCGGATGCCATGACTTTGGAGAGGGATTTTGGGTTTGTGCCAAAGATTACGCTGAGAGAAGGGTTGGGGAAGTTCGTGGAATGGTATAATAGCTACTATCGTAGCAATTGGCTTTCTTGACAAATTCAAAATTCCTTTAAGCATCAAGAAGTATTCTACATGTATTTGGGAAGAGAAGAACTTCTTTGAGGGTCTACAATAACAAAATCCATCTTTCATCACGGACTTATTTATGCACAAAGTACGGAGAAAACGTTTTCTTCAAAAATTAAAAAAAAGAAGAAAGAAAAAGAAGCAACAAGAGACGCAGGGGAGTGCTAATATCGAATCAAATATAGCAACGTTTCATCCTTTTAAGCGATATGATAAATTTGTAGGGTGTAATGAAGCACTAGACAAGTTGTTTGCACCAGCTGAAGGTGATTACTATAGAATTGTGCACAATCCTCCGCAATTAAATGATCAACTCGTACAAAGTGAACAGCAATATGAAGGACTTGCTCCGTCAATGCCCAATCTCCCTGATACCATAGAATTGGGAAGTAGTATTGAAGATCAATTTGAGCACATTGCCGATTGGTCGCTTTCCTTTAGTGTTGATGATAAGTTGTTGGCGAGTGTTTATTGGGCCGGTTATGACAAACGTAAGAATGAAATAAAAAAGAAAGATTACGTTAATCGAAAAGGTGATGTGATGGCACTTTACCATTTCACATCTGCAGCTGGCGTTATGCAACGTGAGCCTGATGAGGCTGGGCATGTGGTATTGGTCGAATACGATGATTTTGTGCTTGATAACTATCGTGTTGTTGATTATGGTTTGAAACCGTTAACGGATTACAGAGATGAAAAAAATGAAGATTTTCAGCTTGTAGGTCATCTTCAAGTAATGGAGGAACCCTTATCTTCGCTTTACACAGATAAAGTGAGCGGTTTGCTGTACCTGTTTGTTCGTGTTTTTGAAGACACAAACATTAGCTCATTCGTTTTGACTGTCGTTTCGCCGTTACAGATTGTTGACTATATGGAGGGACGTGTTGGGTTGCGTGGCATTTTCAGTAATACTAAGTCCTATTATTATCAGCGTCAGAATGATGTTCTTAGCACTTCTAATTTCAAGTTGCTACCTCCTGAAATAATTGATGAGAAGTTGGAGTCAGATGGATTGGATGATAAGTTTGATCGTCATTTGTCCTATAAAATGGTGCTTTTAAAACAGTATTTGAAAAGATTGAGTTATTAAACTAATAATACAAAGATATGAGCACAAACATCAGTTTTGAAATAGTTCATATTCACGAGTTACCTTCAGTATTTAACCGTGAAGTGAAGGTTGATGAAGAGATGCTAAAAAAGTGCACTCTTGGTTATCTTGTTGTGTTCCAATATCGAGAAGGTGACGATATGGTGGGACTTCATGTGAGTATCAGATATTTAACCCATGATGGGAGAATTCTTATGCAAGAAGGCGCAACAGTGGTTGCAAAAATTAACGATTGGAATAAAATGTCACAAGAGGACAATGCTTTGCGAGAATCGTCGATTGTACAACTTCTTGTTGAATATGGCCTATCGTTTGTTAGTGGCATGATTTTCCGTAGAGCTTCAGGAACGGTTATGAACAATATCTTTGTTCCTCATATTGAAGCCTCATCGATTATGGAAGATGTTGTTTTTGAAAAGGTAGAAAAAAAATAGTCCATTTAGTTGTTTCTTTTGCAACACGAACGAAGAACAATAGAATATGCTGAGAATACTTCTTCTTTCTGATATTCATTTCATTCATTGTGAAGATGATGAGAATGACTATCGTTCACTTGAGACTGCCTTTGTTGAGGCAATGGATGAGGTGCGTGATTCTGGAGGTCTTAACCAGATTCTTATTTGTGGCGACATAGCGAATAAAGGCCTAGAGAGTGAGTATCAGACAGCAGACACCTTTTTGAAAAGGGTATTTGAACATCTGGGCTGCGATGAAAAGAAGACACAGGTTTATGTTGTGCCAGGTAATCATGATATTAATAGGAATATCAATAAGATGTCTAGATTAGGGTGGCGCACAACATTGTTGGATAGAAACCGAGCAGAGAGTTTTATTTATGCGGCTAAGCATAACGAATTGGATATATTGAAGACACTATATTCGCCTTTTAGTGCATTTCATAAGTTTGCAAATGCCCATTCTTCTCTTGATGGAATTGCTGAAGCGATTTTCTTAAATGTTCCAAACTTTGACTTTAGAAGTTTTCGAAAGGAAGTTGAACTTGGTGTCCTTGATAATTATATTATCAAGTTGCATTGCCTCAATTCAGCTCTATTATGCGATAAAGATGATGTTAATGACCCTCGGGCCATGAAAGCGGGTGAACACAAACTATTCATCCCAAAATCTGCTTATAATCCAGACACGCCCAGTACAACTGTCAATATATCTATGATGCACCATCCTCATGCATGGTTTGAAAATGAGGATGATTTGCGTACTGAGTTTGACAGGAAATTTAAGTTCCAAATTTATGGTCATGTACATACACAGTCAATTACGCAGGATAAAAAAGGGAAAAGTGCTATTCGTTTACAAGTAGGTTCACTTCACCCTGGACAGGGAGGAGACCCCGAAGTCTACCCTCCTCTTTATAACATTCTGGAGTTAGATGTTGTAAAGAACGTTTTAAAGGTGAAGGTGACGTGCTATTGCTGGGATGGGGAACAGTTTAACAAGAATGACAAATTCTCATACATAAGGAAAGTGGCTTTGAGAAAGAAGTCAAATAGAACAACGAACCAGAAGAAAGAAGTTAATAAAATGAAAACGGCAGTAGAAATTTCTGATGAAATCTATGAACTGAGATACCGTTTCTTCAGTTCCGAGCACATACGGGAGATTATTAATGAGATAAACGCCAAGGCTTACGATAATAGTAAGCCGGAGTATGCTAACGCTTTGACTTTTTTTAAGACTGCCTCTTCAAAAACAGATGTTATGGAGCAACTGAAAGTCATTTTAACAAAATTTGACGATTGATATGGAACGTGATTTAGCGAATATTCTTACAGAAGTTCTTATTTTTCCTTACCAGAAGGAAGTAGTTGATGCATTAATGGAAGCGTGTTCTAAGTTTGTTGAAGAGATTAATCTGAGCCAATATGAAGATTGCGTATTGTATCTTTGTTTGGACATGCCCGCAACAGATTTGATAGAAAGCATCAAGTCACAAACAGGCCGTGAGTTCCCTAATCGTGTGTACCGTGCCATGGCTGGATGTGTTGTAGGCGAGGCTCTTGCAAGAGTTAGCGATGAAGATGACAAGGTGATGTTTCCTCTAGCGCTCCGCAATGTTTTAAAGGCCAAGACGGATGATGTCGACGGCATTATCAGCAAGACGATAGACCCCGCCTGCTTTGCAGCGGTTGAGGATTATTGGGCTGAAAATATCAATATTCCTTCTCTATGTGGAAAAGATATGGTGTCTTCAACAATATTTGATAATTCTAATTGGCGTGAAACTGGTTTGGATATAGATGAATCCTTTGGCGATATACAGGCGCTGGCAAAGTACTATCGACGCGAGCAATTTAAGAAGAAGTTTGCAGGTCGTAATGCATCCGAGAATCAAGATATTTATGCCTTTGCACTCCAGATAGCCGACGAAATAGCTGCACAAGATTGGCTTTTTACAGCAGAAAACCCGGTCGCAATCTTTAAGAGCTTGAAGTTAAAAGGCACAGCGATCAGTCTTAACAACATCAAATCTAGAGTCTTGGGCGTTCAAGATGCAGAAGCTGACATTGATTATGTATCGGTTTATCGTCGTTACCTCTATGCCAATGATTACGAGGAATTAGGCGCACACCGTATCAATCCTCTGAATTTTGGCATTGCCATTTTCTATGAGTTGCTTTATGAACGCTTAAAGACAGAAAAATATGAGTGACGAAGTTGTAGGTTTAAAATTGGATGGCACCGGTGAGGAAGCCGTTAAGCCGACTCAGTCAGATGTACAGGAGCCAGAGTATATTGAAGGTTCGTATCGTTACGATGCGCTGAAGGATGCTGATGTCAATTCATTGAAATCAGACTCACGTCCCACGTTGATAACGCTATTTGGAATCAGTGAATGTGGCAAGACTACATTTGTGGGCAGTTTGTTTGCTATACTCAGAAGAAGACCAGAGTTATTAAAGATGACATTTCTGGATTCTGATACTTTGACAGGTTTTGAAAAGAGAGTCCACTTGAGACTATTATCTGAAAATGGTATTTCAGAACAGCCAAGAACACGTCGTAAAGCAAATAGTATTCTCAATGCTGTTTTAGGAAACGAGCGTGGCGAGAATCCTCGCATGTTTGTTTTTTCCGACAAATCAGGAGAAATCTATTTGGATGCGGTATCTAAAGACAATGTAGTAGAAGAACAAACAGCAGTAAAGCATGCTGATAAGTTAGTTATATTTGTTGACATAGAAGCTCTCCTGAATGATAAGAAATATATGCTGTATAAGAAAAATACAGCTACACTGTTAACTCGTTTCAAAACTAAAAATATGCTGCCGCTTAATGCAGAGATATTTGTTGCTTTCAATAAGATAGATAAGGTTGAAGAAGAAGCAATTAAAGCGTCGGTAACCAATGAGGAAAGTTTTGATGAAACGAAAAAGCATGCATTCATTGCTACATGGAAGGCAAAAAGGATATCTATCTTGGATATTATAAGAGAAATCATTAATGTTCCAAATGAGAACGTCTTTGATATATGCTCTAAAGGAATTCAACGTGAGGCGGAAGATAAGGGGTTGGTTGATCTCCTAACAAAATTGCTTGATAAACCGAAAAAGAAAGCTCTATCTGTAGATTATAACTGGATTCAAGGATTGTTAAAAGCTTAATTATCATGGAGAAGTGTAAACAATGTCTTTTTGTAGGACTACAAGATACGGGGAAGTCTTCCTATTTAGGGGCTTTTTGGGCTATTGAGAGTGATATGAAATCGGGTCATGAACTTACATTCAATGGCTTACCGGCTAATTCTGAATATCTTGAATCATTGGGAAGTCTATGGTTGCAGCAGGAGCCAGTAAACAGAAGTCCCATGAACTCCCATGAGCTTGAAATCAGTTTAAAACATAGAGATACTGGGGCAGTTATTAATCTAGCGATACCTGATTTTAAAGGGGAAAGGTTTAAGTTGATACTTCAAAACGAAAGGCCATCTGAAATTGAAAAATGGCTAAAGGATTCAGACAGAATTGTTTTCTTTCTCCCACCTACAAAAGAAAGAGTTTTCAATGAAGAACTAGGTGAAAATGAGAATAAGGATGCCAAGAAACCCAATAAGGATTTTAATGTTGACGAGATAGAACCTTGGATCCAAATTGTTGAACTTCTCAAATTTATTTATGAGGAGATGGGTGATATTAAAATCGCTTTCTGTGTATCCAAGTGGGATGAACTTTTGCCCAAAGGTGTGAAAGTAGAGAAGTGGATAGAACAAGAACATCTTTTCTTCTATACTTATGTAAAATATCACTTCTCTAAATCTAATGTTAAATATTATGGTGTTAGTGCTCAGGGGTTAAATTACAATCAAAGGGGAGATATGACTGAAGCCAGAGTAAGCGAATTGACAGAAAAAGGCGAACGTGCCTACATCTCCTCTGGCACTAACAAGGATTACGATATTACCAAACCGCTGGCTTGGCTGCTTGAAGATTAAAAGGATATGATTGCGTTGCATCAGATGCTTCATGGTTATAAACTTGGACATAATTATATCCAAGGTAGTATTGTCTTGCCCTCTACACACGATATGGACAAGATTGCTACACTTAGTGATTGGTCTGAGTACGTAGGTGTTAATAAAGAGCGTGACTACATCACGGCCTATCCGCTGGATGAAAGCCCTTACTATGTTGTTGCTAAAACCTGGTACGCAGATGAAATGCGCCGCCCTGGATGTGTTTGGACGCATAGCTTACTCATACATAAGGATGATTTGTCTAAAATAACAGACTTCTGCAATCTGCTTTACATATTTGAGGTTCCGCTGACAGAAAATTATGAAAACTACTCAAAACCACGGGCATTTGTAGAAGATGCAGAGGAAGCTGAAACTCATTTGTCAGAGATAGGTGAGAATAGAGCGGCGGATCTTTATGAAAGTTTGCTTTCTTCAAGCCCGTCTTTCATTCTGTCAGAGTTTCCCACCCAGCAGAGTCAGGAACTGTTACTAACCCTTCTTAACTATTTGCCGGCAGAGATTTTAAAGAACAAGTCTTTCTGTTCAGGTACCGCAGTGCCGCGTGCTTACGATGGCAAATATCTGTCACTCCAGTTTGTTACACACGATGGCAATGCAGTCAAGTATCTTTCAAATAAGCCCACTGCACCTTGGTCGCAGTTGGTAGGCATAAGTGTAGTTAACAAGCGTCTGCAGGTTGCTGGTTTGATACGCCACTATCAAGAAGAGTTGGGTAATAGCGTTGAGAAACTATCTGGCTTCTTGAATGTTGTGGTGCAGATAAACAGGACTTGTAAGGATGATGAGGAAAAGCAGCAGGTATTACTGGAAATTATCAATACTCTATCCCAAACCTTCCCTTCCCGAGACGAAGGTCGAGTGTTTAAATCTGCTGTTTTTCAGCCTTCTTTGGCAAGAGACTTTGGTGGCGAAGAAAATTTCTTATATACTATCTCTACAGTAGATGTGACCTCTTTCACAAAAGAGCAGGTGGGATATGAAAAACGTTTGCATAATCTCTCTACCGCCCAGTTCTTGGAGTTAGTGAAGAAATTATATTCCTCTGCGAAACTGAATGAATGGGGCTTACAAACTGTCAAGGATATTGCACAATATATCACATATACAGAGATTGCTGATTTAAGGAAGACGGAAAAGGCGTTTTTCCAGACCATTATCAGCGGCAGTCCAGAACTGTTCAATCAGATTGTTTGGTCGGACTTTACAAAGGAAGATTTTCAGTCAATTTTGTCTGTTTTCTCAGACAAGAACATGACCGGAGCTTTCAAGCATTGGAGAGAGCTGCTCAAAACAATGTTAGACCAGAAAATGCCCATCGCAAGGGAGCTTGCTCACATGGCATTTTCGCACGACAGGAGCTGTGTTGGTGAATATCTATCTTATCTCAACACCTCAAGTCATCAGATGCAGGTGACCGTATCAAGAGAATTGGAGCACTATCCCGAATCTGTTTTGGATTGGCTGTCAAAGGTAACGATAATTAATTTTAATGTAGCATATGCGCTGATTAGCTCTATTGACGAGGTTGGTGCCTTGGCCAAGAAGAAAGGCAGTAGAATTTGGATGCCACTCCATAATATGCTTAAGGAGGATGATCCCATACAGTTCTACGTATTCCTGTATAGGCTCTCTTTCAATTGGCAGGATAAGGAAGCTTTGATGTATTTGCGGAAAGCATTCTATCCTATTCATAAGCTGTTGTCACAAGATAAGCTGGATTATAGCTTCTGGTTTAGAGTGGAACCTTATACCGAACATTTGTTCTTCATTCAGAATTGGGATAAATGTAAAAAGATGAGAAAGATGGTGATTAGAAGGCTAAAGGATGCAGGATGTTCAAAATCAGCTATTGTAAATTATACGTCAGATGCTTTGACCAATGAGTGGTTAATAAAAGAATGGTAGAATTATATAATTTGAGGAGTACATAGATTATTATGGACAATAGCGGCCGCCGGTCTTTACGCGCAGCAGGTGACTCTATTTGACTGCTGATTCTGAGTAATCCCGCAGAAGAGATAATCAAAATCCGTTTCACTTCAGAATCTCTGCAAACAATGGGTTATACTAGTATTCTGAAAAGCTGTATCGATTGTTTAGTAACAGTAATGAAATGTTATAGAAGAGAAAACAATTAACAACACAAATAGTTTGAAAGTCGGGTTTTCCTGAACTTCAACTACTACTGATGCGATAAATTTAAAAGTCAAGTGATCATACAATCTATCGTTTGCTATATGCTTGATTATGAACAATATGAAAACAATAGATTGGGGAAATTTCCAAAGTGGTTTCACAATCGATTTTAAATCAAAAAAACGAAAAGCACAAATAACAGATTTAATATCAATAAGTTATAACTAAATCACAAAAACTAACTCAACTCTACGGAATTTCAAATACAAAAAAATAAATGGAAAGTATATATCAGCTAATGCGAGAGTATCTCAAAAACAGTGGAATTAAAGCACATGAAGCTGGAAATGGTAGATTATTGTTCTCTGTCAATGGCCTTAATTTCGTTTTTGATGCTAGTGATAAGGATCCCAATTTTTTGAGATTAGCTTTGCCGCAGATTAATAGGGAAGGGATTCAAGTCGATAATTTTAATCAACAAATTCATCAATTGAATCAAAACTATAAGGTCGCAAAGATAGTAAGAGTATCCGACGGAACACTTTGGATTTTTGCCGATGCTTTTGTTTACAGTGTAGATAATTTGGATCCTTTGTTTGTTCGTCTTATACAGGTTTTAACAGATATGATAAATGAATATCGAACAATAGAGAATGATGGAAATGGGACTTTTCAAGCGCAATAAGGCAATAAGGCATCAAGATGATAATGATTGTGCAGGAAAGATGCACAACAAGGCATTACATATCAACAAAAATTGGATTATAGGGATTCTTGCAATTCTTGTGATTATTCTTAGTGCAATAATACTATCATCTGATTTATTTGAGGACAAGAATGTTGCTACTATTATTTCTTTTACGGCTACAATTTTATCCATTGTGTTGTCGCTTTTAGCAATTCTTTATTCGTACTTGGGTAATATTGAGTCATTTGAGAACTTGAGCGAAATACGTGCTGCTGTGGCGGAGATAAAGGCAACGGAAGAAGGAATTAAACATTTTATTTCCAGCTTGAATTTGGGTGCATTAACTGTAGGTTCCAGTGGTGCGAGTAGCAAAGTAGATGACAATAAGGATACAGATAATACACCTTCTAATAGTACAACCAAAAATGTTGTGGTTACTAGTCCTAGTATAACCGGAAAAGCATCATTTGAATCAGACCCTCAGAGAGAAGATGGTAAAGAGTAGTTTTTTGCGACGCAGAGCCAACAGATCTTTACGCTCCCCCAGCTCCTCGTCGCTTATACAAAAAAGGGTAAGCGATGTGTTGCTTCTCGTAGCTCTAATCGTATAGTTAATCTATCATTCATAGAGCTAACATGTTATAAAACTAATATTGAACAATTACTTAATAAAATAAGTGTTGGTTATGGACAAAAAAATCTTCTACGGCGAATACACTTTGATGCATTGGGTTGAGTTGATAATGCGTCAGAATATAGTTTTGCCTGGATATCAGAGGAGTTTTGTGTGGGATAAGAATCAGATAGAACATTTTGTCAAGTCTTTAAAGGAAGGCAAGTTCGTGCCACCTGTAATCATAGGTGCTTATAATGGAGAGAATATGATTCTTGACGGACAGCAGCGTCTTTCTACAATTCTTCTCTGCTATCTTGGCGTTATTCCCAAGAAGGAAGCCTTCAAAATAACGGATGATCCAAACTATGCTGATGCCGATGAAGGAGCAGACATGTCTGACGGTGATGAACACGAGGCAATAGAGTGGACATTCAAATTTTTAGTGAAACAAGGAGCTCATAATAAAAAGGAAGAAATGCTGGCGCGTATCGATAACACAAAATACGATACATTAGATGTTGAATACTGCCTTGATGAAGTGTTTTTAAATTCAAACTATCTTGGTTTTTCTTACATAGTTCCATCTAATTGCCCTTTGACTGAACAGATGAGATTCTATTCAACAGTATTTCATGATATCAATATGCAGGGTGTTGAACTCAAGGCTCAAGAGTCGCGTAGGGCGCTTTACTATTTGGATAACGAACTCATACCGTTCTTTGAGCCAACTGTTTCCGCGCAACTAAAAGTAACCCAAAATGGTAAGACAGCACGATACGATTTTGTTCGAGCCCTCGCCTTTACCTCACAATATGCAAAGCAGGGCAGCGAGAGCGCTATCGCTAAAGGTTGCAGACGACAAGAATCGTTCGACATCTATTTCTCTGATTATATCAATGCTGTCATTAATGATACTAACAGTACTCGTTTCGGTCAGTTCTCTGTTCGGATTGGGAAGGCGAATGTTGAAGAAAGAACGACTAAACTCCAAACTTATGTTAATGATTTGGACTTCAAACATGTTTTTCCAACTATTATTGAGGCAGACACAAGTCTGTTAGGTCTTATATACTTTGTGTTAATTAAAGGAAAAGAATTAGATATTGCAAGCTTTGATGATTTGAAAAATCAGTTGGCAGCAAAGATTGTGGAGTTCAAAGGTATAGATGGTCATCGCCGGTCGCCTAATGCGGTAACACATCTTCGCCGTAGAATTAGAGGATCAATAGACATCTATCAAGGATACGTGGTATGAACCGGGATGAACACCTCACGTTTATTAGAACCAGTCTCGCAAAGATAATGAGAGACGTGGCTGCATCGGCATCTTTGCTGGGCGATGGCATGGAGTTTTATGCTGTTCAAGGTAATATACTCCAATCTTTGTTTTTACAAATGACGGGAGCTCAGGAACAGAAAATGAAATGCATCTGTTGGGAATTGGCTACAAACGATTTGAAATACCGCTATGAGAGATACTATAAAGGGTGGTCGTTGAGCGAATGCTCAAGTTTTAAAAGCAAGAACATTGTTTTCAAAGACCTCATGAAAGCCATTCGAAAATACTCGTCATCTTTTGTACTCTATGCTGATGATGCTGCCAAAGATACGTTGAGAGATGGTGTTTTACAAACAGTGAAAGATGTTTTTGTTGGGACCAATATTCATAGGTTATATTACAAGAAGTTCAATGAGTTCTGTGCTACCTTTGGGAGTTTGAGAGCGTCCAATATATACCCTGATAAATATCAACTTATCAAAACGGGTGATAAAGAAGCCCCCTTGAATGTTAATTCGGATAATGAGCTTTATGCTGTATATCATTTGCTTTATACCCATCGTAATAGTTGTGCACACAATGCCTCGTCATATCAGTTGAATATACCGGTTTTTCAAGATTTAAACAACATAGTTTATCAAAAATACAACAATATCTTCTTATTCTTCGCAACGCTTCTTCTGATTGATGAAATGTTCAGGAAAGCATTCGCTCGTTACGAAGAGCTGATTATAAACATTTGATGAATTTGTTCGGATTGAAATACTGATAAGAAAACGACATACAATCTATTATGAAAACAATCTTGTCAAAGCAACCATACTCTTCAACTTACAACTCTCATCTTACCACCGCCTCTAAACTCTAAACCCTAAACTTTCAACTATAGTTACTAACTATCAATTCTCAATTCTCTACCAACCACAAACTCATAGCACTTTAACTCCATATAAATGCCTTTCAACTCCCTGAGCTCCTACCTCTCCTTTCCTTTTGTCTTCGTCTTGTATTGGTTCATTCCGGACAAGTACAACCAAGTTGGGAAGATGTTTGTGATAGACTTATATAAACACATGGATCCTTAATGGCAACTGCTGACAGTGTTGGTATGAATATTTCCACAATGCATACAAGACGATAATAATGCAATGGATGCTTTGACGAGTAAATCTAAAGATTGAGAGTTAAGAGATAGTCTTGGGCACTTTAAATACAATCTATATTTTTAATAAATAATCATGTTTAACCTGTACAAATTCATTGCCGACAGCGTTACTCATCGCCAAACAAGCATGTTTGAGGGTGATATTCAGGCCAATTCTGCTCAGCTCACGCAAGAGATAGAAGGCAAATCTGTTTGCGTCATCGGCGGTGCCGGCAGTATCGGATCCTCGTTCATCAAAGCCGTGTTGCGGTTTAGACCTGGAAAGCTGGTGGTCATCGACCTCAACGAGAACGGCTTGGCTGAGTTGACCCGTGACATTCGATCTACGGAGGGCTTGTTCGTGCCTCAGGAGTACCGTGCCTATACACTGAACTTTTCAGACACAATTTTCACTCGCATTTTCCGCGAAGAGAAAGGTTTTGACATTGTGGCCAATTTCTCCGCCCACAAGCATGTGCGTAGCGAGAAGGACAAATACTCCGTACAGGCACTCATTGAAAACAACGACATCAAGGCCAAAAAACTGATGGACTTGCTTTGTGAGTTCCCACCGAAGCATTTCTTCTGCGTGAGCACCGACAAGGCGGCTAACCCCGTGAACATTATGGGTGCCAGCAAGCGCATCATGGAGGACTTGGTAATGGCTTATAACGACAAGTTTAAAGTGACCACGGCGCGTTTCGCCAATGTGGCTTTCAGTAATGGCTCTTTGCCTGATGGTTGGCTTCATCGTTTGCAAAAGAAACAACCTTTGGCTGCGCCCAATGATGTGAAGCGTTATTTCGTTTCGCCTGAAGAGAGCGGACAAATCTGTATGTTGGCCTGCATTTTAGGCAACGGCGGTGAGGTGTTCTTTCCGAAACTTGGTGAAGACCAGATGCTTACTTTCAGTAGCATTTGTGATGATTTTGTGAAGTCGGAAGGATTCTCTAAAAAGGAATGCGCCACCGATGAAGAGGCCAAGCATTATGCAAATCAAATGTCCTATGACAGTGACACTTATCCTGTTGTTTACTTTAAGAGCGACACTACAGGGGAAAAAGCTTATGAAGAATTCTATATCCCCGGAGAGAAAATCAACATGGGACGCTTCAAAGCTTTGGGTGTAGTGGAGGAAACCACGCGTCGTCCGATGAATGAAGTGAATGCCTTCTTTACTAAGCTGGAAGCGTTGTTCCAAGGCAACTTTACCAAGGAAGATGTTGTAAAAGCTATCAAGGAGTTTATCCCGAACTTCGAGCATGAAGAAAAAGGGAAGAATTTGGATCAGAAGATGTAAAACTTTATGTACGAGAAAACTATAAAATTCATCAAGGAACTCTATGGTAACCAAGAGTTCACGCCACTTTCGGTGCCTAAGTTCATTGGCAACGAGAAGAAATATCTCAATGAGTGCATCGATACGACTTTCGTGAGCAGTGTGGGTAAGTTCGTCGACCGCTTCGAGAACGATATGGCTGCCTATACAGGTGCTAAGAAAGCTGTTGTATGTGTGAGTGGTACCAACGCCCTGCACATGGCGATGATGTTGGTTGGTGTGGAACGCGAAGATGAGGTGCTGACGCAAGCCCTTACCTTCATCGCCACATGTAATGCCATTAGCTATATCGGTGCACATCCGGTGTTTATCGATGTGGACAAGAGTACTATGGGATTGTCTCCCGATGCCTTGAAGAATTGGCTGCTGAAAAACGCAGAGATTCGGAACGGACAATGCTACAACAAGAATACAGGTAGAAGAGTAAAAGCTTGTGTCCCGATGCACACCTTCGGACATCCCGTCCGTATTGAGGAGATTGCGAATATTTGCACAGAATACCATATCGAATTGGTTGAAGATGCCGCTGAGAGCGTCGGCAGCAAATATAAAGGCAAACACACAGGCCTCTTTGGTAAAGTGGGTGCTCTAAGTTTCAACGGCAACAAAACCATCACCACTGGTGGTGGCGGTATGCTGCTCTTTATGGATGAAGAATTAGGCATATTAGCCAAACACCTCACTACCCAAGCAAAGGTGCCGCACCGTTGGGAGTTCCGCCACGACCATATCGGTTACAACTATCGTATGCCTAACATCAATGCCGCTTTGGGTTGTGCCCAGTTGGAGCATTTGGACGAGTTTATTGCCAACAAGCGCGCTACGGCTGCGGCCTACACTGAATACTTCAAGAATGTTGATGACATTGACTTCTTCACAGAACCTGTCGACAGTTTCTCCAACTACTGGCTCAATGCGGTCATACTGAAGGATCGAGATGCCCAGCAAGCTTTCTTGCAGGAAACCAATGACAATGGTGTGATGACGCGCCCCATTTGGGAACTGATGAATCGGTTGCCGATGTTTGAGAACTGCGAGCATGATAGTTTGGAGAATACGGTTTGGTTTGCGGATAGGGTTGTTAATATTCCAAGTAGCGTAAAATTATACTAAATAATAGATTTTTGATTAGAAATGGATGCGTATTTGTATATGGCAACAGATTCGATTGAGGATTTTGAAGATTATTACAAGATAAAATCGGATCCAACAGCTATTCTTTGGTCAGGTTTTGCAAATGCTCCTCAACGAGAAAAATTACTTTCTCACTATAAGTCTTTGATGAACAATATTGTCAATAATGGCGGCCAGTATCTTTATTATATGAAACAAAAAGATACGAATGCACTTATTGGGTATGATTTAATGACACAAATAGACAAAGATACCATTGAGTCATCGGGACATAGTATCTTAAAAGAGTTCCAAGGAAGGGGCTACGGGAATTTGCTTTTTGAATTGCTTGTTGTTGAAGCAAGAAAACTGGGATATAAAAGATTTACTGGTTGGATATCGGAAAACAATTTTGGTTCAATCAAAAATGTTGAACATAACGGATTTGTTCGTACTAAAAAATCGAGAATGGGGAAACTTGAAGCATTGAATCGGGAGGATCGGTTTTATATGTATGAGCTTATTTTATAAGAAGAGTCTTAATTAGAGTTTTTTATCATTACAAGCGAAAGATCTTCTAATGATTAAAAAGAAAATCTGTATCATAACTGCTGCCCGTTCAGAATATGGATTGTTGAAGTGGGTCATTGATGGTGTGCATCACGACAAAGAGTTGCAACTACAACTTGTCGTTACAGGTGCCCATCTTAGCGAGGAGCATGGCTATACCGTGCGGTTCATTGAAGAGGATGGTTACCCAATTGCCGCCCGCGTGGATATGCATTTGGCCTCTGAAAAAAGAACGGAGATTGTTCGTGCTATGGGGCATTGCTCCATTGGGATGGCAGACACGTTGGTTGACTTGAATCCTGATATGGTTGTGGTGCTGGGCGACCGCTATGAGTTGCTTCCTATTGCGAGTGCAGCATTGGTGCTGGGCATCCCTATGGCGCATCTTTCGGGTGGTGATGTGACAGAAGGTGCCATTGATAACGAAGTGCGCAATGCCGTTACCATGATGTCATCACTGCATTTTCCGGGTGTTGAGAGCTCGGCCGAGAACCTCAGACGGATGTTGGGAACTGACCGCAACATCTTCACAGCAGGAGAGCCGGGATTGGAGAGTTTCTTGCGCTATGAATTGATGAGTCGAGAAGAATTGGCTGAAAGCATCAGACTGGACGTGAATAAACCTTGGTACTTGGTTACACTGCATCCCGAAACCAAAATCAGTATTGACGAAAATGTGGTGATGGCTGAAAACTTATTCAAGGTTATGGGGGAAATGAATGATGTTCATTTCGTTATCAGCAAGGCTAATGCTGATTATGGTGGTTCTCAAATCAATGCATTTTGGGCTAATGCCGTGGCAATGAATACGGAAAAATACAAATTGTTCACTTCGCTTGGCCAGCGTCGTTACCTCAGTTTCATGCGTCAGGCTGCAGGAGTGATAGGTAATAGCAGCAGTGGCATTGTGGAAGCTCCTTTTTTGGGTATTCCCGTGGTGAACATTGGTGACCGGCAGAAAGGTCGTCATCTCTGCAAGAATGTGATTCAGTGTGGCAGAAGTTATGAAGAAATACTCTATGCGGTAAGTAAGATGCAAAACCAGCCTAAGATTGTGGATGCCTATTATGGCGATGGACATACTTCAGAAAAAGTCATAGCACATATCAAAAAATATCTACATGAGAAGTAGAGTGATAGGCGGCGAGTTTGAGCTGTCAAGTGTTTCACCCATTGTGCCCATGCAAGGTGACTATTACCGTTACGCCTCTGGCAGGGCTGCGTTGTATCAGATTTTGATGTCAATCAAACTGACAACGTTTAAGGTGTGGCTGCCCGATTGGTTGTGCGAATCTATGATTGATGCGGTGCGCAAAACGGGCATTGTCTATGGCTATTATAGCCTGGACCGTAATCTTCGTATGGATGTGCAGACTTTTGTCGAAACGAACAAGCCTATTAGTGAGCATGATGTTATCGTGTTGGTTAATTATTTCGGTTTGATTGACGTTGATCGGACCATTGAAGAGCTTCGAAGGTTAAAGGTGTTTTCTGTTGTTGTGGAGGATGACGTCCAAGCCATGTTCTCTTTCCTAGACGATGAGCATCTGGCCGATTATTGTTTCACTAGTTTGCGCAAAAGCATTGCGGTACCTGATGGGGGATTGGTGCGGACAAAAAAAGAGATGCTTTCTGTTAAGTCTCCTAATACTTTTGCAGGATATAAGCTTCATGGAGCTTTAATAAAAGGCGCTGCAAATGAAAACACGAATGATGACGATTATTTGAGACTATTTGAAAAAGGCGAGGATTTGATAGAGCAAAACTATGAAAGCGTGATGAGCGATGAGGCTACCCGGATATTTGCAGCAACGGATTTGGAATTTGTGGCAAAAAGAAGGAAAGTCAACGCAAATTATTTGATAGCTGAGTTATCAAAACTAGATATTGAGCCTTTGTTACCTATCGGAGAAGGAATTGTTCCGCTTTTTGTCCCTATTTTGATTGACAATCGCGATGAGGTCCGAGGGAAGTTACGTCGAAATGGCATATTCTGTCCCGTTCATTGGCCGTTGCGTGATGATATGCAGCAGCTACCGATGGGTAGGGTGATGGCCGAGAAAGAACTTTCGCTGGTGGTTGACCAACGGTATAACATGGAAGATATGCAAAGCATCGTCGAGGTGCTGAAGAAAAGCTTATGCAAGTAGAGATTTTAACGCATTGGAATAAGTTCCTCGACTCCTTTCCGATGGAAATGAAAGACGTCTATTTCACGGAGGAATACGTGAAATTGTATGAATCCGATTCGGAACAAGCGGAGTGTTTCGTGTGCCGGGAGGGCGACAAGATTCTGTTGTTTCCCTTTTTGGCGAGATCGTTCGAGTACAACGGCAAGCAATATAAGGATTTTGAGACCGCTTATGGCTATGGTGGTCCCATTTATAATGGTCGTGATGCGGACTTCTTGAATCTGGCTTTGTCGGCTCTCAAAGCATATTGTAATGAAAACGACTATGTTGCTGGTTTTGTGCGCTTTCATCCTTTGTTGCAGAATCAAGAAGGGTTTGACGCTGTGGGACGAGTGTTGGCTGAACGCAAAACGGTAGCCATCAATCTGAATCAAACCATGGACGAAGTGTGGGCAAACGAAATCCACTCCAAAAACCGAAATGTGATACGCAAGGCCGAGAAAGCAGGATGCCGTTTTGTTGTGGATGACAACTATGAGCATCTGGGTGACTTCATTCGGTTATATGATTCTACCATGGACAAACTGTCGGCAGACGGTTTCTATTATTTTGACGATGACTACTATCAACAGTTGGTGAAGGGAATTCCAAACAGTTTCTTGGGCTGTGTGGAAGATGCAGAAGGTCAGATTATCTCATCTGCCATCTTTATGTACAGTGGTACTTATGGTCACTATCATCTTTCGGGTAGTGACAAATCGCAACTCAGTCTTTCGCCCAACAACTTTATGCTTTGGGAAGCAGCAAAAGAGTTGCAGAAACGAGGTGTGAAACGTTTCCATCTCGGTGGAGGCACTACTAGTAACGAGGATGATTCGCTCTTCAAATTTAAGAGCAAGTTCTCCAAGGATACTTGTCAGTTCTATATCGGCAAGTTGGTATTCAATCCATCGGCATACGATGCCATTTGTGCAGACTGGGAGCAGCGGAACCCGGACAAAGCAGAACATTACAAACATCATTTGTTGAAATATAAATACTAAAATAATGAGCGTATATATTATCGCTGAAGCGGGTGTGAATCACAACGGCAAGCTTGACCTTGCATTGAAGTTGTGTGATGCGGCCAAAGCGGCAGGCGTTGATGCCGTTAAGTTCCAGACTTGGAAGACGGAAAACATCGTCACCGCTCATGCTCGACAAGCGGCGTATCAGACTGAGAATACAGGAGTAGAAGAAAGCCAGTATGATATGCTGAAGAAGCTGGAGTTGAGCTATGACCACTTCCGTTACATCCAAGAGTATTGCAAAAAGATAGATATAGATTTTCTTTCCACCCCCGACGAAGAGGAGAGCCTGGCATTTCTGGTGTCGCTAGGTCTTCCTTTTATCAAGGTGGGCTCTGGCGAAGTGACCAACATCCCTTATTTGCGCAAGATTGGTTCACAAGGTAAGCATGTCATTCTTTCAACAGGTATGTCCAATCTGGCGCAAGTGGCAACGGCTTACGATACTTTGGTTAAGGCAGGTGCCGATGGCGTTTCGCTGTTACATTGCACCACTAACTATCCTTGCCCGATGGATGAGGTAAATCTCCGGGCTATGATTACGCTGCGTGATGCCTTCAAATGCCAAGTGGGGTACAGCGACCATACGATGGGCACCGAAGTTCCAGTGGCTGCTGTGGCTTTGGGTGCTGAAATCATCGAGAAGCATTTTACGCTTGACCGGAACATGGAAGGCCCCGACCACAAAGCCAGTTTGGAACCTGCCGAACTAAAACTGATGGTGCAGCAAATACGCAACATTGAGGAAGCGCTGGGAGATGGCATCAAACGACCCAACAAAAGCGAAGCCGAGAACGCCAAAGTGGTGCAAAAGTCCATTTTGGCCAAGTTCCCCATTAAAAAAGGAGAAGTGCTGACCGAAGAGAACATGACGGTGAAACGTGCCGGTACAGGCATCCCTGCCAACCTTTGGGATTCGGTAGTAGGTGGTGCTGCCATTAAAGACTTCGAGATAGACGAACCTATAAAACTCTATTGAAAATGGATGTATTGGTGGTAATCCCTGCAAGAGGTGGAAGCAAAGGCATACCGTATAAAAATATCAAGCTTTTGAACGGCAAACCTCTGATTTGTTATAGTATTGATGTGGCACGTCGGTTCACTTCGGATGAAAACATTTGTGTCACTACCGATGATGATAAAATCATAGAGGTGGTTGAGAATTATGGCCTAAAAGTTCCATTCAAACGTCCTGAATATCTGGCTACTGACACCTGCGGCAGTAACGAGGTGATTCAACATGCATGGCAATTCTATGCCGACAAAGGGAAACATTATGATGCCGTGTTGCTATTGCAACCCACGTCACCCTTTCGCAAGGTGGAGTTTTTGAAAGAGGCAGTGGCACTTTATGATGATAGTGTTGATATGGTGACCAGCGTGAAACTGTCTTCCTGTAACCCTTACTACGACGGTTTTGAAGAAAACGCAGAGGGACTACTTACCATCAGCAAGGGCGATGGCACCATTGAACGCCGTCAGGATGCACCCAGCGTGTGGCAACAGAACGGGTCAATCTATGTAATCAACGCCAAGTCGTTGATGGAAAAAGGTTTGGCTCACTTTACACGCATTCGCAAATATGCCATGCCGGAGCTGTATTCAGTGGATATTGACAACCCATTCGATTGGATGGTTGCCGAACTAGTGATATCTGAAAAACTAATTGAGATTTAATGCTATGAAGAGATATATTATACAGAGCTCAGCCACCATTCTTGATGCTTTGAAGGCATTGGATGGTACCTCACACGACTCGCAAACTCTGTTCGTGGTTGATGAAACTGAGCGTATGGTAGGCACCTTGACTGATGGCGATATCCGTCGAGGTTTGATTGGCGGAGCATTGCTGTCCATGCCAGTCGGCGAAATCATGCACACTTGTTTCAAGTTTATTCGTGAAGGTCAATACGATGCCAAGCTGCTCAAGGAGTATCGTGAAAAGCAAATCTTTTTCATTCCGGTGCTGGACAATAAAGACCATATTGTGAAGGTATGCAACCTCATTAAATATCGCAACTTCTTACCAGTTGATGCTGTGCTGATGGCTGGTGGTAAGGGCGAGCGTCTGCGCCCTCTTACTGAAAAAACACCAAAACCGTTGCTTCAAGTTGGTGACAAGGCTATAATAGACCACAATGTTGACCGTCTCATCTCTTTTGGTATAAAGCATATTTCGGTTACAGTCAATTATCTCGGAGAACAATTGGAAGATCATTTTCGTGAGCCACGCAAAGAGGTGCAGATTCAGACTGTTCGCGAACCAAAATTCCTTGGTACTATTGGTAGCATTAAGTTTGTGCCTGAATTCTATAATGACGCAGTATTGGTGATGAACTCGGATTTATTTACTAATATTAACTATGAAGATTTCTATTTGCATTTCAAAGAGCATGATGCTGATATGAGCGTGGCAGCCATTCCATACGATGTGGATATTCCGTTTGGAATTCTTGATTTGGATGGCCGTAATATTACCGGTCTTTCAGAAAAACCGCACTATGGCTATTATGCCAATGCAGGCATCTATCTGATTAAGAAATCAGCATTTGAATTGATCCCTGAAGATACAATGTTCCATTCCACCGACCTTTTAGGTGCTTTGGTTGCCGCAGGCAAAAAGGTGATTCGTTTCCCCTTGGGCGGTACATGGATTGATATTGGAACTCCGCAGGAATATAGACGGGCACAGGATTTGGTGAAATACATGATATAAAGAAATGGTTAAAGTAATAACATATGGTACTTATGACCTTTTACACCAAGGGCATATCAACTTGCTTCGTCGAGCAAAGGAACTTGGTGACTATCTTATTGTAGGTGTCACTAGCGATAGTTTTGACAAGAATCGTGGCAAACTCAATGTGTGTAACAACGTGTTAGAACGTGTTGAAGCGGTGAAGGCCACAGGTTATGCTGATGAGGTAATTATTGAGGATTATCTCGGTCAAAAGATTGATGATGTCCAGAAATATGATGTTGATATTTTTGCCATCGGTAGTGATTGGGAGGGTAAGTTTGATTATTTGAACGAGTATTGCAAAGTGGTTTACTTGCCCCGCACGGAAGGTATTTCTTCAACCATGCTTCGTGAAGAAAAGAATGCTAATTACCGGATAGGTGTTGTAGGTAGTGGTCGAATAGCGTATCGTTTTGTTCCAGAAAGCAAAGTTGTGAATGGTGCAGAGGTGACTACTGTGATGAATCCTTATAAGGAAAATGTAGAAACGTTTGCGCAGATATACGGTCTGAGAGCGTATACTGATTACGACCAGTTCTTGCAGAACGTGGATTTGGTGTATGTGGCTTCACCGCATCTCACACACTATGACTACACCAAACGGGCATTGTTGGCAGACAAACATGTTCTTTGCGAGATACCATTTATGCTCACCAAAAAACAAGCTTTGGAATTATATTGTTTGGCGGAGGAGAGGAATTTAGTGCTGATGGAGGCGAGTAAAACGGCTTATTGCCCCGCTTTCGGCCACATCGTGACATTAGTGAAAAGCGGCATTATAGGTGATGTGGTGGATGTGAAGGCATCACTGAGTAAAATGGTGGTATCGCCTACCCGAGAGCTGGATTCAGAACAGGCAGGTGGTGCCATGACAGAACATTCTCCTCTAACGCTACTGGCAATTATTAAATTGCTTGGTGTTGACTGGAAAGATGTTGATTTCCGCAGCCGAGTGGAGAATGGTGTAGATATTTATACTAAAGGTGTAATTAACTATCCTCATGCAACGGCCTCGTTTACATTGGGCGTTGGTGTGAAAACAGAGGGTAACCTTGTAATATCTGGCACAAAAGGCTACATCTATGTACCAGCTCCGTGGTGGCTTACTGATTTCTTCGAAGTACGTTATGAAGATCAGACGAAGAACAAGAAATATTTCTACAGCTACGATGGCGAGGGGCTTCGCTATGAAATACGGGAGTTCGTCTCAATGGTTGTTAATAATCGTCGCAGTTGCTACAAATTGCGCCGTCGTGAAAGTGTAGCCATAGCTGAAATTATTGAGAAATACAGAAACCACGAAAATGTAACAGAAATATGATTAGAAGAATATTGGTTGTAGGTGGTGCAAATGGTATCAACTTAGCGATAACTCAAGATTTGGCACATCGTGAATCAACAGAGAAAGTGTATGTTGTGGATAAAATTCCTTTGCAAAAGTAGTATGCTCATGCTAAAATTGAGTCTTTTCAATTTGATTTCTTCGAATTACTCTTTCTTTAACCGTTTTTGTGACATCAATGCGTTGATGATTACTGCAGGTTTTGGCAAGTTGGCATTGTTCAAAAATGAGCAGGAACAACTTATTATAGACTATTTTAATGTGAATGCGATTTCAGTGTTACGACTCGTTAAACGCTTCTATACGAAGCTATAGTCGAAAGAGGATTTCTACTGTGGTGTGATGGATAGTATTGCTGGTTGGATGTCTTCTCCGTTTTTTGCCCTCGATGCTGCCACCAAAGCTGCACTGAAAATCTTTATTGAGAGTGTAAATGTAGAGTTGATTAATGATGGTTCGACAAACAAAATATTAATGTAAGTCCTGGCGCTATTAAAGGAACCTCTTTCTATGCAAAAGAAATGGATATGGCCCAAATAAACACGCTGGCTTTACAAATAATAGAGCATTCGGAAACAAAACAAGACCTTTTCATTCCAAATTTCAATTCGATATTTCGCGATGTCCTTGAGCGATACCATAAAGACTTTCGGGCGGAAGGACAACATAGTTATGAATACAAGCAGCAGTCAAAGAGATTGAATTGAAAGGTATAATGGTCGTTTCGGTTATATAAATCATATGGATTACTACTATCTTATTTTTCTTTTAAGATGATAAATGTTCATAATATAAAAAGAGCCATAGTTCGAGGAATAAACAGCATTATTCCTAAAAATAAAAAGAAAGTCATGTTTGCCAGTTTCCCCGATTTCGCTGACAATTCCAGAGCTGTGTACGAATATATGATGCGACAAGAAAAGTTCAGTAACTGGACTTTTATTTGGGAGGTGTCTCCTGATTTTCAATTCCCAACGCGAAATAGAACGCGTTTTATCAAAAGGCCATATGGCTATTGGAACAAAGATTATTTTATCTACATATTTAATCTATTTACATCAAAGTATTTGTTTAGCACTCACTCATTTTTTGTTGAAGCAAACCCATCGAGGCAAATCTCTGTATGTTTATGGCATGGGACCATGTTGAAACGAATTTGTGCAATGAACGAAAGAGAAAAAGATGGGCAGCGGAAAGATCAGTTTCGTTTTTTTGTCTCCCCATCCAATTATTATAATGATATTTTCTGCAAGACGTTTCTTTGTCAACCTGAAAACATTCTCACCACGGGGTATCCTCGCAACGATTTTCTTTTCGAAAATACTCGTTTGTTGGAAAAACTGAACATTGATAAGGATTTGTATAGTAAAATTGTTGTTTATATGCCAACATTCAGAGTTCCTAAAGGAGGAGGATATTGTGACTCTGATGCTACTATCCAGTCTTGTATTGATTTTGCGAACAAACAATCCTTATCAGAACTCTCGTATTTTCTCTATGACAAAAAGGTTTTATTGTTAATTAAATGGCATCCTGCCGATAGCCGCCAATTTGTTGTGGATAATATGGCTAATATATTATCTATTGACAACCAAGTTTTAGCTGAGTCAGGCTTTCAAGCTTATCATCTCCTTCATTATGCCGATGCACTCATTACTGATTATTCTTCTGTGTTTTGTGATTATATGCTTTTAGACCGACCTATTGCATTTGATGTGTCAGATATAGTTGCATATGCTGATAAACGAGGGTTTGTATTCGAAAAACCTATGGATTTTATGCCTGGATATATAATAAAGACTGAGCATGATTTGAAGATTTTTGTTGATGACATATCTAAAGGTCTTGATAAGAGTGCGTATAAACGACGTGAGCTGTATTCAGTGTATAATGATTTTTGTGATGATCAAGCCTCGGCCCGAATCGTTAATTTAACCATTCATGATTTATCAGTTGGTTTTTGATTTTTGACATGAAAAAACTCCTCTCTTTTCTCCATGTTGATCACGTAGGATTTTTGGAATTAATGCTTGCTTTTTATCCTATTGTGGCAGGATACCAATATGGATCAATTCCTATGAGTTTAGTATGGGCATTGTTGATGGATATGATTGCATTCACACGCATACGCAAACCTATGCGGAATGTTATACTTGTAATTGTGTTTTCGTTTGTTATCCTTCATGACGTAGTAGTATGGATGTCAAACGGCATGTCAATAACACATCTGAATTTCATTATCTCAATCATTGTGTTTTCTACAAGCATCATTATCATTGCACCCGCATTGAATTTTGAAAAACTTGTAGGGTCTTTGTATTTTATCGCTTTTCTTGTTTGTGGCGGTATTATTTATCATTTCATACTGCTACTTTCTGGACGTATTATTACCCCAATTCCGTTGCCTTTTTTGCCGGCTCCAGACATTAGTTCACGTTTGTTCATGGAAGCACATCGTCCATGTTCTTTCTTCTGGGAACCGGCAGCTTTTGTCACATATATGTTGATACCATTATTCATTTCGTTGGTAAAAAAGGATTGGCCGTTGATGTTGTTTTTCTTGTTTTGCATTTTTCTGTCCACTAGTACCAATGGCATTATATTGGCTCCTTTAATGATAGCTGTATACATATTGTTCAGTAGGCAAAATCTTTCTGGCAAGAGTTTATATGCTATCATTTTATTTGCCATGTGCATTTGGTTGTTCAACTCTTCTTTATTTGATGCTGGTGTTGACAAGTTAGAGAGAACGGATGCTTCTTCAAATGTCCGATTGAGCAATGGACCGTGGTTGGTGTCACAAATGCCGTCGGAGCATATTGTATTGGGCATACCATATCATTCCGTCAACGAATATCTATCCAGGGGGGGGGTAGTTGATGGAAGTCGTATTGATCCTAGTCGCAACTTTTACCTGTCTGACTTTTGGCGTGTGCTTGTAAGTTATGGAATATTTGGCTTGATATTACACCTGTCGGTATATTTCTATTTCATACAAAAAGACAAAACGCTTATACCCTATATCACCATTCTGCTTGTGGCTCAGTTTTCACAAAGTGTTGCTTTCCAATCCACTTATGTGTTTCAGTTGTGCTTTATTTTGGCTTATATAAGAAACAATAGTAATTCATCTGTCAGAACCATGGCAATTTCAAATTAATAAAACACCTAAATAATATGAAAACACTCTACGACTCAGTTCGAAATGCTTTTTTGCAAATTATGAAACAAAGAAGCTTAAATCAGCTTTGGCGAAAACAAACAAAAGGCATCAAACTAAGAAAACTCAGCAAAGAACAAGAAAAGCAAATCCAAGACTATTATAAAGAATGTATCGGAAGAAAAGTGACAACTCGTTGGCACAGACTTTTTTATTCTTTGACGGGAGAGTTTAATTACCGATATCTTCCTTTTGATGTGTTCGTTGACATGTACCATCGTTTGTCGCCTTGGAATTACCAGAAAATCATGGACGACAAGAATATGTACAGGCAGTTCTTGTCGGAATTTAATTTTCCTGACCGTTATTTGGAATGCATGAGAGGGGTGTTTTATCTACCTCAAAATGGGAATAACCAGGTTTCGCTTGACGAAGTGATTAGTTATTGTCAAAACTTAGAGGAATGCATCATTAAACCGTCACGCGATTCAAGTGCGGGCATAGGCGTTCGTTTACTTTCACTGAATGACGGTATAGACAAGAGAACAGGTGATAGTATTGAAAAGATCATAAAAAGTTATGGACAGCATTTTCTCATCGAGAAAAGGATGGTGGAACAAGAATCCCTAAGTGTCCTTAATCCATCGTCATGCAATACAATACGTGTCCATACTTTCAGAAATCGTAAAAAGGAAAAAATCGAGTTTGTTAGCGCCCATGTGCGCATTGGGAGGGATGGTAGCATTATCGATAATGGTTCGTCAGGAGGAATTCGCTCTGTCGTTCATCAAGACGGTATGCTGTCAGATTTTGCATGTGCAACCAAACCAAAATATGTCTTGTGTGAAAAAACAGACTCTGGTGTATTGGTCAGAACTCACAAAATAGAGAAATTCCATCAAATTATTGAGACAGCAGTAGCAGCCCATGAACGTATTCCTTTTTTTGACATTATCGGTTGGGATATGTTAATTGACCAAGACGGAAAGGTTGTCATTATTGAATACAATCCTAATCCAGACATGAAGATGCAACAATTGATTTACAAGGATTCCGTTTTAGGTGATATGCAGGAATCCATATTGAAGCAAGCATTTAATAGATAACAAAAAAGATAATCATATGAAAATTCTGACATTAACAACCCAATATGCCAAAAACATGGGTGCGTTGTTGCAATGCTATGCCCTATGTTGGCATTTGAACAAATATGATGATGTAGATTGCTCTGTGATTGATTATTATCCTGAAGGGGCCATGCGTAGTTGGGCCGTTTTTCGGAAACCGAGATCGATGGGTGATTTCTTAAATGTCGTGTTCGGATTGTGGCCTTCAAATCTTATTAGAAGAAGCAAGAGTAACAAGGCCTTTCGTGAATTTATCAACGAATATATTAAAAAGACAGCTACATCTTATCATAATAGAAATGAAATATTGATTTCTCCTCCTACTGCGGATGCTTTTATTTGCGGTAGTGATCAGATTTGGAATTTCAGATTTAGACGGGACTTGACTTTTTTCTTTGATTTCGTTGATGAAAAAGCCAAAAAAATAGCCTATGCACCAAGTATTGCTCACGAATGGGGCAATCAGGATAAATCATTCATCAAGCCTTACTTGGAGCGTTTTGATGCCCTCTCGATTCGCGACAAAGGTCTTGTGAAATCAGTGAATGAATTGGTGCCCGACAAAACCGTTCATTTGGTATGTGACCCAGTGTTTCTTTTGTCACAAGAAGAATGGATGCGAATGGCTGATACGTCAAAATGTCCTAAAGAGCCTTACATACTTTGTTATTTTATCGCGACATCTAAGTTTGCTATAGAATCTGTTCAGCATATCAGAAAAATTACAGGATACAAAGTAGTATATTTAAATGTCAATGCACGTGATAAGTTCGACAGTGATATTCATATTACAGTTGGAGGCCCAAGAGACCTCGTGGGGCTTGTGTCCAATGCCGCTTTTGTATGTACCAACTCGTTCCATTGCACTTCGTTTTCGGTTATTTTTCAGAAAGATTTTGCCTATCTTAAAGAAAGTGAGGATGAAAGAGCCAAAACCATTTGTGACATCTTTAAATTGCAAAATGCCATCAAAGACTGGAAAAGGCCTGTTGATTTTACAAGAGAATCGTTGAAACTGAACTACGAGCCGGGAAAGGGGGCTGGTATGGAATTCATCGAACAATCAAAACACTTTTTAGAAGAAGCAATATGGCCAAAGAGCAATTAATAAAGTTGGCGAATGAAGCGTGTTGCAGCGGTTGTGGCGCTTGTCAGAACGTGTGCCCGACCCATAGTATTTGCATGAAGTCGGTGAGCGACAGCCTTCATTTTTACCCAATGATTAATAATGATTCCTGCGTAGAATGTGGTAAGTGCATGCTGGCCTGCCCTGTGTTGAATGTGCCTCAGCAGGATGACAGGTTGATGAATCCACAGTATTATTGTGCGTGGAATAAATCGACAGAACAACGCCAACAGAGCACTTCGGGTGGTGTTGGCAGTGCCATTGTGACAGAAGCTCTGAATCGCGGATATTATGTGTCAGGAGTTAGGTTTGATGACCATTGGCATGTTGAACATGTAGTAACCAAAGATGCTAATATTGCTAATCAGTTCAGAGGCTCTAAGTATTTGCAGAGCGACACTTCAACTATATATCAGGAAATAAAGCATTTGATAGATGCAGGAGAAAAAGTCTTGTTTGTTGGGACTCCTTGTCAAATAGAGGCGGTTAAGTCTGTGGTGCCCAAAGCGGGGGATAATTTACTTACTTGTGGGATTATTTGTCATGGTGTGAATGCCCCCGTGGTTTGGTCAGATTTTATGAGATACCTCCAAAACAAAAAAAAAAGTGTGTTAAAGAGTTACAATTTCCGTAGCAAGAAAAAAGGCTGGGGCAAACTATATATTGACTACGAGATGACGAATGGAAAACAGTATGAAGAGCCAGCATGGAAGAACCTCTTCCATGTATGGTTCGGTCAGCATTATATGATGCGGGAATCCTGTTTTAATTGTCCTTACCGGAAAGAAGAACGTTATTCGGATTTAGTCGTCGGCGACTTCTGGGGTGTTGAGAAAGTTTTGCCGCAGTTGGAAACAAGAGATGGGGTGTCTGTTCTTATTACTTGTACTGAACAGGGACAAAAGTTTGTTGACGGACTTGGTTCTTTAGAGTTGATAGCAGTTGATGCAAAAAAAACCTCATTAGTGTTAAAGGGGTTCTTGGCAAAGAAAGGGAACGAGACTACAGTAAAGAAACAGATTGAAATAATGCATCGATTTGCTGAGCAATATCATTCAAAGACTTTTGCAGAAATGGCAAAGCTTTATCCTTGTCCGACAAGACTGGGATTGTTGATGTCATTGGTTAAATCTCATTTAGGTATTAAATAATGGGAAAATCACTTGCAAAGACATCCATTTGGGTGACCATTCTAATGGTCATCGGCTATGTTTTTTCTTTTTTAAAAGAAGCCGTAATAGCCAATTATTTTGGCGTTTCTGGTGCTGTTGATGCCTACACCATAGCCATAACCATTCCTGTTACACTGTTTGCGGTTATATCTGTTAGCATCCAATCCATAGTTGTTCCTCTTTATTCAGACATTCTAATAAATAAAGGAGACCAAGAAGCAAAGTCATATATCAACAAACTGATCACATTAGTTGGATGCATTTCAATGGCATTTATTGTCCTTTGTGAGGTGTTGGCATCTCCTCTAATTTATCTTTTTGCTCCTGGTTTTGACCCCGAAGTGCATACACTTGCTACTACCTTGCTTCGTATCACGCTGCCAACCATTCTGTTTACATTACTTGATAGGGTTTTTGTTGGAGTTCTGAATGTTCATAAGAAATTTGTTTTTCCGACACTTTCGCTCTATGTATTGAACCTGGTGCTTATTCTTTTTATTGTGTTATTACACGCGAAATGGGGTATAGCTGCTGCTTGTGTAGGACAAGTAGTGGGATCAGTAGGACAGGTATTGTTCTTGCTTATTGTAGTCAGGAAACATATTCATCTTCGCCTTGATTTTCATTGGAAAAATGAAGCTATCCACAAGTCTATGAAGAACTCCGTTCCTATTATTTGGACAGTTAGTTTAGGTGAGGTGAGTGCAATTGTTAATAGGATGGTGTCTTCATTTCTTTTTGTTGGCTCCATTTCCGCCATTAGTTATGCATTGAAGATAAATACGGTCTTGATGCAGTTCTTTACCACGGCTATAGCAACTATTGTATACCCATTATATGCCGAATCTGCAGCACGTAGAGACATGCATCAACTCAATGGCCGTGTAAATTCTACTCTTTCTATCTACATTTTCTTCCTTTTTCCTTTAATGTGTGGAGTTCTGTGCCTAAAGGAAGAACTTATTACTGTTGCTTTTGGTCGTGGAGCTTTTGACAGTAGCGCTATTAATTTGACCCAGCAATTATTAGGTATTTATTGCATCGGTATACTTTTCTCTGCCATAAGAGAAACCACTACTAAAGTGTTCTATTCGGTGCAGGACACCACTACCCCTGCCAAGAATACCACATTGGGATTGATCCTTATGATTGCTTTTAACATAGCCCTTCCACAAGTTTTCGGAATTTATGGTTTGGCCATTGCAAAAAGCTTAGTGGCAATTATCGTTTCAACAAGACTCCTTTGGCAATTAGTAAAGAAACATGAAGAAATAAAACTTGGACAATTCAAAAAGAATCTACCTGGTATTGTAGGGGCGTCATGGATTATGTTGTCAGTAATGTTCTTTATTAGATACATTTGGCACATAGATTCTGTTTTTGTGTCACTTCTTATATTTACTATTTTGGGGATTTTGATATATGCCATCTGCTGCATATTGTTCCGCCCGCCAATAATGTACGAAGTTCTTAAAATGACTTTGGGTAAGCATTATTCCAAAGTGTCAAAATATATTGAAAAAAAATAAAACAATTACAACATGAACTGGTCTTCTGTTTTACCACTGAAAATTTATAACTCACTTAAATTAGTGAAGTTGGCGAATGATAGTATAAAGAAGTTTGGAGCTCGGAACAATAAATTGAGAGTGATGTCAGGTATTATTGAAGCAAATAGACATTATGGTTATAGCCCCGATGAATTCTTTTTGTTTCATTATGACTCTCTAACAGAACAGCAACGTGTCTCTTTTATAGGCGATTCTGAACGTCAAAAGATTGCCGAGTCTTTGAACGATAAAAAAATATTGGATCTACTTTCAGACAAATGGACAACATATAAGGTATTTCAACAATTTTTCCACCGTGATGCTTGTTTGTTAATACGTGGCGGGGATTTACAGCATTTAAAAGAATTGTTATATAGATCAGATCAATTGATTCTTAAACCATTAAGAGGATCATTAGGTAAAGGAGTCCAAATATTGTCTTCAAGTGAATTTAGCAGTAATACAATAGACAAACTTTTGAATGAGTATCCAAAAGGATTTATTGCAGAACAATTAATTAAACAAGATGCAGCTATGGCGACTCTTCACCAGGAGTCAGTAAATACATTAAGAATATACACTATTAATTACCATAACAAAGTGTCCATATTGCATCCATTGATACGAATAGGAAGAGGAAAGAGTATCATCGATAATGCGGGCGGTGGTGGCATTATAACGGCTTGTGATCCCCAAACTGGTAGAGTGTACAAAGCGGTAGATGAATGGGGGCATACTTTCGAGAAACATCCAGACAATGGTTGTGATTTGATTGGATTTGAAGTCCCTCGCTGGAAAGAAGCATTTCAAACAGCTGAAAAGCTTGCCTTGCACGTTCCCGATGTTCACTATGCAGGTTGGGATATGGCTTTGACAAAGAATGGTTGGGTGCTTGTTGAAGGTAATCCGAGAGCACAATTTTTATTTCAAATTTCAGAAGGGACAGGGTTTAGAGATGAATTAAGCATAATTCTTAAAGATTATGGTGTTGAGAGCATTGTTTAAAACATCGTTTGAAATAGTCACTATGCTACTTCTTGTGTGACTCCCATGCGTATACTTATCTTTACCCCATATGTGACTATCAACAGTCGACCTGAATTTAGCAAAAACAAAACAGGTTTTGGCTATATGGTCTATGACATTGCTCATGCTGTTGGCGAAATGGAACGGGTTGATTTGTTTGCTACCGATTCCAGAGGCGAAGCCTTTGATATTGATGGGGCGCATTTCTTGAAACGTTCATTTGGCTTGTTTCTGAAGAGCATTTTCCGGTGCCTTTCGCCTATCGTGGTATGGAGATTGTGGAGACAATATCATATGAGCAATGGTTCGTTAGTTCGGTTGATTTATTATTGGCTTATTTCAGGTTATGTTAAAGGATTATTTAAGTGTGGGCGTTATGACATTGTCCACATCCATGGTTGTGGATTCGCTTCAGAACTATGGATGCAAGTCTGCAAGAATTGTGGACAAAAGTATGTTGTCACATTGCATGGGCTTAATTCATTTACAGGGGCAGTACGACTTGAACCTGCTGCTAAACAATATGAACGAGATTTCTTGAAAAGGGTTGTTGGCGGCGAAATACCAATCACAGTAATTAGTACTGGCATGAAACGAATGATAGAAAAAACGTTTGATAAGATCAATTGTGATAATATTTTTGTTGTTTGCAATTCTTTCAGTTTTTCAAACAACGCCAGTTCTGGGTTATCGGTTCGAAAAAAATATGGTATTCCTTCTAATGCCAAAGTGCTTCTTTATGTTGGTAATATCAGCGAGAACAAAAACCAACTTCAGATGGTGAAGGTATTTGATTTGCTTTCGGGGGAACTGCGTAATCAAACTTGGGTGTTGTTTTGTGGAGAAAACCATATGGGTAATAACATTTCATTTGAGGAAGCAATTAAGAATAGCCCCAATGCTGACCATCTTGTGCTATGCGGTGGAATTAAGAGAGAATTGATGTCGGCTTATTACGAAGAAGCTGATGCCGTTGTTCTTTTGAGCCAAACGGAAGGATTCGGATTGAGTCTTATAGAAGGAATGCATTTCGGTTTGCCAGGCTTGATGTTTAAGGATATGGATGCTTATGAAGATATTTATGATGCAAATGCCGTGATAGGTGTGGCCGATAGGACCAATCAATGTGTGGTGGATGGAATAGAACAGCTGCTAAAAGGCCGATGGAATAAAGAGGTAATAAAAAGTTGTTCCGAGAGGTTTGGATGTGACATGATGGCGCAGAGATATATCCTTGTATATAAACGAATTCTTGCATGAATTATTTTAAAATACTTCGTTTTTTACAACTAGGTGACCGAGGAGCATTTGATGTTCCTATTGGACAACAACGAGCGTTTTTGGAATCCTTAGGTGAAGCTAAAAACGATATAGACAGAGGGTACAAACAATATCTCTGCCAGAATTTCTTTGTGCCCCAATGGAAAGTATGGCTATTAAACATTGTGGCTGCTGTAGTGGTACCTTTTATTGTGTTGTTTTTTTTGTTAAAGCGTTGTTTTGTCAGGGAAGGGCAACATGTTGATACAATGATGGAACACAAAGAGATGGATGAAGTAGTGCCTTCCGTTGTTTGGGAAAAGTATAATCCAAACAGCAAGTATTGGAAACAAGGGTCCTCAATGTCGTTTAATGACTTTGGCTTTCTTATACGCTTGGTATCACGTGCGCCACACCATCCATATTTTATTTTGAAGTCCTGGATGAATGTGGTATTATATAGTGATATGATAAGGCGGCATAGTCCTGAAGTAATGATTCAGTTTGGGGAATTCTCGTTCAGTAGTTCTATTTTAACTGCATATTGCCATAAACACGGGGTGAAACATATTGACATTATGCATGGGGAGAAATTGTGGTTTATACGCGATGCTTTTTTTCATTACGACGAGTGTTATGTGTGGGATGAGTATTATGCTGATTTGTTCCGCAGCTTGAAGGCTGAGCCTACACAGTTTCGTGTTGCAATTCCTCCCTCAATGAGAATTGATACAGAAGTTTATAAAAATCAAAAGTATTATGCTGATTACAAGTACTATTTAGCATTATACAATGAAGATCAAATCAAGGGGATTGTAAAGTCAATGGAATTTGTAATGCGAGAAGGGAAAAAAGTGAAGTATCGCCCTCATCCTCGTTATAGTGATATGGAACTTTTACGTAAGTATGTTGAAGAAGATGAAATAGAAATGCCCAAGGAGGTTGGAATAAGGGATTCAATCTCTAATCTTGAATACTCTGTTGGGTCATATACAACAGCATTATCTCAAGCTTGTTTTTCTGGAAAGGGTGTTGTCCTTGATGACGTTACTTTTAAAGAACAATTTGACAAACTTGAAGAACGTGGATATATTCTATCCAAGATGAATTGCGACAGATTGTCAAAATATCAATAATAAATGAAAAAAATCATTCTTTTCCCCGTTACTGTATTTCGAAGATTCAGGTCGGTTGTTGCAACTTGCATATTGAAGTGTTATGCCAGATCTTGCGGTTCTGATGTTGGGGCAGCCAGAATACCCCATATTGGTTCCCAAGTTGTTTTGGAAGTCGGTTCACATTGCGGTTTTAATGGTTTTACTGCTACAGGTTGGGGGGGGTAAAAATTGGTAATTATTTTCACTCAGGGACCAATGTGAAGATTATGTTAGGCAGTCACGATTACGCAGCTGGCGATAAAATACCCTATGGAAGTAAGCATACCATCAGAAATGTTGTTGTTGATGATTTTGTGTGGTTAGGGTCGGATGTGATTATTTCCGGGAATGTTCATATAGGAGAGGGCGCAATAGTGGCAATTGGTTCTGTAGTGGTGAAGGATGTTCCACCATGTGCTATCGTTGGGGGCAATCCAGCTAAGATAATCAAATATAGAGACATTGAACACTTCAAAAAACTAAAGCAAGAAGGGCGTTATTAAAATGAAGGATTTGGTTTCAGTTATTATGCCTTCTTATAACTGTGGACATTTTGTGGCAGAAGCTATTCGTAGCGTCCTCGCTCAAACTTATTCCAACTGGGAAATACTATTTGTTGACGATTGTTCTACGGATGATACAGAAACAATCGTAAAGGCGTTCAACGATCAGCGTATTCATTTTTTCAAAAACACAAAAAACAGTGGTGCTGCGGTATCGCGTAATAAGGCATTGATAGAAGCCAAAGGCCGATGGATTGCATTTTTGGATAGTGATGATTTATGGGAACCATTGAAGTTAGAAAAACAGATTCAATTCATGGAGAAGAATAACTACAAGTTTTCTTATACCTGCTATGCCGAAATGGATGCTGAAGGAAATGACACGGGTGTGATTGTGATGGGTCCTAAAAAAGTAACCAAAGCTGGTATGTTCGCCTTTTGTTGGCCGGGTTGTCTTACTGTTATGTACGATGCGGAAGCCGTTGGGCTTGTCCAAATAGAGGACATCAAGAAGAATAATGACTATGCCCTGTGGCTGAAAGTTTGCAAGAAAGCTGACTGCTGTCTGCTGCCTGAGGTGTTGGCCAAATATCGTAGAGGACGTAGTGGATCGGTCAGCTCTCATAGCATCATCACCATGATAAAATGGCACTACAAATTGTTTCGCGAGGCGGAGAAAATGAACGCCATTGCTTCGTTTTGGCATACTGGAGTAAATCTCATCTGTGGTTTCTATAAAAAGCTTAAATATGTTCACAAGGTAAAACAAGGCTCATGATACTTAAGTGGATTTTCGATCGAATCGTCTCTTTCGTCGGCCTCCTTTTCTTGTGGCCCGTTTTGATTGTTGTGGCCATCTTGGTGAAGGTGAAAATGCCGGGCGGTCCTGTCTTTTTTGTGCAAGAGAGGGTAGGGAAGGGCGGCAAGTTGTTCAAGTGCCACAAGTTCCGTTCTATGGTGGTGGATCATAGCGGTAGTTCTGTGTCGGTTGCTGGCGACAGCCGTATCACCCCTGTTGGAGCCAAGATGAGGCACCACAAGGTGGATGAGCTCCCCGAGTTGTGGGATGTTCTTGTCGGGAACATGAGTTTTGTGGGTCCACGTCCGGATGTGCCCGGATATGCAGACAAGTTGGAAGGGGAGGATCGGGATGTCCTGAAACTGCGTCCCGGCATCACAGGGCCAGCCACGTTGAAATACCGTTTGGAGGACGAAATGATTGCGGAATATGTGGCCCAAAGGCAAAAGGAGGGCGACCCTCGTGACCCGCAGGACATTGCGGTGGAGTATAATGACACGGTGATTTTTCCAGACAAGGTGCGGCTGAATTGCTATTATTACAGGCATTACTCTTTCATTAAAGACATTCAGATGATTCTCTGTACGGTGTTTGGGAAGAAGATGAAATATGGCGGCGAGACGATATGATCTTCTCGCCGTTGTTGATAATATTTCCCCTTTTGTTAACATTTTCCATGTCGGCAAAACCGGTCGGGAAGAGTGGAAATGTTATCTTTGCTCCGTGTCTTGCATTTTGCTTATGTTGACATGCAAATAATTGTAGGATAAATATTTATGTTCTAAAATTTATACAGTATGAAACAAGTTTTACAATTAATCAGGCCTTTTCGCGAGATGCGGAAGATTGTCGTCTTGTGTCTAGCCATGGTGATGTCCTTGGGCGCGGCGTGGGGACAGACAACAGTGACCTGGCCCGGAACGACTGCGCTTCCTGGCACGGCTACCGCTGTTGCGAACGACCAGAACGTTACCATTATGGTTTCCTCCACCAACACTTATTCGAATCCTATTCGTATTTACGCCAACAACACGGTTACAATTAAAGCTTTGAACAACGCTAAGATTTTAAGTGTTGCTTATGAAGCTTCTTCTACGGGCAATTATGTCACATATGCTCAGAATGCTACTGTTACGCCTAATGTCACTCCTGCGGTTAGCGGCAAGATCGTGACTTGGACTTACACCGAATCTGCAGATGTTACGGAATTTACTTTTAAACCTAGTTCTCAAACAAGGAGCAATGGTATTACGATAACTTACATTATACCAAGTGCCACTCCCACCTGTGCTACTCCCACCTTCAGTCCCGCTGCTGGTACCTACACCCAAGCTCAAAACGTGACCATCAGCTGTACCACCGAGGATGTCACGATTTATTACACTACCGATGGTAACGCTCCTACCACAAACAGCACGGTTTATTCTGCTCCTATCAATGTCAGCACTAATACGACCATCAAGGCCATGGCAGCCAAATCTGGATATGACAACAGCGCCATCGCCACTGCCGAATACGCTTTCATCACTTTGGAGCATGCCGGCACACTGGCAGATCCTTACACGGTAGCGGATGCCCATACAGCCATCGATGCCAATGCAGGCACACAAAACGTATATGTTACGGGTATTGTTTCCGATATTCCAACGGAATATAACTCCACTTATGGCAATATTACCTTCAATATGGTTGATGAAGAAGGTGATGAGGTATTCCTGCAAGCCTACCGGTGTGGTGGCGATGAAGCCGCCAATGTTGCCGTTGGCGATGTCGCCGTGGTTTATGGTAATCTGATCAAATATGGTTCAACTTACGAGTTCGGATCAGGTTGCACATTGGTTTCATTGACGCATCCTGTCGTTACTACCCCCACCGTCACCGTCACTCCTGCCACGATCAATGCTCCTGCTGAAGGTGCTGACGGCACGCTTGCATTAACTTACGAAAATATCACTGACTTTACTAGCTTCGATTACTATTTCTGCGATGCCAATGGTAATGCACTTGAGGGTGACAATCCTAATTGGATTTATGCAGAAATCAATGAGGAAGATGATACTTATTCCTTGTCTTATATCATCAATGCCAACGACGGCGCAGCCCGTACGGCGTATCTCAAGGTTTATACCTTTGATGATAATTTGGAAGAAGTTTTTGCCATCGTTACTGTCAACCAAGAAGAATTTGTGGCTCCCACATACGCTGAACTGCCCTTTGAGTTCAATGGCGGTATAGCGGACATTGAAAGTACGGATGGCCTCTATCAAGAAGGTCTTGGTACGGATTATAGTGCAAGTAATAATCCTTACACCAAACTGAAATTTGATGGCACTGGCGATTGGTTGCTGCTCCAATTCAGCGAGCGCCCCGGCACGCTGACCTTTAACATTAAGAACAACAGTTTTTCTGGTGGCACTTTTAAAGTGCAGACTTCAGAAGACGGTGATTCTTACATTGATTTGGAAACTTACACTGAAATATCTGGAACCCAAAACGAAGAGTTCACCGATTTGGGCGAAAACGTCCGCTACATTAAGTGGATTTATACCAATAAAGTATCTGGCAATGTCGGTTTGGGCAATATCTCACTTACCAATTACGTGGCTCCTGTTCCTGCCATCACGGTTGCATCAACTACAATTACAGCCATTGCTGAGCAAACGACAGGTACTTTGGGAGTGACATGTACCGAAATCAAAACAGAAGCCGGTGTTGATGTCCGTTGGTTTGAATCAGACGGCACAACCCCTGCTTCACAACCTGATTGGATGATTATTACCGACATCACTTTCTCAAACATTGATTATTTAATTTATGCTAACGACGGCGTAGCCCGTACTGCTTACTTTAAATTGTATGGTCTTGATGTTGATTTGAACGATGTCTATTCAGAACTTGTCACCGTCACACAAGCCGCTGCTCCGCAGCAATACACGTTGACTGTCAATGCATCAGAAAATGTTGAAATCTTTACTTTTGTGGGAGAAACAAGCGAACAAGGAGTGGAAGGCTCAACAACGCTGCAAGTGACCGAGGGAACTACCGTGGGATTAAGCGTGAGTGCTGCAAGTGGATATATCTTAGAATCAATAGTGGTGGATGGCGTTGATGTCATTTCACAACTAGATGAATCGGGTTTGTACCAATTCACTATGCCCACCCATAATGTTGCCGTTACTGCAACAGCAGTGGAATATGTCCCGTTTGAGCCTGCCACCTACACCTTGGCCACCAGCATTGAATCTGGCCAAACCTACATCATCGTCGGCCAATATGGTGGTGATTATGCCATGGGTACACAGAACTCCAACAACCGTAAAGCTGAAGAAATCATCATTGATGAAACAACGGCCACTGTGTCGACTGAAGATGTTTATGAGTTCACTATCTCCGCTTTGGAGGATGAATCCGGATTCTACTCCATCTATGATGGCAGAACCTCTGGCTATCTCTATGCTGCCAGTAGCAGTGCAAACCATCTGAAAACCAAGGATGAACTTGATGTGAATGGCAAATGGAAAATCATTTTCAATGCCGAGACTGGCGCAGCCAGTATCGTTGCCACAAACAGTAGCAACCGCAATGTGATGCAGTATAATAGCGGTAGCCACCTCTTCTCTTGCTACGCCTCAGCGAGCCAATATCCTGTTTACCTCTATGTGAAGGAGGGAACTCCCGTCACAGAGACTCACACTGTGTATTTCTACGAGGGCACGGGTGATTGCGGAACGGTGTCCCTGACGGGTTCGTCGATAACGCTTCCCGAGGCCACTATCAGCTGCTCTGATTGGGCATTTGCCGGCTGGGCCACTGCGCCCGTCAACGAGACCACAACTGCACCCACGCTGTACACGGGAACCTATGCTCCCACAGGAGACATGTTTTTGTACGCCATCTACCAGAACAATGGCACGTACAACAGCTTCCCGGCGTGTGTGTACACGCAGCTGGATGTGACCGAAGGGTTCGAGAGCTACACAGGAAGTCATATACCCCGAACTTTTGTCAAGCCCACGGGGTGGACGGTGGTTACTCAAAACGAACCGCTTACACGATCCAAAATGGGTAGGCCTCAGGTGGGCTATGGTGCTTGGTATGCGCATGAAGGTGATTATTGTTTATTTATGGACTCCCTTTGCGTTTTGGCTATGCCCAAACTTGACAATGGAATCAGCTTCAGCGGTTTAGAGATGGAGTTTTATCTGAAACAAGCGTTTGACTACCAATATTTGGAGGTAGGCGTAATGAGCGATTTAGCCGACCCTGAATCTTTTGAGTTGATAGAAACTATCAGCAATGTGGGGTCTGCCGTAAATAAGAGGGTCGTTGATTTTAGCGGATACCAAGGCACAGGTAGATACATTGCGTTCCGCAATGCATATAGTGGAGGCGATGGGTTAAAAAATAGTTATAACTATCTTGACGATATTGTCGTTAGATTGAACAATTTGACTTGCGGCATAACGGAACTTCCATATACGCAGAACTTTGACAATCTTACAGATATCACCGAGTTGAGGACAGGCATCCAGCCCGAATGCTGGACGGAGGCCCAGAGGTATGCCAACTACGCAGCCGCATACGAGCCCCAACTGGTCTATGGTGCATCATACGCCCATAGTGGAACCTATACACTTCAGCTTGACGGCCTCTGTATCTATGCCATGCCGGAGCTGAAAGTTCCGGACAAGAGCGTAGAGGATATGCAATTAGAGTTT
>OMYJ01000006.1 GCA_900315245.1 uncultured Bacteroidales bacterium
ATCTCATAGTCGGTAAGACCCGTGAGACCGGTGATGGTGTAGCTGTTGGTGTTGGAGGTAGCGGTGTTCCAGGAGCCGCCCACCGTGCTGTAACGGATGTTCCAGCTGCTCACGTTGGCGTTGGCGTCCCAAGCGATGGCAATGGCCTCGTTCTGGATGCCAGTGGTGTGCAGGTTGGTGGGAGCATCACACGGTTCGGGAGTGTCTTCAGGAAGCGTGGTGAAAGTCATCTCGTTGCCATAGACGGTGGTACCGTTGAAGGTGATGAACGCCTTGTAGGTATAACCCGTGTTGGGGGTGAGGTTGGTGAGGTTGTGAGTGAGGTTGTTGCCCGTCACCGTCACAGGAGCGTAGGTGCCGCCAACAGTGGTCTTCCATTCGAAGCCCTTAGCCGTGATGGTCACATTGTCGGGGTTCGAGATGGAACCGTTCAGCGTGGCAGTGGTCTGCTCAATGTTGGAGGCCGCAGCGGTGGTGACGGTAGGATCTGTCGGGGTGACAGGACCGGAGCCGTTACAATCCGTGGTGAAGGTGTAAGTGGTGTAGCCTTGCATGTTGTTGCTGGTGTAGAGTTGCGTGCCGTCAGGACCTATGAGCGTGAATCCGGCCTCTGAGTCATAATTGCCAGAATGCCATACGATGCTCGTGGAAAGATTGTCACAAAGAGATACCGTAATTGTTTCGGATGAAGGATCGTCATAGTTATCTGCCGCCTCAAGGGTTGCCACTGTCAAATTGTTCTGCTCCACCGTGAGGTAACCGCCGTTCCAGCCATCGCCATATTCGTCAGTGATGATGAACGTGTAGGTGCATTGGTCGGTCACATCGCAAAAAGAGGTGTTGAAATTCACGGAAACAGATGCAGAAACATCATCTGAACAAACAGATGTGATGTAAATCGTATAAGGAGAGGCGGCGTCCAGACCGGTGAGGTCGTATGTGGTAGAGGTGACTGTAGTGGTGGTGCCGGTGCCGGGTGTGAAACCAGTTTCACCATATTCAACAGTATAGCTGTCCGCTGATCCTGTCCAGCTGACGGTAGCTGAAGTGAGGCCTATATTAGAGACCGTTACATTAGTGGGCATAGCACATCCAGAACAGTTCGGCGTGAAGGTGTAAACGGTGCTGGTGCCCGTAGTCATTGAAGAAGAAGCATACTGTTGGGCACCGTATGAGTCGGTGATCGTGAAGCTTGCTTCGCTAGGGTAGGATCCTGCAGTCCAAACCACTTCGGTGGTAGCACCTTGGCACAGACTCACGCTCTGGGTAGCGGAATATCCGGTGGACAAACTAATGGTGGCTATCGTGATACCATTCTGCTTCACAGCCAAAGAACCGCCGTTCCAACCATCACCGTAAGAGTCTTCGAGGTTGAAGGTGTAAAGGCATTGATTCTCCACTTCGCAGAGGGAGGTGTTGAAGTTCACAGTTGCGGGTTGGGAGTTGCCTTCAGTGCCACAGTCAGCCGTCACATAGACGGTGTAGGTGGTGCTGGCTTCAAGGCCCGTCAAATCATAGGTGTTGGTGGTAACGATCTCCGTAGTGCCTTCGCCAGGCGTGAAGCCGGCTTCACCGTATTCGATGGTGAAGCTTTCAGCGTTGCTGAACCAAGTTACAGTGGCGCTGGTCATGCCGATGTTGGAAACCGCGAGGTTCTGCGGGGCAGGACAAGCGACAGCGGTGGTGAAGTGAACGGTATTGGTGGCATCCGCAACCTCGTCGGGAACGTCACAGTTGGTGATCACATACACGGCATAATTGGTCTCAGGATCAAGGTCATTGAGATCGACACTGTCTTCACTGGTCACAACCGACATCCAGGGATCCTCTTCATCGGCATTGGTGGGTCGGTAGAACACCGTCCATGAGGTATGGTCAGGATTCAGATCCGTGAAAGAAACGGTGGCGTTATGACCGTCTATGTTGGAGACGGACACACTGTTCTTCAACGGGGATGGACAGTTGGGAGCCGCCACACAAGAGGTGATGGCTACGAAACCGGCGTTAAAGGTGGAGCCGTCGGAGGTGAATCGGATGGTCAGCGGGCCTGATTCGGAAACGATAGGTCCGAAAGTGATTTGAGAAGTGCTGGCAATCAAAGCCACCTGATCGTTGGCGTTAGTGGAAACGCCGTCGTAAATGTATAACTTGTCCCAATTCCCTTCACCCGCAAAAATACCGGAGATGGATACCAAAGAGTCATAATCTGAAGGATAAATGACCACCGTGAAGTCGCAGTTGTTAGAATAGTTGCCATTAGGACCTCCATTGTCCGTGATGATGAAACCGCAGCCCGTCAGCGTGTCGGAGCCGGTGATACCCATTGCGTAGGAGAATGGGTATGCAGATGCAGGGATGTTGCTCCAATCACTGACACTGCCGTTGTCGCAGCTTGTTCTGACATAGAAATCGTAACCAATGCCACCAGAGAGGCCGGTAATGGTGTAAGGATTATCTGTGACGCCTTCAACCAGAATGGTGTTTTCTGCTTCTTCATTATTGGGGTTGAATCCCGTCGGTCCATAAATCACATCCCAAGTGCTGGCACCTTCACCCACCCAGGAAAGAATCACAGTGTCTGTTGGTGTGGAAATGGCTGACACCTGGCTCGGTTTCGGACAAAGCGGAATCTCTTCGATCATGAGATTGTCAATATAGGAGTATGTGTAGCTGCTTGTGTATGCATTCTTGAAGGCAATGTATTGGCCTTCACCAGTGTAGCTGTCAAAAGTGACGGTTTTTTCTGTCCACGTGCTGGCTGTTGAAGCCGGGGCAATCGTGTCAACAGCCACGAAAGTGTTGTCATTGGTAGGATCGGACATCACACCAACAATTAATCTGTCTGTCGAGTAGGTGGCGCGATACATAAAGGTTGCCTGTAACGTGTTCACATTCAAAGAGGAAGCAAAAGGCGGAGTAATGGCGGTGTTGTAAGATCCGGAAGTGCCGGCGTAAAAATAGAGGGAACCCTCACCTGCATAGCTGGTCGTGGTGATGTACGGGTAGGAACCCGAGTAGGTGTTAAGGGAAGTCCAGCAGGTCGGCATGATTGCAGTACCTGTACCATAGGTGTCAAATTCCTCCACGAAAGGCAGAGTGGCGATTTCGGAACATTCGGTTCTGGCTGTCATTTCCAGCCAGTTGCTGTACTCGTCTCCACCGCAGACAGATCTCATGCGGATTGTATAGAGGGTGTTGGGAATCAGCTCTTCCAAGGTGTAAGGAGAGGTTGTGACGATGCCTTCTGAGGTCCAGTCGGTGTTGTTCGTCTTATATTCCAGTTCCCATTCGGTTTCCTGATACCCGGGAACCCAGGAAATGGTGATTTCGTCAGTTGAAATTGATTCCACAAAAGCGTTAGGTGCCACACAAATAAAGTCTGAGGAGTCACACGGTGTCCCGAAAATCACATTAGGACGGTTTGTGGTTGAACTTACGCTACCAGGAGCAGTGCTGATGCTATAAGGAATATCATCGCGATAATCGTAGCTGGCAAGCGTGGCAGAAGTGGTGTGAACATGCCATTCGTTTGACGAGGACCAGGAACCAGTGCCATCGATAACAATGACAGCCAGATTATCATTCGTGTTACGCTGGAAAGGAGTGGTGAAATTGAACGTGTTCCATCCTTCAACAAGTGTCACGTCGCCATCATACACCATTTGGGCGTTGGAAGCATTGAGCCAGCTTGTGGAGGTGTTCGCAGATGTGTTCATGAGATAGATGGATAAATGGCGGTTGGGGGTGTTTACCTCGCTTGCGTCGAAAGCGATGGAATATATTTCGCTGGCATTGTTCAGCTCATTGGCCAAATAGATCTGTTGGGTGTAACTATATTCGTAAAGGCTGTAGGAAGGCAGGTAAGAGAAATCGGTGGTGCCTTCGCCTATCTGGATGTCGCCACCAACCAGACATTTGGTGAGGAACGTTTGGACCGCAGCGGGAGCATCGCCTTCCTCGCACACTGAGGTGACAGACACCTCGTATGAGGTCTGCGGTTCGAGGCCGGAGAGCATAAAATTATTATCCTCAACAGTTTCAGAGATCCAGTTGTCTTCGCCGGCTTCTGTGTAGGAGAAGATGTATTCCGTGGCGCCAAAGGGTGCTGGCTCCCAGGAAACCAGTGCGGACGTTCCGGTAATATGTGAAACGGTAAGGTTTATCGGGCTGGTGCAAGTCGGTTCCGTGGTGAAGACTGCAACGGGGGACCAAACGGAGTGTTCGTCATTGCCACAGGAAGTTCTGATATAAAGTGAATAGGTGGTGTTGTGTGTCAAATCCGTGAGGGAGAATGAAGTGTCGGTAATGGACTCGGGAATGGCGTCCTCAGGAAGAAGGCCGCCGGAACAAAGCACATACTCCCATTCGAAGTCGTCAGAACTTGCAGGCTGGAAGGTGACGTCCGCCGTGTGAGCCGTGACATTGCTGACGGCTACGGCATTAGGTCTTGAGCAGTTGCTGCCGATGATGGAAATGTTATCAACAGCTGCCGGCGGGTTTGTGCCAAGAGATGAGTCATTCCACCAAAGCAGGTACACACGCTGGACACCTGAAAAACTTGAATTTAATGTTGCTGTGACACGAGTCCATGTCGAAATCCCGTTCAGTGTGCCTAACAATGTTGCTCCGGGGATCGTGACACCAGAGGAGGAACTGGAGGTCGGGATTGCATCCGAAGGAGCTCCAATATATATTTTCAGATTGTCATAAATTGAACTTTCTCCGACACCTATGTAATCAAAAGCGAGCTGGTATTCATTGTATTGACCGAAGTCAATGTCGCGGTAAGCCCAAGTAGTGGAGGTTGTGGTGATAGTGTAAGCATGGGAGATGCCATTGTCATTGGAAACATACAGTGCATTTTCACCCTCAAGAGTGTTGTTGACGGCTGAGCCGATGAACCATTGGTTTGTGCCGTTGTGTTGGAACTCCCATTGGGCGTTTTCCTCAACATTCTCAAAATCTGCAAAGTAGGGCAGAGTCGCAGCTTCGATTGCATTGCCAGTCACAAAAATAGTGTCGTCATCAGCACCTGTGCTGGAAAGGATGACATATCCATCTTCAGTTCCTGCGGCAGAGGGGGAATACTGTATGTAGAGCGTGCCACCGTTGGCAGGAAGCATTGCGGAAGGGCCGAAACTGTTATTGTCGTCAGAAACGGCGAAAGGAGCTGATGTGGTTGCCGTGATTCCCGAAGTGAGATTGAAACCGGTAACGGTGGTGGAGGCAGTAGCTTCCCCGCCAATCATGGCATTGAGCAGCAAGGCGGAGGGAGAAGCCATAATGGCAGGACCTGTTGGGACAAAGGTAATCTCCAAATGGGTGCAGTCGTGACCATCCGAGGTCTTCGCCATGGTGAAGTGATAGATGGTGTTGTCTTCGAACACATAGTCGTCTGCGCGTGTGGGATCCGCAGCCTCCGAAGCAATCCACATCCTGTCGCCAGGCGTAGGATTGGTGATGCAGAAATCGTAGGTGCCTGCAGGGATAGTGATAGTGGCTGTTCCGTCAAACACAATGTTAGTGGTGGTCAGACTTCCGTCAGCACCAACTGGAACCGTGTACTCGAACTCATCATACACCGAAGAGGGGACATCTCCACCATTGGTCAGTGCACCTGACGTGGGGATAATGCTCCCATAAGTGTTATGGTCAGCATCAAGTAACAATTGATAACCGGTACCATCATCCCACACATCGTGGGCTTCCAGAATGATGGTGGCTTGTGCGCCGGCACTGAATACTAGTGCCAAAAACGCCAAGAACAATAGTAAATGCTTTTTCATGACATTTTTTTTTTGTGAATAATTGTTGATTTAATTTTTTAACGTATTTTGAAATTTATATAAATATTCAGAATAAAGCCGCAAAGCTACTATTTTCATATCTCCCCCTCTCTTTTTTTTATAAACAAGTTATTAACATTTCCGTTTTTGTTATCATGTTGAATATGAAAAAATTATCATCTGAATGTGGATAATTTAACGGATTTTTTGTCAGGCTGATAAATAAGAAACAGAGAGGTAGTTTGGAAGATAATCCGTGTCATGCCCTCCTTTTCACGATGCATGACAAAGCTGTTTTGGCAACACCCCACATCAGATACCGTATGTGTTAGAAATTTATGTAATTTTGCACCCTCAATTAAATAAGGATTATAAACATTTGCGATATGCAAGAAACCAAACACATACGTCCTTCCTGGGACGAATACTTCATGGAAATCGCAGACACGGTGAGCAAGCGCGCCACATGCGACCGCGGGCGCAGCGGCTGCGTGGTGGTCCGCGACCGCCAGATTTTAGTCACCGGTTATGTGGGCGCCCCCAAGGGATTGCCACACTGTGACGAGGTAGGGCATCAGCTCAAGCAGACCGTCCATGAAGACGGCACCGTCACCCAGCACTGTGTGCGCACCGTCCACGCCGAGCAGAACGCCATCTGCCAGGCTGCCAAGTTAGGCATCTCCCTCAACGGAGCCACCCTTTACTGCCGGATGACACCTTGCCGCACCTGCGCCATGCTCATCATCAACTGCGGCATCGTCCGCGTGGTCTGCGCCAACAAATACCACGCCGGCGCCGAATCCGAAGAGATGTTCCGCCAAGCCGGCGTCCAACTCGATTTCTTCTCCGAAGAAGTCGTGAAATATGATAAACAATGAAGGGTGTAGGGGCGAATCATTATTCGCCCCTACATATCCCTAAACCTTAAATCTTAAATCAATATGTCAACATTCCTTTGGGAATCCATCGCTTTCGGCCCGATACACAGCAGACGTTTGGGCCAGTCTTTGGGCATCAACCTCATGCCTGTCGATGAGAAAATCTGCACGTTTAACTGCCTCTATTGCGAGTGCGGTTGGACATTAGAGAAGAACCTCAATGCCCGTGAGCCGTATCCTTTGGAAACGGTCATGGAGGCCATAGAACATAAACTTTCCGACTGCCACGATCATAACACGCCCGTTGACAGCATTACCTTCTCCGGCAACGGGGAACCGACGCTCTATCCCTGGTTCGACCAGGTGATCGACCGGTTGCTGGCGCTGCGCGACAAGTACTATCCCGACGCGGTGATCACCTGTCTGTCGAATGCCACGCAGCTCTACCGCCCTGAGATCATCACGGCCTTGCAGCGCATTGAAAACCCCATGCTGAAGCTGGATGCGGGCACACAGGTCATGCTCGACACTATCAATGCCCCCATCGTGCCCGTCGATATCGAGCAGGTCACCGAGCAGTTGTGCAGTTTCAACGGCAATCTCATCATCCAGACGATGTTCCTCAGTGGCGAGCAGGAGGGTAGGGCGTTCGACAACTCCGTCGATCCCGAATGGTCGCAGTGGCTGGCGCGCATCCGCCGCATCCGTCCGAAACGCATCGTCATCTATTCCCTCGACCGCGAAACCCCGGCCATGCAGCTCCACAAATTCGACAAACCTTATCTGGACAGCATTGCGGAAAAACTTCACGCGGAAGGATTCAATGCAGAAGCGTATTAATCAAAAAATTAACAATCATTTATTCAGATTGTGCATCATGCATTGTGAATTATGAATTGAAAAAATGTTATCTTTGCCGCCGTATTATAGAATAATTGTACATTATGAAAAAATATTTAATTCCTCTGTTGTTAGTGGCTTTTCTGGTTACGTGTTTTACCTCTTGCAAGCCCGATGAAGAAATCTACAACCCTAAATGTAAAATCAGCAAAATCTGGTATCGCAGTGATGTCGGCGACCCCAATGAGGTATATGTATATGATGACAAAAGCAAGGAACTCCAGCAAATCATTATAGACGACCTCTATTCATTCGATTTTTCTTACAATAAAGACAAGACCGTCAGCAAGATTGTGCATGTGGGCGAGGATTACACCGAAACCATTGATTTTCAATGGACAGACCGTCTGCTCGACAAGATGACCTACACCATTGATGGTGCTGTGCGTCTGGAGTACACGTTCTATCGCCATACGGACAAGAAAGATCCGGCAGTCGGCCGCATCGATTATATCGAAGAAATGTATGACCGCGAATTCTATGACCAGTATTTTTGGAAGAATAGACGTCACCCGTTGTATGACAAGGTGTTTGGCAATTACGAGCAAATTGCGGAAATCTCATCCGAAGCCGACTCCAAAGATCTGATGATGTATTCGATAAAACGCTTCACGTACGATCCGGGAAAGAAAAAGAAATATGAGAACATCTCCCAATATGTGGAGGAGTTTCCTATTGCTCAGACAGTTGTCACCCACACTTTCCAGTATGATCTCGAGTCGTACAATCCTTTTTATGGGCTTCCTTTCGCATACGCGGACATGGCAGGCTATTATGTGAATCTGAAAACGAACGAACATGTTGAGACAGTGGTGGCAGGTAGCATGTCAAAAGTCGAGGACTTCAGCTATAATTACAATGGTCTGCATTATATGAACGACAAAGGATATCCGCGGCAATTTGTGACTATTTCTTCGCTCAATAATATTCCGGTCCACACCTACATTTTATACAAAAAATAGCTTGCGGTGATCGGCATGAAATTCCACCAGGCAGGTAAGCTGATAATTTTTGTCAGTCTTGTCACCATTGCGTTGACATCGTTGTTCTACGTACTGCTGTTGGCGCATTTGTGGTGGGTCAATCTCATCTTTTTCACCATCATGTTCATTCTGGGCGTGCTGATCGTTCGTTTCTTCCGCGTGCCGACCCGGGTCATCAACAAAGTCGATGACGGGGTACTGTCGCCCGCCGACGGCACCATCGTTTATGTGGGCACCGCTTTCGAACATGAGTATTTCAAGGATGAACGGCTGAAAGTCTCTGTTTTCATGTCCATCAACAACGTGCATGTGAACAGCTATCCCATCTCCGGCGAGATTTCCTACACGGCATACCATCCCGGGAAATATGCGCTGGCGAAGCTTCCGAAGTCATCGGTTGACAACGAGCACAATACGATTGTTGTACGCAACGGGGAGACGGAAATCCTTTTCCGCCAGATTGCCGGTTTTGTGGCGCGCCGTATCATCAGCTACCCCGAGGTGGGCGACCATGTGGAGCAGGGCGAGGAGGTCGGCATGATCAAGTTCGGCTCCCGCGTGGATGTTTTCCTCCCGAAAAATGCCTCCGTAGCCGTCAGCAAAGGCGACAAGGTGGTCTCGAAGAAGACCGTGCTGGCGTATTACTAATTGATAATTGATAATTGATAATTGATAATTGATAATGAGGGGGATAGGTGCTTTCTGTGTTTATAATCACTATTCACTATATAACGAATCCCCAGTCTCAATAACCAATAACCAATAACCATTGAAATTAAGTGTTATCATCGTCAACTACAACGTTTCGGCGTTTTTAGAGCAGGCGCTCGCGTCGGCGGTGAAGGCTATGCGCGGTATTGACGGGGAGATATTCGTGGTGGACAACCATTCCGTCGATAACTCTGTGGCAATGGTGAAGTCAAAGTTCCCACAAGTGAAACTGATAGAAAATCAGGACAATGTGGGCTTTGCGAAGGCCAATAACCAAGCAATCCGCATCTCTTCCGGAGAATACGTTCTGCTGCTTAATCCTGACACCTTGGTGGAGGAGGACACGTTTGAGAAATGTATCCGGTTTATGGACGAGACTCCTGAATGCGGCGGTCTCGGTGTGAAGATGGTGGACGGTCAGGGGCGTTTCCTGCCTGAATCGAAACGCGGGATTCCTTATCCCAAATCCTCTTTTTACAAGCTCTTCGGCCTCTCGAAGCTCTTCCCGAAATCAAAGAAATTCGGTGCCTACCATGCGACCTACATCGGCGAGGACGAAACCCACGAAGTGGAAGTGCTCTCCGGCGCGTTCATGATGATGCGCAAGTCGGTGCTGGACAAGGTAGGACTCTTGGATGAGGACTATTTTATGTATGGTGAGGATATTGATTTGTCGTACAGGATATTAAAGGGCGGTTATAAGAACTACTATTTCCCGCAAACCCGCATTATCCACTACAAAGGGGAAAGTACCAAAAAGGGAAGTTTGAACTATGTTTATGTCTTCTACAAGGCGATGCAGATTTTTGCCAAGAAACACTTCTCTGCGAACAACGCCAAGGTCTTCAACATCGCCATTGACGCGGCGATATGGTTCCGTGCGGCATTGGCAGCGCTGAAGCGTATTGTCAGCCGCATCCTGCTTCCGCTATTGGATTTTGTCTTCATTTTTGCCGGTTTGTTCGCGATTTCCAAATATTGGGAGCATAACGTGCTGTTGCAACGCAATTCTTCTTTCTCCGACTTCTATTTCTATGTGGTGCTGCCAGGTTATGCGTTGCTTTGGCTTGTTTCCGTTTGGATAAGCGGAGGTTATCGGAAGCCTGTGAAACGCAAGCAACTCAACAGGGGCATAGTGGCGGGTACCGTTGTTATCTTGCTGATTTATGCTCTGCTACCGGAAACCATGCGCTTTTCCCGTGCTGTTGTCGTCATAGGTGCGGTGTGGGCATTGTTCGCGGTGAACGCCCTGCGCTACCTACTTTCCCGATGGAAGCTGATAGAGGTCGATAACCGACAGCTGAACCAGCGCATTGCTATTGTGGGCGGATTGCAAGAGACTGAGCGCGTGTTGAGTATGGTCCAGTCCATGAACGAACCCCGGGAGTTCGTGGGGGTGATCATGACCGAACATCCCGACATGGAGGATCGTTTGTACATTGGAGATGTCAAAGACCTTTCCGAATTGCTTACCATTTACCATATCAACGAGGTTATCTTTTGCGCACGGGATATTCCCGCCGACCAAATTATTGACTGGATGAACCGTCTGCAGGACATGCAGGTAGAGTTCAAGATTGCGCCCGAGGACAGCTCCTCGCTCATTGGCAGCAATACCATCTTCACTACCGAAGACCTTTACACCATCCCGTTGCAGACCATCTATCAACAGCGGTCGCGGCGTTTGAAACGCGCTTTCGATATTGTTGCTTCCATTCTCCTGCTGTTATTCTTGTGGGCGGACATTTGGTTTGTAAATAATAAAAAAGGATTTGTGCGTAACATTTTCGATGTTCTGCAAGGAAAAAAGAGCTGGGTGGGCTTGCGCGAGGCCGTTTCGGATTCTGAGTTCTCGCTCCGTCCCGGAGTCCTTCATCCTTCCAACGCCTATCCCGGCAGCAACTTTTCCGATGAGATGACCCGCCGTTTGGAGGAGATTTACGTCCGTAACTATCAGGTCCGCAATGATTTGATGATTTTGGCGAAGGGTTTTGGAATGATGGGAGACAGATTGTAGCCTAAAGGATTCCCGTATGCCATGGAAAACATAAAAAATAGTATCTTTGCCCCACAAAAATATATACAGATATGAAAGATACAATCCCCGTATATTGCAAAAACATAGACACAAAGGTTGAAGTTCCTTGCGGCATCACCCTGCAGGAATTTGTCGATACTTTCAAGGTGAAATACAGCCCGGAAATGCCTTTTCTCGGGGCGTTAGTCAACAATAAGGAGCGCGACATGTCGTTCCGCATCACCAAGCCCGCGCAGATCCAGTTTTTCGACTATTACAGCTCTTACGGGCGCAACGGATACATGCGCTCGCTCTTCTTCCTGCTGTTCCATGCGGTTGACAAACTGCTTCCCAAAGAGGTGAAACTCTGCATCAAACACTCCATTTCCGGCGGCCGCTACTGCACGTTAGAGCACCTCGACGGCCCGGTTACCGAGCAGTTGGCCAACAAGCTGTTCCTCTTCATGAAGGACACCGTGCAACGCGATCTCCCCTTCGTACACGAGGAGATGCTCACGTCCGACGCTATCAAGGCGTTCCAGGAACACGGACTGGAGGACAAGTACGAGTTCTTCAAGAACCGCGACCGCATCTACACCTCTGTTTATCACTTGGACGATAGCATCAACTATTATTACGGTTTTCTGGTGCCCTCCACCGGCTGTCTGACGACCTTTGGATTAGAGAAATACGAGGAAGGGCTGCTGCTGAAGCTGCCCTCCAAGAAGAATATCAAGGTGATGGCGAAGACGCGCACCTATCCGAAACTTTTCTCCGTCTATAAGATAGACAAGGAGTGGGTGGCCTCCATGGGGGTGCCGTATGTCTCTGACCTGAACAAATACACCAGTGCCAAACAGATGGTCCAAGCCGGTGTTTTGGTGGCGGAGGCTTACCAAGAGAAACATTTGGCGCGGGTGGCCGACATGATTTATCAGAGCGGGAATGTGAAGATGGTGCTGATCAGCGGGCCGTCGAGTTCAGGAAAGACCACCTCCTGCCGTCGTTTGTCGGTGCAGCTGGCTGTATTAGGCTACCATCCGGTGCAGATTTCTGTCGATGACTTCTTCGTGGAACGTGACGACACCCCGAAGGACGAGAACGGCGAATTCGATTTTGAGGACCTGCACGCCATCGACCTGCCGCTCTTCAACAACACACTGAAACGGCTGCTGGCGGGTGAACAGGTGGAAATCCCCACTTTCAACTTCGCGTTGGGCAAGAAGGAGTGGAACGGCAACACGTTGCAGTTGCGCAAGAACTCCATCCTCGTCATTGAGGGCATCCACTGTCTGAATCCCGAGCTGACCGCCCAAGTGCCTGACGATGTGAAATTCAAGATCTTCGTCTCTGCACTGACCTCCCTGTCGCTGGACCGCCAGAATCCGATTCCGACCTCCGATAACCGTCTGATTCGCAGGATTGTGCGAGACTTCAACTACCGCGGTTATTCAGCGGTCGATACGATACGCCGTTGGCCGAGTGTGCGTCGCGGCGAAGAGAAGAACATTTTCCCGTTCCAGGAGAACGCCGATGTGATGATCAACACGTCGTTGGTGTTCGAGTTGTCGGTGCTGAAGCCTTTTGCACTGCCAATTCTGCACGCCGTGCCCGAGACGGCACCGGAGTATGCGGAGGCACAACGGCTGATCAAGTTGCTGATGTTCTTCAAGACCATCCCTGAACTCTCCCTGCCCGGCACCTCCATTCTTCGCGAGTTCTTGGGCGGCAGTAAATTCACCTACTGATGATTACGCTGATCGGTTCCGGCAACGTGGCCACCTGGATGGCGCAGCGGCTGCAAGGGTCGTCGCGCTTCCCGATTACGCAGGTCTATAGCCGCACGTTGGCGAACGCCCGCGTTTTGGCCGACCTGTGCGGTGCGGAAGCTATTGACAATGTCAAGGACTTGAGCCTTGATAACCAGATATTTATCTTTGCTTTGGCGGACAAAGCCTACGATGAAATTCTGTCTCAGCTGCCGTTTAAGCTGCCGATGGCCTTTATGACCTCGGGTTCGGTTTCATGCCAGTGCCTGAAAGATCATGCCGACGGTTACGGGGTGATTTATCCACTGCAGACATTCACGAAATCTCAGGATATGAGGACGTTGGAAGTGCCGATGTGTCTGGAATCAGACTTCGTGGGAAAACAAAAGCCCATAATGTGGGAGTTGGCCCGTGAACTCTCCCCGCTTTGTTACGAGGTTTCCGAGTCGCAGCGCGCGCAGATGCACGTGGCGGCGGTCTTCGCCTGCAACTTCAGCAATGCCATGTATCAGATTTCGTATAAGTTGCTGAAAGAGAAAGATTTGCCGTTTGAGATTCTGTTGCCGTTGTTGCGCCAGACCGTCGAGAAGGTGTCGCAGATGCCCCCGGCGGAGGCGCAGACAGGTCCGGCCGCGCGTGGCGACGAGAACGTGATGCGGAAGCAGATGGAGTCGCTGGAGGACGAGCGGCTGAGGGAGATTTACCGGGTGATGTCGGAGATAATTATGAATGCTGAATGCTGAATGATGAATGCTGAATAGGGGCGATATTATTCGCCCTGTTTCTTTTGGGTCTGGAGAATGATCTTTTTGCCGTCCCATAAAGTGCAACCGAACAGATAGCACGTATTTCCGTTTTTGATTTTCAGTGTTTTACGTAATTCCTCTGCCGAGAGCGGGAAGTTGCGCACGGCGATGCTGGCGTTGGAGAGGTGCGACAGTTCCTTGGTCGTTTTGCGCGGGTGGAATTCGTGGACGGCTTCGATGCGGAAGACGCGGCCGGGGAAATCCTCATGCAGTTCGTCGGCGGTGAACAGGTTGGTATTCTTCGCCAGTTTTTCGATTTTGAATTGTTGCGACAGGGCGTTGAAGATGCCGGCTTTCATCACGGCGGCGTTGGGCTCGTAGAGGTAGGCGCCCAATTCCGTGGCGATGCGGGGTGGGGTGGAGCGTTCGGTTTCCAAGGTGGTTTCAACGCGGGAGATCGCGTTTTTGCCAATATCGACGGCCACGATCGTCGGGACGCGATTTATCGCGTCCCGACGGTGAATATCGTTAACAGGGAAATTATCACGGGATAACAAAAACACCACCTCCTTGCATTCGCCCTCCACGGCTATCACGTGTACGGCGAACGTCTCGGGCAAATCCCGCAACGTCTGGAAGATGTCGATCATCGGGGACAATTTGACCATCAGGATGTTGCAACGTTCCAGCAGGGCGGATTTCCATTCGGGGAGGTTGGGGGTGCAGTCGGCGAGGGAGACTACGCGTCGCCCGTGCGTGTCGCGGCGGGAGGGATCGAGGTAGATTGTATCTACGGGTCCGATGGCGGCGTGGTTGTCCTCCATCGTGCCGTTGATGATATTAACATTGTTGATATCCAATACTTTGCAGTTGTGTTGAAAAAGTTCGCAGAGTTCTTCCTGCGGTTCCACGTACCAGCCCTTGCCGAACTTCCGGGCGAGGGCGACGGTATCGACCCCGAACCCGCCGCTGAAATCCGCAAAAGAGTCGCCTCCCACCAAGGATGCCTTATACTCAGCCGTTTGCGACGACGAGCATTGCTCCATAGAGAGTTTCTTCGGGTAGAGGATGACTTCGGTGGCGTACCAATCGGGCAGCTTCTCCTTGGCCTTTTGCCGCCCGGCGATCTGCTGCAGCGCCACGGCCATATCCACCTGCGGGTCCTTGGAGGGATGCAGGGCGAGGCGGGCCACGTCGTCTTCCGAGTGCGCCGCGATGTACTGTTGTGTGGGTTCGTTGATGTTCAATAAACAAACATTTTATATTGTTCATCTATTAGTGGGCCACCGATTAGTGGACCACTAGGCAGTGAACTTTAATCCGCAGCAAAAATAATAAAAAAGATGTATGTGCGATATACTGCTGTAAAAAATCATTCTTCCTTGCTGTAATACACCTTATAAAACTTCCCGCGTTCGTCCTCGCCCTGCTGTTCTTTCGAAGTTGAATTGTTCTATCCAAGTCGTTTATTGCTGCTCTTTGCTGAAGAACTATGATAAAACTGTCCGCAAAGCGCGTTTACGTGAAATAAGGAAGGTGAAATATATGACCAGAGCGTAAAGAAGAGGAGCAATGCCCACTAATGCAGTTGCCATATAATCGAAAAAAGGAGAATGGTTAAAAACCAAACAGTTATAAATCGGGGCGGCGGGCAAAGTGCATACTAATACAGCGTAGGAAAAAACCGACAGATTTGTGAACTTCCAAAGCATCGCGCCCGATACACCAATTAGGAGCAATGCGACAGGAAAAGCATACATCCAACCTTTTTTCAATCCTTTGTGCAGTACCAATGCGGGACCAATGCCGCATATCAGTGCAACTACAATGCCGAAAACCATAAAAATACTGCCAGCAGCGATGATCTCACATTTGTCACCACCATTCAAAATACTCCATTTGGTTGTCAGTAGCATTATAAGGAATGCAAAGATGTTGAGCACCACATAGATTAGTGCGAATGTTCCATAGAACGATTTTGTTTTGTTGACAGGTGTTTCTAACGGTTCCATTGTCTGTTGTTTTTGTTTAACTGTTTGCTTGTTCCGGCCATTGTTGCGACCTTACTTTACTCTAACGCTGCATAGCGGAAAAATATTATGTTTGACCGCGTTTTACACTGCTTTTGATGTCTCTGTTGGCAATTTTTTTAGATTGGCCTCCATGTTTTTACTGATTTCTGTATCCTAATATGTTGGCTTTCAATGATTCTAAAAAAATGCTCAACCATCTTGACAACCGCCTCGTTTTGTTGTATATTTGCAATCTGATTTTTATTAAACCTATAAACAAAATTTAAATCGATATGGAAATAAAAAGATTAGGTTACTACTGGTTAGACACCTGGGTGCTGGCGAATGTGATACAGCTGGCAACACAGGATTTCTGTATGCGTTACCTCAACCGTAAAAACGACCCATGTGGCCGCCAATACGACCAGATGACGCAGGCGGCGCGGTCGGTGCCCGCCAACATCGCGGAGGGCAGCTCGCGCCGCTCCACCTCCAAAGAGACGGAGATGAAACTTACCGATGTGGCACGTGCGAGCCTCGCTGAACTGGCCAACGACTATCTGAACTGGCTGCTGCGAGGTGAGGATGTGCCGTGGTCAGTAAATTCGGAGGAACACAAGGCCGTTACCGCCGTTCAGCTTGACCCACCCATCTACAAGGACGATGTGCAGCATCTGAGCAGCATCCACATCCTGCAGCAGAAGCGGAAGTTTGACCGGTGGCTTCGTTCGGGAAATTCCACGCTGGAGGCCAACTGCCTGTTGGTCCTTTGCAATCGCCTGATTATGATGCTGCGTAAACAGCTGGCCAACCAGCTTGACACTTTCAAGGAAGAAGGCGGCTTCTCTGAGGCCCTGACCGCAGACCGCCTTGCCTACCGCACGGCGCAAAGCGCACAAGCGGACGCGCCGAAATGCCCGAAATGCGGCAAACCGATGATCAAGCGAGTCGCCAAGAGGGGGGTAAACGCCGGAAACGAATTCTGGAGCTGCAGCGGTTACCCGGAGTGCAAAGGAACGAGGAGTTTGAAAGGGTAGAGTCGTGGCGTTATCGAAATATCAAAATATCGAACTTTCGATATTTTGATATTTCGAAACAAGGTTAAGCTACTCTCTCTCCACCGCCTCCCGCATCTTCCCCAACCAATGGTACGCCGCCTTGAACGTCGGGATGTTGTGGATGCTGCAGACCAGCTTGTGGTTGGCCTCCTTGAGCTGCACCACCGGGTGGTTCGCCTGCATGAACAAAAGGAATTTGCCGAATTCGTCGGACTGGAAGTAGGGGGAGTGCGAGTTGCCGGTGAAGTAGCCGTGGAAGACCTTCTTCTTCAAAACAATTTTCTCGAAGTGGAGGTCGGCGGCGAGCATCCGCAACGGGATGGTCTGCATCAACTCCTCGGTTTCGCGCGGCATCGGCCCGAAAATGTCGGTGATTTTCTTGCGGAAATCCTCCAGCTTCTGCGGATCCCGTATGGATTCCAACTCCTTGTAGAGGTTCATGCGCTCGGTGACGTTGGAGATGTACGTGGAGGGGAACAGCGCCTCGATGTCGGTTTCCAACGAGCACTCCCGGCGCAACAACGCGCTGTTGTCGGCCATCTGCAGGTCGCCAAGACCCTCGTCGCCGGCGTCTTTCATCTCCTGGATGGCCTCGTTGAGGATTTTCTGGTACATGTCGTAGCCCATCTCGTTGATGAAGCCGCTCTGGTCGGCGCCGAGGATGTCGCCGGCACCGCGGATGTCCAAGTCGCGCAGGGCGATGTGGATGCCGCTGCCGATGTCGCTGAACTGCTCGATGGCTTGCAACCGCTTGCGCGCCTGGTCGTTGAGGGTGTCCCACGGCTTGATGAAGAGGTAGCAGTAGGCCTTCTGGTTGTTGCGGCCCACGCGCCCGCGCAGCTGGTGCAGCACGTTCAACGCGAAGTTCTGCGCGTCGTTGATGATCATCGTGTTGGCGTTCACGATGTCCAAGCCGGACTCCACAATCGTGGTGGAAACCAGCACGTCGTACTCGCCATTGATGAACTGCGTCATGATCTTTTCGAGCTGGTCGCCTTCCATCTGACCATGCCCGATAGCCACTCTCGCCTTCGGAACCAATCGTTGAATTAATCCCGCTAATTCTTTGATATTCTGGATTTTGTTATGGATGACAAATACCTGTCCACCGCGGTCCAGCTCATACTGGATAGCGTCGCGCATGATGTCTTCATCGAAGACGTGCACCTGCGTGTCGATGGGCTGGCGGTTGGGCGGGGGAGTGGTGATCACGGAGATGTCGCGGGCCCCGATGAGCGAGAACTGCAGCGTGCGCGGGATCGGAGTCGCCGACATCGTGAGGGTGTCGATGGTGGTGCGCATCTCGCGGATTTTCTCTTTCGCGGCCACCCCGAACTTCTGCTCTTCATCGATAATGAGCAATCCCAAATCCTTGAAAACCACGTCTTTGCTTAAAATCCGGTGCGTGCCGATGAGGATATCGACTTTGCCCTCTTTCACACCCTTCAGCGTCTCTTTGATCTCTTTCGTGCTTTTGAACCGGTTGATATACGCGATGTTACACGGCATGTTGGCCAAACGCTCGCTGAAGGTGTAGTAGTGTTGCATGGAGAGCACGGTGGTGGGCACTAACACGGCCACCTGCTTGCTGTCGCACACGGCCTTGAACGCCGCGCGGATGGCGATTTCAGTCTTGCCGAAGCCCACGTCACCGCAAATGAGGCGGTCCATCGGGTGGTCGCTTTCCATGTCGGCCTTCACCTCGGCCAGGGTCTTGATCTGGTCAGGGGTGTCTTCGTAGATGAACGACGACTCCAGCGTGCTTTGCAGGAAGTTGTCGGGCGAGAAGGCGAACCCTTTCTTGGCCTTGCGCTCGGAGTAGAGCTTGATCAGGTCGATGGCTAACTCCTTGACCCGCTTCTTGGTACGCTCCTTGAGCTTCTCCCAGCTGCCGGAGCTGAGGCGGTGGATGGTCGGCGGTGTGCCCTCCTTGCCGACGTATTTGCTGATTTTGTGCAGCGCATGGATGCTCAGGTAGAGCGTGTCGCCGTCTTTGTAGCTGATTTTGATGACTTCCTGAGTGCTGTCGCCCATCTGCATCTTCTGCAAACCCTCGTAAACACCGATGCCATGGTCGATGTGGGTGACGTAATCGCCGGGTTGCAGGTCGTATATCTCCCTGAGTGTCAGGGCTTCGCTCTTCTTGTATCGGTCGCGCAAAACCATCCGTTGGAACTTGTTCCAGAACTGATGGTCGGTGTAGAGCGCGATTTTATGGTCTGCGTCGGTGAACCCCTCGTGCAGCACCTCGCGCAACGGCGTGTAGAGCTGCTCGATCTTGTATGCGGCATCGTTCTGACGGTTGTACTTGCCGAGGATGTCGAGCATCACCTTGTAGAGACGGTCGAGCTGCGACTGCGTCTCCGACAGGAAATAATTCTGGATGCCATGTTCCAGATTCCCAATCCATTCCAGCAGCAGGTAGTCGAAACTCTTGTCAAAGTCGTGCTGCGGCTGCATGTTAAAGTCCAACGAGAAAGAAGGTGATTCGATCTCAGAGGTGTTGACATACACCCGCTGGAAATTCGCCACCTCTTTCAGGAAGGTTTTCTTGTTGATAAGAGGAATTTCATTTTCAGCAAAATATTCATTATCAACAATATCCTGATAAGCTGTGTGGATGGTGGAGGCAATGTTGGCGGCGTGCATCTGCCATACGACCGTGTTTTCCGGCAGCACGGAGAGGAGCGGCACGCGCTCACTGTTTCCGGACTCCTTCTGCGAAATCGGGGTCATGATGTAGATCTGATCCACCTCTCGCACAGAGAGTTGCGTCTCGGGATTGAAGAAGCGGATGGAGTCAATGCGGTCGCCCTCGAACTCGATACGGATGGGATATTCCTCGGAATAGGAGAAAATGTCGAAGATGTTACCGCGCCATGCGAACTGCCCAGGTTCATAGACGAAGTCCTCGGGCAGGTATTCCAATTCGTAGAGTTTGTTGAGGAAATCGTCAGTGAGGATTTCCTCGCCACGCTTTACGGAGAAGGATTTCCTGTCGATATAATCTTGGGTGACAACGGTTTCCGCCACGCCTTCGGGATAGGAGACGAGGATAAGTGGCTGCGCGTCGGGCATCGACAGTTTGTGGAGGATCTCGGCGCGGAGTTTCACGTTGGAGGAGTCTGTTTCGCTCCAGCGGCTGTTGCGCTTGTAAGACGACGGCAGGTAGAGCACTCTCTTGTCCTGCAGGGTGTTACTGCGATCGTTGAGCAGCACTTCCATGTCGCTGTAGAAGAAGGCGGCCTCCTCGCTGTCGCGGAAGACGAACAGTTGGAGATTGGGGATTTGTTCGGCCACGGGGGCCGCGATGAAGGCAAGTGCGGAGCCTTTTACGCCATTTATGGCAATAACCGAATCAGAGGCATTGGCTTTCAACGAATGCACAAGCGACTCTGATTCAGCACGATAGTATCTCTTTTTAAGTTCTTCTAACGTCATAACAAATTCGGCGCGAAGATACAAAAAATGGCGGGTTAAAGCGTAATCCCCGAGGACGTAAGGTTAGTTCTGCTTTACAGCAGTATCAGCTCCTCCCGCTTTTCAATCTCCTTCAGCAATTGCAGGACAAACTCGCTGAGCGTGCCGGAAATATCGTGGACGCGTTGTTGCCAGGTGGCAAGGTCAACGTCTAAATGGTCTGAGACAATCTTGTAGGAAAGGTAAGGCTTCCCAAAATGCTTTGCAACGGTATAAAGCGCCGAGGATTCCATGTCGAAACAGTCGGCTTTTTCAGACAGCTGTTTCAGAAAATCGGCAGAATAGACTCTCGGGGAGACGAAGCAGTCAGAGGAGAAAAGTCTGGCGCCGGGGAGCTCCGGGAAGTAGGCTGGGGGAGTGTCGGTGAACATCGGGTGGTCGAGAAAATCCCTGCCGCCGGAGACGATTTCCGTGATATGCAGCAGACTTCCCACAGGGGCGGTGTTCGCACCCGCCGTGCCGATGTTGATGACCGTGAACTCTTCATCGCGGTGCTTGTCCATGAAATCCAGCATCGACTGTGTGGCGTTCTCCCGGCCGATGCCCGTCAGATGGACTTTTCCGCTGATCTGACGTACCTCTTCCTTTACAGCTGCAAAAAGGGCTATTTTCATATCGCTTAATACTCTTATTTTTCTGCAAAAATACTATTTTTTGGAATACCTTTTGTTGACGTGTTGCGATTTTTTCGCGATGATCGTGGAAAAGCAATGCCTCGAGAAAGACATTTTTTTAAGGTTTGTTCGATAATGACAGGCATCAGTGCGAGTTATGTTATGACAATAAAAATTCTCACTTCTGAAAGTAGTTGAAATTATTAAAAAGCTTATTGATAATGAGTTGCGAAATAATCAAACTTAATACGCATCATAACGGATTTTTTTTGTATTTTTGCGGGTTGAATTAGTGAATGGTTATAGGTTATTGGTTATAGCTTATTGAAGCCAAAAGCTAATAGCCAATAGCCAATAGCTAAAACAAGCAAGAACGGAACAAATTTAAATTTCTAACAATATGGACAAAAATCAAATGAGAGAAATCATCGCCAAGAGAGTCGCGAAAGAACTCCATGACGGCGATGTGGTGAATTTGGGAATCGGTCTGCCGACTATGGTTCCGAACTATCTGCCTAAGAACGTGAACGTTATCCTGCAATCGGAGAACGGTCTGCTCGGTATGGGCCCGACACCCGCCGAAGGTCAGGAAGACGACAACCTTGTGAACTCCGGCGGCGGCTACATCACCGCGCAACCCGGAGCCGTCTCCTTCAGCTCCGCCGACTCTTTCAGCATCATCCGCGGTGGTCACGTCGATGTGACGGTCCTCGGTGCCATGCAGGTCGATGAGCAGGGCGACCTCGCCAACTGGATGATCCCCGGCAAGCTTACCCCCGGTATGGGCGGCGCTATGGACCTCCTCGTGGGCGCCCGCAAGGTAATCCTCGCCATGGAGCACACCCAGAAAGGCAATCCTAAGATTCTGCATAAGTGCAACTTGCCGTTGACCGCCAAGGGTCAGGTGAACTTGATTGTCACCGAGATGGGTGTGATGGAAGTCACCGACAAAGGCATCGTCTTAACGGAAATTTATCCTGAGTTCACGGTCGAAGATGTGCAGGCAGCAACAGAGGCTACGCTGATCATTTCCCCGAACTTGAAAAAGATGGAAATTGATTAGGCAAAAGGCAAATGGCAAAAGGCAAAAGAAAACCAGATGGGAGGCATTACTATTTCCTGTTGCCTGTTGCCTTTTGCCTTGATACGATAGAATGAATTAATAACAAAAACTTACGATAAAATGGATTTTGGTTTTTCAAAAAGAGAAGAACTCTTCTTACAGATGATCCGCGAGTTTGCGGAGAACGAGGTCAAGCCGCTCGCCGCTGAAGTGGATGAGCAAGAGCGTTTCCCGATGGAGACGGTCGAGAAAATGGCCAAGATAGGAATCATGGGCATCCCTGTGCCGGTGGAATACGGCGGACAGGGCGGCACCAACCAGATGTATTCAATGGCCGTGGAGGAGCTCTCCCGCGTGTGCGCCACCACCGGTGTCATCGTGTCGGCTCACACCTCACTGTGTATCAACCCGATACTCGAATACGGAACGGAAGAACAAAAGATGAAATATGTGCCGAAGTTGGCTGCCGGTGAATGGATCGGAGCTTTCGGCCTCACGGAACCCAACGCCGGCACGGACGCTGCCATGCAGCAGACGACCGCCGTTCTGGATGGTGACGAGTGGGTGCTCAACGGCACGAAGATCTTCATCACGAACGCCGGTTACGCGCATGTCTATGTGGTGATGGCCATGACCAACAAGGAAATGGGTACCCGCGGCATCTCCGCCTTCATCGTGGAGAAAGGCACACCCGGTTTCTCCATCGGCAAGAAGGAGAAGAAGATGGGTATCCGCGGCTCCGCCACCTGCGAGCTGATTTTTGAGAACTGCCGCATCCCGAAGGAGAACCTCCTCGGCGAACAGGGCAAGGGCTTCAAAATCGCCATGAACACGCTGAACGGCGGCCGTATCGGTATCGCCGCTCAAGCCCTCGGTATCGCGCAAGGCGCTTTGGATGAGACCGTTAAATACACGAAGGAGCGTAAACAGTTCGGTCGTGCCATCAGCGCGTTCCAGAACACGCAGTTCCAGCTGGCCAACTTGGACGCCAAGATCCAGGCCGCTCGTCTGCTGGTGCGCGAGGCTTCCTATAATAAAGATATGCACAAACCTTACGCCGTCGAGGCCGCCCGCTGCAAGCTGTTCGCTGCCGAGACTGCTATGGAGGTGACCACAAAGGCCGTGCAGTTCCATGGCGGTTACGGTTACACCCGCGAATATCCGGTGGAGCGCATGATGCGTGACGCCAAGATCACCGAGATCTACGAAGGCACCTCAGAGGTCCAGAGAATGGTCATTGCCGGTAATTTATTCAAATAATCAAGAACATAGAACATTATGAATATAGTAGTTTGTATCAAACAAGTTCCGAACACGAACGAAATCAAGATCAACCCCGAAACCGGGACGTTGATCCGCGACGGCGTGCCCAGCATCATGAACCCCGATGACAAGGGCGGCCTCGAAATGGCCCTGCGCCTGAAAGACCAGTACGGCGCCAATGTCACCGTCATCACGATGGGACCGCCGCAAGCCGACGCCATCCTCCGCGAGGCCTTCGCCATGGGTGCCGACCGCGCCATCCTGCTCACCGACCGCAAGTTCGCCGGCGCCGACACGCTGGCCACCTCTTACGCTTTGGCCGGTGCCATCAAGACCCTCGATTACGACTTGATCATCGCCGGTCGTCAGGCCATTGATGGCGACACCGCGCAGGTGGCTCCCGAAATGGCTGAGCATCTGGGACTTCCGCAGGTTTCCTACACCGTGGATCTCAAATACAACAACGGCCTTTGCTTGGTGAAGAAAGAGACGGAAGAGGGCTACCAGATGCTGGAAGTCCCCACACCGTGCGTGCTCACCGTGCTGGCCATCGCCAACCAACCGCGCTACATGAGCGTGAAGGGCATCATGGAAGCTTTCGACAAGGAGGTGGAAATCTGGACCGCCGACAAGATTGATGTCGATCCTAACCGCTTGGGTCTCAAGGGTTCCCCGACCCGCGTGAAGAAATCCTTCACCAAACCTCAGAAATCTCCCGGCCAAGTTTATGAAGTGGATGCGGAAGAAGCTGTCGGTATCATTATCAGCAAACTGAAAGAAAAATTCATTATCTAACCCCAAAACAACAGAAAAATGGAAAAAACCGATTATAAAAACGTATTTGTATTCGCTGAACAACGTGACGGTGTCATCCAATCTGTTGCGTTGGAGCTGCTCGGCAAAGCCCATGAGCTGGCTGGTGTGCTGAATGAGAAGGTGGTGGCCGTCCTCCCCGGACACAACATCACCAAGCACGCCCAGATGCTCATCGAATATGGTGCCGATGAAGTCATCTGCATCGACGAGCCCGAATTAAAAGACTATCTCACAGAACAATACGCACAAACCATCTGTCAGGTGGTGAACAAATTCAAACCCAGCATCTTGATGATCGGCGCCACGACTATCGGTCGTGACCTTGGTCCTCGTTTGGCTGCCCGTCTCACCACCGGCCTCACCGCCGACTGCACCCGCTTGGAGATTTCCGAGGAGGGTGAGCTGATGATGACCCGTCCGGCTTTCGGCGGCAACCTGATGGCCACGATTATGTGTACAGAGCATCGTCCGCAGATGTCCACCGTGCGTCCCGGCGTGATGCAGAAGATGACCCGCGACGCCAACCGCAAGGGTAACGTCATCACCTTCAAACCCGAATTCGACAAGAGCAAGTTCCTCGTCCGCATGGTCGAGAACGTGAAGGTTGACAAGGGCAAAGTCGATATCACCGACGCGAAGGTGCTCGTTTCCGGTGGCCGCGGTGTCGGTTGCAAGGAAGGCTTCGAGAAGTTGCAAGCTCTCGCAGACGTGTTCCCGAACGCGGAGGTTTCCTCCTCCCGCGCCATGGTGGATGCCGGCATCATCGACCACGACCGTCAGGTGGGTCAGACCGGAAAGACTGTGCGTCCCGACCTCTATTTCGCCCTCGGTATCTCCGGTGCCATCCAGCACTTGGCCGGTATGGAGGAGTCCGATTTCATCATCGCCGTCAACAAAGACAAGTTCGCGCCCATCTTTTCGGTGGCCGACCTGGGTATTGTATGCGACCTGAACAAGGTGGTGCCGTTGTTGACCACGCGTTTGGCTGCTGAAATCGAGAAGAAATAATTACGATAAACTCACGTTGTAGAGACGCAAAATTTTGCGTCTCTACAATTGTGTATATACGATTAGATTGATGATCGAGGTCAAAGAAATCGAGAAATCCTACGGCAGTCTGCAGGTCCTGAAAAAGGTTTCCCTGTCGATAGAGAACAGCAAAGTCGTGACGATTGTCGGTCCTTCCGGGGCCGGCAAATCGACGTTGTTGCACATCATCGGCACGTTGGACAAGCCGGATAGGGGAGAGGTGGTCATTGACGGCGTGAATCTCAACAGTTTGTCCGACGACAAGCTGGCGGAGTTCCGAAACCGGCATATCGGTTTCGTCTATCAGTTCCACCATCTGTTGCCCGAGTTCACGGCGCTGGAGAACGTGGCGATGCCCGCGCTCATCGCCGGAAAAAGCCGTAAGGAAGCCTTCAAACGAGCGCAGGAACTTCTTGATTTTCTGAAACTTGCTGATAGGGTAGGGCACAAACCCGCGCAATTGTCGGGAGGGGAGCAGCAACGTGTTTCTGTGGCCCGTGCCTTGATGAACAACCCTGAGCTGATCCTCGCCGACGAGCCCTCCGGCAATCTCGACACCGAGAACGCCCGCAAGCTCCACGACCTCTTCTTCGTCCTCCGCGACACCTTCAAGCAGACCTTCCTCATCGTTACGCACAATGAAGAATTGGCGCAGTTGTCGGATCGGAAGATTGTGTTGCAAGACGGAAGAGTAATTGATAATTGATAATGGATAATTGATAATGAAAGTGGTTAGTAGTAGTTGCCTCTTTTTTTAGTTTTAGGAGGAGGTAACGTAAAAGCCCAAATATTTTGATAATTATTCCTTGAGCAGCCTCGAAGAGGCAAGACGCGCGAAGCGCAATTAACCCCACATAAGCGAAGTGCAGTGTGGGGCAAACAGAAACGAAAAACAATGAAAGTACTAAAGAAAACCATCATCATCCTCGCCGTTACCGCGACAACGCTCTTCGCAGGTGGGTGCGGCCTCGCGCAGCTGATCAACCTGATTAACTGCAAATTCAGTCTGGCCAACGTCAGCGACATCACGTGGGCTGGGATAAATCTTAGCAACATCAAGAGTGTCAGTGACTTGCAGTGGTCAGATTTGCAAAAGGCCATTCAGGCTGTCAAAAACAAAGATTTCAGGATCGGCTGCAATGTCAACGTGAATGCGAAGAACGAGACCGAAAAGCCGGCCAAGTTGTGTGCATTCGACTACGACCTTCTCCTGGAGGGATCGTCCATCGCGCAGGGTAGCAGTACTGACCGAACCACCATCATAAACCCGAAGACCACCTCCCGTATTGCCGTGCCGTTGAGCATGGATCTGGTGAGCATTTTCAAGAACGGCGACACGAAGAACGTCATCAACCTCGCCCGGAATCTGACGGACTACGGTAACGGAAAAGAGTCGAACGTCAAGGTGAAGTTCACGCCATACATCAACACGCCGAACGGCACGGGCAAAGGTGCAAAAATGCCGACCATAACCTTAAATAAAACATTTCAGTAAAAACCAAAACTTATGATTCAAAGAGTTCAATCCATCTTTTTGTTAATTGCAACGATTATCCCCATTGTGCTGATTTTCATGCCGTTAGGGTATCTCACAACGGATTTGGCGCAATATGTCTATAACTCCGTGTCATTGAAGGAGAACATTCCCGACGGGGCTTCCGTCATTCGTCTGTACTATCTGGCGTTCTGTTTCGCACTGACCGCTATCATGTCCTGTTTCGCTTTGTTCCGTTACAAAAACCGCGTGAAACAGATGCAGACCGTCTCGCTGACGATGATTATCTTCCTGATTACCTTGCTGTTAGTGCTTTGGGTGTGTCCGGACATTATCTTCAAAAAATTCTTCTCCGCACGGATGGAGGACTACACGTTCACTTTCAATACGGTACCGTTGATCATTCTGATCGTTGTTGAAGCAGTTTGTCTGTTCTTGGCAAACAAATTCATCAAAAAGGATGAAGAGCTGGTGCGGTCTGCGGACAGACTTCGTTAGTTAGGAGTTAGAAGTTATAAGGGAGTCGGAATGGCTCCCTTTTTTAATGATGAATGCTGAATGATGAATGATGAATATTGAATGAAGAATGAAGAATGAAGAATGAAGAATGAAGAATGAAGAATGAAGAATGAAGAATGAAGAATGGTTAGGAATGATATGCTTGAAATAATAGTAGGGGTTGATTTATCCTATTTAACATAATATAAATTATAAGACATTTGGCTATTAGCTGTTGGCTTTTGGCTTTTAGCTGTTCACTTGCGAGAAGATGAAGCCTATATAGACTTAAACTTAATGACTTAGACTTCTGACTCATTGAAATCTGAAAACAATATCGCGCTGAGAATTGAAAATTTGGTGCTGAGTCGGATATTCGCACAAATCCTGATTTTCCAAAAATATGACGGCTGGCTTTTAGCTGTTAGCTGTTGGCTTTTGGTTGTTAACGATAGCTGAACAATTTTGCGAGGACCTGAATCATGAACCTTGAAACCTGAAACTCATATCGCGCTGAGAATTGAAAATTCGGAGCTGCGTCGGATAATTCGCATGAATTCCTGATTTCCCAAAACCAAGACAAGTTGGCTAATAGTTGGTGGCTGAACCATATTGCGAGAACCCGAAACCTGAAACTTGAAACCAAGATAATGCTAGAATTTAACGTAGGCCAAACTGATTCGGTGACAAGCTCCCTACCGTTCAGCGTGAGCATATAGACCAGCGGTCCGAGGTACTCCGAAAACGGGATTTCGGAAAATATTATGTTAAATAGGGACCTTCCCCGAAATAATTATGCATTATGCATTATGAATTATGCATTAGAAAGTGCGGATGGGGGGACTCGAACCCCCACGGCTTTCGCCACCAGATCCTAAGTCTGGCGCGGCTACCATTACGCCACATCCGCGATTTTTGAGGGCGCAAAGGTACACTTTTTTTCGACACGCGCAAGTTGGCTATTGGCTTTTAGCTGTTGGCTGTTGGCAAGGTGATTCAACGGCGCAGCCAGATGACGGTTTCGCCCTCGTTGGTGAAGGAGGGCGCCACTTCCACGATGCGGGGTCCGCGCAGTCGGCGGACGGCCTCCTTCAGGGCGGTGCCGCGGTTGTAGCCGTGCACCACGACGATTTTCTCCGTGCCGGGCGGCGCCCCCGCCACGCGCCTCTGCAGCAGCTCCACCGCGTCCTCCACGTACATGCCGTGCACGTCGATCCGAATGCTCTTGTCCGTCTTTGCCATTTGTTTTATTTGCCCGCAAAAGTACATTTTTTAGTGATCAGTGAGTAGTGATTAGTGAACAGTGATTAGATGTCTCCCCTACCCTTCGCATTTTCGTGTCGCGACGCTTGGAAGCGTCCCCTCCTTCGCACCGCCTCGCCCCAACATCCAAAGTTGTCGTCCTAAGTCTTAAGTCCTCAGTCTAAAGTCCCAAGTCTCAAGTCACAGTGGAATTTCGGTGCGGTCGCCGTGAACTGATCACTGTTCACTGATCACCATTCACTAAAAAATCGTACCTTTGCCGCCGCAATGAAAAAGTGGTTCACACGCAAGAAGGAGGAGCGCGCCGTCTCGCTGTCGGCGCTCACCTGGCAGCGTTTCAAGAAGGAACGCCAGGCCATCGTGTCCCTTGCCTACATCGGGCTGGTCATCATCGTCGCTATCCTCGGCTATCTCATCACCCCCGACCCCACCCCCTTCTGCAACCACCAACAGCTCGAAATCGCCCTCCAGAAGCCCGGTTTTACCGTGCAACTCCTGGAACTCAAACCCGAGCAGGAGGTGCCTCACGTCAACTTCGTCAAAAAGATGCTGTTCGGGCAACCCGCTGAGTACAAGACCGTTCCCATAGAGTCTATTCAGGACAATGGGGATTCCGTAACCGTGAAGCTGTTCCAACAGGAGTACTACGAATCGTATGCCAAGGCCGACCTTTCCCCACGTATGGTCAAAAAGCAGCGGTTCCAGCTCGGCACCGACCGCTACGGCCGCGATGTCCTCAGCCAGCTGATGATCGGTGCGCGCGTGAGTCTCTCCGTGGGATTCCTCTCGATCTTCATCGCCCTGTTCATCGGCACATTGGTGGGCGCCACCGCCGGCTACTACCGCGGCAAAGTCGATGACGTGCTCACCTTCCTCATCAACGTGGTGTGGTCCATCCCTACCCTGCTGCTCGTCATCGCCATCAGCTTTGCCCTCGGCAAAGGGTTCTGGAAGATTTTCATCGCCATAGGACTCACCATGTGGGTGGATATCGCCCGTGTGGTGCGCGGACAGTTCCTGAGTCTGCGCGAACAGGACTTTGTGGAGTCCGCCAGAGCACTGGGATACAGCAATTTCCGGATTATCGTCAAGCACATTCTGCCTAACATCACGGGCACGCTCATCGTGATTGCGGCCTCCAACTTCTCCTCCGCCATCCTGATGGAGGCGGGTCTGAGCTTCCTCGGTCTGGGCGTGCAGCCCCCCACCCCCTCCTGGGGCATGATGATGAAGGAGAACTACGCCTGCATCGTGCTCAACAACGCCTATCTGGCCATCATCCCCGGCGTGGCCATCATGCTGTTGGTACTGTCATTCATGCTGATAGGCAATGCGTTGAGGGACGCGATGGACGTACGGAGTTAATGCTGAATGCTGAATGCTGAATGTTGAATGCTGAATATTTTTAAAAGAAATTTAATTTTCTTATATGTGGTTTTTAGAAAATTATTATTTTTGCGGCGTAATCTAAAAACAAAAGATCGTTTGACATGTTTATAAAAATAATTGAAGCACAATATATTGACGCATACAAAATATGGGTGTGTTTTAATAATGGGGATTGTCGGATTTTTGATTTTGCGACCATCATTGATAAATATCCCGTTTTTGAACCTTTAAAAGATATTGAATTGCTGAAAAATTTCCGCTTGGCGGACACACTTGAATGGATGGACGGGAAAATTGATATTGCTCCGGAATATCTATATGAACATGGTGTTGTTGCGTACCCTAACAAGGAAGTCGTACTTGAATGTGTAGCAGAAGACAAAAATACGTTCATTCAAGACCCAGAAATCATGGAAATTGCCCATAGCTATGCCGAGGTCAAACAAGGAAAGGCAAAAACGAACTCTATCTCAAAACTGCTTAGCGAACTATGAGTTATCAAATAACTACCATACCTAATTGATTTATTTCAACATTTTTGCACAAAGGACGGATCGCGACGAGATCGTGTTTCTTTCAATATACGACAAAAGTGAGCATGAAACCATTACAGACAAACAAATAAGAGATGCATTGAAGTCTGTATAGGTCATAGAAGTCTTTTCAACCATCTCTCCAACTCTCCTACCCGCGTGCGGTATTTCTCAATCTGCCCTTCGATGAAGTCGTCGCTGAATTTGCGGTCGCAGAAGCCGTTGCCTCGAGCCACGTACTCGTCGTCATCCAACGAGCCGTAGAGGTCCAGATAGTTGTTCAAATACTCCTGGTTTTCGCGCAACAGGTGCTTCAAATCCTCCGCATCGGCCTCGAATGTTTCGCCGGTGGAATAACGGTATGTTTTCTTTTGGGACATGACAGTGACAGATGTTTGCTTCTTTTATAGCACAACTGATGCAAGAACTCTCTGGATGTAGGAATTCAACGAAACACCAGCCTCTTGTGCTGACATGGCAATCTTGGCGTGTAATTCAGAGGGAATCCTAATGTTGAAGCTACCGCTGTACGATTTGTGAAATGGCAAATTGTTCTCTTTGCAGTGCTGGATATAATCATCTACAGCATTTTCGAAATCCTGCTTGAGCTCGGAAAGCGTTTGACCTTCATAAGTGATGAGAGTCTGTTTATCCAAACCCAATACTTTGCCATAGAGTGTGTTGTCTTCAACTTCAGCCTCTATACTGCCAATAAAACCTTTATATTTCAAAGTTTCCATTATATCAATTCATTATTATCCAAAAAAATCAAAATATCCTTGAGCGCTTTTTCTTTGATAATACTCGCAGGATGTGGTTTATGAGCCAAGTATTGTAATCTCTTTTTAGAATGATAGAATCTTACTCGGGAACCAGATGTTTTTCCTTTGTTATCTTCTTCAAAACCAAGTTGTTGAAGAAGGGATACTAATTCGGAGTAAGTAAAGTCTTTGGGCAAACTACGTAAGCGTTTTATTAGTTTTTCTTTCTGACTCATTGCAACTAAATTTCAGTTGCAAAAATACACTTTTTTTGAAACGGCAAATATGTTTCTAAAAAATAAAATATGGAAATTCGGTTTTAAGACTATTCTTGTATTTTTTACGACAACTTGGACAACTTGGACAACTTTTATTAAGGAGATTAGTTGTCATGGTTGTAAATGTTGTCGTCCATTATTCACATTGCTTGCCACCGCTTTTCCCCTCTTCAATCGCGGACTCGAGACGGGCGTCGTTTTCAAACAGTTCTTTCACGAATTTGTCTTTTTTATTGTCGGCGGAGGCGTTGGAAACACTCTGGCGCTGTTTTTGGAGTTCGAAGGCGGCAAACTCTTCGTCGCTCACCCCCATCAGCTCCTTGCACTGCTGAAATTCCTCCTTCAGGCTCTCCCCAACAAGGCCGCTCATAAAAATGTAAGTGCTATACGGGAACTCCAGTGCGGTTTGCAGATCCCAACAATGGGACTTCTGCAGAAATTCGTTCTTGCACGAATCGATTATCATAGATTCGTAGGAGTCCCGGTCATGATAAAAAGTGGAAATCATCTCCACAAATCGCACATTGTCGAGGGTGTTGAGTGTTTCGAAATTGGACGAGAAGATTTGCGCCGTGGTTTTGTCGAATTGCTCCTGCGGCATACAATGGTTGAAAAAGAATCTCTTTTGCTCGAAAAGCGATGTGTCGCGTGCCACTTCGATTTGCAGTTCAAGCCCTTTTCGAAGCATGGAATCGACATGTTCAACGAGTTCGATGGAACGGTTCATGTCGTAAAGCACGTACATCACCATCTGCCGTTTGTCTTTTGCCTTTTGTCTTCTGTCGATGAAAGCCGCCGTGCCGAAAGTGAGTACAATGGAAAAGGTGGTGGCGATGAAGGTCATGAGCAGATCCTTCAGCCACGGCCACCGCACAACACCCGTAATATTAGTAGTGCGCGAAGTCAATTTGTTGTTTTTTGTCCAAAATCTCATAATCAAAAATTTAAGCGGCAAAAATACAATTTTATTGTTTCACAAATTTACGTGTCTCGCCGTTCACATGAACAAGATATACGCCCCGAGGCAGGTCGCTGATCATAACTCTGTTTGCCTTGTTGTTGAGATGTACGGTCTTCCATATTCTGCCGTTCATGTCGAGGATTTCCGCCGGTGCGTCTGCCTGTTGGACAAAAATGTCAATGAAGTCGGTGGCGGGGTTGGGACATACCCGGAGCGACGGCTCGGGCAGCTGATACTGGGACACGGCCGTGACCAGACTGTCGGAATGCGCTGCAATCACGGATTCGATTGTTCGGTTACAGACGGCGCAGAAAGGCGCGTGGTTGCGCATCATGCAGTCGGGCTGCGGGCGGTACATGCCGCTCGCTAAATAGCCGGCTCCTTCGTAGGCACCTACCACGTTTCCATACTGATAGTTGTCCTGTGTAGGGATTGGAGTACTGGATGCCACAAGGTCGGCCCATTTCGAATCAAAGTCCACCAACGTGGTCAGATTGGCCTCCCAGGGCTCCACATTCAGGTTGTAGAGCTCTCCCAAAGGATTGCTTGTTTCCACATACTCGTCGCCCAACCCCGCGAAAGCATGTCCGAACTCATGCACAATGACGCTGGAGGACGACATATTGCCCGCCGTACTCATTGAATAAAAGTTGTAGAATCCACCACCGCCATATAGGCTGCTGTTCACTAAGATGTAAATCTGGTCGTACGGTGCGTTGGCCGCCACATCTTTCACCGAGAAATAGTCACGTGTGGTGCAGTAGCGGTCAATGTAAAACGTGTAGAAATGCGCATTGAGGATGGTGCGCGCCCAAATGTAATAACCTGGAATGTCAACGCCGCTCTCCTCGGAAGGGGCAAGCACGGCCCGGAAATTGAAATCATTGATATGGCTGGAGAACGGCTCGTGCTGGGAAAAGACATTCACCAAATTCTGACAATCTTGTTGGAACTGAGCCATTTCAGCGGCGGTATATCCTTCGGGCAGAATCACAATATCCACTTTGCTGTCCGGCGTGCCGTTAACCAGCACATCCTGTACGGGGAAGATGTAGCGCTGCTCGGTGGTGTTGAACATTTCGCCGGGCTCGTAAAGTTTGGAGAAGACTTCCTCAAACTCGCCATCGAAGTTCCTGATTTCAAGAATGATATATGCTGGATTCAACGGCAGTGGAACACTCACAGACTCCTCATAGCAACGTTCCATGTCAGCGGCCTCGTTGGTGGTCTGCCATTCGCGGAACAGTGTACTGTAACCTCTTGAATATATGAGTGTATTACTTTGTACATCAATCACCTTCACTCGATTTGTTCCGAAATTGAAAGGGTCAATCAAGTTGACCTTGGAGCCCCCGAAATGCGGCTCGAGGATGAAACGCTCGAACACATAGTGAGAACTGTCGGCGTTGCCGCACTGATAGACATCCATGCGCAACGACCCCTCTTCAAAGAAATACTGTGTAAAATTGACATTCTGCGCCCTCGAAAGCATCGAAAACGCGAGCGTAAGCAGGATAAATACGGACTTTTTCATCTCAAATAATTTGTCGCAAAAATACACTTATTTCCGTATAGTTTCAGATTTCATGTTTCAAGTTGCGTGTTTTCGCACCGTAAATCTCATGATGCGAACGGAAGATGGCGAGACCGCCACTTTCACCGTCATCGATGAGAACCCATATCAAAGTGCGGTAAAAGGCGTTGCAAAAGAAATTTCGCCCAATCCGCCCAATTCGCCGACAAAAATAGTATCTTTGCCGCGAACAAAAACATCACGATTATGCAATTGGAATTCACATTCGAAGATAAGGAATTTATGGCTCAGCGCGGAAGCGAACCCGCACAAGTGGAACAGCAGTTCGCCAACTTCGAGAAAGGTTTCCCCTTCGCCGACATCGACCGTCCTGCGACTGTGGATGACGGCATCCTGCGCCTCAACGAGGACCAGGTGGCAGAATTAGAGGCCGAATACCCCTATGCCATCGAGGGCAAGAAGATCGAGAAGTTCGTGCCCGCGTCCGGCGCCGCGTCCCGCATGTTCAAGGACCTCTACGCCCTGCTGAACGAGAACCTGGACGACAAACAGCAAGAGCTGGCGAAGACCTTCCTCGCCACCCTGCCCCGCTACCCGTTCTACGAGGCGCTCAAGCAGGTGATGGCCGACAAGCAACTCGACCTCGATGCTGAAATCCAAAAGGGCAACTTCCGCCTCATAATCCAACATCTCCTTGAGAAAGAGGGGCTTAACTACGGCAACCTGCCCAAAGGTCTGCTGCTCTTCCACCGCTACGACAACGAGATCCGCACCGCCATCGAGGAGCATTTCGTGGAGGCCGCGCTCTACGCCACCTCCGGCACCGACGCCTATCTGCACTTCACCGTCTCCGAGCACCATCTGGAGCTCTTCAAGGCGAAAGTGGCGGAAATACAGCCCGTCTATGAGGAGCGTTTCGGAGTGAAATACCACGTCACCTTCTCCATGCAGGCCGCTTCCACCGACACGCTGGCGGCCACGGAGGACAACCAACCCTTCCGCGACGAGAACGGCAAGCTGCTCTTCCGTCCCGGCGGTCACGGCGCACTCATCTATAACGTCAACAACCGCGACGCCGACATCCTCTTCGTGAAGAACATCGACAATGTCACCAAAGACCAGAACATCGCCCCCACCGTCATCTACAAGAAGGTATTGGCGGCGTATCTGTCGCAATTGCAAAGCATTCAGTTCCAGTATCTTAAAATCTTGGAAGCCGGCGAGGTGGATCCGATGACGCTGTGCGAAATCATGGACTTCGCTGAGAGCAAGCTGATGATTTCCGTTGATGAGCAGCCTACGGCCGAGGAGCTTTACGAGCTGATGAACCGTCCGGTGCGTCTCTGCGGTATGGTGAAGAACGAGGGCGAGCCCGGCGGCGGTCCCTTCTGGGTGCGCGACACCGAGGGCAACTGCTCGCTGCAGATCGTGGAGTCGTCGCAGATCGACAAAAACAACCCCGAGAAGGCAGCCATCATGGCGAAGGCCACCCACTTCAACCCCGTCGATATGGTCTGCGCCATCAAGAACTACAAAGGCGAGAAATTCGACCTTCTGCAATATGTTGACCCGAACACAGGATTCATCTCCTCCAAGTCCTACAACGGCAAGACCCTGAAGGCCATGGAACTGCCTGGATTATGGAATGGCGCGATGGCAAATTGGATCACCGTGTTCGTGGAGGTGCCGTTAGCCACGTTCAATCCGGTGAAAACCGTGTTCGATTTGCTGAAACGCAACTAGTCGGCGAATTTAACGAATTAGACGAATATCATCGGCGAATTTAGCGAATTAGGCGAATTTGTGACTTGAAATCTGCTGTCAATTTATTTCCTTTGCGAGGAACTCGGCCGTAAAGCCAACTCCTTGACGGACAATTTCTTCTGGTGTGCCGTATGCGACAATTTCGCCGCCGCTGCGACCGCCTTCAGGTCCCATGTCGATAATCCAATCGGCCATCTTGATGACATCCATGTTGTGTTCGATGACAATTACCGTATTGCCCTTTTCCACAAGACGGTTCAGCACATCTAATAGGATGGCAACGTCTTGGAAATGGAGACCAGTGGTCGGTTCGTCCAAGATGTATAAGGTTTGTCCAGTGTCTTTTTTCGACAATTCGGCAGCTAATTTGATACGTTGAGCTTCACCGCCGGAAAGAGTTGTGGAGGGCTGACCGAGTTTCAGGTAACCTAAGCCCACGTCATCCATGGTCTTCAGTTCGCGGACGATTGTTGGGATATTCTCGAAAAATTCAATCGCAGTGTGGATGTCCATTTCCAACACATCGTTGATGGACTTGCCTTTGTAGCGGATTTCCAGCGTCTCGTCATTATAGCGTTTGCCGCCACATTTGTCGCAGGTGACATACACATCGGGGAGGAAATTCATTTCTATGGTCTTCACACCCGCACCTTTACACTCCTCGCAGCGACCACCCGACACGTTAAAGGAGAAACGTCCTGGCTTATAACCGCGGATTTTGGATTCCGGCATCTGCGTGAAAAGCTTACGGATTTCCTCGAAAACACCCACATAGGTGGCCGGATTCGAGCGAGGTGTCCGGCCGATGGGCTGCTGGTTGATATCAATAATCTTGTTGATATGTTCCAGTCCCACAACATCCTTATACGGCAGCGGTTTTTTCTCGGAACGGTAAATGTAGTGGTTCAGGATCGGATAAAGGGTTTCGTTAATCAGGGTTGATTTCCCGCTCCCAGACACGCCTGTTACGCAAATCAGCGTACCCAAAGGAAACTCCACCGTGACATTCTTGAGATTGTTGCCTGAAGCCCCGATGATACTCAGCCATTCCCCGTTGCCCTCGCGTCGTTTTTTCGGAACTTTTATTTTCTTTTTCCCTTTGAGATAATCGGCTGTCAGAGAGCCGCTTTTCAAGATTTCCCGATAGGTTCCCGCCGCTACAATTTCACCGCCGTACTCGCCTGCAGCCGGCCCCACGTCCACAATATAATCGGCGGCCTTCATCATGTCGCGGTCATGCTCCACCACAATCACAGAGTTGCCCATGTCACGAAGACGGCGCAGCGACTCAATGAGAAAGTGGTTGTCGCGCTGGTGCAACCCGATGCTCGGCTCGTCGAGGATGTACATCACATTCACCAACTGCGAGCTGATCTGTGTGGCCAGGCGGATGCGTTGAGCCTCACCACCTGAAAGCGATGCTGAAGAACGATCCAACGACAGATACTGCACACCTACATCGCACAGGAACTCCAATCGGAAGGTGATTTCGCGCAAAATCTCGCTGGCTATATGTCGTTTGGCGGGATCCAGATGGACAGGCAGGGACTTGCACCAGGCAAGCAGTTCCGACATATCCATTCGGGTGAGGTCGGCGATACTTTTGTCCTCTATGCGGAAGTGCAAAGACTCTGTGCGCAGCCGGGCACCGTGGCAATGCGGACAAGGGATGGTATTCACGAACTGGGAGATCCATTTCTTGAACGACGCCGGCATATTCTCTTCACTGAGGTTGCTGATGAAATTCACCACCCCCTCAAACGTTTTCTTCATGGGAGAAAGTCCTGCGACCTCCCGTTTCACATGCAAGATCTCTGTGGTGCCATACAACACCGCATTCAGTTGCTGCTCGTTCAGATTCCTGATAGGATCGGACAAGGAAAAGCCATACTTCTCCGCAAGGGCCTCCAACGTTCTGAACAGCAATGTGTTCTTGTATTCTCCAAGAATAGCGATGCCACCCGCTTTGATAGACTTGTTTTTGTCAGGAATCACCTTGTCGATGTCTATTTCCGTGATGCTGCCCAATCCGTTGCAATATTCACACGCACCGTATGGCGAGTTGAACGAAAACGTGTTGGGTTCCGGCTCCGGATAAGAGATGCCAGTGGTGGGACACATCAGGAACTTGCTGTAATTCTTCACCTCTTTGGACTCATTGTCAAGGATCATAATGGCGCCCTTGCCATATTTCATCGCAATCTGCACGCTGTTGGCTAACCGTTTCTGGGAATAATCCGACACAGTAAGGTTATCTACAGACAATTCAATGTCGTGGATTTTATAGCGGTCAAGCTGCATCCCCATCATCAGCGGCTTCATTGCGCCATCCACGCGCACACGGGTGAAGCCTTGCTTGCGGATATTCTCGAACAGCTCGCGATAGTGACCCTTGCGCCGTTTGACCACAGGGGCAAGCAACGTAATGGATCTGCCTTTATAGCGCGTCAGGACCAAATCTATAAGCTCCTTTTCGGAATAGTGCACCATCTTCTCCTCTGTGTTGTAGGAGTAAGCGTCGGCTACGCGAGCGTATAGAAGTCTCAGGAAATCATACACTTCCGTGACGGTACCCACTGTGGAGCGCGGATTCTTGTTCACCGTCTTCTGTTCGATAGAAATCACGGGATTCAGGCCGGAGATCTTATCCACATCAGGATGTTCCATATTGCCAATGAAATGGCGGGCGTATGCGGAATAGGTCTCCAAATAGCGGCGCTGCCCTTCGGCATAGATGGTGTCGAACGCCAGCGACGACTTCCCGCTGCCGCTCAATCCGGTGATAACCACCAACTTCTGCTGCGGAATCGTAAGGGACACGTTTTTCAGGTTGTTCACGCGCGCACCCGAGACAACCAGAGCATCCTCCGCCTGTACGTTCTTGTCTTTTTCCACAATAGGTTCCTGATTTTTTTAAGGCGGCAAAGATACGATTTTTTTAATTTCTAATCCTCCATGCCTCCCAGTCAATTTCCGTCTCTATCTTATTCTCCACATCATCGGGGAGTAACGGGAAAAAGTCGATGCCCGTGAGGTTTTCCACGTAATCGACGGTGCGACAATAATGGTTCAGATTGTGGTGAGTGGGGTCGTTGGGACATACGAATCCGACGGCTTTCCATTCGCCGCGCATGTCGCACAAAACGACCTTGTAGAAGGAGTCAGGGACGGCGATGCAGTTCTCCCCTATCGTCTCGGGATGCTTGGAAACGATTGGTCCGCACACCACATAGACTTTGCCGTAGAAGTTGGCCCATCCACGCACGCGGTTTTCCAGATAGTTCCAGTCGCCCTCGTTGAAGGTATGGTTCTGCGGACAGATGTTGCTCAAGTAGAAGCACTCGCGCATGGCGGTCTCATCCCACTTCATGTCACCGGCCGGCACCAGATGACCACGGTCGTAGGAGGTGTTCTTGTAATCCCACCACTGCGCGGTCGCGCCCTTCACTTGCGGGTCGGGCACGAACTTGGTGTAGCGCTCCACAGGGCCTTTGGTCTGCTCGCTCGTCAGCGAATAGGCCACCCAGTTCGCCAGCCGCCACTCCTCGTTGTAATCCACCGTGTAGGCCTTGTGCGCAATCTGCTGCGAATGCTCCCGCGAGCGGGTGAATGTCGGGATCTCGAGCGCGCCATCCGGCACCACGGCGGCCGTTTTCTCCGCACGGGCAAACTCCGCCTGCGCCCCGGATTTCCCTTTCGTGGCGAAACCCACCGCCACCACCGCAACGGCCAACACCGCCGCTGTAATAATCGTTATCGTTTTCTTATTCATCGTTTTTCATCGTTTTTCATCGTCCTTTCATCACCATTTCATCATCCGTACCCCTACCGAGCTCTTGCCCCTGTCGGGGCTGCTCAAGGAACATATTTTTTTTATATTACTACCCCGGCCTACGGCCACCCCTTCTACAACAGAAGGGGAATTGGGGTCGCCCGCCACTAACTGCTAACTACTAACTACTAACTACTAACTGCTAACTGCTTCCAGAGCCTCTTCCATCCCAAACCCTTTCGACAGTAAATGCCGGACCAGCTTGGGACTGTTAGCCGGTTCGTCGGGATGCGAGCGGCGCCATTTGGCGATGGCATCTCGCAGTTTCCCTTGATAATCATCCGCAGGGATTTGCGCACAGGCATGGTCAATGAGTTCCGCAGGGATACGCTTCGCCCGCAACGCCGCCACAATCTTCTGCTCGCCCCACCCTATTCTTACTTTGCCTCTCACAAACACTTCCACAAAGCGCTCTTCGTCCAGGAAATTGTTCTCGCGTAACAATTTTATCACAGCGTCTTCTTGCCCTTCCGACAAATGAAATGACGTGAGCTTTTTCCTCACGTCATTTTCACACCGTTCCTGATAGGCGCAGAAACGTTCGATTTTTGTCATTATTTCAGATGGAATCTCCATCGTTACTCTCTTGCGGGTTCGTTCCAGAGGATGATGTCCTCGTTATGATTGTTCATATAATGCACCTCTGTCAGACGGCTGCTCTGGTTGGGAGTTATTCTGATATTCTTTTTGTACTTGAAACACCATTTTAGCCGAATGGAGGGGAACCCTTTAGTCAGATAAGCATACACAAACGGATGGGTGACGATGGTGATTTTGGGTTCGTGTTGCTTGTCAAAGAGGAAGTCGAGAGCATTTGCAATCTCGTCTTCAATAACAATCGGCGGCTTAATCTTGCCTGTGCCTTTACAGGTGGGACAAACCTCCGTATTCTCGATGATGGTAGCCTGCCGCACACGTTGCCGGGTAATCTGAATCAGTCCGAACTTGTTGAGAGGCAGTATGGTATGTTTGGCTTTGTCGTTGCGCATGAACTCGGCCATCGCCTTGTTGAGCGTATTCTTGTTGGCGGGGTCATGCAAATCCACAAAGTCGATGGTGATGATGCCGCCCATATCCCGGAGACGAAGCTGGCGGGCGATTTCTTGAGCCGCTATCATATTGGTGTTCAACGCATTCTGTTCAGGCGTTTGGGAAGATTTCACGCGGTTTCCGCTGTTGACGTCAATCACGTGCATGGCTTCGGTGTGCTCGATAATCAGATACACTCCGTTTTTCACGGTCACCACCTTGCCGAAAGAGCCCTTGATCTGCTTGGCCACATTGAAGTAGTCGAAGATGGGGCGTTTCTCGTTATAGAGATTGACAATGGCCTCCTGCTCGGGCGCGTGCACGTGCAGGTAGTTCTTCACTTCCGTGAACATTTCAGGCGTATCGACATAGATAGCGTGGAACGAGTCGTTGAGGAAGTCGCGAAGCAGGGAAGCCACGCGGTTTTCCTCTTGGGCGAGGCGCAACGGGGCTTTGGAAGCGAACAGGTTCTCCACCGTGGTGTCCCAACGGTAACGGAGCATGTCGAGGTCGGCGGACAATTCCTCCACCGACTTGTTTTCCGCCACGGTGCGGATGATGATGCCGAAGTTGCGCGGACGGATACTCTGTACAGCGGTACGGAGACGTTTGCGTTCTTCGCTGCTCTTAATCTTTTGTGAGACAGATACTTTGTCGCCGAACGGCACCAGCACCAAATAGCGGCCGGCAAAGGAAATTTCCGTGGTGATGCGCGGTCCTTTGGTTGAGATGGGCTCTTTGGCCACCTGCACCATGATCTGCTGTCCAGATGTCAGCACATCGCTGATTTTCCCGTTCTTAGGGATTTCCTCCAGGTACTGCACCCGGCTGATACTGCGTTTCCCTGTCGTTATAGCTTGACTGACAAACGCATTGATAGTGCGGCCATGCAGGCCGAGGTCGAGATAATGCAAAAAAGCCTCCCTTTCACTCCCCACATCCACAAAAGCCGCATTCAAACCGGGCATGATTTTCTTCACCCTTCCCAAATAGATATCTCCGACAGAAAACTGCGCCGAGGACTTCTCGGTATGAATTTCCATCAGCTTCTTGTCTTCCAACAAAGCCACCTGGACTTCATTGGTGTGCGAAGTGATGACGATTTCTTTTGTGATTTCTGCTTGATTATTCTCCATATATTATAAAGAAAGAAAACTAAATGACTCGTTAAAATCATTTAGTTTTCATTTTTACAACGCGGAAAGAACTATCTTGATTTATGTCTGTTCTTTCTCAATCTTTTTTTGCGTTTGTGCGTATTCATTTTCGCACGTTTACGTTTTTTTCCGCTAGGCATAATAAATTGAATTGGATTTATGATTATTTCGTGTTTTTCTTAACAGCTTCGACGAAATCCTTGCAAGGTTTGAAAGCGGGGATGTTGTGGGCCTTGATGGTGATCGTCTCATTCTTGGAAATATTGCGAGCAGTCTTCTCAGCTCTGTGTTTTACGATAAAACTACCGAAACTTCTCAGATAAACGTTCTCACCGTTCACCATATTTTTCTTCACTGAATCCATGAAAGCTTCAACGATAGTTTGAACGCTATTCTTCTCATAACCAGTACGATTGGAAATTTCATTAACGATTTCTGCTTTAGTCATAATCTTAAATTGTTTAAAGTTTGATACTTAATTTTTTCGGGCTGCAAAAATACAATAATTTCTTTATAATCCAACACTTATACAAAAAATTCTTGAATTTTTTCAAAAACCTTGTTGGCAAGCCTGCTTGTGCCTACCCTGAAGAGTTCCGGCACAGCCCACTCCTTGCCCATATTGTGCTTCCAAATATGCAAATAGGTGTATGCCTGTGCCAATTCCGACACGCCGCCGGCGACTTTGATGCCCACTTTCTGCCCTGTGGCCAGATAATGCTGCCTGATGGCGAACATCATCACCCAAAAGGCTTCAGGCGTGGCATTCACGGCAATCTTTCCTGTGGAAGTCTTCAGGAAATCCGCGCCAGCATAGATTGCCAACTGCGAGGCGCGGAAAATGTTCTGAGGCGTCTGCAGTTCGCCCGTCTCCAGGATCACCTTCAACTTCTGTTTCGGACAAGCCTTGCGAATGGCACGGATTTCGTCATAAACCCGCTGGTAATCACCCTCTAAGAAAGCGCCCCTCGAAATCACCATGTCGATCTCGTCAGCGCCTTGGGCAACGGCGTATTCCACCTCCGCCACCTTCAAGTTGATGGGCAGCTGCCCTGCAGGAAAACCTCCGGCGACAGACGCCACGTGGATGGGCGTACCCTGCAGCCAATCCTTCGCCAACGCCACAAACGGCGAATAGACGCACACGGACGCCGTGGATGGAATCCCTTTCTCGTCGTCACGGAATCCCATAGCCGTGTCGCACAGCTTTCCGACCTTTTCATTCGTGTCCGAACCTTCCAATGTGGTCAAATCGATGCAACCCAGAATCGTTTTGCACATCTCCAACTCCTCCTCGGGAGTATATTTGAAGGTGGTATCGGCTTTCAGACGCTGCTTGAACTGCACGTCTGAGAAAGGAAATTTTTGGATTTTTATCTTATTGTCTGGCATAATGCTATTTTTTGAATTTGTCAATGGCTACTTTAAGTGAAAAAACATGGGAATACTGGGCTATCGACAAGTTGCCCAAATCGGTGAAGGCATAGTCAATAGATACAATATTTTTAATGCACACCCCCACCCCGAAATTGATTTGCAAAGTGGTTTTCTGCTTCCCGTCGAAATCGGGTTCGCGCTGGAAATTGCCGATACCGGCACGCAACGCCACAATTTTCTTATAATCGAACTCCATTCCGAAATGAGGATCCACATTAATGACCTTGCTCTTTATCAGCGAATTACGTTTTCCATCGAAGGTGCAATCAAAACCCAAGGCAAACGTCCCGTGGAACCCTTTCCCGAAATGGACTGTCTTGCCGCCGCCCAACAACAATGCCGGAACGGTTAATTCCAGATCGTTTTCGGGAATCTCGTTGCCCGTCTGTTCAAACACAGCGATCACGTCGTCCGTCAGCGAGTAACGCCACGCGTTGAACGTGGAGGTGCCGTCGCGCAGCATCAATCCGGCCTGCCAACCCTTGCGGTTATACATCAACCCGAAATCCAAGCCGAAGCCCCAGGAACGGGCGAACTTTCCGATCTTGCGATGCACGATTTTGGCATTCGCGCCCAACGAAAGACCCGGCACCTGCGGAAACGCGTATGCATAGCTCAACAAGAAAGCGTTGTCGGCGGACGAGAAATAGGTGATTCTGTCGTAATCCACATTCCCTTGATCGTCAATGAGCTGCGTGGTGTTCATAATGTTATCGACACCGAAGCGGATGTATGAAAATGCCACCGACTGGTTCGAATCGATTTTGAAACCGAGACCCGCGTAGTCATATTTGGCGATGCCTGCGAAATATTCGGCGTGCATCAAAGCTAACTGGTATCGCTTGTCCATACGGGTCAACCCTGCGGGATTCCAATAGGCGGAGGTCACGTCATCCGTCAGCGCACACATCGTGTTCGCCATGCCCAGTCCACGCGCACCCAAACCCAACGAAAGGAATTCGTTGCTGTATTTGCTCTGCGCATGGCCAAAAAGCGTCACGGACAAAAGCAACATGATGATATAGAATCCCCGTCTCATTTTTTCCGCATTTTGTTGGTTACAAACTGTTTGCGATCTCCGGCGAACAACTCATATTCCTGAAACATGCACTCCAACGAGCCGTTCAACATCGGCCACTTGTGAGCCGGTTTCAAGCCGATATGCTTCAGAGCATCAATATCAGAACTGATAATGAACGCTTTACATCCTGCATAACGTTTCTTCAGCGTGTCACCGATTTCCTGATACAAGGTATTGATGTCATCTACCGAAAGACGCTCCCCATAGGGCGGGTTCATCATCACCACAGAGGGTACATTCTCCGGTGAAGAATGACGGATATCCTGTCGCTCCAAGATGATAAAATCCTGCAAACGAGCCTTTTGCACATTCGCACGGGCAATGTCGAGGAAACGGCCGTCAATGTCAGAACCGTAAAAGTTAATGTCCACATCATCTTTGATATCCGCCTCGTCGCGCACTTTCTTCCAAAGCTTACGGTCGAAATTCTTCCACTGGTAGAATCCGTACTCGCGGCGGTAGAAACCGGCGGGGATGTTCAGCGCCTGCATGGCCGCCTCGACGAGCAGGGTCGCGCCCCCGCACATAGGGTCGATGAAATCGCAGTCGCCGCTCCAGCCGCTCTTCATGACCATGGCGGCGGCCACCACCTCGTTCAGCGGGGCGGGATGGTTGCGCACCTTGTAACCGCGCTTGTGCAACGACTCACCGGAGCTGTCCATGAACAGCTGCGCCTCGTCCTTGTAGATATGCAGATGGAACTGCACGTCAGGGTATTCCTTATCCACTGAAGGACGACGCTCAAAACGGTCTCTGAAGCGGTCGCAGATGGCGTCTTTGGCCAAAACGGAAGCGTACAACGGTGTGCTGAAGATGGTATCGACAATCGTGGCGTGGACGGCCAACGTCCCGTCAGGAGAAAGGTACTCTTCGGCGGGAAAATCAAAAATCTGTTCGTAAAACTGGCGGTTACTCTTGAAAGTGAACCGTTTTTGCCGCCATAATATGCGCAATGCGGTGCGGCAATAGTAATTCGCCCGGTACAGCATCTCCATGTCGCCCTCGAAAGCCACGGCACGACTGAGTTTCTCGCAATTCTTGGCACCCAGCGCGTGCAGTTCCTTCAAAAGTTCCGTCTCCAGACCGGCGAACGTTTTTGCCACGAAATATTCCATTCTTGTAATGGTTATGGGTTATTGGTTATTGGTTATTGAAGTAGGGGCGAATGATTATTCGCCCCTACAATTAATTCTTAATTAATTTGGCGCGGTTATCGACGCGTTCCCATTTCCGGAACCAGCTGCGGATTTTGAGACCGATGACGCCGAAAATGGCTTCACGGAAGATGCCGGAGCTCATCTTGGACACGCCCAAAGTTCTGTCTTTGAAGATGATAGGAACCTCCACAATCTTGAAACCGAGTTTCCATGCGGTGAATTTCATCTCAATTTGGAAACCATAGCCGATATGTTTGATCTTGTCGAAATCAATGGAGTTGAGGACATCAGCGCGGTAGCAGATGAAGCCGGCGGTGGTGTCTTTCGCGGGCACGCCCAAGACAGTGCGCACGTACGCGGAGCCGTAGTATGACATCAGCAGACGCCCCATCGGCCAGTTCAACACGTTGACACCCTGGCAGTAACGGGAACCGATGGCAACATCGGCATTCTGCGTCTCGCAAGCGTCATACAGGCGTTGCAGGTCGTGCGGATCGTGTGAGAAATCGGCGTCCATCTCAAACATATAGTCGTAACCCCGTGCCAACCCCCACTTGAACCCGTGGATATAAGCGGTTCCCAAACCGAGCTTGCCTGTACGTTCCTCAATGAACAGCCGTCCCTCAAACTCCGGAATCAGCGACTTCACAATGTCCGCGGTGCCGTCCGGCGAATTGTCATCTATAATCAAAATATGGACATCAATCAGGTCATAAATCGCCCGGATGATGTTCTCGATGTTCTCTTTCTCCTTATAAGTCGGAATAATAACCAGTCGTTTCATAATTATTGTTGTTGTTTTATTCTTTCACATTCACCCCACACTGCGCTTCGCTTATATGGGGTTATTAAAATCTTGCCCTTTCAGGGCTGCTCAATGAATTATTTCATCATATCATTTTATCGCTTCATCGCTTCATCGTATCATCGTATCATCGTCCTTCATCGCGTCAACACAATATACACCGGCAGGTGGTCGCTATAGCCACCCTGGTAGTTGCCGCCCGCGAAGGTGCGGAACGGGTAGTCCATATAGGATCCCGATTTCGTAAACAGGAAGTCTTTTCTGAAGATATGGGCGGAACGGAATTTGTAGGTGCCGGCCTTAGCGTTCACAAGGCCGCCGGAGATGATGATGTTGTCGAGCATCTCCCAGGAGTCGCGGTAGGCGTATGAGCCCAGTCCGTCGCGGAAGAGCTTCCACATCGGGTTGTATAGGTCGTATTGTGTGAGTTTTTCGGGTTTGGTTTTCGTGTTCATCTCCGCCAAGATGCACTTGGAGGTCGGGTTATCGTTGAGGTCGCCCATGTAGATGAACTTCGCGTTGGGACGGGATTGCAGCACGGAATCAGCGATTTGGCGACCGAGCTGTCCGGCAGCCATGCGTCCCGGCAGGCTTCTTTTCTCGCCGCCCGACTTGGAAGGCCAGTGGTTAACGACAATGTCCAATGTATCAACGCCGTCCAGCACGCCCGTCATCAGCCATTGGTCGCGGGTGATGAAGTCGGGGTTGTTCGGCACAATCGTCGGGAAAGCCCTGGTGTTCAAAATCTTGAAACGAGACGCGTCGTAGAAGAAAGCCACATCCACGCCGCGACGGTCAGGCGACTCGTGATGGCAGACTGACAAATGGTAAGGTTTCAGAAGATCTGTGGCGGCCAAATCCAGCAACACCTTCTCGTTCTCGATTTCGGAGACGCCCAGCACCACCAAACCGCCGTCAATCTTGGCGATTTCAGCAATCACCTTGGAAAGACTTTGCAACTTGGCATTGTAACGTGAGGTATTCCAACGATAATCGCCATCCGGCAGGAACTGTTCATCGTTCTTGACAGGGTCGTCAATCGTATCAAAAAGGTTTTCCACATTGTAAAAACCGATAACAGCCTTATTATAAGGTTGTTGCGCAAACAAAGAAACAGCGAGCAACAATCCGATAATCAGTAAAAAAGTTCTTTTCATAACCCGATAATATAAGTTTGCAAAATTACAAAAAATATCGTATCAACGGGCAAACGAAAAAAGTGGCTGTGAATTATGCTCCTTTCATTATTTGGAATTACTACCGAGTCCTTTAGCCCTCAGGCCGCATCGCGAACGACACGACATCCTGGCCATCATGTCATCACCCTTTCATTGACCTCCATAGTCCCTTCATCGTGCCATCCTCTCATTTTCCCGCGAAATCACGACTCTAAAATTTACAATCACAAGACTAATAGTTAACGTCAAATTTGTAAAATATTGATTCCAAGCGAGAAAAAAAAATACGCAAAACCCTTGACAAACGGGATGTTTTGTTGTATCTTTGCCATCGGAAACACGGTTGGAAGAAGGACATGTTGTGCCGCGGTAGTAGGAACGGGTATTGGAGCGTCTCTACGGACAACCGTCAGACCAGAACGAACAAAACAACAAACCTAAACAAAAAAAATGTCGAAAAAGAAAACAAAAAGAAAGTCTAAAACAGAATCATTGGCAGACGAGGTAAACAACAGACGGATTGACCTGACTCCCGAGCAGGTGGAGACTATCATTACAGAACGGGGGCTTGTGTTTATAGATCCGCTCTCCGATTTCGGCTTCAAACGACTACTCGGAATGGAGCGGACTAAAGACATCACTGTTCATCTCCTCAACACTTTCATGAGTGACGACACGGGCGTGATCAGCGACATCACTTTCATCTCGTCAGAACAGGTCGGACTGCTGCCGGGGAAGAAAAAGGTTCGTCTGGACATTCACTGCAAAACGCAGAACGGCGACCATATCATCATAGAGATGCAGCGTGAGCGGCAGTTGTTCTTTGTCAGGCGGTTGCGGGCATATCACAGCCACTCCACAATCAGCGGCGTGAAAATCGGTGACACGGTGTATGCAACCGTGCCGAAAGTGTTTTCTCTCAGCTTTATGGAGAAAGACATGCCCGAATTCAAGGGCAAAAGTAGGTTTCTTTGGAAGATTTACCCTAAAGATGACGACAATGAAATATTTTCTAAAGAAAATGTTTGGTGTTTTGTAGAATTGTGTAAATTTGCCGCGCAGTTGGAAACACTGGACCTCACCAATGAGAAGAACCTATGGCTCTACATGCTCACCCATGTGGCAGACATCAGCGAGGATGAAGTTCTAAGGATGGACCCGGTTTACCAACGGTTTTACGAAGAGTGTCGAATATCAAACCTTAATGAAATGGAAAAAAAAGAATATGTGACGAGTGTGTTGGAATACGACGATGTACGGGAGTCGATGATGTGCGAACGCGAAGTGGGGAGAGAGGAAGGTCGCGAAGAAGGACTGCTGCAAGGAGAGGTCAACACCAAACGCCAACTCGCCCTCAAAATGCTCGCCAAGGATTTCGCCCCAGACCTCGTGGCGGAAATCACCGGGTTGACAGAGGAGGAGATCTGCGCTTTGGTTGCTCATACTGATTGATGGAAGCTCGACAATTCTGTCAGAACTAGCCCTTGCAAGACAGGATTCCGTTCGGACTCCCTCCTCTAACAAAAAACACATATATTGTCGATACTCACCGCTATAACGGAAAAGCGAGACATTGACCAGCCAAACGGAACCTCCACATCGCAAGAACAGAATGAAACGAGACACGAATATTCATCGCCTTCCATCGTCTCATCACTTCATCGTCATAATATACTGCATAATCTGCACCGCATTCGTCGCAGCGCCTTTGCGCAGGTTGTCGGCCACCACCCAGAGGTTCAGCGTGTTGGGTTGGGAGAAGTCGCGGCGGATACGGCCCACGAAGACATCGTCCTGTCCCTCAGCGTATTTCGGCATCGGATAGACATTCTCTGCAGGAGCGTCCAGCACCTTCACACCTGGCATGTCGTTCAACAACTCATAGACTTCCGCCAAATCGTAACCCTGACGGAACTCCACGTTCACCGCCTCGGAATGGCCTCCTGTGACGGGCACGCGGGCAACGGTTGCAGTAACTTGGATGTTATTATCCCTCAATATCTTACGAGTCTCATTCAACAGCTTGATTTCCTCGGTGGTATAACCGTCATCGGTGAAAGAGCCGCCATGAGGGAAAAGGTTCATATCGATGGGATGCGGATAGGCGGGATCGCAGGGAAGCCCCGCACGCTCACTCATCAGCTGATCCACGGCCTTCTTGCCAGTGCCCGTGACCGATTGGTAAGTCGAAACCACCAACCGTTTGATTCCAAAGCGTTTGTGCAACGGTGCCAACGCCATCACCATCTGGATGGTGGAGCAGTTCGGGTTGGCGATGATTTTGTCATTCGGGGTGATGACATCGCCGTTGATTTCGGGCACCACGAGCGGAATCTTCGGGTCGCTGCGCCAAGCGGCGGAGTTGTCGATGACCACGGTACCGACAGCAGCGAACTTGGGCGCATACTCCAACGAAGCGGCACTGCCTGCCGAGAAGATGGCGAAGTCCGGATGTTGCGAAATGGCATCCTCCACGGACACGACGGCGACCTCGCGGCCACCAAATGTTAACAACTTCCCGACCGATTTTGAAGAAGCGGCAGGAATGAACTCACAATCTTCGAACCCTCTTTCCACCAACACTTTACGCATTACGCCACCCACTAATCCAGTGGCTCCGACAAGAGCAATTTTCATAATTTCTTGATTTATTTTTAAAAAGTTATCAACAATACTTGATTTCAGCCTGCAAATGTAGTATTTTTGCAGACATAAACAGAAAACAAAAAACGGTATGATCAAAAAAACTTTGAAAGCATTATTGCTTACGGCATCTGTCCTGTTGACCCAAAACGACATTCTGAGCCAAACATACTCAGAACCAAATCGTTATGACATTACTATCAGCGAAATCATGGCCAAGCCGACACCCGAAATCGGACTGCCGGCGGTGGAGTACATTGAACTCCACAACCGTCTCCCCCACCCTTGCACCCTGCATGGTTGGCGACTGAAGCTGGGAAACACCGTCAAAGACCTCCCCGACATGACGATTGACAGCTGTGGTTACGCAGTACTCATCGCGCAAAAAAATCTGGAAAATTTCACGCCCTTCTGCGATCATATTTTCACTTTGTCATCACTGGCGCTCACCGACGGAGGGCAACAGCTGACCCTTTACAACCAGCACGACGAAGTGATTCATTATGTGAGCTATAGCAAGTCTTGGCACACTGAAGCCATCAAACAGGAAGGCGGATGGGCATTGGAAATGATTGATGCGAACTGGCCGTGTGTGGGAAGCGAAAACTGGAACTCCTCCACAAGCCCGATCGGCGGTACTCCTGGGCAATCAAACTCCATCTGCAACACATTGAATTTTAACAGCATACCGTTCATCACAGGGGTGACGATGCCTGATTCCACGACCTTGCGTGTCCATTTCTCGAAAACAATGTCCGCCGATATTATGGAGAATGACGGGAAATTCCGCACCGAGCCGCCACTTACCATTCTGAACATCAAGGAAGTACCGCCAGAATTCTCGTCGTTGGACATCCGGTTTGGAACTGCGATCCAGCCAAACACGGACTACAAGCTGCTTCTTTCCGGCACACTCACTGACTGCGGAGGAAACACGTATCAAATTGATGACCGCATCCCATTTGGAAAAGCCGCCCCGCCAGAGCCTTTCGATTTGGTAATCAACGAGATATTAACAAATCCGATTGACAACGGAAATGCGGATTACTTGGAAATCTACAACCGTTCCAACCGCATCATTGACTTGAAGGATGTAAAAGTCGGATACGGCGGCGACACCTTGCCGCAAAAGGCGGTTGCAGCCGTTTCCAAAGGATGGCAACTGCACCCCAAGACGTATGTGGCTTTGTGCAAACAGAAAAACGTCACCCTTCAGCAGTATGTTTGCAAAGACGAGAAACGGCTGGTGGAATGCGACTCGCTCCCCGACTTCGCCATCAGCAAGGGAATTATCCACTTGACTGACAGAAGTTTGCAATCCATAGATCGGTTCTGCTATACCGAGGAGATGCACTACCCGAAACTGCTGACCAGCAAAGGGGTGAGCTTGGAACGACTATATCCGGACATGCCCACCCAAGACGAAAACAACTGGCGTTCAGCTGCGGAAAGCGCGGGGTTCGGAACACCTGGATATGAAAACTCGCAAAGCGGCAACACTTTGGAGCACAATGAATTTGAAATCAATCCCGAGGTGTTTTCTCCTGACAACGACGGCTATGAGGATTATGCAGAGGTGCTATGTACTTTCACCGAAGAGGAAAACCGCGTAAGCATCGTCATCTTCAACAACCGTGGTCACCCTGTAAAGCATCTGACAAACAATATGTTGTGCGGAACGTCTGCAAGATTCCGATGGGATGGCCTTGACGACCGAAACCAGTCCGCCCCGGCAGGAATGTATGTGGTGCAAATCGAATGTTGGAATCTTCGCACCCAAAAAACAATACGGAAACGCAAAGTGGTCTCTATCTATCTATTGTGATCTTCAATCCATCGTAACCTAATGTCACGTGAGGGGGCAAGGTTTTCTCCACATCGGCATATAATCCCATGTGATGGGATACATGGGTCAGATAGGCGTGTTTGGGTTTGACAACGTCCACGAAATGCAACGCCTGCTCCAGGTTGAAATGGGAATAGTGTTTTTCGTGATGTAGAGCGTTAACGACCAACACATCCAAATCCTGAAGATATGCCAGTTCAGAATCCGCCACAAAACTCGCATCGGTAATGTAGGCAAAAGTCCCGATGCGGAACCCTAATATGGGAAGGGTCAAATGACGCACTTGAATAGGCTGGATTTCGACATTTTTCACAAAAAAGCGGTCAAACCTTACGGGGTGAAGCTGAAATGAGGGGGCACCAGGATATGGATTGTCCTTAAAGGCGTAGTCGAAGTCCTTTCGCACCACCGAGAGCACGCGCTGCATCGCATAAATGTCCATCGGTTGTTTTTGCATGAAATAGACAGGCCGGATGTCGTCAAGCCCTGCAAGATGGTCTTTATGCTCATGCGTGACCAGAACCGCGTCAACATGCGAGATATGTTCGCGTAAGAGCTGCTGACGCAAGTCGGGACCCGTGTCGATGAGCAAGTTCACCCCGTCAGTTTCCACAAAGGCCGAGGTACGCAAACGATTGTCGCGTGGATCCGCGGAGCGGCACACTTCACATTGGCATCCCACCACAGGGACACCCTGCGAAGTACCAGTACCCAACAATGTGATTGTCATCATATTAAAGCAGGATGTTTAATGTAACACTTTAAGCTATACGGACTTTTTGACAATCTCAATAAAACAGTCCTCGACAGAGGGTTCGATTGGGATGATCTCCAAAATGTTCAGCGAATTCTGCTGCATAAACTCTTGAAACGCAGGAAGTGCGGTTGAGATATCATCATAAAAAACGATATGGCACGACTCACCATACGGGTAATAGATACAATTCAACGGACAAGACTCCATCACCTGCAACAGGGAGAAAATATTCTCAGATTTGAATGAATAAAGATGGCCTTTGAATTGTTGGATAATATTGGCCGGAGTATCTATTTTGAAGACAACCCCATCTTGAATCATGGCGATACGGTCGCAACGGGTGGCCTCATCCATGTAGGGCGTGGAGACCACGACAGTTATGCCTTGACTCTTAATGGAGCGCAGAATATCCCAAAACTCCTTGCGGGAAACGGGGTCAACACCCGTTGTTGGTTCGTCCAGAAAAAGGATGCGCGGACGATGGATCAGGGCGCAGCACAACGCCAGTTTCTGTTTCATGCCGCCAGACAGCTTGCCTGCCTTTCTATCTTTGAAAGGCATCAGCTGTTTCCATATCGGGCTGATCAATCGCATGTTAGCACGGATGCTGCTTTTGTACATCACAGCGAAAAACTCAAGATTCTCTTGCACTGTGAGATCCGGATACAATGAGAATGTACCTGGCAGGTATCCGATTACGCGCCGAATCTCTTTGTAGTCTTTCACCACATCATAGCCCAACATGGAAATTTTGCCTTCATCGGGCAAAATCAGAGAGGTGAGGATATTAAAAAGCGTGGATTTGCCCGCTCCGTCCGGGCCGACCAATCCGAAAACCTCGTTCTCCAAAACATCAAAGGTAACATGCTGGAGTGCGCGAACAGCTCCATCGTATGTTTTGCTGACAGACTCTATACAGATTGCATTAGGCATCGAAACGTGGTTTTACTCAGGGATTTACTTGAATTCCACATCCCCAGGCATACCGATTTTGGCGGAACCATCATTGAGGAAATTCACTTTCACGGCATAGACGAGATTCGTGCGTTCCTCCTTGGTCTGAATCATTTTGGGTGTAAATTCAGCTTTCGGGGAAATCCATGTCACTTTGCCGTTAAATGTGATTCCGTTTGAATTTTTGTCTTTTTTCTTACTGTCATTATCTTGGGAATAGCTGTCGAGATGCACGAGCACATCCTGGTTCAGTTTGATAGATGCCAGCATATCTTCCGTCACATAGACTTTGATGAACATATTGGTGATGTCGGCTATCTTGAAAAGCGGTTTCCCTGCGTATGCCAACTCATTGGTTTCTATATATTTGTTGATAATTGTGCCTGTAATCGGAGCTTTAATCTTGCAATTATCCATGGCGTGTTCCAATTGTTGCAACTGGAAGCGCATCGCCTCCACCTCCTCGAGGATGGACTGGTCCTGAATGGAGAGGGCGGACTTTTGAGCGGCGAGCTGGCTTTGGGTGATGTTGATCTCCGCCTGGATGTCCTCCAGCTGTTTGGTACTGGCAGCATCGGCTTTCAACAGATTCTGGACACGACGTTCCTCCTTGCCAAGGGTTGCCAGCTTGTCCTCCAATACGCGCATTTGGGAAGGCATGTTCGGACGACGGGCCAAAGTTGCGTTAATGGAAGATTCCAGCTGCCTGATTTGCAGATAGGTCTGGAAAGTATCAATACAGCCCAGCAGAGTACCTGCCTCGTACGTCTGCCCCTCTTCAATGTCGAAATTCAACATTTTTCCATTACTTTCGGAGGAAACAATAATTTCCGTGGCCTCAAAGACACCATTCGCCGTGTTTTTCCGGTGTTTCTTCCCGCATCCTGCCGAAAAGACCATTATCCCAACCAATAGCAGACAAGTAAAACTCAATCGCAAGACTTCACGTCCAATCTGTTCAACACGCATCTGTTTATTTGACATATAGAACTGAAATTCAATAATTTAATAATTCAATACTCAACCGTGCAAAATTATAAAAAAAAGCATTCACTGGAAAAAAAATCAAACTGATGAAATCTCTCCCCTAATCCTTGAACGCTTCGTGCGGAAATCGTGGTGATTGGAAATGATGTGGTCAAAGGGGAATGTGAAAAAAACGTGTAATAAAAATTCAACTTTTTCGTTATTTGCAAGTCTTACAAAAGCAATTCAAAAAAAACATGAAAGTACATTTTATCGCCATAGGCGGGAGCGCGATGCACAACCTCGCCATCGCATTGAAAATCAAAGGTTTCGATGTCACTGGATCAGATGATGAGATTTTTGACCCGGCAAAAGGACGTCTGGCAAAATATGGAATCCTACCACAAGATATCGGTTGGCATCCTGAAAAAATCACTTCGGATCTGGATGCCGTCATTTTGGGTATGCATGCACGGGAAGACAATCCGGAATTGCTGAAAGCCAAAGAGTTAAACCTCAAGATTTACTCCTATCCCGAATATCTCTATGAACAGAGCAAGGATAAGACACGTGTGGTGGTCGGTGGAAGCCACGGCAAAACCACCATCACCTCCATGATTATCCACGTGTTGCAGCACCATCACATCGACTGCGACTACATGGTGGGGGCGCAGCTGGATGGTTTCGAGGTGATGGTACGCCTGTCTGACACTGCCAAAATGATGATTATCGAGGGGGACGAATACCTCACCTCCCCTATCGACCGCCGTCCGAAATTCCATGTCTATCAGCCGACTATAGGCATCATCAGTGGCATAGCCTGGGACCACATCAACGTATTCCCCACATTCGAAAACTATGTGCAGCAATTCGAGATTTTCGCCAAAATGATCCCACAGGACGGGCAACTGATTTATTGTCAAGAAGATACCGAGCTTCGAAAACTTGGTGAAAAAATCACAAACACGACCTGCAAACCATACGGAATCCATCCTTACTACATTGAAAACGGGATCACATACCTCAAAACTGAAGGAGCCGCCATCCCCTTGCAAATTTTCGGCAAGCACAACCTCATGAACATCAACGCCGCACGCTTGGCATGCAATGCGTTGGGACTCTCTGATGCGCAATTCTACGAAGCCATAGCCACCTTCAAGGGTGCTTCAAAACGACTGGAGTTGGTTGCAAAGAACGACGAATGCGCCGTGTACAAGGATTTCGCGCATTCCCCTTCCAAGCTGAAAGCCACCATCAACGCCGTGAGGGAGCAGTACCCCGACCGTAAACTGGTGGCCTGCATGGAGCTGCATACTTTCAGCAGTCTCACAGGGGAATTCCTGCAGCAGTATCAGCACGCGATGGACGAAGCAGACATCGCAATGGTTTACTATTCTCCGGCCGCCGTTCAGCACAAAAAGCTCCCACCGATCTCCCCCGACATGATTTTCAAGGCGTTTCAACGTGAGGATTTAATGACATTCAACGATTCCAACACATTGAAAAACAATCTTTTAAACATCGACTGGCATCATTCAGTGCTGCTTTTGATGTCATCGGGTAATTTTGATGGTATTAATCTGAATGAATTCGGTGAAAAAATTGTATCTTTGCCGGCTTAAAAAATCAGGTATATAAAAGAATAAAAATAATAAAAAAACTACAAAAAGTAATTGACAATGAAAAAGTTAAGTTTATTATTGTTAGCGGTTCTGACATGCATAGTGTGCATCGCCCAACCAGAAATCAAGTTTGAGAACACCACCTTCGATTTTGGTAAGATCAAAGAAGAAGGAGGCAAAGTGACAGGAAAGTTCATTTTCACCAATGTTGGAAATGAGCCTCTGGAGCTGACCAATGTGCGTCCCGGATGCGGCTGTACAGCGGCAAACTACACTAAAGGAGCCATCGCCCCCGGCGAACAAGGCTATATCGAAGCCACTTACAACCCTTACAACAGACCCGGCATCTTCAACAAAAATATCCGTGTCACAACCAACGAGCCTCGTTTCATAGAAAACGAGAAAGCCACTCCCCACATGATTTTCATCAAAGGTGAGGTTATCAAACGCCCCCCCACAGAGTTTGAAAAAGCTGGATATACGAAGACCTCCGGCATGTTGCGCATCAAAGAGCCCAACGTCGCCCACAACCTGTTGAACACCGAGACGGTTAACGACACGTTCTATGTCCGCAATTTCTGGACAAAACCTGTGACTTTCACTCTTGAGAAAAAGCAGGATTACATTTCCGAGATTTACCGCAACTTCGGTGCTGAACTGCTGCCTGGACAAGAAGGGTTCGTCGTGTTGAAATACGATGCTTCAAAGCGTAACGCTTTCGGCCAGATGAAAGATATGGTCATTTTCCAGACCAACGACTCACTTGAGCCTGTAAAACGCCTCCACTACGCAAACAACATCAAAGAAGACTTCTCCAAATTGTCAGCAAAACAACTCAAGAACGCTCCTGTCTGTGTAATCTCCACCGATTCCCTAAGCATGGGCAACCTGATGAAAAACACCTCCAAATCTGAAACCGTCCGCGTGCAGAACACAGGAAAGTCTCCTCTGATCATCAGAAATCTGGAATCCAGTGTCCCGATGTTCAGCGCCACTTCCAACATGATGACGATCCCCGCTGGCGGTACCGCCGAAATCACTATTACGCTTAAAGCCCCGAATCGTGCGAGCATGCAAAATGCAACCCTTGATGTCATCACCAACGATCCCGCAAATCCTATCCGTACGATCAAGCTTTCTGCGAAAATCCTCTAACAACTAGTATGAAATAAAAAAAAAAGCACCGTGATATCACGGTGCTTTTTTTTTGAAGGTTGAAGGCCTGTTTACTACTTTGGAAAAATCCAAATCAGTATAAACGGCTGTGCCCTTTTTCCAACTCTTCGTCCGTAGGAACCATCCTTGTGATCGTGTCCACATCTATGACCACGGGCTTCCCATAGACCACCTTCCTTGAGCCTTCAGACTTGCCTTTCACCACTCTAGAGTTTTCTTCCTTGAGTGTATCTGTCTGATTATGGGACGTCTGTGTCGAACTCACCTTAGTTTTGTGACTGGCCTGCCGTGTCTTCGTGTCTTCTAACTCATCTGCATGAGGTTCCTGAGTGGCCACTACAGAATCATTCGTAACCAAAGTGGTTTGTACCGGTTCTTCAGAGCTTGGCTGAATCTGACGATTCGGCTTGAGCAGGAGAATGGCACCTGCCACCAAGACAGAGGAGGCTCCGATCACCCAATATTTAGTGTATCCGCTTCGCAGGCCGGCCTTGTGTTTGTACTGTCTCCATGCGGCTTCGTCGTATGGATAGGTCGCCTGTTCTGCTTTCTCTTTAATCAATTTGTCAAAATCCGTCATATCATTCATTATCATAATGTTTCAAGGCTTCCTTGAGGCGGTTCCTGGCATTATTCACATGCCATGCTGAAGTGTTTTCCGAAATGTTCAATTGCTGTGCAATCTCATTATGGGAGAAGCCCTCGAATACGAACATGTTAAACACCGTTCGTGTCACTGGCGGCAACTGCTGGATCAAAGCGACAATCTCGTCCGATGAAATCTTCGACATGGCGTCGTTCACATTATAATCAGAAAGATTGGAATCCTGGACCTTATCTATCTCCACAAATTCGACATTCTTGTCATATCTTCGCCGGAAATCCAGTGCGGAGTTGCAAACCACACGTTTCAGCCACGCTTCAAAAGAACCTGAGTTTTCATATTTATGGAGGTTAGAAAACACTTTCAAGAACCCCTCGTTGAGCATATCGGCAGCCTCATCCGTATTGCCGGCATAGCGCATGCACACACTCATGACACTGCCGTAAAAATGCCTGAACAGCTTATGTTGCGCTCTTGTACTGCCCAAGCGGCAATCCTCGACCCACTGCAACACTTCCGACTGCTCTTTCATTTTTACAAACGTATTTTGAAGACAAAATCTTGGGTGACTCAACAAAAAAAATCATCCAAGGAACAGAAACGTTTATTTGAGGATTTTGAAACCCAAAGATACAATGATCGTGTTGACAAATTTTGTTTGGGTTACAGTTGTAATCGTGTTATGGAAATTATCTGCAGCAAAACAGTAATTTGCGTCAAGTGTAAAACGCCATATATCAAATCCTAAACCGACCTGCGCACCCCATTGCAACGAATTGGCATTCCAGTCAGTACCCTCCAAATTGTCAGAGATCCTGAAATCAAAGCGGGGACCAAGTGTCAGGTGGAACTTGAAATTTTCCTTGTTGATGAAGTGGTATCCTAACAATGCAGGAACGGACACAAAGTGTTGTTTTAATTGTTCATTCGTGGATGAAATATCATTGGCATCATCCATGAACGTTGAATTCTTAAATGCATAATTCACTTCAGGCTGGAAGTAGAAATTCTGGCCCAAACGCATAAAGAGTCCTGTTTCCAGTCCAAAATCCCCTTTTGTGAGTTTTTGATAATTCACCCTGTTGCCGGCAACCTTTATGCCTAACGCAACTTGCGCTTGTGCTGTTCCAAGCATACACAAATTCAAGGTCAAGACGGATGCCAGGAACAGCAATACGGATTTCATTCTAATATTTCTCATTTTTTTCGGTTTACTAAACAATATTCATCAACAAACGCACATATTTTGATTTTATTGTAACAAGTCCCTCTTGGTTACGGGATCAGTTGTTATACAGTGCCACCGAAGTGGACACTCTCGGAAGAAACAGAATCCGATACACTTTAGGCGACGCTGCACCCATAATCACATCGTCATGTAATACCGTCACTTCTGCCACAGGATTTGTCGGTGTAGCTTGTCGGATTGACACTTCCGCCCTTGGTGATTCAGTGGAGGCCTCAACCAACGGCAACAGAGGTGATGATTTTGGATCATAGAAGCAGACATAATCCTGCAAATCACCGGAAAAGTCAGGAAGTTCCATCCCGTCAATATACAGCATGGAGAGTTTCTTGTTGTAAATAAACTGGATATTGTCGATGTAGAGCGCGTCCCCCTTAGTTCCTTTCATCACATAACGATTTGTGGTAAAAGAGAACAGCAGGTAGCTTGGCCGACGGGTCCAGTTGTTGAGCGTTGGAATTGGAGCTTGTTCCGCAGTGGCCTTTTGCGGGGAGGCGAATGCCTTGAATGCCTGCCTGTACTGATGCCATTGGCCGTTCCCTTTGTCCTGGAAATAGAAAATCGCGGAGGCGATGTCCGACGGCTGGCCGATATCCACAAAATCCCGGAAGTCACAGTCGGTGTGCAGATGTGCTTTGGCGGAAGCTGTCACATTCCCTTTCATTTTGAACTTGGCCCAGAAATAGACCGAATCCGGACGGGCGGTGAACTTGTAGGCATAGCCGTTCGCCCTGTCGGTGAAGCAGTAGTTTTTCGGACTGGAGGCGCCCATCGCCGCCATGCACACGCGTCCGCACGTCAGCGCGCCATTGGCCGCGACCCCGATGACCTTGTTGCAGCGGATCACCACGGCGTTTTTCCCGAAACGGCCGCTGACCCGTTGCAGGGAGGGCTGGTCACCGCCGCTTTTGTTGGAGACGGTGCTGGCGAAGATTCCTGAGGCCTCGTCGTAAGAATGCCATCCCGCAGGGGAGCTGGTCTCGCTGCCGGGCCAATTCTCGAATCCCGGGTTAGGCGGCTGCGTGGCCGACGACTGGCCGTAGCCATAAACGGTTAAGCCCATGCAAATGAGCAGCATCCATAAATTCCGAAAACGATTTAGCATATCCCTTTGATTTCGTTTATGTCAACAATTCCCTCACGCCGGCAGAGTGCGGACAAATCCTCCAGCACATTCTTGCCTGCGAGCGGGTCGTTAAAATTCACGGTGCCGATTTGCACGGCGCTGGCACCCGCCATCATGAATTCGAGAACATCCTCCGCCGTGTAAATTCCGCCAATCCCGATCACAGGAACGTGGACCTGTTTGCACACTGAATGGACCATGCGGAGCGCGATTGGCTTGATGGCCGCGCCCGACAGTCCGGCATAGACATTGTTGAAGACCGGTTTCCGTTTGCGTATGTCGATGGCCATGGCCTGGAACGTGTTGACCAGCGAAAGCGCGTCCGCACCGGCATCTTCACACGCCTTGGCCATTTCCAGAATGTTCTCCGCATTCGGGGACAACTTGACTATCAAGGGTTTCTTGCAGACCGCACGCACCTCTTTGACCACATCGTGCGCCACATCCGCTTTGATGCCGAAAGCCATGCCGCCACTCTTCACATTCGGACAGGAGATGTTCAGTTCCAGCATGTCGATATCGGCAGCGGAAAGCATTGAAGCGCCGGTGACATAATCTTCCAAACTGTGACCGCCCATATTGGCAATCAGCACATTCCCAAAACGGCGCATCAAGGGAATATCATTCGCGATGAAATACTCGACGCCCGGATTCTGCAATCCCACGCTGTTCATCATCCCGGAGGCCGTTTCCCAGACCCGAATGCCCTCGTTCCCGTCTTTCGGATGAAGGGTCAGACCTTTGGAGCAGATTCCGCCCAGACACCCGACATCATACAGTTCATTATACTCTTCGCCGAACCCGAAAGTCCCTGATGCGGCAATGACCGGATTCTTAAACGGGACTCCCGCGATATTCACTGACAGATTGATTGATTTATCCATTATGACTATGACTTAAACTTAGACTTAGACTTTGGTTTTGGCTATTAGCTATTAGCTATTGGCTTCACTTCCAGCAGATCTTATTACCTACTAACTTCTAACTATTCCACAGCAGGTCGGTGCTGAGGAAGACCGGACCGTCTTTGCAGACACGTTTCATGCCGTTTTGGGTGCGGATGCTGCAGCCGAGGCAGGCGCCGATGCCGCAGGCCATCCGATGTTCCAACGAGCAGTAACAGGGGACATCGGCTTCCGCGCACATCGCGGCGACCTTGCGCATCATGATTTCAGGTCCGCATGTGATCACGCAATCGTATCCTTCCGGTTTCAGCAAATCCGTGACAAATCCTTTGTAGCCCTCTTCTCCTTTTTCGGTGGAGACGAAGATACTGTCGCACCACGGCTCAAAATCCTCCACGCCGAAAAGGACATCCCGGAAGCCGAGGTAAGCATCAACCGTGACGCCGGCATGGGTCAGCTGTTTGGACGTCTCGCACAACGGGGGGACACCCAGTCCACCACCGACGACAGCCACTTTTCCTGAGAGTTTCTCGCAGGGGTAGCCGTTCCCGCATGGTCCCAGCAACTTGATGGACGCACCTTTCTCCAACAGTGACAGAATTTGGGTGCCTTTACCGACCAGGCGGTACATGAACCACAGTTCATCCTTTTCCGCCTTAAAAACACTGATCGGACGCATCAACGTAAGCTCCTTGTCCCAGCTCTTCAACATATAGAACTGTCCCGCCTTCGCCTCCGCGCCATTGCGTTCCACACGTAGCACAAAAATGTCTTCAGCCACCTGTTGATTGTCCAGCACTTTACTGTCAAAATATCTCATAATCAGATTGTTTCAATGATAAGAATCCAAAATTTTTCAAACGGCGAAAATAGAAAAAAATCAGTTTGGCAGCACAATTTTTTCGGTGGACAGCAACGTGTTGCCCCGCATGATGCGGAACAGATAGATTCCTCCACTCAAATGAGACAACTCAACCGTGGCGTGCCCGGCAAACTCACCGCTCATCAATTTTCTGCCAGACATGTCAAAAACATCATAGCGTATCGGTTTCCGAATCTCTTCAAAGTCAGAATCTGTTGAAGGACAATCTATCACCAAATTCTTTCCGCCATAGAGCGAGAATTGTATTTTTGGATTCTTTTTCATAGCATTTTGACTAATATTTTGACCCAGCATTTTTGTGGTGGCAGGCGAGCGCAATCCAGCAATGTTCTCCACAATAACGCTGAAAGAGACAATTTGGTCGGCCGTATAGGTGTAACAATCGTGGCAGGACAACAACGTAATGTTATCAGTCCAGTTCTGATTCCACTGGCAATGGTTGCAAGGGGAATTATGGTAATAGTAATGACAGACGCCGGATTGTTCATCGGAAGAAGGGGGCCACGAGGCGGAGACATGCACCTGCTGGGAGCCATCAAACAGTGTTTCGTAATTCAGCTGCAGTGTGATATCCGCAACTGCGGGCGGGGCCGTATAGTCAACACGCAACATCCTCTCCGCTAATGTTGAGAACTTGTACGCCCTGTCCACCACAACAGACTTCAGCTTGGCACGTCCAAGCCCATGTACCGCTTGCGTTTGTATGTTGCATGCACTCGCATTGCCGACCGTGATATGGACAGACGAGGTACGTGAGCCATATACCCGCAGATTATCCACGCAAACCGAGGCGCGCCGTGTCACAAAGCCGATATAGGAGTCCGTTGTGGTGGCCAGAACATTGTCCACCGTACGCAACAGCTTGTTCCCGTGCCGCATCACGATGATTTCCCCGCTGGAATGGTCATAGATGACCCGGCAAAAATAGGAGGTCTCATCCATAAAATAGACCAGTTCGTTTTTCTTCAGCAGCCGTTTGGCTCCCAATATGAGCCGATATACGCTGACGGCATGGTTGGATTTGTCGAAACAGACCTCATACCCCGAAAACAAGGAGGTCAAGGAGGGGGCATTGTTGCAATTGAAGAAGAACGAGCACTTCTCCCCGCCATTGAATTCCAGGTAAAAGTCGAACAGATAGGCCGTGTGTGCGGAGCCGTTATAATGTGCCGCTACACCAGAATAGTCCGTAGAGGTATTGTTTTGGCACAAAGCACCATCATATACCGCCCAATGATTGGATGTGTTGTTCACCCACACGTTCGGATTCAGAGTATGGTCGAAATTGTCGCAGAGGAAGCCCTGGTCGCCGTGGGCGTACCACCCCACCCCGTCGGACTCCATAATCTGGTAGAAGGCCCATTTGATGCCGGAGTCATCCGTATCTGTGAAGGTCGCGTCAAAATCACGCGTGATCCAATGGGTTTGGTCGAGGTTGATCTGTGTCTGCGGGTTGGCGTGGTCCACCACCGGTGGTTCCTCCTCCGAATCGTCCTCTTCCTCTTCTTGGTCATCACCTCCGCCAGAATCACCACCATCGTCGTCACCACCTCCGCCGGGAGACTGCTGACAGGCAGACCATTGCGCTTTCCAGCCAGCGGCTGTCGTGGCGCAGTCTGAGCGGAACTCCACCGTCATGTCTTCTCCTGCCGCCACCACACGGCCCGGCGAGTAGGTGTTCCAACGCCCGAGCAACGGGGAGAACTCCGAAGCGCCGTTGTAAATCCACAGGAAATCGTAGTCCGGCTCCAAGTCGAACTGTTGGAACTCCAGTGCAATGCTGTCCGCCCCCGCAACATGGATGTGGTACAGCTTCCGTTCATCGTCACCGTAATTGCCCGTCTGACCGCCGGAATCCGTCAGGATGCCCGTCTGCGAGGTCAACAAGGTGACCGTAGGGTTGTCGTTGATCAGCTTGTAGTACAGATTCCAGTTCCAGTAAGGGCCGGGATCCGTGTGCGTCTGGGACGGGAAATGCTGGTGTCCCCGGATTTGCGTGCAGGCGGTAGCCCCTCCGAGACTGTGGACACCGTAGTTCAGCACGGTCCCGTCATCCAGCGTGTCGCGATAGAAAACACGACGCGGGTTGATGTTGTTGCGGCGGGAGCAGATGTCTTTCACGAGGTTCGCCGACGACTGATACATGTTCGTGGTGAAATAGGAGGCGATGTCCCCGTATGCCTCATGCTCAATGCCGATCGTGTAGCTATTGGCCACCCCCACATGCCACGCCTTGTCCGCTTCGCGCACCATCTGGGTGACCTGCCCGTCCATGGAGCGGATGACGTAATGGGCGGAGACCTTCGCATTGCAGTTCTGGAACCAGGCGATGGCACCCGAGTACGTTCCCTGCGTGTAGTGGATGGTCACCGCGGTGACGGTCGTCCCGCCCCTACCGGAAGTATAGTTGCACGTCGCGGCGGGATTGTAAATCGCGCCGGGATAGTCCGTGGCGGTACCGGAACGGGCACCGTCATTCGTCCGCACCTCCGCCTTGTCCCCCCGGAGCCGCGCATATTCGTCCCCGAACAGCCGTTCGAAATCCACCTTTCGCGCAGGCCCGCCATAGGCAGCGTTATCCGGGTCGCTCAGGAACCAATATATCATATAAAGGAAGCTGTTCATCGCGAAATCATCTCCCTGCCCGTCCTGAATTGGCAACTCGCAGAGATCCACGAAGATACGCCGATACTGTTCCAAAGAGTCGCCAAAGCAGCCGTACTCCCGCTGTTTTCGGGCAAACACGCAGGCGTAGGCTTTGACCGCCGTTCCCGGATCCCACAGTATCGCATCCAGCGGATACGGACTTTGAGCCGCCAACAGCCGCGCATTCTCCCGGAAAAACCCCTTCCCATGGAGGGTCAACCCCATGATGGAATAGGTACGGGGAATTTCCGAGGGATCCGCCTCCAGCGTGTCCATCCGCACGTTCGGGTCAAAGCGGGTATATTGGAACGCCACCGCCTCCAACACCCCTCGCGGAAGCGTCGGGTAGTGCCGGTAAGCTTCCTCAAACCAGGAGCTTACCTCCTGATATTGTTGTCGCAGCAGTTGTTCAATCTGACTGTCTTGAGTTTTGCGATACTGCCCAAACGCCTCTGTTCGCTGAGCACTCATTTTCCCTGACATTAACGTCAGAATAGCCAATAGAATTTTCCATTGTACTTTGCATTTCATTGTTTGTTTGTTTTAGGTTAATAAATTTTGTTTTTGTCAATGCAAAGATACAACAGAAAAACGCCCTTGTCAAGAGGGTGGCATCATTTTTAAGCATTTTTAACAAGAGCCATCACAAGTACCTATAGTTCAGCAATATACTAAATACAAAAAGTTTGATTCCGTCCAAAAAACTGCACAAAATGTGCTAAAGAATGTTAATTGAAAATTTACAAGACACGATATTATCGTTTTAAAAAGAAGATTTTAGGACGCAAGACGTAAGACCTGAGACTTTGGGGCGACGAGAATTCATGAATGCTAAGGATAAAAATCGTATCTTTGCGCAAATTTTGGAAAATGGACATGTACAATGATTTTCTGGATTTTGAGCCCACCGGGATCGTGCCGGATGCGGGGCGGCTGCTGATCTCCACCCCGTACTTCAACGACCCCTTCTTCAACCATTCCGTGGTGCTGCTGACGGACTACGAGGAGGAGCATACGGCGGGGCTGATCATCAACAGGCCGCTGCCGCACAGCGTGCGCGAGGTGGTGAACGAGATCAAAGTCGATACGCCCATTTTCTTCGGCGGGCCGGTGCTGACCGAAGCCGTCTTCCTCCTTCACAACTTCGACTCCTGTCCCGAGGCGTCCCGACTGCTCCCCAACGTCTATGTGGGCTACAATCCTGTGCTGCTGGCCGTTATCGAGCATGCGGCCATCCCCAACCTGAAGCACAAATTCCTGTTGGGTTACGCCGGCTGGTCACCCGGACAGCTCGAGGACGAGCTTCTGCGCAACATGTGGGTAGTCGCCCCCGCCACACACTCCCTGATATTCGACACGCCCCCCGAAGATATCTGGCCCCTCGCTGTCAAACGCCTCGGCAAACCCTACGAACACTGGCTGAAAATCCCGAAAAACATCACGTTTAATTGATAATGGATAATTGATAATTGATAATTGACAATTGATAATTGATAATTATAATTGGCAAACCGTACTTTCGTCCTAAACCTCGTACCTTCTAACCTCTAACCTTCTAACCTTTAACCTTCAATAACCATTAACCATTAAACCTTCAATAACCAATAACCCATAACCAATAACCATTACAAAGCATGTCCGAACGCGAAACCTTCAACAACCATACCGTTTATTCCTTGTCGGATGTGGCCATGAGCATCCACAAGATGATTGAGCGCACCTATACCCGACCCTATTACATCAAAGCGGAGATCCTGAAGCTGAACTACTATCCTTACAGCGGTCACTGCTATCCGGAACTCGTTGAGCGCGAGGGGAATACCATCAAGACCGAGATGCGCGCCGTCATCTGGTCCGCCAATTTCAAGGACATCAACCGGCGGTTCGAGCAGATCACCGGCGAGCCGTTGAAGGAGAACATCCGCATCCTGTGCCTTGCCACCATCCAGTTCAGTCCGAAGCACGGCTTGGCGCTGCACATCGAGGACATCGAGCCGACATACACCCTCGGGGAGATGGTGAAGAACCGTCAGGAGGTGATCGCCCGGCTCAAGAAAGAGGGTCTTTTCGAGCGGAACCGCAACCTGCCGATGCCGCTGCTGCCGAAGCGCGTGGCGGTCATCTCCGTGGAAACCAGTAAGGGCTACAGTGACTTCATGCAGACGCTGCAGCAGAACGAGTACGGCTACCGTTTCCGTACGGAACTGTTTCCCAGCATCTTGCAGGGAGACAAGGCCATCACGGGAATCATGGGGCGGCTCGGGGAGATCGCGATGCGGCAGGACGACTTCGACGTGGCTGTCATCGTGCGCGGGGGCGGCGGCGACGTGGGGATGAGCTGCTACGACGACTACGAGCTGACCCGCAGCGTGGCCACCTTCCCGTTGCCCGTGCTCACCGGCATCGGGCATTCCACCAACCTGACGGTCACCGACATGGTGGCGCACGCCCACTTCATCACCCCCACCGATGTGGCCTTCTCGCTGCTGGCCGCCTTCCGTCACTTCGACGAGCAGGTTGATGACGCCGTAAGTCGCATCGTGCAACGGGTGCAGCAGCAGATCACGGACTGCCGTCAGGAGATGCTCAAGGTGGAGGCCTCCCTACAGTACAAGCTTCCGAAGGCGCTGGATTGGCACCGGAGCAACCTCGCCGACACCTACAAGAATCTGGTCTTCAAGACCAAAGAGTTCATGACGAGCCAGAATTTCCGGCTGAGAGAGTTGATGCGCGAGGCGGGCAACGAGACGCAGTTGCAGTTGCAGCGGTCGCGGCAGCATCTGGCGACCGTGGAGGAGCGGCTGCCCCGCGAGTGCCGTGCCCTGCTGAAGCGCAAGACCCGCGACCTCACGGCCATGGAGGAGAAGCTGCAGCTGCTCAGTCCGGAGAACGTGCTGAAGCGCGGCTACAGCATCACGTTGAAAGACGGCAAGGCCGTGACCGACGCTGCCGTGCTCGCGCAGGGCGACAGCTTGGTGACGAGGTTTTATCGGGGAGAGGTGAGATCGAAGGTGGAATTCTGAATTAAGAATTAAGAATTATGAATGTTGCTGAAGGTTGGGCACGTTCATGGAAGTTCAAGAGTCTGATTTAGCACAACAGTCGTTGTTACATTGGTTTTGCGGGCATTGCAAAAACATTCGTAATTTGGCAGATTATGTGCGGGAAAATGCTATTTTTGCGGGTTGAACATCGATACCTGGATGAGCGAGCTTTTGTACAAATATATAGATGCTACTGGTGGATTGATGATGCTTTATTATGGCACCCTACAATTCACCAATGCCACGCAGTTGAACGACCCGTTCGACTGCCATCCTGCGTTGATAGACTTCTCGCAAGTCCCTCCTGAAAAAACAAGAGCGTGGCCAGCAGATGTTATTTCTCTGCTGGAATCTGACCGGCACCGCCGTTACAGAGAACTCGCATACATTTGCAGTCTTTCCAAAGTACATGATTCTTTGTTGATGTGGAGCTACTACAATGGTCATAAAGGTGTCTGCATCGGGTTGGACATGGAGAAAACAAGGAAATATCTATCTCGAATGACCGGACTCTTGATTGGTTGTCAAGAATGGGATGTGCAGTACAAAAATGTCGTTGAGAAGGCGGATTACTTCAGAGATCTGCAAGATTTTTTCCGCTACCAAATGACCACCAAAGCAAAAGAATGGGAGCACGAGCAGGAGGTTCGGTTATTTGCCTACGACCCTTATCCAGAACACATGCGATTTTTGCCGTATCAAGACGATAAAAAAGGTCCCATTGATAGGAAAGAAGTCCGTGCTTTTCTTGAAATAGGTGGCGAATGTTTCGAATCAGTCCGTTTAGGAATTAACATTTCCAAGGAAGATAAAGAAAAAATAGTGAAGGTTGCTCGAGATCGCAATCCTGACATAAAGATTTACCAAATGACAATAGACCCTGATGCCTTTAGGCTGAAGGAAGAATTAATAAACGACTAATTTTATGATCAATATACGCAAACTCGAATCAGAATTATGGGAATCGGCGGATCTGCTGCGACAAGGCAGCAAGCTGACCAGCAACCAGTATTGTATGCCGGTGCTGGCGCTGCTGTTTCTGCGCTATGCCTACAGCCGTTACAAAATGGTGGAAAAAGAAATATTGCAGAGCCGTCCGATGCGTGGCGGGCGCGTGATGCCGGTGGAGCCCAGTGACTTTGCCGCCAAGAGCGCACTTTACCTGCCCAAGGAAGCCCAATTTGACTACTTGGTGAACTTGCCGGATAATGTCGCTTCAGCTGGATTGAAAAAGAAGGACGGCCACCCCATCAACTCGCTGGGTGAGGCCGTGAACAATGCGATGCAGTTAGTGGAAGACCAAAGTGAACAGCTCACAGGCGTGCTTCCCAAAACCTACACCAGCTTTGCCGACGACCTGTTGCGCGAACTTCTACGCATCTTCAACAACAAGACCATCGATGAAGTGGGCGGGGATGTAATCGGGCGTATCTACGAATATTTCCTCTCCAAGTTTGCCAAAGCGGTGGCCAGCGACGACGGCGTGTTCTTCACCCCGAAATCGTTGGTGAAAATGCTGGTGAATGTGCTGGAACCCAAACAGGGCGTGATGCTCGATCCAGCTTGCGGCAGCGGTGGCATGTTTGTGCAGACGGGCGACTTCGTGAATGCGGCCGGCATGAACGCCAACACCCAGATGACCTTCTACGGACAGGAAAAGGTGGAATACAACGCCCAGCTTTGTCTGATGAATATGGCGGTTCACGGGTTGAACGGCAAGATTATCTCCGGCGACGAGGCCAACTCGTTCTACCACGACTACCATAATCTTACGGGCAAGTGCGACTACGTGATGGCCAATCCGCCGTTTAATGTGGATAAGGTAAAGGCCGAATCGGCTTCCGCGGCGGGACGTCTTCCGTTCGGATTGCCGGGTGTGAATGCCAAGACCAAAGAAATCGGCAATGCCAACTATCTCTGGATAAGCTATTTCTATGCTTACTTAAACGACCACGGTCGTGCGGGTTTTGTAATGGCCAGCTCGGCCACCGACAGCGCCAACAAAGACCGCGACATCCGCGAGAAACTTGTGCGTACGGGCGATGTGGATGTGATGGTGAGCGTGGGCAACAACTTCTTCTATACCCTCTCCCTGCCTTGCTCGTTGTGGTTCTTCGACCGGAACAAGAACGCCGACATCCGCGACAAGGTGCTTTTCATCGATGCCCGCAATTACTATACGGTTGTTGACCGCACTTTGAACGAATGGACGGAGTGGCAGTTGCGCAACCTGCAGGCCATCGTGCATCTGTACCGTGGCGAGACCGGGAAATACAAGGCTCTTGTGGCAGATTACGACAAAGCCCTCAACGGACAAACTGTGGCTGCCCTTGAAGAAGCCCTACAGAAGCAGAAAGCTGAGGCCAAACAACTGATTGCTGATGCGCCGCGCAAGGATAAGAAACGCATAGAAGCGGAGCAAAACGCACGGATTGCCGAGATAGAAGACACGCTTGAAACCGCCCGCCAGCGCGAATGGTTAGTCTCCAAGTTTGGCGAGGAAGGCCAATATCAGGATGTCTTGGGCCTTTGCAAGATTGCCACCATTCAGGAGATCGAGGAGAAGAACTACTCGCTAACCCCGGGTGCCTACGTGGGCGTGGCCGAGCAGGAGGACGACGGTGTGGACTTCCACGAGCGCATGAACGAGATTCACTCGGAACTGGCACGGCTGAACCGAGAAGCCAATGTGCTGATGGACGAGATACAAAAAGCGTGGAAATCATGGAAAAACTTATGAAAATACAAATAAGAACTCGTGCTGAACAATGTTGAGTGAAATGGTATAAGTAAACCAAATATAGATAGTAAATACTATGGCAATATCTAATGAAACAAAACGAGCAATAACATATAGTTTATTAGCCCATATAAATAATTCAAAGAATCTTTCAAATGGGCAATTGGACTTATTTGTTCCCATTGTCAAAAAAGCATTGGCCATAATAGCAAATTGTGGTTCAGAACGAATAATGGGGAAACATATCGGCGAAATAGGCAACGTTGTTTATGATAATACAGGGATCGAAATACCGATTCCCGTGTTACGGAATATTCTGAAACTGATTTCTAATGAAGTCAACACAGATGAAACATGTTTTGCCTTAAATAATGATGATAGTTTTATAATAAAATCGTATGTGTTCGCTGATTACGATGTTTTTTTGCAAACCAGTGAAATTGAAATAAGTAAAATTCAAGATTTATTCAAACAATTCTGCAAGATAAACAAGGTAGATGCTCAAGACGATGACCTTATTAAGTTCATCGAATCTAACAGAGATACATTATCAACATACTTAACTCAAAACAACTGTTTTAACAATAAAGATTATACCATAGCAGCGCGTTTTGTTGAATATTTTAGACCATTACCTCAAGTATTTGATCAGATCAAGGAAATATATTTAGGTTCCATTTTGACTAGTTATTTGGAATATAAGCCTAATAACTTAAAATTGAGCGTGGAATTGCTTTTTGACACAAATTTTATCATTAGTTTAATAGATCTGAACACACCTGAATCTACCCAAACTTGTAGGAAACTCGTTGAGATAGGGAAAAGTATCGGGTTCACTTTTCATATATTATCTGATACAATAGAAGAAATACAAGGACTTCTCCGATTCAAAGCAGATAATTTTGATAAATCAATACTACAAAAGTATGTCAATAAAGAAGATATTTTTAATGCATGTATAAGAAGGCATTTAAATAAAACTGATTTACAAAGAATATCTGATTCTATCGAAAAGACACTCGTCAACGATTACAATATAACTGTAATACCCTATACTGAACATATAAGAAACAAAGCAAAATTTAGTCAAGAATATTCAAATCTGAAACCATATAGAAACACTGATAAATCAGCGTTACACGATGCCACTTGTATTCAATATGTCAAAGATAAGAGAGGCAATAAAAGAATCACAGATTTCGCTAAAGTGAATTGTTGGTGGGTAAACAATGCAGTGTCTCATGATTTTGACAACGAGGGTATATCTGCGTTAATAACTTCACAACATGGCTGTATGCCAGAGATGATAAAGGTAGATGATCTTTTGAATATACTATGGCTTAGTAATCCATCTATTGATGCAGATATCATTGCTGACATTGGATTAACTTCCTTGATGGCAAGCACATTAAATAAAAACCTCCCTAAAGTTAGGATATTAAAAGAGCTTGACGATAATATTCGGAAATATAAGAATGAAATAATTACCGAAAGAGATGTTTTTCTATTGTCAACCAGAATCGCAAATGGACAAATCAAAGATTTGGAAAAAATCAACAAGCTGGCTGAAAGTGATACTGAAGCATTTAATCAACGAATAAAAGATGAAGCTAACAAGCAAGAGAAAATAGAGCAAAATCGAGCACAAACATTAGAAAAAATAGTAAATACCCTTCAAAAGGAAATATTGACTATAAGGGAGAACCAAAAAGATTTGAAAAAAAATTATGAAGAAAAAGGAATAGAAATTCAAGAAACTGTCAACCAGAAAGAAGAAGAAATAAGAAAGCATAAAACTGAATATCAGAAACTGGAAGAAAAAAACGCAAATTATTTAGAAGAAATCAACAAACTTCGCGAAGAAAAAAGAAAATCATGGATTGACAAACAGGTTCGCAAATGGCGATGGAAAACATGGTGGTGGATATTAGGTTTTGGAGCATTACTTTTCGTTTTTGTTTTTCTTATAATCAGACTTCAGGTAACCAATCCCGGAGCATCCAAACATATCAATGTCATTTTTAACAACCCGTTTATTTCATGGATAGGAAGCATCGTTTCATCAATAATTGAAATCGGTTTGATCATCAATATTTGTGGAAAATACGATGTTTCAAAGGTTAAAGATTATAAAGAACAATTAGATATACCTGAAGAATTACAAGAGTTAAGATGATTACTTATATAACGACTGTGAGATTATTATGAATGGTATAAATTTATATTACTACGAGAAGGAGACCTTAAAATGAGTGCGTGGGAGAAAGTGAATTTAGGGGATATCTGTAAGCGTATTACATCTGGTGGTACGCCGAAAGCAAATGTATCCTCTTATTATTATCCTCCAACTATTCCTTGGCTCAAAACCAAAGAAGTTAATTATTGTCGAATAACAGAAACAGAGAATTTTATATCTGAAGAAGGCTTAAACAATTCAAGTGCTAAACTAATTGCTCCTAATTCTGTAATAGTTGCAATGTATGGGCAGGGGGATACTGCAGGTCGAGTGGCCATAAATAAGATTCCTTTAACAACAAACCAAGCATGTTGCAACCTTACGATAGATGAAAACAAAGCTGATTATGAATTCATTTATTATCAGCTATGCACTCTTTACAACAAGATGGTTTCTTTGAAAGCTGGGGCTGCTCAACCTAACTTGAATGCGCAGATAATAAAGAATTTAGAGGTTAAGTTACCTTCTTTAACTACTCAGCACCGCATCGCCACCATCCTCTCACGCTATGACACCTTGATAGAAAACTACCAGAAGCAGATCAAGCTGTTGGAGGAAGCGGCGCAGCGGCTCTACAAGGAATGGTTTGTGGAGTTCCGTTTTCCTGGGCATGAAAACACCAAGATGGTGGATGGCCTGCCGGAGAGGTGGGAGAGGAAGAAGGCTATAGATTTTTTTGAAATGTCTATTGGAAAAACTCCTCCAAGGGCTGAAAAGCAGTGGTTTACGGATGGTGAAGAGGGCGTGCCATGGGTCTCTATTTCAGATATGAAAGATGTTACTTATTTGTTGCAAACTTCAGAAGGTTTAACAAAAGAGGCTTGTGAAAAACACAATGTTAGAATTGTTGATGAAGGGGCTGTGTTGTTGAGTTTTAAATTGACGGTGGGAAGAGTGTCTGTTGCAGGTATGAATGTTTGCACAAATGAAGCAATAGCACATTTTAATAAAAACGGAGACAATTGGAGAGAATATACATTGTTGTATTTGAGAAATTACAATTTTGACACATTAGGAAACACCTCTGGTATTTCAAAGGCTGTTAATTCAACTATTGTAAAAAATATGCCTTTTCTCATGCCTTCGGAGAAAGTCCTTGATGCATTTAGTAATGTTGAGAAGCCGTTATTTCAAAAGATTAAAAACTTGTCATTTCAAATCCGCCTTCTCACCGAGGCCCGCGACCGTTTGCTGCCGAAGCTGATGGGCGGGGAAATGGAAGTTTAACTAAAAAAGAAATATAGTATGAAAAAGAAAGGATTGCCACAAGGCTTTGATTTTATTGGTAAAGAATTTCCTCAATTTGATAGGAAGAAGAAAACAAAAAAAAAACTCTATCGATACGATGCCTCTAATCCCAAAAGAACGAATGTTCTGCTTTTTGGAGATGTTTTTAATAAAAAGGTTATATACAAGTACATTGACAGAAGGAACTTTATTAGTTACATAACCGGAGACGGCCGTTTTTCGATTTGTTTTCAACAACCATCTAATTGGACCGATAAGTACGAAGCGCGTTTCTACAAAGCGGATTATTCTAAATTGTTTAGTACTGTTGATTTTGTAAAAAACAAACAGATGTCACTTTATGCCTGTTGTTTTGCTTCAAGTATGGAATCTGAGCCTTCGTGGAAAATGTATGTTAATGAAAGCAATGATGATGACCGAAAGGTTTGTGTTCAAATCAAGATTAATTTCAAAGCTCTTCTTGATTATTTAAACTATTATATTGTAACGGAACTTGGCGGTGATTATATGCTTGTTGTGGGTCGGGTTGATTATATGGAAAAATATTCCATCAACAAACTACATAGGCCTGATGATAAAGGCAAGCTGAACAGCCATTTTTTCAAGCATTTTAATTTCACCAAGTACTTAAGGCTTTTATTGATTAAAAGAATGGCATTCAAATATGAAGATGAAATCAGAATGTTCTTGGTTCCAAAAAAGAATGTGAAAATAGAAGATAAGAAAATCATACAAATACCTATATTTGAATGTAGAGATTCGAATGTACCTGTGAGCAAAAAATGGGGAAGAGTAGTTGATACAATATTCTTAGATCCAAAAGCGAAGCAGGAAGAAGTAAAGGAGTATTTTGACAAACTCAAAAGTGCTAAATTGGACATTGAAATAGAAAAAATTGAAGTATCTAATCTTTATGATAGTTACTCACATATAATAATTGGTGAAGATAAAGATATTGAGTTGGCGCGAAAGGAAGCTGAAGCAGAAGAAGAGGTCAAAAAAATCATGGAAGAACAGAAGAAAAAGCTAAGGAAAAGCATCAAAGCATCAATTTAATAAATCATTTTGCATCATTCTAAATGATTACAGCAAAGACCAACTGATTAATAAGAACGAGGCAAAGCTCAATTCAGAGTAAAAATGTACATTTGAATTATAAATATAGAGATATCCCAAAAATGAATAAACTGATATCATTAAAAACCGAAGACGACGATTTCGTTGTGGAATACGAAGTGACGAATCTTTGTCAAGAGAACTATTCGCCATTTGAAGATCTTCATGCCCGTTTTCAGGATGACATTAAATCCATTGATGAGCTCATGGCTGAGAACCAGAGGAAGATTGAAGAGTTTAATGAAAAGATTGAGAAATATACTAATCATGCCGACAAATATGACTACATGTTGGCAGTGGGCAGCGGCATTCTGTGTGGAATTATAGACTCCATCGCTGTTGGAGAATGGGCCTTCAAAGAAGAAAAGGCCATAGTAAATGAAGATGTCAATAATTCCATTATCAGATTTGCAGAGAGAAACGGCTATCAAAACCGTGGCGGACAAAAACTGAATGGAGCGATAGCTTTTCTCGAAAAAAAATTCAAACTTGTCGGAGATAATACGTTTTCTGGGGAAGAGGTCGGAATAAACGCAACCAGCCACCATTTGGATGACTTGTCGCATCATCCGACTATTGTTGGCCTTATCTGCAGTATTATGGTTCAATTCACTAAAAAGACCATCTATTCAAACGCTGAAGGCGAATTGGTTAGAATTCCCATAGCTCTTGATGAAAACGGATACCTGGAAGGGAAAACGCCGCAAGCAAAAATGGCATCTGGTATTCTTAATTGGCTGCACGATGCTGTAAAGAACAGAAGAGGCCATCTTTATAGCGATATGGCAGGTTCAAAAACGACTCCTGGAGGAGGGATGGGGCTTCCTGGTCCAATAATGTCTTTGTTAAAAGAATTGTCAGCACTTCCTGTTCTTAGGAAAACAGGGTTGCCAAAACTACTCCATCGTCTTTACACAAAAGGCATTGGCACGGGAAAAGGACAAGTGGACATCGGGGCTTTTAATGCGCTCTTTGAAGGGGCTTCAAGCAAAATGGATGGCCGTACTGAAAAAACAATCAAACGTCTTCTGGGAAAACAAGCAATTCCGGTGATTATCAATGAAGTAATTGTTAGGACTTTCTATTTTGTTAGACATCTCATCCAAGAAATAAAGGAAAAGGATGACATTAGCAAAATTGAGTTTAAGAAGTGCCTTCCGTTTAACAATCGCACAATCGCCAGGATGCTAACCATATCTACCGGCACTTTTATGGCTGTTGACATTGCAGATGCAGCGGTTCGCTCGGCAATAAAAAATGGATGCAATTTGGCTAATCCTAAGTTGTATTCCGATTTTATCCTTAGGGTGAATTTTGTTGGGATTGGAAGGTTCGCTTGTTCTGTGATTACAGACGTCCATATGGGATGCAAGAAGGAGAAGTTGAGAAACGAACGTATCAAAGTCTTCAGCGAGCAGCTGCATCTTGCAAATGCTAAGGTGTTTTACAAACAAGCCGATGTTTGGGTTTATGCAATGGAAACAAGCGTTGTGTTGGATGAGGCATACAATGAGGCCGAAAAAGCGACCCTCGCATTTTTTAGGGACTATCAGATAATCGAGGGCTATTTAAAGGCGATTTCCGACATTTCTGATAAAATAGAAGAGAACAACCCGGGATTGAATAGAGAAATCATAAATATATTGAGCAATTAATACTAATAAATATGAAAAACTTGGATGATTCAATGATTGAAGATGGCTATGATGAAGTCGGATTCAATGAAGATGTTAATGAAGAACTGGTAAAAAACACAATCAAACTGATAAAAAGCAGAATCAATGTGTCGGCTTCTGAAGTTCCTAGATTGATTTCGGAAAACATTAATGAGCTACAGCATCTTTATGATAGAATTGAAGAAGTGTCTGAGCAAGCTGAAGAAGCTAGGTCCGCTGCAGAATCGGCGAAAGAAGTTGTGGTTACCTGGTTGAGAGGGAAAAAAGAAGCGATTGAAGCTTTGCAAGAAGCGTTGGGGGAGACAACTGAGGCTCTGTGCAAAAGTAGTGAAATACAAATGGAATTGTTTGAAAACCAAAAGCGGATTGGGGACATTTGTAAAAATCTAATTGCTTTAGGTATGGGAAATCTTACGCTGAACAGAATGATTGTCCGAGAGATTAGCCTAAGATTAAAAGATGCATCAGAAGAAGAACTCAGTGACTTGGCAAGAAAGGAATTGGAGGATCTTGTAAAGCAAATGAAATCACAGGAGGATATTCTGTCAAGATTAGAAGCTCAAAAAAAATCCATTGAGGCGCTGTCGGCGCAGGTACAGCAAAGCCAACAAAACATCAACACTCAGCAGAACCAAATTCGAGAATTTGGTTCTGCTATTGATTCTTTAAAAAACAGTGTTAAGAATAATGCGCATGCGAAAGGCGTGTTAGACTCAGTCGCCTTTATAATCGTTGGACTCATGGCAGTTGCTGCCTTGGTTGTTGGAGTTCTGCACTTTTTGGGGTTATAATATGCATTGGTTATGCCACACGACCACAACGAAAACCAGCTGGCACAGCGACCTCTGAGGCCCGCGACCGCTTGCTGCCGAAGTTGATGGGCGGTGAGATAGACGTTTTTTAGAAAATTATCCAGCCGTTTGAAGGGATTTTTTATCTTTGCGGCTGAATAATTAAAACAGGAAAGACAATATCTTGAAAGCATAAAGATCAAGTGGATGAAACAAGAGGATTTTGACGAATATATACGGCAAGTGGAGCCCTCAGCGCGGCAGAGCGCTGCCGACTGGCAGACGGCCATCGGCCTCCAACAGGTTGATGGACTGAAGCCATCGCAATATCTGCTTGATGTGGCCCAACGCAACATCGAGGGGGATATCACCATTGATGAAGTTCGCCAGATGCTGGATTCCTATTACCAAAACAAATCCAAACGTGTAGTAGGTTCTGAAGACTCTGCTGAATGTGATAAGGCATCAGCGAACATCAAGAAAATTCTTTCCTCCAATACATTTGCCTTCAACACCAATGGATTCGTTTCCACTCATCGTCGCATTTTTGAAGGGGTGTTCAAACACGCCGGTAAACTTAGGGATTACGATATCACCAAAAAAGAATGGGTACTTAGAGGTGATACAGTACATTATTTGAATTGGGAAGATCTGAGCCGTGCCATTGACTACGATATTCAGCAAGAGCGGGAATTCAGTTACAAGAACTGCAGCAATGATGAAAAAGTGAGTCACATTTGCCGCTTTGTTTCCGGATTGTGGCAGATTCATCCATTTTGTGAAGGGAACACGCGTGCCACTGCGGTTTTTACCATACAATATCTGCGTTCTATGGGCTACGATGTGACCAATGACCTGTTCAAAGATCATTCGTGGTATTTCCGCAACGCTTTGGTCCGTGCTAACTACAAGAATGTCCGTCTTGGCATTGACTACGATATCAGCTTCCTTGAAAACTTCTTCCGAAATCTGCTGCTGGACGAGCAAAATGAGCTAAAGAACCGTTCAATGCTCATTAACGCACCGGAAGGCTGGAATGCCACCGACGACAAACCGACGATAAATGATGTACAAACGACGACAACCGACGATAAACCGACGATAATTTTGGCATATCTCAAAGAAAAGGGCTGTTGCAAGACAGCAGAATTGTCGGCTTTGCTCGGACTCAAACCTACCCAAACTAAGGCGTATCTATACCAATTGCTGCAAGAAGGAAAGATTGTGGCACACGGGGCGAACAAAAACAGAACCTATTCTTTAGCTTAAACCATCATGTTACTTACCTACAGCGAAGACCAACTGATACAACGCAGCACCGCCGAATTACTGGAGAAGGAACTGGGCTGGAAGAGCGTCTATGCCTTCGACCAGGAAAAGTTGGGCGAAACTGGTACGCTTGGCCGCACCGACTATCACGAGGTGCTGTTGGTACGCCACTTCCGCAAGGCCTTGAAATCGCTCAACCCTTGGCTGACCGACGAACAGCTGCAAAAGTGCGTGGAGCGGATGACCGAGCGTATGAGCAGCCAGACGTTGATGCAGATCAACGAGCAGAAATATCGGCTGATTCGCGACGGTATTCCCGTGACCCGCACCAAACCCAACGGCGAAACCGAAGAGGTGAAGGCCAAGGTAATCGATTTCCAGTCACCCGAAAAGAACGAATTTCTTTGCGTGCGTGAACTGTGGGTGTATGGCGCACTCTACCGCCGCCGCGCCGACATCGTGGGTTTTGTCAACGGCATTCCGTTGCTTTTCATAGAGCTGAAAAACCACGATGTGGAAGTGGTGGATGCCTTCAACCAAAACTACCGCGACTACCTCGACACCATCCCGCAACTGTTCTACCACAACGCCTTCATCATGTTCAGCAACGGCCTGGAGGCGCGCGTGGGTATGATTGACTCAAAATGGGAATTTTTCCACGAGTGGAAGCGATTGAAAGAGGAAGATGCGGGCAATATCGAACTGCCCACGATGTTGAGAGGTATCTGCAAGAAAGAGAACTTTCTCGACCTGTTGGAAAACTTCATTTTGTACGACCACTCAGGCGGTACCACGGCCAAAATTATGGCTCGCAACCATCAGTATTTAGGGGTGAACCAAGCCGTTGAGAAATATCGCAATCGCGAATTGCTGAACGGAAAGTTGGGCGTTTTTTGGCACACACAAGGCAGCGGCAAGAGCTACTCGATGCTTTTCCTGTCGCAAAAGATTCGCCGCAAATTTGAAGGTTCACCCACGATAGTGGTTCTTACTGACCGCGACGAACTGAACAAGCAAATTAGCGATACTTTCGAGAACTGCGGACTATTAGGCAATGTAAAAGCCAAGAAATTTATCGCCAGTAGCGGGGAAGACCTGATAGCGAAGCTGAAAGGCAATCCCTCCTTTATCTTTTCGCTGATCCAGAAATTCAACGACCCCAAAGCGAATCCCATCTACCCCGATCACGACATCATTGTGATGAGCGATGAGGCCCATCGTACGCAAAATGGCATCTTCGCCGACAACCTGATGCACCTGCTGCCTACGGCTCATCGAATTGGTTTCACCGGCACTCCGCTATTGTCAAACGACAACATTACAGCCCGAACTTTCGGCGGCTATGTCAGTATCTACGACTTCAAACGAGCGGTTGAGGACAAAGCCACTGTTCCGCTGTACTATGAGAACCGTGGAGAAAAGCTGCAAGACTTGAGAAACCCCGAAATCAACGAGGAGATTGCCAGTGCCTTAGAGCAGGCCGGCGACCTCGATGCCTCGCAATTAGCCAAACTCGAACGCGAGTTCTCCAAGGAGGTCCACCTGCTGACTGCAAAAAAACGATTGCGTATTGTGGCCCAAGACTTTGTCAAACACTATAGCGACCTTTGGACCTCTGGTAAGGCAATGTTCGTTTGCTACAATAAGGTCACCTGCGTGCAGATGTTCAACTATGCTCAAGAGTACTGGCAACGAGAAATCAAGTCGCTGGAGGAACAGATAGCCAAATGCACTTCGCAACAGGAAGTGCAGGAAATGACGCGCAAATTGGAGTGGATGAAGGAGACCGAAATGGCAGTGGTCATCTCGCAAGAACAAAACGAAATCCAAACCTTCCAGAAGTGGGGTCTCGACATCAAGACGCACCGCGAGAAGATGGAGAAACGCGAACTCGACAAAGAATACAAGGACAGTGATTCAAAGCTGCGTGTTGTATTCGTCTGTGCCATGTGGTTGACGGGATTTGACGTAAAGACGCTCTCTTGCCTCTACATTGACAAGCCGATGAAAGCGCACACGCTGATGCAGACAATTGCACGTGCAAACCGCGTGGCCGAGGGCAAAACCAACGGCCTCATCATTGACTATATGGGCATTGTGAAAGCGTTGCGGCAGGCCTTAGCTGACTATACGGCAAACCAAGGTGGTAATGGCGGGGAAGATCCGACCATAGATAAAAAGGAACTTATCCAACGTGTACTCAATTTGATTGCAGCAGCAACAGCTTTTCTGAAAGAGCATGATTTCGAATTGGATGATTTAATTCAAGCGGAGAATTTCATGAAGTTGGATATGCTGAAGACGGCGGCCAATGCGATGTGTGAAACGGCTGAAATCAGGAAATCATACTGCACTTTTGTGACCACTCTGATCAAATTCTGGAAATATCTGAACCGTGAAGATATCACACACGAGATGAAGCAACAAAAGGATGCGTTGGAAGCAATTTACAAAGAACTGCAAAAGAAACGCAAGCACGCAGACATCACAGACTTGAGTGTGGCCATCAGCGATATCATCAACGAGCACGTAGAAATGGAAGTCTCGATGGTGGCCGAAGAAAATCTTTCACGCCGTTTTAATATAAGTGGTATCAACTTTGAACTTCTACGTCGTGAATTTGCCCGCAGCCGTGAAAAGAATCTGGTGTTGAAGGACATCCAAGATCTTTTGAAGGAGCGAATAGCCCGTATGCTCGCCGATAATCCTTCACGCATCAATTTCTACGAAAAATACAAGGAAATCATCAACGAATACAACATAGAACAGAACCGAGTCACCATAGAAAAGACTTTTGAAGAGCTGATGAAATTATCGAAGGATTTGGAAGAGGAAGAAAAACGGTATATTCGTGAAGGTTTTGAAAATGACGAGCAACTTTCCATGTTTGATGTGCTTATGAAAGACGATCTTTCAAAAGAGGACATCAGGAAATTGAAAAAAGTGTCTGTTGAATTGTTAGACAAGATCAAAAAACTGTTGGCGACAATGGACCATCCGTTTGACAAGCCTGAGACCCGGTCCCTCATTGACAACACCATCCGCGACACCCTTTGGGCAGAACTTCCTGACAGCTACCCCGTCGAGAGCATCAACTACTATCGTGGAGCCGTTTACAATTATGTCTATCAGCATTACGGGAGTGTGGCGTAGCCTTAACTAACAATGAAAAAAATCTATTTAGATTGGAATATCATAAATCATCTGGAGGAAAATTCTGAGTTATACGACTATATCCGTCAGTATCAATCTCACTTTGTTTTTGTATATTCTCCCGCCCACTTCTCAGACTTAATGAAGAGTTACAAAGAAAGTGGGGGTAACACCTATTTTGAAAAAGATCTAAAACGACTCGAATCCATCTGTGAGACCCATCTGATGTACTATTCTGACAAAAAGATGAGTATTTGCAATTGTCCTCCAACGGAATTTTTGGAAAAAGAGGGGAAGTACTATCCTACCATTAAAGATGTCTTCAGTCCTGACTATTTTAAGAAAGCATTACATGTGAATGGTGTGGATCTGTATAATCTCTTTTCTAATGGATTGAAATCCATCTCTCTTGGAAAGACAATAGAATTGCCGTTTATAGGCGGTTTTTCAAATGGTCTTGAGTTACTAAACTGCGCTTTGTCTTTTTTTGAAAAAATATTAATGGATAAAGTCTATGTCAAGAATTTTCGAACTATAACTTCAAACAATCTAACGGATAAAGAAATAACAAAAATTAATGGATGTGCACCTGACAAAATTATAGAAACCATAAATGCCTACCTTTTCGAACATGGCTGTGAAGATGATTTCACAAAACTTGTCAAGAAGGCTTTATTAGAAAACAGCCAAGACGATGAGAAGTTGATCTTTGAAAGTCTTTATGTTGGACTTGATTTTATGCGATTCCACTCAGACCAGCGAGATCTAATGAACATCCTAACTGATGCCGATCATGCGTATTATGGAAGTTTCTGCGATGTTATAGTGACCGAAGATGCTAAGATGAGGCTTAAAGCGGATGCAGTGTTTTCCAATCTTAACATAAGCACCCGAATCATCTGCGAGAAAGATTTCTTACAATTTTTGAAAGACGAGGTGTCTGGTGAAGTAATGATAGAAGATCCTATTAAAGAAGTATTGTCAAACCAACACATTCCGGAATCATACGATGCGGATACCTGCTATGGTAAATGGAAAAAACTTGATTTTCATTATTTGGGCTATTTCAACAAGTTAGAGTTTCAACTCATAGTAAGTACAGGTCGACACCTATTCGTGTTTTCTAAAGAAAGAAAGCTTGAAAAATGTGTATATTACTCTGAGACAGACAAGTTTTTTGCAATAATGAAAGATTTGTTGCATGAACCATGCGCTATTAAATTATTTGAAACGGAATATGTAGAGAAATACAAATTGAAAGACAAAAATGCGTCCTTCTGCTTTTACTTCACATCACAAATTCAAATGATCTTGTCGGTGGAAGAGGATAACGATGGTCTGTTCCCTATTTTGTATATGGTTCTTCCTATTTCTGATGACTATACGTCACAAAATGGAATTGACAATTGCTTTGATTAGTAATTATTTGGGCACATATAGAGTTTCACCATTGATAGCATCCTTCAAAATGGCCTCCACAAATATATCTGCGGCAAGTTGTATTGTGGTTTCTTGATCTTCGCTCGCGAACTCATACTTCACCTCTCGGATTTTCACTAGCCCATACTCTGCAGTTTCAATCCACGCATCTTCAAATTTGAACACTTGCGAAGAATTCGGCTTCATTATTTCGGAAAGCTGTGCTTTTAGCTCGTCCACGGACGAAATCTTCTTTCCCGTGGAATTTCGTATTACCCTTTCTTTCAAAGTAAGCGGTATGTGTGCTGCATTCTTCCACTTGTCAGCTTTTTTCGGGTCAGTAAGAGCAAGATAATCACGCATCCGTTGCAAATTGAGATTCTTTTGCTTGGCATACTCTTCGTCAATCAAATAGAGACAGCGAGTTCTATTGATGTGAAAGATAGTAGTAATCTCTCCTGCAATATCATCTCGCGTTGGTGCTCGTAACTCTTTCAAAGAAATGCCGTGTTCCTCCGCATATTTTTTTCCACCAGTTTGGAACCCTTTGCTGGAGACCATAATGCCGTTGACATTGTTTAATTCAGACAATACTCCATGAAAGTCACGTACTTTTCCTACTGGCACCAATGAATTGTAATTTTTACATTCAATGGCCACACGATGTTTGTTGCCTGCAATCTCGTATTCCCAATATACATCAATCTGATGCTCACATCCTGATTTACCTTGTAGCTTCACGTTATGTTCCACTTTGGTGGGCTTAAGGACATCATTGTTCACGAGTTTCTGGTAAATGTGTTGAGTGAATATTTCAAATTCGGTAGCTGTAGCAGAGCTCTTCATATAATAATTGCTTTTCTGAATGTTTAAATGACAATTTGATAGTAATAGCAAAAACAATGCCAGCGGATAAGTAAAAAATTATCCAGCCGTTTGACTCCTTTTTTCTCGTTTGCGGCTGGATAATTTCCATATCCCCCACCCTCATGCGCGACCGCGTGGTGCGAAAGGACAGGTGTGAGCCGATGGGCTGACAAAACGTAACAGAGCCATCCCGTTTCGCCACCCCACCCTGTCGAAAACGCTTGCTCTTGCCGACAATATCTCATTATCATGTTCATACCATCGTCTTTCTCCTCCGATTTACCAATAGAAGACAATAGAAGGACAGTACCGGTTGCGGACTCGTGCCGGAGGCACGTAATCCTAATAACCCCATACAAGCGTAACGGAGTGGAGCGCAGTGTGGGGTGGCGGAGGCGGTCGTCCGGCGGCGTGTCGGAGACACGCTACTACATGGCGACTTTGTGGCGTGTCTCCGACACGCAGTCCCGCGCACCGTCCGCGTAACCCCACACTGCGACCTGTCGGCCTTATGTGGGGTTATTAAAATAGCGTACCTCTGGCACGCTCGGTGAGGCTGTTCATTCCCGCCACCGTCTTATCCGATCCATGAATGTCGGATCAGCCGCACCTCATTCCCGAAAAAATCCCTATCTTTGCCGAAAATTTCCCACTATGAGAAAAACAACGTTCATAATTCTTTTCACCACTATGACAATATTCGGGTTTTCACAGGAGGATTGGTTCGGGTTCAACCGCTTCAGGGCTGACAATGAGCGCATTGCCGAGAGCGGCGACTTCCCGGAGGTGGTCTTCATGGGGAACTCCATCACCGAGTACTGGGCCTACTACCATCCCGACTTCTTCACCGAGCACCACTATTGCGGCAGAGGCATCGGCGGACAGACCTCGACGCAGATGCTGGCGCGCTTCACCGCCGACGTCGTCAACCTCCACCCCAAGGCGGTGGTCATCATGGCGGGCACCAACGACGTGGCACACAACACCTATTGGGTGGAACCAACCAAGGTGGTGGACAATGTCGTGGCCATGTGCCAGCTGGCCCGTGCCAACGACATCGTGCCGCTCATCGCCTCTATCCCACCCTGCGCCTCCTTCGTGTGGAACCCCGACATCAAGGACGCCGCCCAGACCATCGTCGAGATCAACGAACGGCTGCGAAAGTTTGCCGACGCCAATAACATCGTCTATGTGGATTACCACTCCGCCCTGACCGACGAGCACAACGCCTTCCCGGAAAAGCTCACCGCCGACGGATGCCACCCCAACCCCGACACCTATTTCATCATGGAGGAGCTGGTGCTGAAGGCCATTGACGAGGCAACGGGTACAAAATAAGGGGCTTACTGATAATTCTTCATAAAGAGATATCGCGATTTCAGAACTTCAATTTCCACCTTCTGTGACTCCAGATCCAATACTCCGGCTTCCGGCGGATGGTCTGCTCTAACAACTCTGTGTATCTCTGGGTGATGGCGTAAGGTTCCTCTTCGTTGGGATGCTCCGTAATCACCTGCACCTCAATACGGTACTTGCCGATACGCTCTTTGACGACCTGGTAGTAGAGCACCGGGATGTCGTACTTGCGGGCGAAATACTCGGGACCATAGATCATGCCGGTGGTCTGGTTGAGGAACTGCGTGACGTAACATTTGTTCTTGTGGCTGGGCGACTGGTCGGCGAGCATCATGTAGGCCGCGGGGATATGGTTCTCTTCGTAATGCGCGAATACCTCCCGGGCGGTGTCGGCGAAGCAGACTTCTGTGCCGTTGCGGGTGCGCGCCCGGTTCACCCACTTCTCGAACACCTTGTCGCTGTTGGCCTTCCCCACCCCGATGCCGTGGTGCAGGAACATCTCGTCCAACGCCACAATCATCCACTCCCAGTTGTTGTAATGACTCGACATCAGGATCACACTCCTACCCTCCCTGTAAAACCTGTTCACCAGCTCCGTGTCGATGCAACGGTAGCGATAACGTAACGCCCATCGCGGGATCAACAGCATCTTGATCATCTCGATGGCGATCTGCGAAAGATGCCAATAATAGCGGTTACGAATCCTTCTCCGTTCTCTCAACGTTAGCTCAGGGAAAGCGTGTAACAGATTATCATCCACCACCTTGCGCCTATACCGCACCACATGGTTCACCACCACATAAACCACCGGCAACAGCAGATACAACACGGCTAACGGCAACGCGGCGAGGGGGTAACAGAGGAAGAAGATGAAGAAGAAGGTCATTTTTGGTAATGGTTATTGGATATGGGTTAAGAGGTTATTTTTTTATAACTATTTCCTTGAACGGCCCCGCAGGGGCAAGAGCTTGGTAGAGCACATTGATTGTTATGATTGATTATCAACATTAAACGGGTAGTTTTTTGCGAAATCCAGCAAATTCCGATAATGCAACGATGTGAGTTTCGCGATCTCTTCGTATTCGCCGGGGTGTTTCGCGCCGACGTGCACGGGCGTGATGCCCGCGTTGACGGCGAATTGCATGTCCGAGAGGCTGTCGCCTACCATCACGGAGTCGGCGAAGTCAATGTCGGGGAAGTCGGCCTTGGCCTGCAACGCCATCCCGATGTCGGGCTTGCGGCAGCCACAACCCGCTCCGGCCAAATGCGGACAGCAGTAGATGGCATCCAGCGGTGTCAAATTCTCCTCAAAGGTGACCCGCATCTGGCGGTGGATCTCCTCGATGTCCGCCATCTTGCAGATGCGCTTGGCCACGCACTGCTGGTTGGTGACCACGATGATGTGGCGAAACTTCGGCCGCAGCCACTGCATGGCAGTCAGCACCCCCGGAATGAGCTCAAACTCCTCGGGCTTGCGCACATACCCGCCCACAATCTGCACATTGATGATGCCGTCCCGATCCAGAAATAACGTGTTCATTTCTTTGTAATGGTTATGGGTTATTGGTTATTGGTTATTGAGGGTTATTGTTTATTGTTTACAGTTTATAGTTTATAGTTTGCCGATTAGAATCATTATGAATTAAGGTTCGTCTTGAAGTTCCGTTCCAATTTGGTGAAGCGGTTCAGGTTGTGGCGGGAGAGGACGAGCAGGAATATGACGGCAACGGCGATCAACACGATGACCCATTTGGTGAACTTGAAGAACTTGACCAAGATGGAGAACACGAAATAGAAAACGATGACAAAGCGGATCAGCGTCCACACGATGACCGCCAACATATTGGCGCGGTTCTCTTTCACCAGATTGCGGTAGAGCTCATGGACTTTGGGGCTGTTGCGCACGATGCCGAACAGGAACGGCGAAACGGCCACCAAACAGCCGACAGCGGCCATAGTGTTGAACCCCCATTTGGGAATCATCTCGACGTATGGCAGTTTTTTGACAAAGGGGATGACGAATTCGAACATGACAGCAAGTGTGGCGAACGACAGCACCGAGAAAACCAGCACATTCGTGATGGTGCTCTTGATGATGCTGCTCCAGTTCTTCTTGCCTTCGTTGCTGGATCCGAACAATGCGTATGCATCCAACGCCTCTTTCGTCTTCGGTGACAGCCGTTTCTCCAGTCCGTTATAAACAGGTGTAGCCAATTTGATCCAGTAAGGCGTTGTGAATGTGGTGATTACCGACGAAGCGATGATAACCGGGTAAATGTAGGATGGCATTACGTGCTGCGCCACGGCCACGGACGCGATGATGAAGGCGAACTCGCCGATCTGCGAAAGTGTGAAGCCGGACTTGACAGAATCCTCCAGGTTCGAGCCGGCCACGACTGCTGCTACCGAACAGACAAACGCCTTGACTACCAGCGTGATAATCACAAGAGAAAGTATCAGTTTCCAATATTGAAGCAAGACCTGCGGGTCAATCATCATACCCACAGAAACGAAGAATATGGCGCAAAAGAGGTTCTTGATGCTTTCGGTGAGATGCTCGATACGATCGCTCTCATCCGTTTCAGCCAAGATGGAACCGATGACAAACGCACCCAAAGCGGATGAGAAGCCCACCTGGTTGGCGATAATCACCATGGCAAAACAGAGACCGATGGAGATGATCAGCAGGTTTTCATTGTTGATATACTTCTTGAATTTCCGCAAAAGCGTGGGTATCAAATAGATGCCAACCACAAACCAGAGAATGAGGAAGAAGACGAGTTTCACGATGCTCATCAGCATTTCGCGACCGGCACCGTTGTTCTTACTCGCGGCCACAGTGGAAATCAACACCATCATCACCACGGCCACAATGTCCTGGATGATCAGCACCACCGTGGTGAGACTCGCGAACGGCTTGTCCTTGAGATTCATGTCATCGAAAGCTTTGACGATGATGGCTGTAGAGGACATCGACAGCATGCCGCCGAGGAAGATACTCTCCATCACGCCCCACCCCATCACGAAACCGAGCAAGGCACCCACACCAATCATGCCGATGATGCCGATAAAGGCGGTCAGAAAGGCTTTGCTGCCCACCGACATCAGCTTTTTGAAACTGAACTCCAGTCCGACACTGAACATCATGAAGATGATACCGATTTCGGACCAGACCTCCACGTCGCTCACATCCGTGACGGTGGGGAAAATGTGCAAATGCGGCCCCACAAGGAAACCGGCCACCAGATAGCCCAACACAAGGGGCTGTTTCAACAATTTGAAAATAACGGTCACGACACCCGCCGAAGTCAATATCAGCGCCAAATCCGCAACCAACCGTAAATTCTCAGACATTCTTAATTATGCATTATGAATTTTGAATTATGAATTAATATGTCGCTCCCATTTCCACGCGCTCTCCATCATGGCGGTCACATCGTAGCGGCAGTGCCAGCCGAGGAGTTTGTTGGCGCGGGTGCTGTCGGCATAGATCGCGGGCACGTCACCGGGACGACGGTCGCCGAGCACATAGTTCAGCTTCTTGCCGATAACTTTCTCAGCCGCATCCAGCATCTCCAACACTGAAAGTCCGTTGCCACTGCCGAGGTTGAAGATTTCGCAACGCTCCGCATACCGGGCCTCCACCAGATAATCCATTCCTTTGACATGCGCATCGGCAATGTCACAAACATGCAAGTAATCGCGGATGCAGGAACCGTCGCGGGTGTCATAGTCCGTGCCGAAAACGGCCATCTGCGGCAACTTGCCCGATGCGACTTGCATGATGATGGGTATCAGGTTATTCGGCTTGTCGGGAGAAAGTTCGCCATTCAATCCGGTAGGATGGGCACCCACGGGGTTGAAGTAGCGCAGAATTAAGGCACTCATTTTCGAATTGGCCGTCAACTCACTCTGTATCATACCCTCACAAATCTGTTTCGTATGCGCGTACGGGCAGGCAGCCACTCCGAGCGGAGTCTGCTCATTGACAGGCAGGTTCTCGATGTCGCCATACACCGAGGCTGACGAGGAGAAGAGCAGGTGCTTGACCCCGAACTTCTCGCAGGCTTCCAACACATTCATCATCGTACCGAGATTGTTGCGGTAATACATCAGCGGCTTCTCAACTGATTCGCCCACAGCTTTGTATGCGGCGAAATGGATGATTCCGACCACATCAGGGTTTTCCTCAAACACTTTGAAGAAGGCCTCCTTGTCGCAGACATCCACCTCATAGTTCTTGACTTTCACGCCGGTGATCTCCTCAACCCGGCGCATCGTTTCCGGTGTACTGCGCACGCAGTTGTCCACAGAGACGACATCGTATTTTCCACTTTCAACAAGGGCGATAATCGTGTGCGAACCGATATATCCGCAGCCGCCCGTAACCATAATTTTCCGTTTCATATTGTTTTGTGATTGGTGATTAGTGAATTGTGATTGGTGATTAGTAAATGGAACACAAATCTATATAAAGTACCTTACTTTCATCTTTTTTCATCGTAAATTCATCGTTCTACAGTTAAAACGCCGAAGCACTTCCCCCTATTCGACATCTGGCAAACGCGGGTATTGCCCACCACTGCGGGCGGGTTGAGTTCCTCGTGGGAATGTCCACCGATAATCACGTCTATCTCAGGTACTTGGCGAGCGATTTCGTAGTCATTATCCTTAACGTTTTTATCCACCCCCACATGGGATAAACAGACAATGAGGTCGCAGTTCTGGGCCTTCAGTATCGAAACCACCTTGCGGGCCGTCTCCACGGGATCGAGATAGGTGACCTCACCGGCAACCTTCGGAGCGACATAGCCGTTGAGATTCACCCCGAGTCCGAAAATGCCGATTTTCATACCACCACGCTCTATAATGACGTAGGGTTTGATAATCTTGGCCAGTTTCTTGTTGGCGAACTGGTAGTTGGCGCAAACCACAGGAAAGTCGGCGGTCTTGAGGCGCGCGGCGAGGGCTGCGGAACCGTTGTCAAACTCGTGATTCCCGAGAGTGGCTGCGTCATAGCTCATGGCGTTCATCAGCCACACCTCCACATAGCCTTTGAAGATGTTGAAATACGGGGTCCCTTGAGAGAAGTCGCCGCCATCAAGCAGCAGCGTATTGGGATTATCAGCCCTAATCTCGCGGATGGCCGCCTCCCTACGGAGAGCGCCTCCAACATTCACGTCCTGCTTGTAGGAATAGGGGTCAATCTGGCTGTGCGTGTCGTTTGTATGCATGATAACCAACGGCTGAGACTGTATTGAGAGCACAGACAACAAGCTGATTACCAACAAACTGACAAATTGTTTTCCTTTCATTATCGTTTCAGAAATATCGTCTGCAAATGTACATAAATTACAAATGCAAACAGAGGTCCTGTTTTAAGAGAATTCAATCACATAGGACATACTCAACGAAAATTTTTTATATTTGCCGCTTGAATAATATCGACAATAAACTCGCTAAACCAAACTCTGAGTTCTGGTGCATACAACCTTCAATCTAACAGCTTTTTTATCGAAATCAATTAATCAACAATATAAATATGAAAAGAAACGGAGAACCCACAAGGCATTTTTTCACCTATTATAACCAGACCATTCCCGAAAACTGGAATGCGCCTGCCCTAACGGACTACAACGGCACCACAAGCTACACCTACGGCGAAATGGCGGCACAGATGTTCAAGCTCCAGATTCTGCTGGAGCAATCCGGGATAGGCAAGGGTGACAAAGTGGTGATATGCAGCCGCAACTGTTCCAACTGGGCGGTCGCGCTTCTGGCCATCGCCACCAACCGCGGCGTCATCGTCTCCATCATGGATGCCTTTGCGCCCACCGACATCGAAGGGCTCACCAACCATTCTGACGCAAAAGCCATGTTCGTGAGCCTTAATGTTTGGAAAAACATTGATGTTCAACATCTTGAGAATATCATGTTGGTTGTTGACACGGATGACTTCCAGCTATTGTTCGCCCGCACGGAGCAGCAGGAACAGGCCTACGCGCAATTCAAAAACATTTACCGTGAGCGCTACCCCCGCGGACTGAGCCGCGAGGACATCAATCTGCCGACCGACAATCTCGACGACTTGATGATCATCAACTACACCTCCGGAACCACAGGAGCACCGCGCGGCGCGATGCTGACTTACCGGAACATCTCCGCCAATGTGCAGTACAGCCAGGAGGAAATCCCCAACCATGCCGGCTGGACAGAGGTCTGCATGCTGCCGTTGGCACACATGTTCGGCATGACCATTGAATTCCTCTACCAGGTGGCCGGCGGCTGCCACGTCTATTTCCTTGGAAAGACCCCTTCCCCCGCCACGCTGCTGAAATGCTATTCGGAGACAAAACCGTATATGATCCTGACAGTGCCGCTGGTGATTGAAAAAATCTTCCATTCAAAGATATTTCCGGCATTGAGGAAACCGAGTATCAAGGCGTTATGGAATACCCCCTTGTTGTGCAAAGTGGTGGAAAAGAAAATTTACGACCAGTTGATGAAAGCCTTCGGCGGAAATCTGATCTGGCTGATCACGGGCGGCGCCGCACTGAACACCGAAGTGGAGAAAGTACTCCGCCGCATCAAGTTCCCGTTGGTCGTGGGTTACGGCATGACCGAGGCGGGACCCTTGGTGAGCTACGAACACTGGTACAAGCAACCGGTGGGCTCCTGCGGCAAGGTTGTGACCCGTAACGAGGTGATCATAAACTCCCCGAATCCCGAAAACGAGGTCGGAGAAATCCTGTTCCGCGGCGAACACGTGATGCAGGGCTACTACAAGAATGAAGAGGCCACCAATGCCGCCATCGACAGCGAAGGCTGGCTGCATACCGGCGACCTCGGACTGATGGACAAAGACGGAAACCTCTACATCAAAGGGCGTTCAAAAGCGATGATCCTCACCTCCAGCGGACAAAACATCTACCCCGAGGAACTGGAGTCCAAACTCAGCACCCTGCCAGGCGTAGGCGAAAACGTGATCGTGGGTCGAAAGGGGAAACTCGTCGCCCTCGTCTATCCCGACCCTGCTTTCGACTGGTCCAAGGTCACCGTGGAAGAACAGATGCAGAAGAATCTGGAGACCATCAACACGATGGTGGCCAAATACGAGCGCATCTCCGCCATCGAAACTGTGGAACAGGAGTTCGCCAAAACCCCGAAGCGGTCGATCCGGAGGTTTTTGTACAAGTAGAAGCCATCTCCATGCACGGACTTGTCACTAAATCAACAGGAAGCTGGTACTCGGTGCTAAACGAGAGCACAGGCGAGCGGTTGGAGTGCAGACTGCGCGGACAGTTCCGCATCCACGGCATCAAGAACACCAATCCCGTGGTTGTGGGCGACCGCGTGGATTATGGGACTGAGAAAGACGGGACCGGCATCATCACCCATATTGAGACGCGGAAGAACTACATCGAACGGAAATCGACCAACCTCTCGAAAATCCGCCATTTGATTGCCGCAAACATCGACTTGGCGTTCCTTCTCGTCACCCTGCGCGAACCTCGCACCTCACTGGGATTCATCGACCGCTTTCTGGTTGCCGCAGAAGGATTCCGCATCCCCGTATGTCTGGTATTCAACAAGATGGACCTTTACAGCGAGGCCGAACTGAGTGTTGTGGAGGAACTGTCAGCACTCTACAGCCACATCGGCTACGATGTCCTGCGCACCTCTGTGGTCTCCGGAATGGGCATTGACAAACTGAGGGAGATGATCCATGGGAAAGTCTGCCTCTTCAGCGGACATTCCGGTACAGGCAAGTCAGCGATAATCAGCGCAATAGACCCGACACTGAACCTGCGTACCGGCGACATCTCAAAAGTACATAACAAGGGGAAGCACACCACTACCTTCGCGGAGATGTTCCCGCTGGCCGAAGGCTATATGATTGACACGCCAGGCATCAAGGAATTCGGGCTGATCCAATACTCCAAGGAAGAGGTCCGCGACTATTTCCCGGAAATCAGAGCCTATAACAACCGTTGCAAATTCGATGACTGCAGCCACACGCACGAACCCGGCTGTCTGGTGCAGAAGGCCGTGGAAAGCGGCGAAATAGCCCTCTCCCGCTACCTCAACTACATCGCCATCCTTGAAGCCGATGACATGAAACTGGCCGACTGGGAACTACGATAGCTCGCGGTTTTCCGTCTGGAGAATTCCAGAATCTGCCTTACAACTAACAATTGTTATAGATTTCGAAGGAATGGTCGTCGTAGAAGAAGATAATCTTCTGCAACTTCCGTTCCTGAGCGCCAACAGCTGCACGGCGGTCGCGTTTGGCAGGCGCAGGCGACGGCTTAGGCTCGGAAGATTTACGGATACGCACTTGCGCGGGTTGGATGTGCGTTGGGGATTCCGCCATAGCCGGAATGGGATCCTCATTCGTTTCTGCCGTTTCTGCCGTATCCACCGTATCTTCTATTTCATTAGCGACAGCTTCATTGGCGGAATTCACATCGGCCTCAGAATTCACCGGATTTTCAAATTCGCCGAACAGATCGGTTTGCCTGTCAATTATTAAATTCTCGACGGGATATTCGTTTGAGGGCGTTTCCGTTTCTGATTTAACACTTGTATCAACAGGCTGCTCATCCGGACGCAACATTTCTCCCATTCCCATAATCAACCACTCCGTAGAGATTTCAGGAAACTTAGCCAGGACCTTACGCGCCACATCTAAACTAGGCTGATTTCTACCAGTTAACAAATGTGTCATTCCCGAACGGCTGATTCCAATTGTATCCGCAAACGCAGAAGATGACAATTGTGAATACTCGATTACTTGTTTGATTCTGTCTATCATATTTACTTTTGTATTAAATTCTTATTGATATTACAATCATATTTCTCGCATGCAAAATTAGTAAATATATCAATCCGTCAACATATTTTTGTAAACACATTTTTCAACACAAATGGAAACGCTATGGCTATTCAACAAACATTGTTTACAAATACCTCATTCAATACATTAAATAAACTATATATATATTTGATTTATAATACATAGCATATCATATAATAATATTCATTCGTTTTGTTGATAAAAATATATCTTTATTTAACAAATAACTGTAAGTATATTATGTAAAATATGTGGAAATCAGATTTTTAATAAACTATTAGTTATTATGATTGATGTGTGATTCTGAATGTGGTTTTGTTGGTTCTATTTGTCAACAATATTGATACTTTGTTATAAAACACGAATACCCTTCTTCAGATTAAATTTAGATATGTTACTTATGGGTGTTACTATTGTGTCATTTGTTAGTATTGCGATTTCTTTTTGTCAACTTATCGGCAAATCCGATTGTATTCTGTTTACTTTTGTCGCTATTACAATTGTTCACAATTACTATTCGTGCTTTTTATTTAGTTAACTTTTGTATTCATTTAATCTTATCTTTGTTTTCTACTCGTTAATTCATTTATTCCAGACACTCACTAAAAAGATTTTGAATTTTGAATTCTGAACGCGATAAAAGACTATTTTTGCCGCCAATTTCAAAAGGGCTCCCCCTACCCTGCTTGACGATGAATAGACGATGAAAATGGGGGGACTGAAAGATTGTTAGAAAACCAATAATATAATAATAAAGATGAAAGGATTATATACAGTATTGTTGCTTCTCTGTTCAAATGTTTTCATGACATTTGCCTGGTACAGTCATTTGAGGTTACAGCACACCGCCTGGTTCAGCAAATTGACACTTCCCATGGTGGTGCTTTTCAGCTGGAGTATCGCGTTACTTGAATACAGTTTCATGGTGCCTGCCAATCGCATCGGCTATATCGACAACGGAGGGCCGTTTAACCTCTGGCAGCTGAAAGTAATCCAGGAATTCATCTCGCTGACGGTCTTCACGGTGATCACGATTCTGGTTTTCAAAAACGAATCGTTCTCCGTCAACCATCTCATAGGATTCTGTTTCCTTGTGCTGGCTGTCTATTTCATCTTCAAGAAATAATCAGGATTTTCTCTGGTTTTGAGCGTTTATTTGTCCCTGTGGATGATGGCCGCGAACGTTTGCAGGATGATTTTCGTATCGGTCCACAACGACTGATCCTCTATATATTTTAAGTTCAGCGCCAATTTGTCGGGCATAATCTCCTGGATATAGGTCTGTTCCGGGTTTTCCGAAGCAGCCAGCAGCGCATTTTCGTTCACGTAACGAATAGAAGCGTAGTCGGTAAGTCCAGGACGTACGGAGAGCACTTTCAGTTGCTCTGGTGTGTAAAGATCCACATATTTACGGACTTCAGGACGGGGCCCGACAATGCTCATCTCCCCTTTCAGGATGTTCAGGAATTGCGGGAACTCGTCGATTTTGTATTTCCTGAGAAACAAGCCGCTTCTGGTGATTCTCGCGTCCGCGGCTCCAACCGTAATCAGACTGCCGTGGTCGGAATCCTTATACATGGTGCGGAACTTGTAGAGCTGGAAATCCTTGTTGTGACGGCCAACCCTTGTCTGCTTGTAGAATACATGTCCTCTGGTGTCACACACAATGACCAACGAGATCAGCAGGCCGAAAGGGAAGAAGACGGCGAGCGCAATCAAGGACAAGACAATGTCAAACAGCCGTTTCATTACATTCAAAAGGATTAGTGGTAACGCCAATAGTCATCCATATCATTGCCCCAGTAGTCCACAGGATTGGGGTCGTAAATATCCCGCTGGGTTTGAATCCTGCGCACGAGATGCATCCGCCAATTCGGATTTTGGACTTCACCGTAAAGATTGGAGTGCAGCAACTCGTAATCATTGCCGGTCAGGACCGGATCGTAGAACACAAACTTGACATTGGACTGGTTGTTCAGATAGTAGTAATCCCAAATCTCGTATGGCAACGTGACCGGGTCTGAAGGGACTTCCTTGACATCGTTGGGGGCGCCATATTGCAGATAGACACGCCCGCGGTCGGTAAGATATCCCTTCACCTGACGGCTTCCGAACATAACCTGCACCTGATCGACCTTGCTTTTGTAGTTCTCCCATGCCTCGGCAGGGTTCGCGGGATTGCGTCTCAGCCAGAAATTGTAGAAGAAACGCTGCAACTGGTCGGTAGGGACATCCTTGAGACGGTTGTCGTAAAACTCCCTCTCTATAAAACTGGAGATTGGAAACAGACATTTCACATTGTCTATCAATTCCTTTCTGTTAGTATCAAATTCCACGAATGTTCCCGTCACATCAACCTGGGAATAGTCATCGAGATTGAGTTGCACGGAGGGGTTGCTCTTCTGGAAGAACACCTTGTCAACAAGCAGCAGGCTGTCCTGCTCATCGAAAAGATTGACCACAGCGAAATAGTTGCCGGATGGCAGGTTGAAGACATTGAATTCGTTACAGAAGAGGACCACGTCGTTGGTGGGTTTCTCCAACGAAATGATGTTGGCAGGATTGACGGAAAGGTGGGTTTCCATGTCCTCAATGTAGCATTTGGCCTTCACCTTGGAATCACCCAAGATATTCCGGGTGTTATATACTTCCAGCGCAAACGGCAGCGTGTACTGCGATTCAGGGACAAAGCCCGAGTACAAAGGCGGGAGATTATACCCGTATCTCACGAAAAGTCCCTGGGATTTAGCCGCAGACATCGATTTGTAGAGCGAAATCTTCGACGTGGAAATCTTATCTTCGGGAAAATCAAGCAAAATCCTGTCGATATATTTCAGCACATTGGTGTCTCCGCTGTTCAGGTCTTTCATATAAAAATAAAGGAAATATTCCCCTTGCGGCATCGGGACATTCTGTATGTCCGCGAAATCTGGTTTTCCAGCACGGGTAGAGTCGTTGAACTGGTCGCTGCTGAGGATGTAATGCAGCTGTTTCACCAAGGTATCATTATGCATCATATCGACCTGGATCTCCACATCGGCCTCATACTTCTTCTGGTCGTTCAAGGCATACTGCACCGTGTTACCGCCCACAATGAACGTGAATTCAATATAAGGCTGCAAGTTGTTGGAACAATATGCCTTATGGCCGATGAATGTTTTCAGCCCCTGGGCGAAAGATGCCGCCATCGCCAACAGCATGATTATCAAGAGGGTAATTTTTTTCATTATATATAATTCCAAATTAATTTTGAACCTGCAAAAATACATTTTTTGTGGTATCACACCTGCTGTTTATGGCTATTTAAAATAATGAAGAGACGCGCCGTGGCACGTCTCTTCTATAGAATATCGGTTGTAGAGACGCGCCATGGCACGTCTCTACAGTGGTTACCGTAATTTTTTCATCAATTCCACGGTCAGATCTGCGATGGGCAGGCGGTATTGCGCCATGGTGTCGCGTTCGCGGACCGTCACCGTGTTGTCCTCCTTGGTCTGGTTGTCGATTGTGACGCAGAACGGCGTGCCGATAGCGTCCTGACGACGGTAACGGCGGCCGATGGCGTCCTTGTCCTCGTACTGCACCATGAAGTCCTTCTTGAGCATGTCGAAGACCTCCTGGCCGATTTCCGGCAGGCCGTCTTTCTTGACCAACGGGAGCACAGCCACCTTGTAGGGTGCGAGTTTCGCGGGCAGGCGCAACACCGTACGCGTGGAACCGTCCTCCAAGGTCTCCTCCGTGAAGGCGTGGCTGAACACAGCAAGGAACATACGATCCACACCGATGGAAGTCTCGATGACGTAAGGCACGTAGTTCTCGTTGACTTCGGGGTCGAAATAGCGTAGCTTCTTGCCGGAATACTTCTCGTGTTGTGACAAGTCGAAGTTCGTGCGGGAATGGATGCCTTCCAGCTCCTTGAAACCGAACGGGAACTTGAACTCGATGTCGGTGGCGGCATTAGCATAGTGCGCCAGCTTCTCATGGTCGTGGAAACGGTAGTTCTCGGCGGGAATGCCCAGGTCCTTGTGCCATTGCAGACGGGTCTGTTTCCAATATTCAAACCATTTGAGTTCCTCACCGGGTTTCACGAAGAACTGCATCTCCATCTGCTCGAACTCGCGCATACGGAAGATGAACTGACGGGCAACGATCTCGTTTCTAAAAGCTTTGCCGATCTGTGCGATGCCGAAAGGCAGCTTCATGCGGCCGGTTTTGTAGATGTTGAGGAAGTTCACGAAGATGCCCTGGGCGGTCTCGGGACGGAGATAGATCGTGTCAGCGCCGTCGGAGACGGAGCCCAATTTGGTGGCGAACATCAGGTTGAACTGACGGACGTCCGTCCAGTTGCGCGTGCCGGAAATGGGACACACAATGCCCAGCTCTTCGATGAGCGCTTTCAAGCCGGCCAGGTCGTTGTTGTTCATCAGCTCCGCGAAACGGGTGCGGATGTCATCGACCTGCGCCTGATACTGCACCACACGGGTGTTGGTTTGGCGGTAGAGCGTTTCGTCAAAGTTGTTGAAACGCTTCTTCGCCTTCTCAATCTCCTTATCTATCTTATCCTCAATCTTTTGGATATGGTCTTCAATCAACACGTCGGCGCGGTAACGCTTCTTGGAATCCTTGTTGTCAATAAGCGGGTCGTTGAACGCGTCCACATGCCCGGAAGCCTTCCAGATGGTGGGATGCATGAAGATGGCGCTGTCCAGACCTACGATATTCTCGTGGTACTGCACCATGGCCTTCCACCAATACTGCTTGATATTGTTTTTCAGCTCGACACCGTTCTGACCATAGTCATACACGGCACTCAAACCGTCGTAAATTTCACTTGAGGGGAAAATAAAGCCATACTCCTTGGCATGGGCTATGATTTGTTTGAAAAGTTCTTCGTTGTTTGCCATTTTTAATGGTTATTGGTTATGGGTTATGGGTTATTGACGTTTTTCATCGCTCTCCTACTCGAAGATAAACGAAATCTGTATATTTTTAGCTCTAAGTCCGGTCACACTGGAGACATACATGTGCTCAGTCGGTTCATAGGTGCCCTGATTCTCCGGCACCAACATGTTGACGAAGCCGAAGGACATCTTCAATTCGGTGGAGAATTTGAAATAGGTGCAGTAGAAATCCAAGCCGACGCCCACCTGTGCCTGTACATCATGAGGATTCAGCTTGAGTTTCACATCACTTGCGGAAGCGTTCTTCTTCTTAGCGGAAATCATATCGAAGCTATACTGTCCGCCGGCGACAACGTAAGCGCGTAGATTGTTCAGCATACGCGAAGATTTGAATTTGAGCAGCAATGGCAGCTCCAGGCATACGGATTCGGTTTCTATCGATTTAGTGTGAGGTTTATTATCGGAAGCCGGCATTTTATAAGTGTAGTTGACGTGACGGCTGGGAAAAGACAGACCGGGAATGAATCTGAGGTCGAAATACTTGCCCAAACGGAGATTGGTGACTATACCGAGGCTGAATCCGCTGCGCGACTGCGTGTTAATCATCATTAAAGAGTCATATTCCGCCAAATCAGGCTTGGAGGAGATGCTATAGTCATACTGGCCGATCCCCAACATAAAACCGAAATGAAAAGTCTGTTTGTCATACTTCAACAAATTCGGCACGCCAAATTGAGCGAAGGAGCACGTCGTCAAACCAAGCATGAAAAAAGTGAGCAATATTTTTTTCTTACTGTCCATAGTTCGTCATCAAATGGATATTAACGAGATCGGAGAGGATTTAGTATGCAATTGGTCACAAAAGTCTGTCTGACTACAGATTTTTCGACAATTCGGATTTAAGCTGTGCGCCGTTGATGGGCACCACCCCCACGTATTCGCACACGAGGCCGCCGGCCAGGTTGGAAGCGAGGCAGGTCTCTTCCACGGTGTGGTTTTTCAACAGGAAAAGCGTGGAAACGGAAATCACCGTGTCACCCGCACCGGAAACATCGCTCACGCGGCGCTGGAAGGCCGGTTGGTGATAGAACTTGTCGTTCTGTCTGTCATAAAATGCAATGCCCTTGGCGGACATGGTCACCATCACTTTGTCTATGTTCTGTTTTTCAGCAAACTCCTTGGCCAGCTCATGGATCTCGTCCAAGGTCAGCTCAGCACCTTCCTCCACATGAAGTCCTTTCGACAGCTCCTTCATATTGGGTTTGAAGAGGTTCACATTGGCGTAGTTGTTGAAGTTCTTTTCTTTGGGATCCACCGCCACAAAGATGTTCTTTTTATGGGCAAAGTTGATGATTTCGGAAATCAACTCCTTGGAGAACAATCCTTTGTCATAGTCTTCAAAGATGACGGCGTCAATCTCGTTATGGTCGATTATCTGCTCCACCGTGGTCAGGAACTGTCGTTGCTCGCGTTCTTTGAGCTGCTGCACCTTCTCGTCATCCACACGCACGATATGGCAGTTGTTGCCGATGATGCGGTATTTGATGGTGGTGCGTCGGCCGTACATCGGGACGATGGCGTCGGAGGTCAGGTCGCAGTCCTCCATAAGGTTGTAGAAGACCTTGGCTTTCGAGTCGCTGCCGATGACGGAGCAAAGAATCGGGTCGGCACCTAGGGACTTGAGGTTGAGCGCGACGTTGGCGGCGCCACCCAGACGGTAGCTGCGGCTTTGCACATTCACGATGGGAACCGGCGCCTCCGGACTGATTCTTGACACTTTTCCCGTAAGGTAACAGTCGATCATTACATCACCGATTACCAATATTTTAGCATTCTTGAACTCTTCAAAAATCTGTTCTACATTCTCTATTTTCATTGCAAAAAAATTAGTCGGCAAAGATACACTTTTTTCGGGTTAATGGATAATGGATAATTGATAATGGATAATTGCGGGAAAAGTGAATGATAACGCTGTCTTGGACGTTTTTTATCTTTTTATTGGACGCTATTGCATTTTTTTCCAAAGTTGTCCATAATAGTCCTATGTTGTCGTAAAAAAAGCCAGATAGTCTTCCAATCCGAAAAAATCCTATTTTCGCAGCCCATTTTAGAACAATCTGAATATGAAAAAAGCATATACCCTCATAATGGGTCTCATCATCGTGATATTGGCGGCGACCGTTAGCGTTTCCGCCCAGAAAACACAGGTATATTACTATAAAATCGACGATAACATCTCCAAGCCTGCGCTGCGGCTGACTGAGAAGGCCGTGAAAGAGGCGGAAGCCGGGAAGTACGACTACTTGTTCTTAGAGCTGAACACCTTCGGCGGGGAACTCGATGCCGCCGACAAAATCCGAACGTTGCTGCTCAACACCAAGGTGCCGAGCATCGTCTTCATCAACAACAACGCGGCATCGGCGGGCGCGCTGATCTCCATCGCGTGCGACAGCATCTACATGATGCCCGGTGCCTCCATCGGGGCGGCCTCCGTGGTCGATCAGACCGGTCAGGTGCTGCCCGACAAGTACCAGTCGTACATGCGTTCGCTCATGCGCACCACCGCCGAGCACAACGGCCGCAACCCCAACATTGCGCAGGCCATGGTGGATCCTGACGTGACGATCCCAGGCATCAGCGACTCCGGTAAAGTGCTGACATTCACCTCCGAAGAGGCTGCGGACAACGGCTTCTGCGAGGGAGTGGTGAACAGTCGCGAAGAGGCTCTGGCTCAGGCCGGTGTCGAACAGCCCGAGATTCATGAGCAGGAGCTCTCCCCTATCGAGAAAATCATCAATTTCCTGGTCAGCCCTGCCGTGAGCGGAATCCTTATCATGTGCATCGTGGGCGGAATCTGGTTCGAGTTGCAGGCTCCCGGCTTGGGGCTGCCCAGCATCATCGCCCTCACCGCCGCCCTGCTCTTCTTCGCCCCGCACTACCTTGAAGGTCTCGCCGCCCACTGGGAAATCCTCCTCTTCCTTGCCGGCATCGTCCTGCTGATGCTGGAGTTCTTCGTCATCCCCGGCTTCGGGGTCGCGGGCATCTCCGGCATTGTGCTCGTCATCGCCTCGCTCATCCTCACCCTGGTGTTCAATGTCGGCTTCAAATTCACCTTCAACCCCGAGTTCAATGCCCCTGCGCATATCAGCAAGATGACAATCCTGGTGCTGGTCAGCACTCTGGCGGGATTCTTCCTGTCGTTGTGGCTCGGCAAGAAGCTCATCCTCGCCGAGACGCGCTTCGGCTCGTTGGCGTTGCGCACCGGCCTGGAGACAAAGCAAGGCTTCACTTCGCAGGACATGCGCAACGAGCAATATGTTGGTAAAGAGGGGTTTGCGCAGACCATCCTCCGTCCTTCCGGCAAAATCAACATCGACGGCGAAGTGCTGGACGCCACCATCGAACACGGATTCGCCAACCCCGGCGACAAGGTGAAGGTGACCAAGTTCGAGAATGCGCAGCTGTTTGTAAGGAAGGCGTGATTCAGCTATTAGCTATTGGCTATTAGCTTTTGGCGGTGGCCACCGTCCCCATTTCGTATGCAGACTCGTTTCCCCTGTAGAGACGTTTCATGAAACGTCTCTACAACGTTCACCTGACAATACGTTTAAAACGAACAAAGAGGACATATTGGCACACTTTTTGCAATGTAAACGCCCGTCAAAAAAGTCAAAAATTAAAATCCAAACAATATGCAGACAGGTAAAATTAATGTACAAACCGAGAATATCTTTCCCGTCATCAAGAAGTTTTTGTACTCTGATCACGAGATTTTCCTTAGAGAACTGATTTCCAACGCAGTGGATGCCACGCAGAAGCTCAAAACGCTCGTCAGCTTGGGTAAGGCAGACTGCGAGTTAGGCGACCTGACCATTGACGTGAAGGTCAACAAGGATGACAAAACCATCCATGTCACCGACCGCGGCATCGGCATGACCGCCGAGGAGGTCGATCGCTACATCAACCAGATTGCCTTCTCCGGTGCGGAGGACTTCCTGGCCAAATACAAGGGCAATGACGCGGCCAACATCATCGGTCACTTCGGCCTCGGCTTCTACTCATCCTTCATGGTCGCCAACCGCGTGGATATCCTCACCAAATCGTATCAGAAAGACGCTCAGGCGGTTAAGTGGAGCTGCGACGGCTCACCCGACTTCACCCTCGAAGAGATCGACAAATCGGACCGTGGCACCGAAATCGTCCTCCACGTGGAAGACGACGACCTGCAGGAGTTCGTCAACGAGGACAAGTTGGTGGAGCTGCTCAACAAGTACTGCCGCTTCCTGCCCGTGCCCATCCGTTGTGGAATGAAGACTGAATGGCGTAAACCTGAGCCGAAACCAGAAGATACGGAAAACAAAGACGAGAAGAAGGAAGAACCGAAGGAGGAGGCGGTGCAGGTGCCGCGCATCATCAACGACACCGACCCCATCTGGCAGAAACAGCCCTCTTCCCTCACCGACGAGGACTACAACAAATTCTACCGCGAACTTTACCCGATGTCCTTCGAAGAGCCGATGTTCCACATCCACCTGAACGTCGATTACCCCTTCAACCTCACCGGCGTGCTCTACTTCCCGAAGATCAAAAACCAGCTCGACCTCAAGAAGAACCGCGTGCAACTCTATTGTAACCAGGTCTTTATCACCGACGAGCTGGAAGGCATCGTACCCGACTTCATGAACCTCCTGCACGGCGTCATCGACTCGCCGGACATCCCGCTGAACGTCTCCCGCTCCTACCTCCAAAGCGACAACAACGTCAAGAAAATCTCCACCTACATCAGCAAGAAGGTGGCCGAGAAGCTGGAGCAGATGTTCAAGGAGAACCGCGAGGAGTTCGAGAAGAAATGGGACGACCTGAGCATCTTCCTCGAATACGGCTCCCTGACAGACGAGAAATTCTACGACAAAATCAAGGATTTCTACTTGCTGAAAAACACTGAGGGCAAGTACTTTACAATTGAAGAATACCGCAATATGGTGAGTGCGCTGCAGACTGACAAAAACGGAAATATTGTCATGCTGTACGCTGCCAACGCCGATGACCAGCACGTCTATATCGCCAACGCGAAGGAGAAAGGATACGACGTTTTGCTGATGACAGGCTTCCTCGACACGCACTTCATCAACATGCTGGAGCAGAAGCTCGAGAAGGTGCGCTTCACCCGCGTGGACGCCAATGTGGTTGACAAACTCATTGAGAAAGAAGAAGATGCGCACGTCTCGAAACTATCGGAGGACCAACAGAAGCAGTTGAAAGAGCTCTTTGAAAAACAGGTCGATGCGAAGTTGTTCACCCCGGAGGTTGATTCGCTGAGCGAGACCGACCTGCCCGTGATGGTCACGCAGAACGAGTTCATGCGCCGTTTCAAGGACATGGAGAAGGTTTCCGGCCAGCAGGGCTTCTACGGCGGCTTCGACCACTACAACTTGGTCATTAACGGCAACCACCCGCTCGCCACGCGCATCCTCGACGAAAAGGACGAGGCAAAACGCACGCAACTGGTGCAGCAGATGGTCGATTTGGCGATGCTCTCGCAGAACATCCTCACCGGTGAGAAGCTGAGCGAGTTCGTGAAAAGGAGTTACGAGTTGCTGTAACGGTTCCGGCACGCGGTAGAGACGCAAAATTTTGCGTCTCTACGACAACGATTCCGCCACATTGTAGAGACGCAACGCGCTGCGTCTCCACGAAAGACACACCAAATCCGCCTGTTTGTCAAGGGTTTAGCAAAATTTTTGTTGCCCTTGACAAACAGGCGGTTGTGATTTAATTTAACAATTGAGATTGCTGATTGTTGAAGTATTGGGGAAGGTTTTCGTTTTTTTTAAATCATGGAACAATGTTTGGATATAAAAAAAATGTATTTTTGCAGTGTTGATAAAGGGAGTGTCTTTATCGTAAAATCACCAACGAGTGCAGTCCTGGTGATTCCAAGAAATAGCCCGATTTATTCGGGCTTTTTTCTTAGGTCAAAGGCTGTCAACAAAAAGATTTCTCCTGATTGTCCCATCGGGTCTGAATCACTATCCTAAAGGTTTTGCTTTCCAGTATCAATTTCTTGTCATCTGATTTTTCACTGACAAATTCCCAAACTGCACCACAATCGGGATGAAATCTTCCACCTCGAACCCCAACTCTTTAATGCTGGCGCCATGTTTTTCCACAATATGTTTCAATCCGAATCCCTTATTTGTTTTTGGATTGTTTTCACCCCAGACAATATCGATGTAGCCTATGCCATCACGGTACAATGCTTTAGAACACTCGCCATTTTGCACTTTCAACAAGTGCTTGATTGCAAGTTTAGACTGACCACAAAACTGGTCATATATTGGTCCGAAAATCCCGTTTTTGTTTCCTGCCTCTGTAAAGTCAGTCATACCCCATGCCTATAGCTGATTCTAACAAGGCTTTTTCCTACTCTCACTCTCACCGTACTCTTTGGCAATCATTATGGACCGGTTCAGCTTATCAACAAACCACTGTTTATCTGACAAAAAGGTTGGTAAAACAGACGTTTCGAGGCATCCGATATCGTGATGAGTTCGAGAAAATGGCTCCATGACAATGTTTGCGATACTGTCGCAAACATTTCACGATCGTTGTAAACACGCGCCACTTTCATCATTCTTGTAAGGGCGGAATAGGTGTAGCCTTTGCCATAGCGGGTTGTCAATCTTTGCGACAGTGTCGCAAGAATCCTCTTGCCGTAGGCCGAGTATGTTTGGTAATCCATATCCTCGATAATGTATTTGCCCACTTTCCAAAACGTCATGCTGGCATGAGCGTTGACATAGATGGAGACCTGCATTCTAGCATTATCAATAATTTCGGTCACGCCGTCATATAGGTGGTCGCTAACCGTTCCTATAACGCGTGTGTCAACAATTCCTTTGGTTTTAGATTCCAAAGTGGTCATCTTGTTTTCAATATCATTACTGTTTGTCATTTTTATTTTATTTTAATGATTAAAAACGTTAATAGTTTCCGCCGACAAAGATACACCAAATCCGCCTGTTTGTCAAGGGTTTTGCAATTTTTTTGTTGTCCCTGACAAACAGGCGGTTGTGATTTAATTTAACAATTGACGTTGCTGATTGTTAAATTTTCAGGTAGAGTTTTCGCGGGAAAAACACGAAAACGGGAGCGAGAGCCGCATCAGAACTCCCTCCAGACAATGAAATTCACATGTTCCAGATGCTTCCACATTCTGACATCCCCACCCCACGGCTGGAATCCGTTCTCCTGATCGCGGTGGAAACCGTAGGCGTCGCCGCCGGTGAGGGCGATGGCGTTCTGCACACCGAGGTCCGCAACCGCTTGGGCGAAATCGTGGAACGACTCCTTGTCGAGACTGCTCACCGTCACGATCTGGCCGTCCAGCTCGCACAGGGCGTGGCGCAGTGCCTTGTTCTTGGGCTTGTTCTCCACCATCGTGCCGTTGCTCACCAACGGATACTGACGGAAGAAATAGCCGTCTTTGCTGGTCGCCTCCTCAAACAACGGGGTACTCTCCGCCATGCCGAGCTGGATTTTCCCGTCTATGATAGCGCAGAAACCCTTTTTGGCCACTCCGCGTGACAACAGCTCGCCCTTGAGGACGAAAGCACCCACAATTTCGTGGTTGTCAGCACGGATGTCGGCGGCTTGGAGACACAACACCACCGACTTGTCGTTCGTGTCAGGGATACCGACGAGAAGTTCCGGCACCGCGTTCACGGGCGTGTGGATGCGCAGCGGCACGTCGTTGACCACCGTGTCGCGGACAAGCACCGTGGCGGGTTCGCTTTTCACGATGGTCGGGGCCACCGGAACCGATTCGGCCAATGGCTCAGTCACTTCGACGGGCTTGGCGGTTTTAGGACGCAGTGCCAACACAAGGGTCACGGCGAGTAGCACGACAGCCGCCACCACCGCCGTCCAGAACCACCAACGGCGGTACAACGGCTTGCGAATCACCTCCTTGCGGCTGATGATGCGGATTTCATCGTCTTTAATATCTTCAAAATGCTTCATAGCTTATATTCTCGTTCAATATAGTCCTTCAGCTGCCTCAAGGCCTCCTTCGAGGCCTCGAGGTTGAGCTTGAAAGTATGATGGTCGGACAGGACAATCTGTTTCTTTCCAGGGTTGATATACGTCAGGAAGCGCAAGTTCACGATCAAGCTCTTGCCGATACGTACAAACTCCTCCTCCTTGGCACCCAACTGCTTGTGAATCAGATCCTCTATCACTCCTAATTGCACTGCAACCGTGCGCTTTTCCCCATCGCGGGTACGAAAGTCCGAATAGTTGCCATCCGCGACAACACACACCAAGCTCCCCGCAGGAATGCGGATAAGCTCGTTAGCATTGGTAATGGTCAAAAAATCGGACATATTCGAAAATTAAAGTGCAAAAATACAATTTATTCAAATCGGCATTTCATCTTATTCATCGCCCTTCATCGTACCTATCTCGTCACCTTCGACAGCACCTTCCCTTTCTGGTCGATCAGCACCATGGAGGTCCAGTCCTGCAGTTGCGCTTTGAACAGTGTGGGGGTGATGCCTACGATGTCGGTGTAGATAGGTGGCGTGATGATTCCGCCCTCACCGTCGATCAGGCCGGAATAACCGCCGACCCTGTATTCGTAATAATCGTTGTTTTTGGTCTGCCCCACCTTTTGCTCGCCGGTTTGAAGGTCGGCATAATTAACCTCATAATAGAGATTGTTGATATAGTCAATGATTCCGTCTTGCAGGACATTTCCTTCGAAATCAATCTGTTTCTTGAAGTCGCCGTCCTTATAGACGATGGCGTAATCCTTGGCCAGTTCGATGTTGTCGTAGAGCGGTTTGATGACCCAGCGACCTCTCTGGTCGATCACCCCGATTTTGTTGGAGGAGTCCGCCACCACGCAGTGTCCGTTGTGGAAGACGAAATCGCAGAGCGGGTTGCCTCGGTAGGAGAATTTGAAGCCGATGGCCACCTTGCCGTTGGTGTTCACGAAACCGATGTAGCCGTTCTTCTCCACGGCGGCCAGCCCTTCCGAGAAAACCCAAGCTTTGGTGTAGGTAGTGGGCTCCACGATGACCTCGTTGGTCACGATGTTGCAGAAGCCCCGTTTCCCGTTTTTGGCGAATAGGACGATGGGATCCTCTTCACGGCTGTTGGAATAGTGACACCAGTCGATGTCCGAGACAATGACCTCCTTGGTGACTGGATTGATGATGTTGCTTTTGCCCTTGTTGTAGGAAACAGGACCGTCTGACGGCTCATATCCGTACTCATAGGCGTACTTGTCCTGGTGCTTTTTCGACTTGACAATCCGCATCGCCGTCACGCCCGCCGCCGCCCCGACGATGGCAATGGCCAATAAGACAATGAGCCACCTGAAGGGTCTTCTCCTCTTCGGCTGTTCCCCGGCGTTATCAGGAGCCGAATTCTCATTGATGGTTGCCTGTTGTTGCATTTCCTCCGCATTCTCATTGAATGCGCCCGTGTTTTTCATTTCTTCTTCCATAATGAATGGTTTTTTGCTGTTTTGAACTATTTTTTGATTGAATTCGGCGGCAAAAATAGTTCATCCGGCAATCCCTTGGTCACGGCCAGGCGGTCTATTGTATGAAATGGCGGGGGTGTTGTATGAAATGGCGGGACGAGGGGGGATTCACAATGGACAATGTAAAATGTACAATGTACAATGTACAAATTCCCAAAATTTTCAATTTGTGATTCTGTAACTGAAAAAGATTGTGTAATAGGCAGAGTTTTCTGCCAGAGGGATGACTGTTTCCTTGTAGTCTGATGAAGTGTCAGCATTTTTTGTGTTCTTCGCCAAACCATACCAATATAATAGGAAGCCGCTATAAACGATTAATAATCAAAAAAGATGATAGAAAGCGAGAAGTCTGTTATCCTATTTATAGAAAACACTAAATGTAAGACTCAACGCCCCCAAAGTCCGACTTCAACTTCATTTTCGACGGTTTCTTCCACGTCATCGTCCAGAAATCCAAAGAAGTCATAACCCGTGAAAGCTTCCACAGTGTTCACTGATCGGGCAGTTCCAGCGATGGTTACGGAATCGGAGGTGTTGGGGCAGATAAAGGCTATGGTATGATAGGCGTCTTGGTGTTTGATGAGGAAGGCCTTGAAGTGATGCCAGACCCCGTTGTTCATCTCCTTGTTTTGGTGGAAGATGTTGGTAAAGTAGTCGCTCTCTTTCACCGCCTGCTCCGACCATTTCATATCCTGCCGGCGTGCCATGTGCCCTCTCACCCACCCCGAGCCGCTGTAATCCTCGTTTGTGGCTTGCGGAAGTTCCAGGTTCGGGTCCGGCATGAAACAGCGTGGGATTTTGGGGGTATGTTTTGTGGCCTCCACCTCTTCCGCTGTCAGTTACGTAAGTAACTCTTGTTCAAAGAACTCATCACGCAAAACATCAGGACAGTTGTTCACGTCGTTTTCCACAAAGTCCCACTGTTGTACAACCTATGCTTTCCAAGGATATTCTTTGCTTGCGATGAGAATGCAGATGAAAGCAATTAATCGTCATCAGCTACATCTACCTCGTTCATTTCCGGTAACAGCGAGGCGGCCTGGTCCGTCGGCAGGGCCTCGACCTCCCGCAGTTTCCGTTTGATGGCTTTGGTGCGGGTGCCCTGAAGCTGCTCGATGGTCGCGGAAGCGGAGTCGATGTTCTTCTTGGCCTTCTCAAGCAGGTCGCCGAATTTGGAGAACTCCGTTTTGACAGCACCCAACGTGGTCCAGACATCGTTACTGCGTTTCTCAATGGCCAAGGTGCGGAATCCCATTTGCAAGCTGCTGAGCAAGGCACCCAAGGTGGTCGGTCCCGTGACGAGCACGTTCCATTTGTCTCTAAGTTCTTGAGTGAGTTTGGAACGGCGTATGACCTCGGCGTAGATGTTCTCAACGGGTACGAACATGATGGCGAAATTGGTCGTGTCGGGGACGGATAAATACTTGGTGCTGATGTCCTTTGCCATGGCCAATATCGTGTTCTCAAACTGGCTGGATTTCGATTTGATCGCCGAAGCGTCCCCCGTGTCTATGGCATCGACATACTGGTCATAGACATCCTTGGGAAACTTGGAGTCGACAGGCAGATACACCGAGCCGTGGGGATCATCCTTGCCGGGCAACTTGATGGCGAACTCCACGCGTTCCGAGCTGCCGGGCACGGTGGCCACATTCTCATCGTATTGCTCGGGAGCCAGCATCTGCTCCAACAACGCCTTGAGTTGCAGTTCCCCGAAATTGCCACGCACTTTGACATTGGTGAGCGCGTTCTTCAAACCTCCCACATCGGAAGCGAGGTTCTTCATCTCGCCCAACCCCTTTTGGACGCTTTCAAGTTGCTCGCTGACCAGCTTGAAAGACTGTCCGAGACGGTCGTTCAGGGTCTTCTGCAGCTTCTCATCCACAGTTGCCCGCATCTCATCCAACCGTTTCTCTGTCGTTTGGATCAGGTCCGACTGCCGCTTGTCCATTTCGGCAAACCGTTCCTTCTGGGCCTCCACCATCTTTTCGGTGTTCTTCTCGAACCCTTCCTGGAACTTCTCGGACATCGTAGTCAGCTTTTCTTCAACGATGGAACGCAGCGCATCAAGTTTGGTTTCCGTAGTCTTGATCAAGTCAGACTGGCGTTTCTCCATCTTCTCAAAACCGACATTCTGCGCCTCAACCGATTTGTCAGTGTTGGCATCGAAGGTTTTGAAGAATTGCTCGAACGATTTTGTCAACGTCGTATTGGTGGTATCCTTCAAGTTTTCAAGTTTGGACTCCATGGTGCCCACAAACTCCTTGTTGCGCTTCCCCATGTCATCGAAGCCTTCTTTTTGGAAAGAATTGAGTTTTGCGACATTGTCACCAAATGCGGTCTGAAAGTCCGTAAAGGCTTTCTTTGTCTCTTCTCGCTGGTTTTTGGACGTTTCCGACGATTCTTTCCTCAACTGACTGACATTTTCAGTGAATTCAGAGCGTAATTTGTTCACCGTGCCCGAAATCTCTTCGCGCATCTTCCCCACGTTGCCAGAGAGTTCCTCCCGCATCTTTCCCATGTTGTCCACCGTTTCCGTCCGCATGTGTCCGACGTTCTCTGACAGCTCTTTTCGGATTTTGTCGATGTTGTCCGACAACTCCTGCCGGGCGCTTCTGTTCTCTTCCGAGATTTTGCCCTCCAAGCGGTCGAAGTCTTTCGAAGAGACATCCGAGGTGTTTTCTTGTCTGGAAAAAACTTTGACCATAACGATAACGGTGCAGACGGTGCAAACCGCCACCAAAGCTAAAATGATGTATATGAATGTGTTCATAGCGAGATATTTGATGAATAATTGATGAATGTTGACCTGCAATTCAGAAGATCTGAACTACTTTTTGCCGAACATGTCTCCGGGATTCTTGCCAATTAAAGCACCACCAACTGCTTCCAAAAGCCAGCCGAAACAACCAATGAGAATGTAAATGATCATAACTCCAAAATTTTGATGAATAATAACGTTGATTTTCGGCGGCAAAATTACAACTGATAGGTTCAGTCATGTTGAACCTATTCAAACACAATATCCACGGAATAACTATAATATCTATCTATAAAAAAACACATCGATTATTCATCTGGCCCCGGTTCCGCCGCCATTCTAATCGGTTGATCTCTGTCAATTCCTAATTGATAGACTGCAGGATTCACATGGTCAATTTGCCATCTTTTGATGCCAAAAGCTACCACATAGAGATACATGGCGGTCAACACGTTAATTGCCACATCACATTCTTGCTCTTTGGCGATGGGGGCTTTGTGAGCGTTATCATTGCGCCAATCACGTACCATGGTTAGATAGCCACTGAATTTCTGGTCTGCTTCATCCTCCGAATATTTCAAGCGCTTCAAGCAGGGCGTTTGGAAAATGCAATCAGCCAAAGTGGCTTTCATGCCCTCCTGACCAGGCTTGGTACATACAATCTCTGAAAGATTGTTCAGATAAAACACTTTCTTTAGGAATACCTCGAACCGACTGACAAGAGTGTTGAAATGCTGTTTCTTGTCAACCAAAGAAACTTTTGAAGGACTACAATAGAGGCGATTGAAAGCATTTTGAATCACATCATTGGCTCCGTCTATGTCATCTGTGGTTTGGGCCGCAATGAGCGCTACCAAGTCATCTGCAATCTGTTCCTTGGTTTTTGGCATCGTCCTGTAAACAGCAAATTCCTGCTCGATTGTCGGCAAAATCTTCTCCTTAAAACGTTCAGGATTAAAGATAAGCGTGTCACCCTCGGCCCGATAGTTCTGATACATCAAGTCGGCCATTTGGGTCATAATGCTGTTATAGAGCTCCTTATTTTGGAATAAGCGATCAAATGCGCCCACACTCTCATCGTAACACTTCTGGGCAGCTTTTTCAAAGATTTCAGGGAAGATGCTTTCTGCGAACTGCTTCGGATCGTTATTTTGAGCCTGCTTGGCAAGTTTCTTCTTCGCCGAAGCCGTACTCAACTTGTCGTAAATGGCTTCCACAATCACACGGTCAGCTGGCGAGAAATTGCCTTTGAACATCAGGTTCACCTTGTTAATGATGTTCGACAGCAAATCAGTGTTGTCATCTGGCTTTCCGCCTCCTTTCACGTTCTCACCCTTGATGCCACCTTGCCCCTTATCCAGTTTTATGCTCTGCGTTTGTCCCTCCTCTATGCGCGAATTGATGAGCTGAATCTGTTTGTTCAAATCCACTTTCTCATGTGGGGTCTTTGGCAACAAGCGGTAAAGCAAATCACAAAATGTGTAGGTTTTATACAGCGAGCGGTCGTAAGTGCGTTCCACCTGCGCCATATAGGCGTAGAAGCGCACGAAATTCTTGATTAGCGAACGCACTTTGAAGCGCGTTTCTTCATCAAGTTCAGAAAAGCGGTCCACTACAGGCTTGAAAGCGTTGCTCAGCTTGGCCAAACGGCTTTTGTCGCCCTTCGTGTCGGTAGCCAGTTTGTAGATGGCTTCTTCATCGGCAACTGTCCAAAGGTGATATTGGGCGATGTCGTTACGGAAGTTGTAAACACCATTCACATCCACAGGGCGAATCAACTCTGTGGCAGTGTAGAATGGTTCAAATGCTTTTTTGATGGAATCGGGCTCGTTCACGAAATCCAGCACATATGTATCCTTCTTGTCCTTCAGTGAACGGTTCAACCGACTAAGTGTCTGCACGGCCTTCACATTTTTCAGTTTTTTGTCCACAAACATGGTATGCAGCAAAGGTTCGTCAAATCCCGTCTGGTATTTGTCGGCCACCACCAGCATGTTGAACATATCGCTGGCGAAGTATAACGGCAACCGCTCCTCACTAATGTGGAAATCATCATGGCTGTTCAACTTGCTTTCAGTGTATTCCGTATCACCATATTGTACCTTACCGGAGAATGCCACCATTGGACGAACATCGGTATAACCCTTGTCCTCACAATATTTTTGGATTTGCAAGAAATAGCGCAACGCATGGGCCCGGCTTGAAGTCACCACCATAGCTTTTGCCTGTCCTTTGATGGCATTCAGCGTGACTTGCCGGAATTTCTCCACAATAATTTCCGTTTTCTGATTGATAACGTGCTGGTGATTGTCGTGATAGGCTTTCACCGCACGGGTGGCCGGTGTCTCTTCGTATGTCGGATCGTGTTCAATGCGCTTCTGTATCTCGTAAGTCACGCTGTATGGGGTATATTGCAACAGCACGTCTTTGATAAAGCCTTCTTCAATAGCCTGAAGCATGGAATAAATATGAAAAGCACGGTATTTGTCCTCTTCGGGTGTGTTTCCTTTCTCCACTAACACTCCGAAAGTCTGGAGGGTTTTGGGTTTGGGAGTAGCCGTAAATGCATAGAACGACAGATTGTTATGTTTGCCTTGTGCAAGCAAGTCTTCCATCATGGCATCACGCTCCTTCTCCAGTTCATCCTCGGTTTTTTCTTCCAGTTCGGCCATCTCACTCAACGCCTCGTCGGTGTCGGCCAAAGCTGTTTTCACTTTCTCTGCACTTTTTCCGCTCTGACTGCTGTGCGCTTCATCCACAATGATGGCGTAGCGTTTGCCACTTCGTGAGGAGACTTCCTTATAAATGAAGGGGAAACGATGCAGGGTGCAGATGACAATGCGGGCGGCACCGTCGTTAATCACATCGCGCAGTTTCGTTGAGGGGTCTTTGTCCGTGATAGTCTCGATTTGCCCCTCTATGTGGTCGAAACCAAGAATAGTGGTCTGCAACTGTGCGTTGAGCACACGGCGGTCCGTGATAACAAAAACGCCATCAAAGACACTCCTTTGTTCAGCATCGTGCAGCGAAGCCAGCCGGTAGGTGAGCCAGGCAATGGAATTCGACTTGCCAGAACCTGCCGAATGCTGTATCAGATAGTTTTGACCGCAGCCCTTCTCCTCCGTATCGGCAATTAATTTCTCAACCACATCCAACTGGTGGTAACGCGGAAAGATAATCTTCACAGAAGTCTCCTTCTTTTCCCGTATCTTGCCGTGTTTGTCACGAAACAGTTTAATTTTTTCTTCCTCCTGTCGGGAAATATAACGTTGCAAGATACTCAACAGCATATCGCGTTGCAGCACGTGCTTCCACAAATAGGAAGTGGCGTAGTCGTCCTTGTCTTCACATTCCGGATTCCCTGCTCCACCCACGTTTCCGGCTCCTCCACTACCCTGATTGAACGGCATGAAATAGGTATTCTCCTTTTTTAGCTCCGTAGCCATGATTGCCTCGTAGAGATCCACACCAAAATAGGCCAGTATGCGAGTGTTTGAATGGAAAATTAACTCCTGCGGGTCTCGATTGTTCATCCATTGATGACGGGAATTTTCCACATTTTGTCCTGTCAACTGGTTTTTAAGTTCCAAAGCCACTACCGGAATACCATTAAGGGATAGCACCATGTCGATGGTGTTGCTGTTAAGTGTGGAGTAAGCAAATTGACGAGTTTCCTGAAGGATGTTTTGACGGTATTTCAGCATCAGTTCTTCGTTCAGTTCTGAAGCTGGACGGAAATAGCAGAGTTTGAGTTTGATGCCCAAATCATCGATGCCGTTACGGAGCACCCAAATCAGACCGTAGCGCACCACATTTTCTTGAAAGACTTGATAGAGGCGGCTTTCTGCTTTGTCCCCATACTTGCGCACGTAGCGTTCCCACTGCTTGTGCTGGGTCGTATCCAGAAAGGCGGTAAGTACAGCCATGTCAATGGCCCGTTCCCTGTCGTAGGTTTTCTGAGCGCCTTTGATATAGCCCCCTTTTTCCAAGAGCCATCGTTCAATGTCGGCCTCAAAGTTTCTTTCCTTCAGATCGTTCTCGTTCATACTACTTTCAGTTTTAACAACTAATCGATTTTGTCTCCCCTTCTATCTACAACATTTTCAAAAATCTATTCGGTATTCCGCATCCGCTTCACCTTTCTTGGAAGTTGATGCTTTCAACACAAAAGCCTCCTCTCCTTTACACGCATAAATGCGAACATTGAGAGTGCCATATAGAGCGGTATTGTATGCAGATATTTTTGCCACAAAGTTCTTCTTTACCGGACCAAAGGTCTCAGAAAATTCTCTCGGTGTGACAAAGGACTGTTCACCATTTTCGGTGTTGACCGTGACGTGTGTTTCGCCATTCTCCATACCGTCAATACTCACTTCGTATTTGATGTAATAGCGATTGCTTGGTTTGTCGCAACCCGTCAGGAAACACAATGACAAAACAATAATGCTGGCAATAAACAATAATTTTTTCATATTGGTGTATTTTCTCTTTGATTCTCTTTGTCAGTTACTTATTTCTAATGGCATTCCACCTGCCCTTCATATCCACCTCATAAATCGCCTTGTTATACGAATATCCGATAGGGTCGCTCGCCGACATCTCTATGGTGAAGAACACATATTGCGGGTCGTAATCCAAATAGATTTGCTTGATTTCGCTCGTAATCACGGTGAACTCAATGGCCTCCCCGTCTTTCCAAGGATGGGATTCCGACACCTCTTTTTTCAGAACCATATGATTCTTGGAGTAACTATTGGAGACTTCCTCGGTCTTGTTCTCGAAAATAACCTTCAGACTACCACTCATATCCGCGTGGCTGATGGATTTCCCCGTATGGTTGACCACTTTCCCTTGGATTTTGTAGGACACGCCTTCATCCGACTGCATCAAGGTGTCGGCAGTCACACCTGTGATTTTGAACGGAGCGTCTTTGTCTAATCGGGAGTGCCCGTACTCTCTGGACATATACTCTTTCGAGTTTATGAACACAACGGTCTTTTCTTTGATATTCACCTCCCAGAACTGTCCCCAATCCTCTTCGTTCACAAAGCCAACCTGATATACATTCTTGGTGTCCGTTTTCTCTGCTATCCAGTGCATCTTCTCGTTGGGATGCTGTTCCGCTACCATATTGGAATAATCCAGCCACGTGGACTTCTCATAGTCCAATCCCAACAGAGAGAACCCCGCCTTAATCACAAATCGGGACAGAACATCGTCTGCGTCGCCAAACTGACCGACAAAGGTTGGGTCTAACTGAATTTTGGTCTCTTGGCATATCTTGATTGCCTCCTGCTCCCGCTTCGATTCACAGGAACAAATGAATATCGTGCAGCATAACAGCAGCAGTATAATTGCGTGTGTTCTTTTCATATTATGTGGTATTATATTTCCTTCTTCCCCGTCACACACTCAAATATGACGGATTTCTCGTATTCTTTCAACGCCTTTTCTATCAAGTTATGCGTGTCTTGTTGGTTCGCAACCATCGGATGTGTAATCTTGATGACATTGACGGTTGCGCCTTTTTCATTCTTCAAAACGCAATGGGTGTCATCACCGTTGTTGGCATAGTTATGTATGTGAGGGTATGCGTTTACTCCCCAAGCAATCACGATGTTTGGTTTGTCATTGTCTGCAAACGCTTCATCGATGTAATGCTTGAATGCCTCAAGGTCGTTGGTGTAAAATTCAAATGCATCCGTTCCAATCCTGTTTTTGTTGAAACAAGGTTTCGTCAAATAGTTTGCAAAGGCAATCCGATGAAGTATGTCTTTTGCTTCTGCTGAATCGAGGGAAGGTTTGTTCGGGTAATGTATAATATTGATGAATTTCCTCCAAGTATTTGTTCTGCGCCTATCCTCTCTCTTCCAATTTTTATATTTTTCATCTAATATGTCGTCTTTGACCAGTTCTATATTGTTGTTTTTGTAATCTTCAACAAACTTTGCCCTGTTATTTTCAAAGATTTCTTTTTCGTTCCCATTAGTAGGTGCTTGATGCCCAAGAACAAATATACGGCAACCCTTGTAACCGTCTTCAAAATTTTCTCCCTTGTATAAGGTCGGATAATTAAGTTCACTTATCATTCTTCCACCTCCTTTTTCCCCGTCACATACTCGAATATGACGGATTTCTTGTATTCCTTCAACGCCTCAATCTTCTGCTGCTTGATGGCAATCAGTTCGTCAATCTCGGCGCACTTGCGGTCAAGGTAGTCGGCGATGGCACGCTGCTCGGCGAGAGGGGGAAATGCTAATTTGAAATTGGCAAAATTATTTGCGGAAATTTCCTTGAAAGTGGTACCACTTCCATACAGTTCGAATTGTTCTGTCCACACACTTGTTGTATAGTAAACAAATTTCGTGAATACGCTATCTTTTGGAACACACCCCAGACAACCTTGATTGGTACATAATTGAGCAGCATTAATAGCGACTAATCCAATTGGTGCACGTTTTGAGAAAATCAAGCTACCTTGAGGTAATAATGAGGTGGAACACGAATCATAACCTTTGGGGGAAAGATTCCGTTTGCCACCATAAACATAAATTTGTCCTGTTGTATAATCTGCTGGAGTTATCCACGGAATATCCCCATCCCAATTTTCAGCATCATCTGATTTAGGAGTAGCACCAGCAATGATTATGAACTCTTGTTTTATCTTTTTCATCTCCCACCCTTCTGGTATCTTCCCAATCCATTCCACGCCGCTGTCCTGCATCGGCACGTTGGGGTCAAGACCTTTGGTGACGGCCTCGGTGATGACGGACTGCTTGTAGCGTTTCAGTTCGGCAATCATCGTCTCCTGCAAGGCGGCGAGTTCGTCTATCTCGGCACACTTGCGGTCGAGGAAGTCGGCGATGCGCTGCTGGGTGGGGAGAGGGGGAAGAGGAATCCTTAAATTTTTCAATTTGTCTTGACTGATATTTGGCTGACCACCGCCTTCTGCTCTATAAATGAGATAATCTTTTGCGGATTTAATAGCATAAAACAGGAATTCAAAATATTGGTTACTTTTTCCCATTACACAACACGCTTGGTTTACGCATCCATCAATCTTTGAAATCGAAATATTACCAACAGACGCGCCATACATAGCAACTATAATGAACGGTTGTTTATATAATTTGAGTGCAGAATATTGAGATAGAACTTGTTCTGCTATCTTATTTTTACAGTCAACAATAAATCCTCCATTTATATCACCTGACTGAATCCAATTGATATTCCCCACAAAGTTTGAATCATTAGTCGCTTTAGGTGTTGTTCCACTGCCTATTATTGAAAATAGTTGATTGATTTTGTTAACATTCCAATCACTCGGAATCACCCCAATCCACGGGATGCCGCTGTCTTTCATTTTCCGTTCCATCATTTTTCTTCGTTATGTGTTTCATTGTATTCCTCAATCCATTCCTTCAGCTTTGCCTGTAGCAGAGCCTTGTCGGGCAGGTAGAGTTGATAGGCCGTGGCGTAGATGTTGGCATCTTTGGGCAATGTCAGTTCCACGAGGGTATCCTTCTTGCTCTCGCAAAGCAGAATGCCAATGGTCGGGTTTTCGTAATCCTGTTTCACGTAACGGTCATAATAATTGACGTACATCTGCATCTGACCGAGGTCCTGATGGGTCAACTTGTCGGTTTTGAGGTCGATCAAAACATAGCATTGCAGCAGGCGGTTGTAGAATACGAGGTCAACGTAATAATTCTCTTCATCAAAGGTGAATCGTTTCTGCCGTTTCTCGAAAAGGAAACCCTTTCCCAACTCCAAAAGGAATTGTTGTAACTTGCTGATAATGGCATTCTCCAACTTTGTTTCCGTATAGAGCTCGTCAGGTTTCAGCCCTAAAAACTCCAATGTTATAGGATTCTTGATAACATCCGACGGTTTTTCTACGGTTTGCCCTTCAAGTGCCAGCCTCATCACTTCGTCCTTGTTGCGGCTCAACGCCAAACGCTCGTAGAGGCTGCTGCCTACCTGACGGGCGAGTTGCTTTACCGACCACTGCTGCTGTGCCGCCTCAATCTCATAGAAACTGCGGGCTTCTATGTTTTCTATGCGCATCAGCACCAGATAGTGTGACCATGAAAGGGTGAAACGGGGCAGTTGAATTGTGGCAACGGTGTTGCTCCAATTTGTATCTTGTTTGTTTTCAGAAGGATTGTTATAATCTTCCAATTGGGGCAATGGCGTTGCCCCAATTTTTGCATTAGCGTATGCCTGATAGAAAAAACGGCATCGTTTCAAAGTGTCGTAAGTCCAATCTTCACCGTAACGGCTTATCAGCCGGGCAGAAAGGTTTTTCAGAACCTGTTTCCCGTATGAGGCTCGTCCTCCCTGCTGCTCGTCCTCGTAAATATATCTGCCCACCTCGTAACGTGTTCTTACTTCCGCCACATTTACAGAGTTGGCTACAAATCGTCTCGACTGTTCTATCAAGATTGCAATCTTATCAAAGAGAGCATCGATACGGACGGTTTCCTGAGTATTGTTGTCCTGAGCCTTAAATATTCCCTTTTCAGTCATATTGTTTTCTGTTTTTTAATCCGCAAAGATACAACTTTTCCCTAACTGCTAACTTCCCAATATCTTGTTCATCAATTCGGTCTCTTTCGCCTCCAATTCTTTGAGGTGGGCAAAGATTTTGTCGCTTGCCTCTAACGGCACATACTTGTAGAACTCCCTCGTGAACGGGATCTCATACCCTATCCTGGTCTGCTTCTCCACTATCTTCGCCTTGGGCTGGAACGGCAGCACGTTCTTTTCCATATATGCCTGCACGTCTTCCTTCCATGGGATAATCTCGGTGTCCTTTTCGGATTTCGACTTCTTGTCGGTCTGCTTGTCGGACGGGAATTCCACCGTCACCTTGCGGAATTTGAAATCTTCGTTGTCCTTCACCTTGCTCTCCACGTGGATATCCACCCCGTCAGGCGTGGTAGCCTCATACCGGAAATCGTTGAAACCATGGTAAGCCTGCATGATGAGGTTACGGCAAAAGTCAGAAATTTCCACGCGTTTGTTGCCCAATGGCTTGCGACGTTTCACGAAACATTGGCTGGCATCGATCAGCTGAACTTTGCCCTGTCGCTCCGCGCTTTTGTTTCGGGTGATTACCCAAACGTAGGTGGCGATGCCCGTATTGTAAAACAAATCGTTCGGAAGCTGCACAATGGCCTCCAACCAGTCGTGGTCGAGCAGATAGCCGCGAATGTTGCTTTCGCCACTGCCTGCATCGCCCTTGAAGAGCGATGAGCCATTTTGGATGATGGCCATTCGTCCCTCATCTTTTAGCTTGGCAATTCCATTCAGCAAAAACAGCATCTGGCCGTCGCCGATGGCGGGAAGTCCCGGTTCGAAACGCCCGGCACCACCAAGACGATGTTCTTCCTCCACCTTTTCGCGAGAAGGCTTCCACTCAATGCCGAACGGCGGATTGGAGATGATATAGTCGAACTTGTAGCCAGAGAACTGGTCATCGCCCAACGTATCACCCTGCCGCATGTTATCCGCATTGCCACCACGGATCAGTGTGTCGGCCTTTGCAATGGCAAACGTTTGGTTGTTCAGTTCCTGTCCATAACTGGTCACTTCGGCTTCCGGGTCCATTTGGAGAAGACGGTCGGTGAGGCAGGAGAGCATCTGGCTCGTGCCCATCGCCATATCATAGATGGTGGCAGTGATACCCTCCTCCTCCAAACGTTCCTCATCGTCGCCCACCAGCAGTTCGGACATCAGGTTAATGATGTCGCGAGCGGTGAAGTGCGCTCCCGCCTGCTCATCGTAACTTTCTGAGAATTTGCGCACCAACTCCTCAAATATGTAACCCATATCCACGCTGGAAATCTTGTCGGCTCCAAGGTAGGCCTTCGTGGTGCAGAACTCTTTGATGACCAGATAAAGCAGACCGGCATCCGCCATCTTGTCAATCTCCTTCTGAAACTCCATGCGGTGAATGATGTCGATGACATTTTCCGAGAAGTGGTTGAGATAGGACTCGAAATTGTCCTTTATGTTGTCAGCGTCGGCCAGCAAGGTCTCAAAGGTAAAACGGCTCAGGTTGTAGAACTTCTGTCCTGCGGCTCTTTCGAGGAAGCCGCGTTTCATCTCTATCTTCTTCTCTTCCAGTTCTTTGTTCTCTTTGAGAACTTTCTCGCGTGTCGGTGCCAATGTATCCTCAAAGCGCTTGATGACACACATCGGCAGGATCACGTTGCCGTATTCATGAGGCTTATACACGCCCACTAACTTGTCGGCAATTGCCCAAATCAGGTTCGCCTTCTCCTGGATGTTGATAGTGGTTTGCTTTTGTTTCTCGTCAATACTCATATTGCTGTTTTGTTGTTTTTCGGGTGCAAAAATAAATTTTATGGGGTCAGATTGAATAAATTTGTTCTATTGCTTGATCCGTTTTCGAGGATAAAACTCAGTGAAGGGGATGTATGACAAAGATTGATTCTCTATCGGGGGAATGTAGAAATCTCTGATATTCCATACAGGTTCCTTTTTCACCTGTAGAAGCTTGCCAATTTTTTCGGTCCAAATATCATTGCGATAACCATAACGTGCAGCAAGAACTATTGCAAAAGCCATAATTGCATTTATTGCATTGGCAAGAGTTGCTTTTTCAATATTTTTAAATCTATCATGCTTAACTTTGTTGTAAGATTGATACCATTCTGGTGAGTTAGAATACCATTTTTTAAATGGCGACCATTCGCCGATGTCCTTAATGTATCTGAAAGATATTGTATAGCAATCCAAACACATTGGTTCTTTCAGTTTAAGATAATCAACCATACAATAATTATTTCCTTCACTTTTCACGTTATTTCCCTTTAATATCGTCTTTAATAAAGCATCAACCTCCGTGCAAGCAAGAATGATAACATTTCGTATGCGATTGCCATAAGTTTTCAAGTTAGATTTATGCGGTTCCACAATTTTGAAAATCTCATGTAATTCATCCAAAATGATTTCCAGTTGTCGGATGTAGTTACAATACTCTGTTGTGTTACTTATAGGTGAATCCTGATAGTATTCAGATGGAATTTCCGATTTGAGATTGATATTTCCCATATCACGAAATTCAGACCGAAACAATGGGCGATAAATATCTTTATACCTTTCCCCGCATCCCAAAGTACATTTCATCATGCTAACCTCCCGTCCACCTTGATTTAATATTGAAAGATTTTCCAATATGTCTAATACGGTATGAGGCATATTCTTTGACGGGGTAGGAAAAGAAGGATCTGCAACGAACGACTCATTGTTGTTGTCAGATACAGACAACAACTGCATTGTATTAGAATAATTTTCCAACAAAACGCTCTCAAAGTGCGGTTGGTCCCAATAGTTACTATCAGGTCCTGACAACACCAATATGTATGTTCCTTTTTCCATAATTTAACAATACGCTATTCTATATCTTGTCCTAAAATGTTACTTCCATTTTCCAAATGAATCTCCGGGATTCTTGCCAATTAAAGCACCACCAACGGCTTCCAAAAGCCAACCGAAACAACCAATGAGAATGTAAATAATCATAACTCCAAAATTTTGATGAATAATAACGTTGATTTCCGGCGGCAAAAATACAACGGATAGGTTCAGGGATGGTGAACCTATTCCCAATTACTTTCAAACCTCCTTAACTCTCTTTGCAAATTTCCGATAGACATTGCTCTTTTTCCTAGTGTTATCTTCCTCCTCAAGGACAACTACTGTTTTCCCTTCCATTACTTGTCCGTGTTTTGTTGACATCAGATACGGTCCACAATGATAAAATCCGTCACTATCCTTTTCAACAATGTATGTGTATGGAAGAGCCGTAGCTGTTTTGCGTTCGGGTTCAGCAGTCTTTATGTCTGTTTTTGCTGTTTCTGTGTCCATCTGAATGGATTCAACACATTGCTTTAATGCATCTTTATCGCAATTACTGTCAATAAATTGCTTCCACCAAACCAACACTGTGGCAAGGGAGAAAAACAGCGATCTGAACAAAAACGGTGCGATACCGTTTCGCATATCGGCATCTGCAGACCCATGATGAGAACCTTCTTGGGTGCAACGGAGAATATGTCGAATAGACTCTTGAACATACGGGGGGATGTACTTCTGTATATTGTTGTCACACAAAAACTTACTCTTTTCATTCAGTGAGTTGATTCCTGAACGAAGCAAACCGACTTGTTCACACTTTTCAAAAAGTTCTTCGATCAGTTTACGCATATCATTCAAATAATCCGGTTTCTTTACGTCATTTTGGTCGATTTGTCCAGCATAATTCAGTAATCGTTCGGTAAGAGAGGAATCAAACATGTAATGAGAAGAACACACATCGAAAAGAGGCGAATAATTTAATTTCACTCTTGTTTCGACCTTCTCATCAACGGCTTTAATGATAGCAGCAAAAAGCTGTTTGGTTCCCTCTCCCGTTTTCTGAAACAAGGGATAATCTTCGTAAGTGTCTTTAAAATCTTCAGAATTGTATATGTCGGGCTGTCCCGAATAAATGAATGTAGGTAACCAGCTGCCCTTGTCCTTGAGTTGTTTCAACCGATCCGTCACTTTTCTCAATCCTTTAATTCTGCCAGAACTTTCGAGCGTGTCGGATTGTGATTTGAAAAAACGGATGTCTAATACAACAGCATCGAAATCACTAGGATGCTCAAGATGGGCCAATGCTTCTTCAGCAGATTTGCAGGCCGTATCCATATTGATATTATTGTCTGATGCCAAATCAGCCACTTCTTGCAACTCTGGGGTGTCATATTCATCATCCACCCACAACACTTTATATGCCATAATATTGGAATTAAGGTTTTTACTTATTATCAATTACTCAATAGGGAATCGTAACACGTAACAAGTGGGGAAAGTCTCTTTATAATCAGGTATTAACTCAAACTCACCTTGAAAAGCCTTCACTATTTTTTGAATGTCATGTCCTCCAATTCCACTTCCTCGGTGCTCGCCTGCTGACCAATGCCGTTTAGTGAATTTTTGCACATCAACATCGTCTGGAAATGGTTTTCCGTTATTGGAAATCAGTAACGTTAACCAAGCATTGTCAGAAGAAATTTCAACACGGACGACATTTGCAGGGTCATTGTCGAAAAACGCATGTTTTTCTGCATTGGACATCACATCGTTAATCAGTATCTTGAACAAATCCAGATTCATCCTAACGCTTACTTCAGACATCGATTGCGGTAAAATTTCCGATTTGTCGACCGTAAATTTCTCATTCTCATATTGGACATTACTCCATATTTCGCTGATCGACACAGAAGATAACGGATACTGTGACACATCCAAGAAGTCTGCTCCATTCTGCATTAGAATCTCAATATGATGAATACTGTCTTTGATGACATTTAGTTTGTCGGCTACAGTTGTGTTTCTGCGTGTTTGAACTATCTTATCCAACAGTCCTGTCTTCTCAAAGTAATTGTATAAATTGTCAACTGCGGCATTGATGCCAGCCACCGATTTCCCCATGGCATGTTTCAGAGATTTGAACTCCTCCTCCTTTTCCGCATTAAGTTCAATATACTTTTTGTTAAATGCCTGCTTTTCTTTAGTATATTGCTGACGAGCGATTTCGTCCAAAATAGATTTCTGTGACGATAGTTCTGGCAAATTAATTCGGATGCTTAGAAAGTCTTCAGAAGAAACACATGCTAGAATTCCAGTACGATAATTGTCGATTTGCTGCATCACTTCAGGTAATCGTAAAGCATAACATAAATAATCTGGCATTACGATAGCTTGATTAACCTTAAAAGCTAACGTATTTCGAGATATATAATAGGTAGTGGTGATATCAGCATCAACAAATGTAGGTTTCAAATCACTTATGAATGAAGATAATATTAACGCATCTCCTTGAATTTGCAACATTGATTCATCAAGTGTCTCCAATTTTAAGTCAAACTTAGTTCTTCGAAAATCCATTGCATCTGACGACAGCTTATCACGAGACATCGTTAAACCACTATTTTCAGAAAAATGTTTATGTTCAATTTTGGTCAGCAAGTCACCTAATCTATAAGTTGACACCCCTACTTGTTCCGGGAATGGTTTGTATAAAAAGATATTCAATGAATAATTATTGTTGCGAATTTCTGCATAAGGAGTGCTGAAACAACAATCTGCATCTTTATTCATTATCGCATCAATAATATCATTAGTTCGAAGAGAGACTTTGCTCTTATGCGATTCGAACATCTGAGTCATATCACAAAACAGGATTTCTTGATTATCTCGTTTTGAGAGTTGAATCAAGCAAACACTCACATTCATGCCCAAAAACGAACCTTTGGGTAGAGCAATTACTTTTTCGATCCAACGGTTATCTACGATTGTTTTTCGTATACCTGTTATCTTTTTCGAGTGATTAAACATAAAGGAGGAAGGAACCGCAACCATCATCTTACCCTGTTCTTCGAGATGAGACATACACTGGTTGAACAAGAAATCATACATCAAAGCTTCTTTATCGGGCAAGAATGGAGGAATGGAGAGAATCGTATCATATAATACTTCTTTGGGAAGAGATTTCACAAAATCATGGGAATCTTCACAAGTATAACCTGTATGAACCAAATTACCAGCGTTCAATCTGATTGTCCCTAATGTATGAATGTCGGAATTAATTTCGTTGCCGATATAGTTAGCATCAGGAATCAGATTTGCAAAGGTGGCAGTGCCGGCATAAGGGTTAAACAAATTGTGAATCTTATCTGAGGAATGAAGATCCACCATCAATTGCGCTATTTCTGGCTGAAGGAATTTATAAGAAACCCTCTCAGAAGCAAATATTCGGATGATTAAATCAATACATTCATCGTAATTTTCCATTAAAATCTCTTCGTATTCTTTCATATAGTCGATTACATCGTCTAGTTTATTTACTTTTGCTGAATTAAAAGTAAGTATAGGATGCCCCTCGCTAAATAAGGATTCTACTCGAAGTGAAATATTCAATAGTAAATCTATTAGCTTATATTTTCTTTGAAAGCGAGACAAAATGCCTTTAAGGATTGCTTCAATATCCTCCACATGTTGATAAAAATAATCATCAGTCGAAATTGAATATTTTTTAGACGCCAAATCACTGTTTGACAAGATCAGCACATGAGGCGTACCATCTTCAAAAGATAATTCATATATGATGGACTGGTAAAATTCTGAGAATCTTTCATCATCAATATGATTGAACTTAGCCAATACTACTTTGTCGTCCTGTTTGCTTTGGTTAATGAATAACAAGTAGCGATTGTTGAGACTGATGACTTTATCTAAGACATTTTCCTTGATGAGTTTCTCGATGACTGGTTGGCATAATCCTAAATCTTTTTTCATGACAAAAGTCACGTATAGTCCTCCATGCTTGAGATGCGATTTTGAAATCGTTTCATATTGACGGATGTCTTTGTGCAAATCAATGACAACATCGGCGACATCACAGATTGGAATCGCAATGTCACGAACATATTGAGACTTGTTTTTACCGCGCATTGCGTCAAATATGACATATTGTGATGCAGAACACACAGGGTCATAGTAAAACTCCTCTGCATCAATGTCAAAAGCCATTTCTATTTCAACCGATTTTCCCTTCAATGTTTTTGGTGTGATAACACTTCCCCAACCTGCATAGGATGTTAGTTCATCAATACCACTGTCTCCTGGATAGATAATGTCGGCATAATCGTCTTTCCTAACAACAATCTGTAAATCATCGGCATTTCCTATTTGAGATTCTATAAATTGATATTGAGATGTATAAGAAGATCGAACTACCCTTTCACAGATTCTCTCAATTATTTCAGAATAATACTTATGAAAGATATTGTCATCAATGGTTTCAATCATCCTTATTGCATTAAGGAAATGTTGATATTTAGCGTCAGAATAATAATCGACACGTCCTATTTGGGAGATACAAAAATTAAACGCACGAATAACCTGTGCTTTCTCGCCTTCATGTCGTTTTATGCAATTATCTTCTAAAGTCTTGAAATCAGGGTAAGTAAATTCATCAATCAAAGTTGACAGCACACCTTTATAATGCTTTTTGAAATAAGGAATAAGGAAAAGAGATGCTGTACTTGCCTCATAACCTTCAACTAAATTTTGAAGATTATCAGCAATCGTTGTCATAAACCCATCAACTTTTTCGAACACTTCATATCTCTCATAATCTAATGAGTAACCATAACGAATTATCTCTTCAGTCTCTATTTCACGATACAGATCATGGTCTGATGAATAAAAGAATGGTGACAAACTATATTTCTCAATTCCGAATTCTATCCAACCATTATCTATCCCGTTAGTATGTACTTTTTGTACACGTCTATCATCAAACAGTTCACGAACGATTTGATTATCTCCCTTGATAACATGCTCATTTACTCCTGCAACGACCTTCCCCTTTAGTGTAAGTTGCTCAAGGACAGAAGAAGTTTTGTTGAAATCAAAAGTCATGTCTATGTATAAGTCAATCTTTTGATTTCCATCGAAAGGCGCCTGGTTTATGAAAACAATTTTGTCCTGAATGGTGGAAATGCGAGCTCCATATATTATATCAAAAATGAATAAATCATCAAAATCGTCAAATTCTATGGCAATCTTATTATCCCAAATGGATTTTGGATCTTCAAGTTTTGTGAGTAAAGCTGAAAAAGCACAATACCCTTTTATATACAACGATTTGTCGTTCAAACCATAAGCCTTATAAGATGATAGCACATTAAATTCTTCGATTCGATTATTCCAAAAATCACCCAAAGGAATAAAGATAGAATCAAAATAATTCACTATGAAAACCTCAAAAGGAATGACTTTAATCGTATTGCTATAGATCTCAAGAATGGCTTCTTTAAGGGTATAGGTGATCTGTTCATTGTTAGGCTTGAGCTTGAAATTCGAATCAGCCATCACCTCGTTGAAGTATTGTAAAACACTTCCGACTTTTTTATCTTTCACATCTTCAATTAGCAAGTTGGTTGTCAAGCCTTCGCGTGTCAGATAAATAAGAGCAAACTTGACAAAATCAATATGCTGGAATTTCGGAGCTTGTTTTCGAAGCTCTTCCATCTTGTCATTAAACTCATTTACAACTGCTAAAACCTGCTCTTCAGACCAAGAAATATTTTCCATATCGCAAAAAATTAATTTAACATCGATTTGACGATGCAAAATAACAACTTTCACGTTCACTCATACTGAACCTATTCCCCATACCTCTCCAGTTCCTTCTCAATCCTCATCTTTATCTTCTCCCTAAACCATTCCGGTTCAAGCACTTCCATGTTTTCGCCAAAGGACAGGATCAGTTGCTCCAACTCGTAGTTCAGATACACTTCGATGGTGATGACGGCGCCGGTGGCATCCTCACCGACCTTCTTTTGCGTGCCATGGAGCGGCTTGGTGCGGACGTACGGCCACGAGACCGGGGAGACCCACAGCTTGACGAGCGTGGGCTCCGCGTTTGAATCTTTGGACACCCCGATCATCTCGTCAAAATAGTCGGCGAAGTTGATGTCGGCGGGTTGGAACGGCACATCAATCTCTTTGATGCCCAGGATACGGTCGAGGGCGTAGTTGGTCAACGTCTCATAACCCTCATTCCTGGCAATCAGAAACCACCGCTTGTTGTACTGTTTCAGATAATAGGGATAGACCACGTATTCCAACTCTTGGTCCTGCCTGAAACTTTTGTAGGTGATGCACAACGTCCGCTTTTCGCTGATGGCGTTGAACAGCGGCGTGAAGTGGTCCAGCCCTTCCAAATCCATGTTCTCGTCAAACCCGACCACCTCGTCCGTGGAAACCTCATCGATTTTCAACGAAGCGCCCAAACGATCAGAAATCTCGCTGATCCAGTCGAACTGCGGCATCCCTCTGAACCGTTTCAGCAAGCAGAGTGTCTGGATGAGCTGCGCGGTCTCCTCGGGCTTCAGCAGCGGCCTGTAGATGGAGAAATCGGGATCGGCATAGTGATAGCGGATGTTCCGCCCCTCCCGGAAACTTTCCACATCCGCATTCGGGGCGTAAATCCGCTGAATCTGTTCTATATCGCCGCGAATGGTGTTCATGGCCGACACAGGCGGAAAGTCATGTAGTTCCAACTCCTCATTGCATAATTCCTTCATCTCCGCCATCGAATACTTGCGGTTTTTGTCACTCAAACAGCGGTCAATGACCTTGATGCGGACATCTGCATTTTTGGAATTCGGCATAACACGATACTATTTTAACAAATACGGTTGCAAAAGTAGCATTTTTCGGAATACAAAAATTGCAGGAAACGCGGCGTTTTCGCGATGTGGGATGTGGTCTGTAAGGTGAATGGTGAATGTTATGTATTTCCTTGCCGGAATCGCTTGTGCATTTACTGCAATCCATCCCCTCAAAAACCTACCGTTTAGTGCAATTTAGAAAATCAAAAATTTACCGATTAGTGCAATTAGAAATTGTAATTCATTGAAAAAGTGTATTTTTTAGGCAAATCAAAATATGAGCCAACCGCCAGCGCACGTCCTTGCGGGCACGGGATTCCGTTTTGCCATCCTGTCCTGACGAACCACCACGTGCTTTGACGATAACGACCGCCCTCGCGATCCAACGCCTCCCTCTTCCGGCAAAACGGAATGGTGCATGGGTTGCCCGCCAGAGCAGTGCGCATCGCAACCCGCACAACCCGCAAGAGCAAGGACAACCGATCAACCGTGCCACCCGCAAGCGTAAACAAAAACGAACAGCAAATGCACCATTCCGTTTGGCCTCCCTCCCCTACCGGAAACTGATCAATGTACAATGAACAATGTACAATGTGCAATGTACAAAACGGGAAACAGGATTTTATCAAGTTAACCGACACCAATCCCGTTTCCCCCTGCATTCTTAATTGAAAAAATCACTTGTTTTTAACGGAAGATGGCTTCGGAGCTTCAATACATCAAAAATCAGCGAAATTCAGGCCTTGAATCTTAACAATCAACAAAACAAATTGTAAATAAAAATTACAACTCTTTGGTTTTCAGCAGCGAGAAAAATCACGCAAAACCCTTGACAAACAACGGTTTTCGTTGTATCTTTGCAGACGGAAATCAATAACCTTAAAAACGAAAAAAAACAAACATGAATCAGTACAGCGATGCCGTCAGGCAAATCAAGACAGCCATTTTGCAGAGCCAGGCCAAGGCCTTGGCGAGTGTGAACCAAGAACAGTTGGCCTTGTATTATGGAATAGGTCGATACATTTCTCAGAATTCCCGCTCAGGATTTTGGGGGAAAGATGCCATTGAGACCATTAGCCGTCAATTGTCGGCCGAAATGCCAGGATTAAGGGGATTCTCCGCACGCAACTTACGGAATATGAGAATGTTCTACGAACAGTGGCAAATGCTTGACACAAATTTGGCAGACGCGTCTGCCAAATTAGGAGAGAACGTAAGCACTCTCTTACCAACCGTTTTGAAGGGCATTCCCATTGCAGCGTTTTTCAACATTGGCTTTTCTCACCACGTCATGATCCTGTCAAAGACAAAAACCTTAGAAGAACGCATATTCTATATTCAGCTCTGTGCTGATTTACAGCTGAGCCATGAGGCTTTGGAACATAGGATAGCAGAAGACGCTTACCATAACCAGGGCAAAATGCCTAACAACTTCGTCAACACAATCCCAAACCACAAACAAGCCTTCCGTGCCATTCAGATGTTCAAAGATTCCTACTTGCTGGATTTTATCAATACAGAGCAATTGGGTCAGAGAGAAGAGGACATTGATGAGCGAGTCCTTGAAAACGAGATTGTCCATAACATGCGAAACTTTATCATGACTTTTGGAAAAGGTTTTGCATACATTGGATGTCAAGTTCATTACGACAAATTGGGACACGACCATTGGGTGGACCTGCTATTCTTCAACAGGATTCTTCGTTCGCTGGTTGTGGTGGAACTGAAAAAAGGGACTTTCAAACCTGCTTATCTAGGACAACTTTCTCATTACCTTCATGTTTTGGATGACGACGAAAAGCTTAAGGGAGAAAAACCTCCTGTTGGCATTATCCTTTGCAAAGATGCCGACAAAACATTTGTTGAGTATGTTCTTCAGGATTACCAGCGTCCTATGGGTGTCGCCACATACCAAGCAGGACAGAAGAAACTGATGGAACTGCTTCCCGATGAAGATGAAATGAAAAAATTAATGTCTATATAAGAATGAAATCTTCTACCAACCCGACAACAACATCCGACAAGAACAACGGATCAGCAAGACCGAGGAGCAAACCGGCTTCTTCATGCGCATCGCAACCCGCACAACCCGCAAGAGCAAGGACAACCGATCAACCGTGCCTCCCGCAAGCGCAATCGGAAACGAACAGCAAATGCACCATTCCGTTTGGCCACCCTCCCCTAACGGAAACTGTCAATGTACAATGAACAATGTACAAAATGGGGGACCGGACTTTATCAAGTTAACCGACACCAATCCCGTTTCCCCCTGCATTCTTAATTGAAAAAATCACTTGTTTTTAACGGAAGATGGCTTCGGAGCTTCAATACATCTCAGACTCGCAAAGGTCAAAAATCAGCGAAATTCTGACCTTAATTCTTAACAATCAACAAAATAAATTGTAAATAAAAATTATAACTCTTTGGTTCTCAGTAGCAACAAAAATCACGCAAAACCCTTGACAAACAACGGTTTTTGTTGTATCTTTGCATTTCAAAACAACCATTATGGCGAAGATGAAATCTAATAACGATGAAAGAAGCAGGGAACTGGTCGCAAATTGCGACCACATCGAAAAAGAAGAGAACAACATCAGCCAATCCGAAATCGAAAAGCTGATCCTTACCATTAGAGGAGAGCAAGTAATTATAGACCAAGATGTTGCCCGCTTATACAACGTAACGACAAAGCGGTTGAATCAACAAGCGAATCGCAATTCAACACGGTTCCCACATAACTTCCGTTTCGTTTTGACCAAGGCAGAATGCGACGAGGTGGTTGCAAAATGTGACCACCTCCAATCCCTAAAGTATCGCCCAACGCTGCCGTACGCGTTTACAGAGCAGGGCATTGGACAGCTGTCTTCGGTTCTTCATAGCAAAAAGGCTATTGACACTAGCATCAAAATCATGAATGCTTTCGTGGCTATGCGTCGGTTTATGATACAGAATTTAAGCATTCTTTCACGAATTGCCCACATAGAAAGGCATCAAATTGAGACTGATGAAAAGATTGACGCTATTCTTGACCGGATGGATCAAGCAGCTCCTAAAATGCTCCCCGAACAAATCTTCCCCACTGGTTGCGTATGGGATGCATGGACATACGTTTCCGACCTTGTACGAAGCGCCAAAAGCCGTATCGTTTTGATCGACAACTTTGTTGATGACCGCGTGCTCTCCGTGCTTGACAAACGGGCCGAAGGTGTTTCTGCCACCATACACACACGCTATAACGAGCATTTCCTGACAGACCTGAATAAACACAATGCACAATATCCCTATATCAAGTTCGTCCAACTCCCTCTCCGGAACCACGACAGGTTTCTGATTATCGATGGCAAGGCCTATCTGTTAGGTGCAAGTCTGAAGGACATGGGTGTCGGTCTATGCGCCATCACGGAGATGAACGCAACCCCAGAATCCATTCTAGAATTGGTGACATCGCAATAATCCGCATCATGTGACCTCGAACGCCACAACCGGCAATATCCGCCCGTCACTATTCGCGAGTGCGACCGCTACCAAGACCGCTTCCTCATCATCGACGACACCGTCTATCACCTCGGCGCGTCCCTCAAAGACTTGGGAAAGAAACTGTTCGCGTTCAGCAGGATGGAGATGAAGGCGGAGGAGGTGTTGCCATAGGGCAAAAGGCACAGCCCTCTTCCGGCCAAACGGAACCTCCGTCTCGCAAGAGCAGGTGTCAACAACCAATAACCCATAACCAATAACCTTTAACAAACCATTAATTTTGTATTTTTGCCGCCTCAAAAATCGACAAAAAAATGAAGAAAATATTCGTATTCGTCCTGCTCTGCGTGCTCACCATCTTCCAGGCCCAGGCCGTGCTCAAGGAGAAAGACCTCTTCCAGACGCTCGGCGTGCTGCGCTCCGAACTGCAACAGGCCTACAACGAACAGCAGATGATGATGGCGCGCTTCGAGAAGCGGAACATGGACCAGCACACCCGTCTGATCCAGATCATGCAGCAAAGCAACCAGATCGCGCTGATGCTCTACTCGCAGAACGCCGACTTCACCTTCGACATGACCTACGCATGCCAAGCCGCCACGGAGCAGTACCACAAGCTGAAATCGTACCATGCGCCCTACAACAAGATAATCGAGCGCCTCAATGCTGAAATCGAGCGTTATGATGCGCTCATCCAAACGCTGAAGAGACTTCCGCCGCGCATGATGTCTGACAGCGACTTTGTGCAAATCCCCGACTCTATCCGGCAACGGCTGCCCAAAATGATGCTGGACACCACCGGGAAGAACCTCTACATCCTTGACAAACAAGGACTTGAAGATCGGGCGGCTTGCGTGGAATACGCCACAGCACTGCGCGACAACTACAAAAAGATGCTGGAAAATGTGGAGATGGACCAGGAACACTATGAACGGGTCACCAAACGGGTGGAGAAACTTAACGCCTACGCCTTGTCGAAATACGAGCATATCCAGAAAAACATCTTCGTGAACGGCGGCGAGAACTACTTCCAGACCATCAAAAGGTTCCGGATGCACTATCTCATTGCCAAGAAAGACGTGGACGACAAATACAAACCCTTCAAGAGAAATTCCGAATGGCGCGGTCCGGTGATTCTCGGCATCAGCATCTTCATGCTCTTCTACATCCTGGTGGCCAGTCTGCTCAGCTACGTCATCATGCGGTGGCTGCTGCCGCGGAAATGGCGCATCTTCTTCGCTGACAACAAGAAACGCCCCTTCATCACCATCGCCTGCGGCGTGGCCATTTTCGCCATCTCCATTACTATCGCCAAATTCTTCGTGACACAGAACTTCGTGCTGATGGCCATCCGGCTGATGATTTTATACGCCTGGCTCGTGGAGGTCATCCTCGTCTCCCTGCTCATACGCCTTTCCAGCGATCAAATCCGCGCTGGCGTACGCTCCTACACCCCGTTCCTTGTCATGGCCTTTATCGTCATCGTATTCCGCATTATCCTGATACCCAACAATTTGGTCAACCTTATCTACCCGCCGATATTGTTGGTGTTTACATTTTTGCAGTTCTTTGTAATCAAGCGCAAAATCACCAAGCTGCCCGACAGCGACATGATTTACACGGTAATATCGCTTATCGTGATGATCGTGTCCTGCGTCGCCGCATGGTTCGGATTTGTCCTGTTGGCCGTGCAAATCATGGTGTGGTGGGCCCTCCAGCTGGCCGCCATCCAAACCATCACCTGCTTCTACGACCTTGCCAAGATGTACGAATCCCATCGTCTTCCGAAGAAGATTGCCAAAAAGCAGGGTGAGACCATTGATAACAAGGAAGAGTTGGAGAAACAATTCAAGAAACTCCAACCCAAGATGATCAAAGGGGAGTATATCGGACAGACCTGGTTCTACGATTTCCTTTTCAAGGCCTTGCTGCCCATCTTGGCCATCCTTTCAGTCCCGTTCTGCGTCTATTGGGCCGCCGACATCTTCGAGATGGCCCCTGTCTGTCGCAAAATCTTCCAGTATGTTTTCCTAAACAAACCGGGGATTATCCAATTGTCTTTATATAAAATATGTCTCACCCTTGAACTTTTCTTCCTCTTCCGCTACTTGAACTACGCCATTCGGGCGTTCTACCAGATGCTCAAAAAACGGAGAAAGAAAAACGAAATCCGTTCTCAGGGCAACAGCACCCTGGCATACAATGTCATCTCCATTTTGGTTTGGGGATTATATGTCTTACTTTGCATGATGATTCTCGAAGTGTCCGGCAAGGGCATCTCCATCGTGATGGCGGGCTTGGCCACCGGTCTCGGTTTCGCCATGAAGGACCTTCTGGAGAACTTCATCTACGGCATCACCCTGATGACCGGCCGTTTGCGCGTGGGTGACTACATCGAGTGCGACGGTGTGCAGGGCAAAGTCGATAGCATCAACTACCAAAGCACGCAGCTTGTGACACTCGACGGCAGTGTGATTGCGTTCCAGAATGCTACCCTCTTCAGCAAGAACTTCAAAAACCTCACCCGTAACCACGGCTATGTGCTGGTGAAAATCCCTGTGGGGGTGGCTTACGGCGTGAATGTGGAGAATGTGCGTAAGATGCTGCTCCGAGACCTCCAACCGCTGATCACCAAAAATTCTGCGGGCAAATATCTGGTCGATAACAAGCAAGGATTCCAAGTGATTTTTGACGATTTCGGCGAAAGCAGTGTTGATCTGTATGTCGTCTGCTGGGTGTTGGTGGAAGAGAAGGCTGCGTTCATCGCCAAAGTCAAAGAGGTGATTTACAACACGTTGAACAAGAACAAGATTGAAATTCCGTTCCCGCAGCGCGATGTGTATGTCCGACACGTGGAGATGCCCTCCCAAAAAACAAAAGTGAAGAAAGCGGAATCTCCGATACCGGATACCGAGCCTGAGGCGAAGGATGAAATCGTAGAGGCCGAGATGAAAACGGGTGCTCCGAAAAAAAGAGGCCGCAAGCCAAAAAAGAATAAGGAAACCAACCAAAACGCAAATAACGATAAACAATCCGTATGACAAAACATTTGTTTGCACACTACAACGAGATTTTCCCGAAATACTGGGAAGAGCCCGCGTTAACCGATTATAACGGCACCGACAACTACACGTTCAAGGAGGTGGCCGAACAAGTTGCCCGATTGCGCAATTATTTCCATGCAATGGGCATCCGCCAGGGCGACAAGATCGCACTCTGCGGCCGCAACTGCGCCAACTGGGCGATTTCCTACCTGGCCATCGCCTCATACGGCGCTGTCATCGTGTCGGTGCTGCACGAATTCTCCGGCGAAGACATCGAGACACTCCTCAACCACTCCGACTCACGCCTGCTCATTGTGGGCCCTTACGTATGGAAAAACATGAACGCCGAGCACATGCCCGGTCTTGAAGCCATCGTCTCCCTCACCGACTTCTCCCTGATCGCCACGAAGCGTGAAGGTGTGGAGATTTCAAAAGAGCCGTTGCAGGTTCCGAGAAACAACCACATTTTTACGATGCGCGACATCGACGACCTGCTTCTCATCAACTACACTTCCGGTTCAACGGGATCGCCCAAGGGGGTCATGCTGACCTACCGGAACGTGTCTGCCAACATTGACACGGGATTGCATTTCCTCCCTCCCGGCGGCCGTCAGAACGTGGTCTCCATGCTGCCGCTGGCCCACATGTACGGTCAGTTGGCGGAGTTCTTATACCCCCTGGCATCCGGCTGCCACATCCACTTCCTGACGAAATCCCCCACTCCCACCCTCCTGATGAAAGCCTTCGCCGACGTGCATCCGTATATTATAGTCACGGTGCCGCTGGTGATCGAGAAAATATGCAAACGTGCCGTCATGCCTGCCTTGGAGAAGCCCTCGGTGCAGAAACTGCTCAAATATCCGGTGATACGGAAACTGGTGGTCAACACCATCAACAAGAAGCTGATGAAAGCCTTCGGCGGGCAGCTCAAATACTTCATCGTAGGCGGCGCGGCCATCAATCCCGATGTGGAGAAACTGCTGCTCGACATCAAGTTCCCGCTTGTGGTGGGCTACGGCATGACCGAGTGCGGACCGCTTATCGGAGGCTGCTTTGTCCACGAGTTTGTGCCGCGCTCCGGCGGTCACATCCTCCCCGGCAACGAAATCCGCATCGAATCCAACGATCCCTACAACGAGGTCGGAGAAATCCTGGTGCGTGGCGAGCATGTGATGCAGGGTTACTACAAGAACGAGGAAGCCACCCGTGCCACCTTCACCGACGACGGCTGGATGCGCACCGGCGACCTCGGGCTCATCGACAAGGACAACAACATCTTCATCAAAGGCCGCAACAAGACCATGATCCTCGGCGCCTCGGGACAGAACATCTACCCCGAAGAGATCGAGGGCAAGCTCAACGACATGGAAGGCGTGGTCGAGTCGGTGGTGGTGGAACGTGAGGGCAAGCTCATTGCCCTCGTCTTCCCCGACTACGAAGGCGAACTCCGCTTCCGCCAGACCATCCCCGAGCTGATGAAGGAGAACCTCCAGAAACTCAACGAAAAACTCCCCAAATACGCCCAAATCTTCAACATCGAACTCAAAAAGGACGAGTTTGAGAAGACACCGAAACGGTCAATCAAACGGTTCCTGTATAAGTAATGGTTATGGGTTATTGGTTATTGGTTATTGAAGTTTATGGTTAGATAGTTTGAAGGTTAGATGGTTAATGGGGGAGCGTACGGAGTTCCAATTATCAATTATCCATTATCAATTATCAATTCATGGAATCTTTGACAATTTCAGGCAACAGCAAGCAAGAAATATACACCTCCCTCCTCCCGCAGGTGGAGGCGGTGATGGACAGCAGCGTGGATATTATCGCGAACATGGCGAACATGGCGGCGATGCTGCATGAGACATTCGGGTTCTGGTGGACCGGTTTTTACCGCGTTATCGGCAACGAGCTGATATTAGGCCCGTTTCAGGGGCCTCTCGCTTGCACGCGCATCGCGTACGGGCGTGGCGTGTGCGGTACCGCCTGGAAGGAACGCCGCACGATTGTGGTGCCCGATGTGGAGCAATTTCCCGGCCATATCGCCTGCTCCTCGGCCTCCCGAAGCGAAATCGTGGTTCCCGTCTTCCAAAACGACGAGGTCATCGCCGTCCTCGACATCGACAGCGACCGCCTCGCCACCTTCGACGAAACGGACTCCGTCTATCTCGAAAAAGCCGTTACGTTTCTGTAGCAGCGTATCGAAAAAAAGTGTATCTTTGCCGCCGATTTTAAAACACCTTAATTAATTAATAAACAGTATGAAATCAGTATCTATTAGCGGTTCTCTGAGAGAGAACGTAGGGAAAAAAGATGCGAAAGCCCAACGCAACCAAGGCATGATTCCGTGCGTGATTTACGGCGGAAAAGACCAAAAGATGTTCGTGGTGGACGAGCGTCAGTTCAAGAACCTCCTCTACACCCCCGAGGTGAAATACGCTGAGGTGAACATTGACGGCGATGTCCGCAACGCCATCGTCCAAGAGACTCAATTCCATCCGATCACCGACAGACTTCTGCATGTCGATTTCCTCGAAGTGGTTGACGGCAAGCCCATCACCATCGAAATCCCCTTCAAAGTGAAAGGCACCTCTCCCGGCGTCCTGAAAGGCGGTCTGTTGAAAAAACGCGTGCGCAAACTCAAAGTCCGCGGCCTTCTGGAGAACATCCCCGAAGACATCACCGCTGACATCTCTTCTTTGGAAATCAACGACATGACCAAGATCAGCGACATCCACATCGACAAACTCGAAATTGTGGATAACCCCAACAAGGTCGTTCTGCAAGTTGTCCCGACCCGTGGTTCCGCAGCAGCCACCAGTGAGGAAACCGAAGAAGAAGCTCAATAACGAATCGTTTTCCCAAACTTCAAATAGAACCGGCCCGTTTCGAGCCGGTTTTTTTTGTTGACCAGTAAACAACTTTGAACTTTGAGCTTTGAACTACGATCAACCGCCTAAAATAGAAAGAGGCCTCCGTAAAGGAAGCCTCTTTCGCACATAACACAACACATGAAAAACGGGTCTCGTTTTGGGGAAAAACTCAAACGACCCGCTCATTCTCTACTGATGATCGACAAACATGGAATCAATCAGCTCAGCATATCTCTTTGAGATTTTATTCCTCTTAACTTTCAAAGTCGGGGTCAAGAATCCGTTCTCCTGAGTCCATTCATCGGCGAGCAATTCAAACCTCATCACATTTTCCGTCTTGCTCAGCTCCTGATTATACTTGTTTATCTCACTCTTAATCAGGTCTTTGACATTCAGATTCTCAACCATCTCTTTCGGGTGCGAATATATAATTTTTTTTGATTCACACCATTCTTTTATTGCAGAAAAATCCGGGATGATTAATGCGGCCACAAATTTTTGGTTCTCTCCAACCGCCAAAATCTGGTCTATATACTTGGATTGCGACATTTTTTCCTCAATGATTTGCGGGTTTACATATTTGCCCATTGAGGTCTTGAAAATATTTTTTATTCTGCCGGTGATGACAAGCTGTCCGCGTTCGGTGAAACGTCCCATGTCGCCAGTGTGCAGCCAGCCACTCTCATCAATGATTTCGCGCGTCTGCTCCTCACTCTTATAATACCCCATCATCACGTTATGTCCACGACAGATAATCTCTCCTTCTTTCGTGATGGCCACATCCACGCCGCCGAGCGGGAACCCGACGGTATTGGCCTCGCGACCATACTTCTCACGACAGGAAACGGCAATCACAGGCGAAGTCTCCGTCATGCCATAGCCTTCGAAAACCGGCATGCCGATGGCGGAGAAAAAAGCACAAAGCTCCGGTTTCAACGACGCGGCACCGGAAACAAGTATGTCGAAATTGTCAGCACCCAAGCCGCTGCGAATCTTGCTGTAAACCAACTTGTCAGCAAGCTTATGCTGCAAGTTATAAACAGCCGTCCGGTCATCGTCCTCGATCTTATATTTCAGAGCGACATTAAGCGCCCAGTCGAAAATGGAACGTGCCGCACCGGTCTTGGTTTTCCCAGATGCCTCGATCTTCTCGTAGAATTTCTCCAGGACACGCGGAACCGCCGTCATCATTGTCGGCTTCACCTCGCGCATGGCCTCCGCAATCGTCGCCAGATTAGACACATAATACACGGTCATGCCAAGATATTGGTAAAGCAGCACGATCATATTCTCGTAAGCATGGCACAACGGCAGGAAACTCAAACCTTTCTTCGACCATTTTGAAGGTATATGTTTCAAATTCTCAATCTGAGAAAGGATGTTGTGATGGGAAAGCATCACGCCCTTGGGGGTTCCTGTGGTCCCAGACGTGTAAATGATCATCGCGCACTCTTTCTCATCGTTGGCGGCGCGCATTTCATTCAATTTCGTCTCGTCGTAATGTTCTCTGCCCAAAGCAATCAGCTGGTCCCAATAAGGATAGTCCTTGCGGTCAACAAACGTGTAAATGTCCTTCAGGTTAGTAAGGCTGTCGGCAACCGACTGGACCTTCCTCATCACAATTTCGCCTTCCAGAATGACCAGCTTAGCCTCGCAATGCTGAAGGATATACTGATAATCCTCCGCCGTGATGGTCGGATATATCGGCACTAAAACGGCACCGATCTGGGTCACGGCCATCTGGGTGATGGTCCATTCGGGACGGTTTGTGGAAATCACCGCCACTTTGTCGCCTTTCTGGATGCCTTTTGCTATCAGCGCACAACTCAATTCATTGGCTGTCTTTTTAAATAATTGCGGGGTATATTCATTCCATTTGTTCTTTCCAATCTTGCCTGACAAAGCAATCTTCTGTTCCGGATGACGCTCCTCATACTGGAGCATAATGTCATAAATACGTTTGATTTTCTTCATTACAAAAAATTGGTTAGTGATTTTCAGCCGGCAAAAAAACGCTTTTTATAGCAAAAAAAAGAACAATTGTGACGATTCCCGCAGCGAAATGGGCGAAAACAAACCTACAAGTGACAAAAACACGAATACAGGGACGAATCTCGGATCAGAATGAAGCGGCAAAAGAAAAAATAGTATCTTTGCGGATTCTTTTTTGGATATAATGATACGTAAAAATATACCCGAATACTATGTCACCAAGGACAATATCATCTTCTTTCTGATATTTGTGTTTGTGTATTCGCTTCTTTTTGTCAATATTTTCACCCCGTTTCAAGGGGCTTGGTACAACGTCCAGCATTACACCCGGGCACAGCTCTTCACCGACACGCTGATTATCACTACGGGAGGGACGATTGTCCTTCTCATAAGCCGCATAATCATGTATTATGTACACAAGAGCAAGCCACTCAGTTATTTACAATATTGGTTTTGGCAGGTTGTAGAAATCTTTTGTATAGCATTCCTCTACGCTTTGATTGTGCATTTTGTCACAAAAGACACCCGCGAATTTTCCGATATTTTTGCTCGGGCCGTTATTTTTGTTCCCACCATACTGGTCATTCCTGTCATCATCACCCTACTCTATTTCAGCACGCGTGAAAAAGACGAAAAAATATCCGCTTTGGAATCCCAAAAAGCTGAAAGTAATACATCAAGTAACATTAAGGAACAATCAGGAAACGAAACAGTTAACACATCTTCAAAAGACAATGAATTTTCCATTTCCGATGATTTTGCAGGGGACGATATGATATTGGACAATCATTTAACGGGAACAGGGGGAAGCCCTCAAAGCCCATCCGCCCCTTCTGCGGTCAATGAAAAGCCCGACTCCGTGACAGAGAGTCCTGCCATGTCTAAAATCGTCAATTTTTTTGATGAAAAAAACGAATTGCAATTGTCATTACGCCTTGACCATATATATTATATAGAGTCGGCGGAAAACTATGTTCATATCTATTATCGAAACAAAGAGTCGGTGGAACGCTTCACCTTGCGAAGTCCCTTGAAAAAACAACAGGAAAAGCTTGAGAAATACGGATTTATACGTTGCCATCGCAGCTTTTTGGTCAACTTCGCCAACATCCTGCTGCTTCGCAAAGACAAAAACGGTCCCTACCTTGATTTCGGTCAGGACGGACTGCAACAGATACCCATATCAAAAACGTATTTGGATGCCGTGACCGCCTATTTTATCCAGAACAGTGACGAATAATCATCGATATGCGCAAGAAATCGGACAAATACACATTCATTGTTGACTTTTTTTCCAAGACCCAACCGGATGTTTCCTCGGAATTGAATTTCGGGAGCGCATACGAGCTGTTGGTTGCCACGATGCTGGCGGCGCAATGCACTGACAAACGTGTCAACATGGTCACCCCTGCGCTGTTCAACGCCTATCCCTGCGTGTCGGATTTGGCGAAAGCAACGGAAGAGAACATATTATCGTACATAAAATCAGTGTCTTACCCAAACAGCAAAGCGCGTCATCTGCGACAGATGGCGCAAATGGTCGTAGAAGAGTTCGGGGGTGAGATACCCTGCGAGATAGACAGCCTGACAAAATTGCCGGGTGTGGGTCGCAAGACCGCCAATGTGGTGCTTGCTTTCGCGTTCGAGCAGGCCGCCATGCCCGTTGACACTCATGTGTTCCGTGTTTCGCACCGGTTAGGACTGGTCCCCGATGCTGCAAATACGCCGGAAAAAGTTGAGAAAGAGTTAGTTAAGCATTTTCCGAAAGAGTACATCTCAAAGGCACACCACTGGTTGCTGCTCCACGGCCGGTACATCTGCACTGCCCGAAAACCGCATTGTGAGAAATGCGCACTAGCCGCGATTTGCGATATGGAAAATCGTAAATCGACACTTCAATAACCAATAACCATAATAAACATGGAACTTGACGACGCTTATTACATGCGCATCGCCCTGCAGGAGGCGGAGGACGCTTACGCGGAGAATGAAATCCCCGTGGGTGCGGTGGTTGTGCTTGACAATCAGATCATTGCGAAAGGACATAATTTAACGGAAACACTGAATGATGTGACGGCTCACGCAGAGATGATGGCCATCACTTCAGCCGCTAATGCGTTGGGGGCCAAATATTTGCAAGAGTGTACTTTATATGTCACCCTGGAGCCGTGTCTGATGTGCGCAGGTGCCATCGCCCACGCGCAGATCAGGACATTGGTATTCGGGGCATCAGACCCGAAACGCGGTTACTCTATCTATCTGAAAGAAGGCAAATTCCCCTCAAAAGCCGAAATCCGGCAAGGAATTTTGGCCGATGAATGCGCCAATCTGCTGAAGAAGTTTTTCGCAGAACGCCGCTAAAAACAAAAAAAGCTGAAGAACACTTCAGCTTTTTGTTTAGTAGCGGGGGCAGGACTCGAACCTGCGACCTCCGGGTTATGAGCCCGACGAGCTACCACTGCTCTACCCCGCAATGTTTACGGCTGCAAAAATACACTTTTTTTGCATTCTAACGATATTCCCGAGAAAAAAAATTTTTGTATCATTTTTTTTTGTACTTTTGCCGCCTCAATTGAAAGAGGCTCTTCAATTGATTATTAAACAATTAACCTCATTGTTTCATCTTAAAAAAGCCTCTGTCTTTGGCTAATTAAAGACAAATCTTTATGTCAGAAGAATTATTGAATGCTCCTGAACAAACTCAAGAAATCGAACAAAACGTGGAAAATGTTGCAGAAAACGCAGCTCCCGTAGTTGAGGAAAACGCTCCTGCCGTTGAGGAAAACGCCCCCAAAGCGCCCCACAAAAAGCACGTCATCGAAAACGCTTATGCTGACGCTATGGCGAACTTCGACTGGGACAAGGTTTCCGAACAGACCGACCGTTATTCCAAGGAAGAAAAAGCCCGTCTGGAAGATCTCTACACGAAATCTTTCAAATCCATCGAACAAGACGATGTGATCAAGGGTAAAGTGGTGTCTATCAATGACCGCGAAGTTGTCCTGAACATCGGCTTCAAATCCGACGGTGTCATCAACGCTTCCGAACTCCGCTACAACCACGACCTCAAAATCGGTGACGAAATCGAGGTTTACGTTGAAAGCCAGGAAGATGCCAACGGCCAAATGCAACTTTCCCACAAACGCGCCCTCATTCTCAAATCATGGCAGCGTGTCAACGAAGCATACGACAATCAAGAAGTTATCACCGGCTATGTGAAGGGTAAGACCAAAGGCGGTCTCATCGTGGACGTTTTCGGTATCGAAGCCTTCCTGCCTGGTTCTCAGATTGATGTGAAGCAAATCCGCGACTTTGACGTCTATGTCGGCAAGACCATGGAGTTCAAGGTTGTGAAGATCAACCACGACTACAAGAATGTCGTCGTTTCCCACAAGGCCCTCATCGAGGCTGAAATCGAAGCTCAGAAAGCCGAAATCATCAGCAAACTCGAAGTCGGACAAATCCTCGAAGGTACTGTCAAGAACATTGTTTCTTACGGTGCATTCGTCGATCTCGGCGGTTTGGACGGCCTTATCCACATCACCGACCTCTCTTGGGGCCGTATCAACCATCCTTCTGAAGTGGTTGAGCTCGACCAAAAGGTCAACGTCGTTATCCTCAACTTCGAAGAAGGTAAGAAACGTATCGCCTTGGGTCTCAAACAGCTCACTCCTCAACCTTGGGAGAAACTCGATCCCAATTTGAAGGTTGGTGACAAGGTCAAAGGTAAAGTGGTCGTCATCACTGACTACGGCGCTTTTGTGGAAATCATGCCCGGCGTGGAAGGTCTTATCCACGTTTCCGAAATGTCTTGGTCACAGCACCTGCGCACCGCTCACGACTTCCTCAAAGTCGGTGACGAAGTGGAAGCTGTGGTGCTCACCCTCGACCGTGAAGGTCAGAAGATGTCCCTGGGTATCAAGCAACTCATTCCTGATCCGTGGGCTAACATCCTGGAGAAATATCCTGTCGGTTCCCGCCACACCGCTACGGTCCGCAACTTCACGACCTTCGGTATTTTCGTGGAACTGGAAGAAGGCGTTGACGGCCTGATCCACATCTCCGACCTCTCTTGGAACAAGAAGATCAAACATCCCGCCGAGTTCACCAAAGTGGGTGAATCCATCGACGTGGTTGTTCTCGAAGTGGATACCGAGAATCGTCGTCTGAGCTTGGGTCACAAACAACTCGAAGAGAATCCTTGGGATGTCTATGAGACCATCTTCACGATTGGTTCCGTGCATGAAGGCACTATCACCGGTATGAACGACAAGGGCGCTACCGTGATGCTTCCGCACAACATTGAAGGCTTCGCTTTCAACCGTCATCTGCTCAAAGAGGACAAATCCACTGCTAAGGAAGGCGAAACCCTCCCGTTCATGGTGGTTGACTTCTCTAAGGATGCAAAGAAAATCCACCTCTCCCACACCAAGACCTGGCAACCCGACAGAGATTCTGAAGAGAGAGCCAAGAATGACGAGGAGAGACAGAAAGAACGTGATATTCAAAAAGTTAACGATAGCAACGTCGAAAAAGCTACCCTCGGCGATTTGAATGTCTTGCAATCTCTGAAGGAAGATCTTGAAAAGGAAGGAAAGTAATCTCCTTCTTTTAAGGAATTTGAAAGGCGATCGGCAACGGTCGCCTTTTTTTGCTTTTGGCTAATTAGCTGTTGGCCATTGGCAAATAATGCTAAAAGCAAAAGCCAATAGCTAATAGCAAAAAAATACTATCTTTGCGGTCGCAAAATTGAAGTATCATTCTAAATCAAAATAATATGAACGAAGAAATGCTGAATTTGAAACCCGCAAAGGTTTTCTATTATTTCAATGAAATCACGAAGATTCCGCGTCCGTCGAAGCGCGAGGAAAAGATGTCGCTTTGGTTGGAAGAAACCGGCAAGAAGCTGGGACTGCCCACCAAACGCGACAAAGTCGGCAACGTGCTGATTTCCAAGCCCGCAACACCGGGTAAAGAAAACGTCACTCCAGTGGTGCTGCAGGCCCACATGGACATGGTGTGCGAGAAGAACAATGACAAGGTATTCGACTTTGACAAGGATGCTATCGAGACTTACATTGACGGCGAATGGCTGAAGGCCAAGGGCACGACCCTCGGTGCTGACGACGGTATCGGCGTGGCCCTCGCACTGGCTGTTCTCGATGACAATGAGCTGGAACATGGTCCCATCGAAGCGCTCTTCACCATTGACGAAGAGACTGGCCTTACCGGTGCCGCAGCTGTGGAAGCCGGCTTTATGCAAGGCAAGATGCTCCTCAACCTCGACTCTGAGGATGAAGGCCAGTTCTTCATTGGTTGTGCCGGCGGACAGGACACTGTGGCCAAGGTTCCCGTTGATTATGAGCCTGTTGAGGGCGACTGCGAATTCTTCAAGGTCGAGGTTAAAGGCTTACAGGGCGGTCATAGCGGTGACGACATCAACAAGGGTCGCGGCAACGCCGTGAAACTCCTCGCCCGCATCCTTTGGAACTCTTACAGCGACTACAACTTGCGCGTGGCGGACATCAATGCCGGTAACTTGCGCAACGCTATTGCTCGCGAAGGCTTTGCCATCGTGGCCGTTCCCAAAGAGGAAGTCGAAGGATGGAAAGCATATCTTGCCGAAATGAACAAGACTTACAAGGCCGAGTTCCATACCACCGACCCCGGCGTGACCGTTACTGTGGAACCCGCCGCAGCTGTGAAGGAAGTTTTAGAAGAAACCCTTCAGATTGACGTATTGAACGCTCTCATGGTCTGCCCGCACGGCGTGGCCGCCATGTCGCAGGACATTCCGGGCTTTGTGGAGACTTCCACCAACCTGGCATCCGTGAAGATCGTGGATGGCGAGGTGGTATTCACTACCAGCCAACGCAGCTCCGTGGAATCGAAGAAACGTGCCATTGTCGATAAGGTTTCTACCACCTTCTGGATGATCGGTGCCGACGTGGTGAATTCGGACGGCTACCCTGGATGGAACCCGAATCCCAACTCAGAAGCAGTGCGTGTGTTGACCGAAGCATACCACAACGTCTTTCACAAAGATCCGCAGGTGTTGGCCATCCACGCCGGACTGGAATGCGGTCTCTTCTCAGAGAAGTATCCTGACATGGACATGGTCTCTTTCGGCCCAACGTTGCGTGGCGTTCACTCTCCCGACGAGAAACTCGAAATCAAGACGGTACAGATGTGCTGGGACTTGATGGTCGAGTTCTTCAAGCTGCTGAAATAATAACATACATATAAATTGCCATGAATTATCCATGAATTTCTCACAAATTTTATTCTTGGATAATTCATGGTTCATTTATGGTAATTTTTGTTCTATGCTAAACACGAATTGCCATGAATCGGCCATGAATTTCTCACAAATTTTATTCTTGGATAATTCATGGTTCATTTATGGTAATTTTTGTTTTATGCTAAACACGAATTGTCATGAATTATCCATGAATTTCTCATAAATTTTATTCTTGGATAATTCATGGTTCATTTATGGTAATTCTTGTTCTATGCCAAACACGAATTGTCATGAATCGGCCATGAATTTCTCACAAATTTGATTCTTGGATAATTCATGGTTCATTTATGGTAATTCTTGTTCTATGCCAAACACGAATTGCCATGAATCGGCCATGAATTTCTCACAAATTTTATTCTTGGATAATTCATGGTTCATTTATGGTAATTTTTGTTCTATGCCAAACACGAATTGTCATGAATCGGCCATGAATTTCTCACAAATTTTATTCTTGGATAATTCATGGTTCATTTATGGTAATTCAAGTTTAATACTTACTACCGAATCACCATTCATCATAGTTATCATCTGTATCCTGTACAATTATATTCATGTCTTTGTCTAGCAGAACACACTCGTTTTCGTTCTCAATGAAAGCATAACGCTCCCCTTCTAAACTCGTAGCACCAAAATTAATCAGGATTCCTATCGGTTTTTTGGTCAATCTGAGATAATTGAACAACTGCGCACGATGGACAGGCTGCAACTCTTTAACAGACTTCAACTCCAGCACAATATCTCCCACAACAATATCCATACGATACTGTTTATCCATTAATCTGTTTTTGTAGTAACAATTAATCTGCTTCTCCATCTCATTTTCAATGCCGCAATCAAGAAGTTCCAAATGCAAAGCCTCTTGATACACGCCCTCCATCAGACCCCAGCTTAACTCACGGTGTACCGTCATTGCTGCACCAATTATTTTATACACCGTACCTTTGTAGTCTCTCAAGTTCTTCATTTTCTTTATTTTAAGATTATCATTGTTGGTATTACAACTGGCGCAAAGATAAAATTGTTTTCAACACATAACACCTATTGTACAACAATAATTCAACAATAAATCAAAAATTTGACAAAATATGCAATAATCGATTCATTTATTGATCAACTACAATCTTTTTTGACAAATTAACAGGGGACAAAAAAAAGAGACATCAAATAGAACATTTTAGTATTTTTGCCGCTGAAATTTCAACGATTAATATGGTCAATGCTAAAATAAAGATAGTTATTGTTGCTTTAACCACACTTTTAACTATAATTAGCAGCAGCATCTTTGCACAAAACACTCCTATATTGTTGAGCAACCTTTCTGTTGAGTATCAGGACGGTTCTCAACCGCTGGCCACGAACGTCCCGCGTTTCAGCTGGCGCTACGAAAGTGGAGACTCCAACGTGCGACAAACCTCATACCGCATCATCGTGGCATCAACCCGGGAAAACGCCGAAAATAACACTGGCGACCTTTGGGATTCCAAGACCGTCGCCTCCAACCGGATGCTGCTTATCCCTTACGAAGGTAAACCGCTGCACAGCCGCGACAAGGCGTATTGGAAAGTGATTACCTCTATAACACACCATGTGATTACGGAAGTGACACACACGACATATTCTAGAGTGAATGAATATAAATCTTTAGACACTGTAACCCGAGTCTCCTTCATCGAAAGCAGAATCAACACATTTGAAATCAGTCTGTTGGACAGCACCGACTGGCAAGCGAAGTGGATCGGCGGCGACTTTTACGGCGACATTCTCCAAGGACATTCGCGCATCCCGGCACGTTACTTGCGCAAAGAGTTTTCCCTGCGGAACAATATCCGAGAAGCCCGGCTGTATATCAGCGGGTTAGGGCAATACAGTGCCTATCTGAACGGTCAGGAGGTCGCACCCGAAGAGATTCTCAAACCCGCCCTCTCCGACTACAACAAGCGGGTCTATTTCAATGCTTACGATGTCACCGACATGCTCAAGAAGGGCAAGAACGCTGTCGGGGTTACGCTCGCGGGCGGCCGCTATTACACAGTGCGCTACAACGAAAACAACAAGGAAGAATTTGAATGGGGCGGTCTGACGCACGCCATGCACTACGGCACCCCACGACTGCTCCTCCAACTGGAAGTGACTTACACAGATGGGAGCAAAGAACTGATTGTCAGCGACAAGAGTTGGAAAATCACCGACCAGGGCCCCATCCGCAAAAGCAACGAATTCGACGGCGAAACATACGACGAGCATTACCTGCTTGGCTCATGGACAATAACCGGCTATAACGACAAATCTTGGTACCCCGCGAAAGTGGTGGAAGCTCCGAGAGGCAAAATCGTTCCGCAACCCAATCCCAACATCAAGGTACAGGACACGCTGCGCCCCGTCGCCATGTTCCAGAAAAACGGAAAATGGTATCTCGATCTGGGACAAAACATGGTAGGCTATCTCAATATGGAGATGAACATATCACGCTTTCAGGATGGCGACACAATAACATTGCGTTTCGCCGAGCTCCTCAAACCCGACAGTTCCCTCTATGTGGCCAACTTGCGCAGCGCCGAGGCAACCGACCGGTATATAATCCACAAATCTCAAATCTCAAATCTCAAGTCAGGATGGCACCCGATGTTCACGTATCACGGTTTCCGGTACGTAGAGATCACCGGTCTGCGCGAAGAGCCGAAACCCGAAGATTTCCAGGGACTTGTATTCTATGACGAAATGTCCACCACGGGCACTTTCGAGTGTTCCAACGAGATTATGAACGCCGTGTATCGCAACGCCTACTGGGGCATCCGGAGCAACTACCGGTCGATGCCCACCGACTGTCCGCAGCGCGACGAGCGCATGGGCTGGACCGGCGACCGCACCACCGGCAACTACGGCGAATCGTACATCTTCAACAACTACCGACTCTACTCCAAATGGCTAGCTGACATTGAGGATAGCCAGTGGGAGACCGGAAGCTTGTCGGACGTATGCCCGGCATACTGGCGCCGCTATACCGACAATATGACCTGGCCGGGGGCGTTCATCACCGTAGCCGACATGCTGTACACTCGTTTCGGCGACCTCGAACCCATCCGCCAACACTACCCCGCAATGAGACGTTGGATGGAGCACATGCGCGAAACATACGGTCTCGACGGCGTTATCACCCGCGACTGCTACGGCGACTGGTGCGTGCCTCCCGAGTCACAGAAGCTGATTCACTCATTCAATCCGTATCGTTACACCGAAGGAGGATCTATCTCAACCCCATTCTTCTGCCATCTATGCGACATCATGGCCAAATTCGCGGAACTTCTTGGTATTCAAGAAGATGCAGACCACTTCCGTTTCGAGAAGCAATTCTCCACCAATGCCTACAACGGAATGTTCTTTGACCCTGCGACAGCCAACTACGAAAACGGCACAGTGACCGCCAACATCCTGCCGCTGACCTTCGGCATGGTTCCGGAAGAATGGGAAGAGGATGTCTGGAACAACATCATCCGGAAAACGGAGGAGGATTTCGACGGGCATGTTTCCACCGGCGTGGTGGGCATCCAACAGCTGATGCGCACGCTCACGGACCGCGGGCGCGCCGACCTGGCTCTAAAACTCGCCACCAACGACACTTACCCGAGCTGGGGCTATATGGTACGCAACGGCGCCACCACTATCTGGGAGCTGTGGAACGGCAACACCGCCGACCCGGCGATGAATTCCGGTAACCACGTGATGCTCCTCGGCGATCTCATCCTTTGGGAATACGAATACCTTGGTGGCATCCGCGCCCTGGAACCCGGATACAGCAAAATCCTGATACAACCCACCTTCATCGATGGTCTCGACACCGTGCGCTGCGCCTACGAGTCCGTCTCCGGCCGTATCGAAAGCAACTGGCGCCGTAGTGGGGACCAAATGATCGGGGAAATCCTCATTCCCGCCAACACCAAAGCAGAGGTCCGGCTACCCGGCGAAGAGGAAACACGCCATTACGGCAGTGGACGGTTTCTGTTGTTCACGAAGATAAAATAATCAAACTATATGGATAAAGAACGTAGTATTGACAGATTAGCCCGTTACATCATTATTCTGGGCACCTTGGCTATAGCCGCCTTATTGGGCTATTTCTTCGGAAGCGTATTGGCCTATATTTTGTTGGCCTTTGTGGTCTCTTTGATCGGTCAACCTTTATTTCTGTTGCTCCGAAAAATCAAAATCAAAGGGAAATCGGCTCCTGACGCGCTGCTTGCGATAATCACCCTCGTTTTCATCTTTGCGATACTGATTCTGGTGGTTGTGCAAGTGATTCCCGTGGTCACAAATATCGTGCGCGAAGCCTCTTCCCTGAAAGCACAAGAGAATTTCGACAGCCAAAACATCATATATTTGGTCAATGGCTGGATCATCCGAGTTATCCCCTGGGTCGGCGAGGATTTCGACGGGGTCCAGCTTATCATCCAAAAGATTTCCGAAGTACTTGATCTATCGAACATCTCCAGCATTCTGGGTTCGGTGGCTTCTGCCGTGGCCGGGCTTGCCGTAGGGCTTTTCTCCGTCATCTTCATTTCTTTCTTCTTTATCAAAGACGAAACACTGTTCGGACGCATTATCGGTGCGCTCGTCCCTGACACGATTGAGGATAAAGTGAAAAAGACCATCCTTGACATTGAGCGACTTCTGTCCCGCTATTTTGTGGGGTTGATTGTCGAAATTTTCGGGGTGGTTTTGCTCAATTGCCTCGGACTGTGGCTCATTGCACGCATCGATTTCAACTACGCCCTCGGTATCGCCTTCATTGCCGGCCTCTTGAACATTATCCCGTATGTGGGACCGCTGATTGGCGAATTGATCGGGGTCATCCTCTGTGTTATCTTGAAATACGGCGCCGGCATCGGATTAGGCGTGAACATCTGGATTTTCGCCCTGATTGTCCTGGGAATCATGTTGACCACCCAGTTGGTGGACAATTTCATCTACCAACCGCTCATCTATTCCACCAGCATAAAGGCCAGTCCGCTCGAAATATTCGTAGTTCTATTGATCGCCGGACATATCGGCGGCGTGGTGGGCATGCTCATCGCCATCCCTACTTATACTGTAGTTCGTGTCATTGCCAGCCGATTCTTCTATGACTACAAGTTGGTGAGACGACTTATCCCCGATGTGGAGAACGAGGACACAGAGGCGGTAATTTTGAAGGACAAGGTGATGAAGGCGATGAAAGACGAGGAAGAAAAGATGAAGATGAGATGAAAAAAACGTTACATATTGTTCTTTTGGTTTGGTGGGCGGCTGTCACTCGCGGGCAGTACATCACGTCATCCAATCTTCCCATTGTGATTATAAACACCGACAATGGTGCCAGTATTCCCGATGAGCCCAAGATTGGCGCGACCATGAAGATTCTCTATGTCAACGATACAACTATCAACTACTTATCCAACCAAGACGATCCGGCTTATCTGAACTACAACGGCCGCATAGGCATTGAGTGTCGCGGCTCCACTTCGCAAGGGAGCTACAAGAAGCAATACGGTTTCGAGACGCGTATGGATGATGACATCACCAACAATAATGTCTCTCTCATGGGGCTGCCGGCAGAGAACGACTGGGTGCTCACCGCCATGAACGATGAACCCTCATACGAGCGTGACTGCCTTTCCTATTATCTGGCTTCAAAACTCGGTCACTATGCGCCACGTACGAAATATTGTGAAGTCATTGTCAACGGAGATTACCGTGGGCTATATTTCCTCACCGAGAAAATCAAAGTTGACAAAGATCGCGTGAACATCGCTCAAATGGATGCCACCGACAATCAATATCCCAATGTGTCAGGAGGTTACATCATCAAAGCAATTAACTGCGACGGAGAGACACAGGTGGAGAAAATAGTAAAGAAGTAAGCAGTGCTCATAACAGGATTCATCGGTATAAGACGAGTATAACTAGCCCGTCAATCGCGCAACAGATACTGTTCATCATACTCTATTCCTGCTTTCTTTAGCTGGCGGATAATCTCCTGCCTGTAAGATTTCTTCTTATGGTGTTCTTTCTGCCGCATAATGTACCGGCGCACCCGTTCTTTGTCCATAGGGCCGCAGGTACCGGCATAGTAGCTTCGAGCCCAAGTGGTAAAGAGCGGGAACTTGTCAGGATGAGCACGCAGGAATTTCCCTGCCGCGAGTTTCAGGTCATGCACGAACGACGCCACCGCCATTGTGGGTGGCAACGAGACCAAGATGTGGATGTGGTCGGGCATGCTGTTGATACGGATCAGCTTGCAGTTATGGTGATTGCAGAATCCGTTGACGAAGGCGTAGAGGTCGCGTTCGTGTACTTCCGTGATGGCCGGCACGCTACAGTGCGGCCGGAAGGTGATGTGGTAGTTTAGTTGGGTGTATGCCATACTTTGTTTAGGGTTTGGTTTGGTTGTTAGTTGTTGCTGACGCTGGCGAGGCTCCCTGACACCGCAGGTCCGCTCCGGACTCCTGCCTGACGAGGCATTCTGCGCTGGCGAGTCCTCTGACACCGCAGGTCCGCTCTGGACTCCTGCCTGACGAGGCACTCTGCGCTGGCGAGGCTCCCTGACACCGCAGGTCCTTCGGACACTGCGGTAACCAAGGGGTGACGCTTTCAGCGTCGTGACCCTCGCTCCGAATCAGTGCGCAAAAATAACAAAATAATTCATACGATGTAACAATTAGTTATCAACCGCATCTGGTTCCTATCCCGAACCGACAACCTTGCTGTCCCAGTTTTCTCACTCGTCTACGGCCACCCACACGACCGCGAAGCGGTCACCCCTCCATGACCGCGGCGTCCGAAGGACCCGCGGATCCTAACCACCGACCACCACGCTCTCCCGGTCACCCGAGACCGCCGCCTCCAGGACCCGCGGATCCTAACCACCGACCACCACGCACTCCCGATCACCCGAGGCCGCCGTCCCCAGGACCCGCCCCCCCCAACCACCGACCACCACGCTCTCCCGGTCACCCGAGACCGCCGTCCCCAGGACCCGCGGCCCCCTAACCACCGACCACCACGCACTCCCGATCACCCGAGGCCGCCGCCTCCAGGACCCGCGGATCCTAACCACCGACCACCACGCGCGCTCCCGATCACCCGAGGCCGCCACCCCCAGTGCCATAATCAAGAAAAGGCCGGAAGAACAAATCCTCCGGCCTTTCCGTAAAAACAAACCTATATGTGCTACCGCTTATTCGAACGAGAGAATCGCCTCCTTGATGATGGCGATGGCCTCGCGGAGTTCCTCTTCGGTGATAACCAACGGAGGAGCGAAACGGATGATGTGCTGATGGGTCGGTTTGGCCAACACGCCAAGGTCGCGCATCTTCTCGCAAACGTCCCAAGCTTCCTTGCCGTTCGTGGGTTGGATGATGACGGCGTTGAGCAGACCTTTACCACGCACTTGTTTGATCATCGGGCTGTTCACCTTGCTCATCTCCTCGCGGAAGATCTTGCCGAGGTATTCAGCACGTTCTGCGAGTTTCTCTTCCTTCACAACCTCAAGAGCAGCGATACCGACACGACATGCGATGGGGTTGCCACCGAATGTGGAGCCGTGTTCACCGGGCTTGATGTTGAGCATGATGTCGTCGTCGCACAAAACGGCGGAAACAGGCATCGTGCCGCCAGAGAGAGCCTTACCCAGAATCAGGATGTCAGGACGCACACCTTCGTGGTCGCAAGCGAGCATCTTACCCGTACGGGCGATACCGGTCTGCACTTCATCTGCCATGAAGAGCACGTTGTGAGCCTTACAGAGGTCATAACATTTCTTCAGATAACCTTCATCGGGAACATATACGCCAGCTTCACCTTGGATGGGTTCCACGAGGAAACCGCAAACCATCGGATCCTCCAATGCCTTCGCGAGAGCGTCAACATCGTTGTAGGGGATTTTGATGAATCCCGGGGTGAACGGGCCGAAGCCTGCGTATGCATCGGGATCAATGGAGAGGGAGATGATGGTGATGGTACGACCGTGGAAGTTGCCGTCGCACACGATAATCTTAGCTTGGTTTTCGGGAAGACCTTTCTTGTCGTAACCCCAACGGCGGCAGAGTTTAAGAGCCGTCTCGTCGGCTTCAGCGCCAGAGTTCATCGGCAGAACCTTGTCATAGCCGAAAGTCTCGGTGACATATTTCTCGTAAGGTCCAAGGCAGTCGTTGTAGAAAGCGCGGGAGGTCAGGGTAACCTTCTGAGCCTGATCAATCATGGCTTCGATGATCTTCGGATGACAGTGACCTTGGTTCACTGCGGAATAAGCGGAAAGGAAGTCGAAGTATTTCTTGCCTTCCACGTCCCATACGAAGGGACCCTTACCGCGTGCGATGACCACGCCCAGGGGATGATAGTTGTGCGCGCCATAGCGGGCTTCCATATCCATTGCCTGCTGGCTTGATGTAATTTTTTCTACCATAATGTTTTATAATTTTAGATGAGTAAACTTTTAACCCAATTTAGGAATCCGCAAAGATAGCATTTTTTTGCACACAACACAAAGATTTGTTTTTTTTACGATTGCTTTTATCTAAAGCCTTTTGCATAAAAAATTGTATATTTGCCGCTTTAAAAATATAAAACATTATTGTGGGTAAAAACGGCATAAAAAAAGCGCTCAGAATCACGGCATGGATAGTCGGGGTATTTCTCGCCTTGGATCTGTTGCTCGTGGGACTGCTGTTTGTACCCGCAGTACAAACATTTGTGGTTCACAAGGTTACAAAAGCTTTAAGTGAAAAATGGGGTACTGAAATATCCATTGGAGATATACACATCACCCCCACCCTCAAACTTGTGGCGCATAAGGTGGCCATCAAAGATCATCACAACGAGAACATGATCTATTCCGGCACCGTAAAAGGCCGTTTGCGCTCCCTCAAGACAAAACCTTTCAAACTCGGTCTCGGAAATGTGAAGTTCGACGACCTGGATGTGGTGCTTCGCACATATAAAGACGAGGAGACCATCAACATTGCCGTTTGGGCCAAGGTATTCAAAACAGGGAAAAAACATGAACCTTTTACCTTGACATCCAATTCGGTTGACATCACAAACGGCCGTTTTGTGCTCATCATTGACGACAAACGCGTGGTTTATGACACTTCCGGGCAACCAGACATCGACTACGCCTTCCTTGAGCTAGCCGACCTAAATGTCAAGGCCAAAGATTTCAAACTCGTGGGTGCGGACGTCGCCATGAAATTCAAGCAACTGGCTTTCAACCAATACGGCGGTTTCCAGCTCCAAAAAGGAAGCGGCGACTTCCGGATTTGCGACACCACCCTGACATTCACCGACTTGAAACTCAAGACTCCGCAAAGCGACTTGGATCTTGATCTTTATTTTCGCTACGACAGATGGAAATCATACGGCGAGTTTCTTGATTCTGTGCGCATCAGTGCGGAAATCCGGCCATCGATCCTGGCCATGGACGACATCGCCGACTGGGCTCCGGCCATCCGCGGCATGAATGAGGTTTTCAGCCTGCAGGCCGACACCGTCGATGGCGTGGTCACCGACTTCGCGCTCAAGAATGTCAAAGCCGGCTGGAAAGAACACAATCTTGTGCAGGGAGACATCGCCATCCAAAATGTCATCCAATTCATGAAAGCCCGCTTTGATGTGGCGCTGGATTCCACTGTCGTCCACGTCCCCGACATTGCCCAATTCACGCTTCCCGGCGGCAAGACCATCAAATCGAACGCCACTTTGGACAAACTCGGAACCACCACTTTGACAGGCACTTTCAATGGCAATTTGGCACAGTTCAAGGCTGACTTGATAGCGGCCACTGGACTTGGGAAGGTGAAAACGGTTCTTTCCACGTCCTCCGAGAATGGACGGCTCGCCTTCCTGGGGGATGTTTCCTCCCCGAATTTCAATCTTGCCCGATTGCTGAACAACCATAAACTCTTCGGGGTTTGTCAGCTGAACGCCAAAATCGACGGTCGGATGGATTCCACCGGATTCTCCGCCAAGAACCTGAAAACGATTCAGGCGCACCTTACCAGCCACGTGTCACGCTTCCCGCTTATGGGTTATCCCTTGCGGGACATTCACCTCAAGGGCGACTACCACAAAGGTCTCTGCAATGCCGAACTGACTGCTGATGATCCGAACCTGGTTTGCGATGCCATCGCGCAATTGGATCTCACCCAGGATGTTCCTTTCACCCAGGGCAGTGTCTCGTTAAATCGGCTGGCGGCAGGCAAAATCGGCCAAAGCCTACCACTGGTGGATTCGGCATCGGCAAAAGGACTTGACCGGATCATCCACATCATGCAGCAGAATCCCTCTGTGGAGTTGAGTTTCGACCATTTTCAGATTGCGCTGCACGGCTCCACACTCAATAATTTCAACGGTTTTCTGGCTTGCGACAATGTCAAGTTGCGCTATAACGAGGACAGCCTTTCCAACGAACGACTCCGTCTAACAGCCATCAACAATGCATTGCTGCACAAATACATACTCTCTTCCAACATCGCCAACGCTTCTTTCGAGAGCAATCTTCCTGTCAATCTGGTTGTGGACTCCATACAGCATTTCGCCCACAACCTGTTGCCTTCCATCATTCCTGATGTGAAAGGACAGTCTTTCGCGAATGAACAGAACTTCGACAGCGGAGTCCCCGACTACATCAAAATCCACCTCCAAACCTATAACACCCGTGCCGTCACAAAGCTACTGCTTCCCGACATGTACATATCTCCTAACTCCGTCATCAATCTGGAAGTCAAAGAGGGTCATTTGTCAGACAAGACCGACATACAGCTGCCGCTTATCGGTATCCGGAAAAAATTCAGGATTCACAATCTGACGGTAAACGGTCAAACAAAAAGTTCAGACAAGCTCCTGCTGCAAGCGGGCGGGGATTCCATCATTGTTTATGCCGGGAAAAGCAAACTGTTGTTCGACCAGCTGAATCTCCAAGCCCAATCTGAGAACAGTAAAATCCAGTACGATTTGGCTTGGCACAATCCGTTCAACAACGAAGAGAATGTTTCTGTTTTGTCGGGATTGGCCGACATCACAAACACGGATGACATTATCATCAGTCTGAAGCCATCCAGTGTATTCCTGAAAGATTATGAATGCCATTTCAACGATCAAAACACCATCCACATTCTCCCTCACCGATTTGTCTTTGACAATCTGGTTTTCTTCACGCAAGAAAGCTTTGTTGCTGTTAACGGGTCGTATGACACAAAAGACTCCTGCAGGCTTTCCATGGCAGTGAAGAATTTCGACCTCTCGCTGGTCAACCAACTGACAGGCGACATCTCGTTTGGCGGCTTACTCTCTGCCGATTTGAATCTGATGAGCCTGAACAACCGGCGACTCATTTTCGGCAAAGCCATCTCCGATGAGCTGCTGGTGAATGAAACCCGTTTGGGAGACCTGTTCCTGATTGCCGGCGTGAACGACGAAAACACGGTGCGATTCTCCGGAGGATTGTTCAACAGCAACGCTGAAAAGCTCGACTACGAATATCTTTCTAAATTCTCCATCCGGGATTTCCAAGCGGAAAATGACATTATCGCCAACTTATCTGGTTCATACGGGAAGAAGAAATTTCAAGCAAAAGCCACCTTCGACTCTCTTCAAGCCGATTTTTTGGAGCCCTTCCTGAGTAGTTTCAGCGATGATTTTTCCGGCATCGCTTCCGGGGACCTGACACTGCTCATCTCACCAGACAGTTCTTACTTTGACGGCAACGTGCATGTTTTGGACGCTCAAATCGGGATTGCGCCCCTGGGCACCAAATACAACGTCGCCAATCAAGACATCACATTCAACAAAGAGGGGATCTTTTTCCCAAACATGCACTTCACCGACGACGACCATAACGAAGCCACCCTTTCGGGAGAAATTCTGCACAACATGTTCAAAAACATGCAGTTGGACCTCCAGATCAACTCTGACCGCATCCTGGTCTTGAACACCCCGCGTACTATCAACTCCGTATTCTACGGAAAAGGGTATGTGAAAGGCGACGTTTTCATTTCCGGCACTGGCGACCAACTTTCCTTTGTGGGGCCAGGTCTTCAGACACTCAGCGGCTCCAAAATCACCCTTCAGGTGACCAGCACAAATCTGGCTTCTGAGACAAGCGCCATTCATTTCAACACCAAGAAAGACGCTGAAGAAATAGAAATTGCACCAAAAAAATCCAACACCAAGTTGAATTTCGACTTCACGTTCAACGTCACCAATGATGCGGATGTCGTAATCTTCCTTGAATCCATTGGAGGCACCATAAACGCACGTGCCGACGGGCAGTTCCAACTGGTATATAACTCCAATGACGCGCTGAATTTATACGGCAATCTCCTACTGCATTCCGGCGATGTCAAGGTCTCCTTATACAATGTTGTGAACAAAAAGTTCACGATGGTTCCGGGTGGCACCATTAACTTCGACGGTCCATTGGAAAACATGACCGTCCACCTTGGCGCTTACAAATCCTCGAAGACCAGTTTGACGGACATTATTCCATCGAATTACCTCTCCACAGGCAATGTGGATGTGGATGCGTACATGTATTTAGACGGTCCGCTGATGCAGCGCATCGACCCGACATTCAAATTCGAGCTTCCGAACAGCAGCAACGAGGTCAAAAATCTTTTCTACACCGCCATTGACACCCAGAACACCGAAAACATGACCAAGCAGTTCGCCTATTTTTTGATCACAGACAGCTTTATGCCCGACAACATGTTCGGGAACACCACCGGCATCAGTGCTCTCACTGGTCTCGGTATGTTCAGCAATGCCATCAACAATCTGCTAAGCAATGTCTTGGAAAACAAAAATGCGTCATTCGGCATCACCTACAACCAAGCCACGGAAACCACTTCTGCGGAATACGGGCTCAGAGCCAATGCAAACCTTCTGAAGGACAGGGTGACCATGTCCACTCGTATCGGATACTATGACGACCGCACCGTAACAGACGCCTACCAAAACATATACGGCAACTTCACAGTGGAATATAGCATTAACAAGTCGGGGACCTGGCGGCTGAAGGCCTTCACTTATATAGGCGACCGCGACAACACCTATTTCTACGAAAACAACTTCAACAACTATACCGCCGGTGTTGCCCTTGCATACAAGCAAGACTTCGACAACAGGAGACGTGTCAAGAAAAACAAATCCACAACAAAAACCAAAAACCATGAACAACAGTAAAAGCATCATAGCGATCCTTGCCGGATTAGGGATTATCATTTTCCTTTGTTGGTTTTTCTCCGACATTGTGATTTATATTTTCGTGGCCTTCATTCTCTCCCTTTTAGGTTCTCCGCTGGTGAAATTGTTGACAAAAATACACATTGGCAAATGGCAGTTCCCCTCTTCTTTGGCGGCGGCCATCACGCTGATACTTATTGTCGCCTGCATCAGCTTGTTGTTCTATCTGCTGATTCCCGCCCTTGTTAACGAAATCAAGTTCTTGACCACCATTGATGTAACTTCCGTAGGGGAAAGCATTCAAGACTGGCTCAACCAATTCGACAAGCCGCTGCGCAAGTACGGAGTATTGGAACGCCGGCAGCATGTCACCGATCTGTTGAATGCAGAATGGGAGTCCTTCGTACACAAAATCAGCATGTCGAGTGTTGTAAGCGGGACCGCAAGTCTGGTCAAATCGTTGTTTGTGGCCATTTTCTCCATCCTGTTCATGACATTCTTTTCCCTGAAAGACCATAAGATATTTTTCAAGATGATCCGCAGCTGGCTGCCCAACACCGTCCAAAACAACTATGACAACATCCTTAATGCCACGGGAAAGCAGATCACATCCTATTTCCGCGGAGTCGCGATGGAAATGTTCATTGTGGGGTTCCTTGAATTCGTGATTTGCGTCATCCTCGGTGTTCCCAACGCACTACTGATCGGTTTCATCGGCGGTTTGCTGAACATCATCCCCTATGTGGGAACCCTCATTGCAGTCACCATCAGCGTCATCATCGGTGTCACGTCTTTGCTGCCCATTTCACCAGAAATGTCACTTGTCTGGTCTAACATCATCAAGATTCTGGCAGCCTTCGGCGTTGCCAAGATGGTTGATGATTTCGTGTTGCAACCGTTCATCTACGGGCGTCAGACACACTCTCACCCGCTGGAAATCTTCATCGTCATTCTGATGGCCGGTTATATCGGTGGCATTTTCGCCATGATATTCGCCGTGCCCGCCTACACGCTGCTGCGCATTATCGTTAACGAATTCTTCGGCTCGCAGTTCGCCACTGATGACGAACGGGAGAAAATGCTTTCGGACAATTAAGAATTAATACAAGGACTAAAAACCAATCACCATAAATCAACAACCACTAACCAAGCTTCAATAACCCATAACCCATAACCAATAACCATTATAAATGTCAAATTTTGGATTTACAATAAAGAAGACGCGCTCGTTCAACCTAAGCCAGGCTGACTTGCGCATGGCGAACCGCCTGCTCGAGGAGGTTCCCTCCTATCGGAAATGCATCGGGTGCGGAGGCTGCGCGGCGACTTGTTCCGCCCGTCAGTTCACGGACTTCGACATCCGCAAGGTACATAACACTTTCCGGAGAGGACAGTACGACAAACTCGCCGACGAACTCCGCAAGTGCATGTTGTGCGGAAAGTGTACTCTCGTGTGCCCGCGCGGTGTCAATCTGCGCTCGCTGATCATCAACATGCGACAATTATTAACTCCATCAAACGAAACTTTCTAAACCATGGCAAACTTTCATCCTTTCGTAGTACCTTTCGTGTTAGGGACCATCGGTCTCTTCGTGATTTGCGGTTATAAATACGTCCGGTGGATCAAGCAATTCGACCGCAAGCAGCAGGCGCTTATCCGAAAAAACATGTTCTCCACCAAAATCCTTCCTGCTATTTGGGAGATGTTCTGCGAGTGTCTGCTCCACCTGCGTATCAGCAAGAAAAACTGGCGGTTAGGATATATGCACCGAAGCATCGCCTTCGGTTGGTTCCTGCTCATTGTGGTGGGCGCCATCGAAAGCCGCATCGGCATCAAAGGGCCGTTCCACTTCTGGTGTGCCATCTTCTACCGCTTCTTCCACCACAACATACCCGCCAACGGCACCGAAATGTTCTTCACGCAGCTCATGGACCTGATCCTGCTATACGTGCTTTCGGGTATCTTCCTCGCAATGCTCAAGAAGATTCACTCCCGCATTCTCGGCATGAAGCGCACCACAAAGCATACCATCATGGACACGACCGTCAAAATCTCGTTGTGGGCCATTTTCCCGCTGCGACTGCTGAGCGAGTCCGTCACCGCCCGACTCTATGCCAACGGAGGCTTCCTCACACAGTCGATCGGCGACCTCTTCAGCCGCCCCGTGGCCGAATTCCTCGAACTGCCACTCTGGTCTCTATACTCCATCGCACTTTGCGTCTTTTTCCTCATGATGCCTTTCACCCGCTACATGCACATTTTCACCGAAGTCTTCCTCATCTACTTCCGCAAACTCGGTCTGCGTGACAGCGTGAAGATGACCGGCTACACCAAATACGAGCTCAGTGCCTGCTCACGCTGCGGCATGTGTATCGACCGCTGTCCGCTCTACAACACGTTGGACATCAACGACGTACAGTCTGTCTATTTATTGCGCAATCTCCGTAACCTGGAACACCACCAAGACATACTCGCCGCCGGCAAGAACTGTCTGATGTGCCATCAGTGTGCCGAGGACTGCCCCGTGAATATTGACCTGATGAGCATACGCCGTATCTCCCGCGACAAGGGCGACACAGACATGGCAGACAACTACCGCTACTTAGATCCGGTGAAAGGGTTCAACGCCATAGGGCGCGTGGCCTACTTCGGCGGCTGCATGACCCAGCTCACCCCGACCATCTCCGAATCGATGAAGACCATCTTCGACGCTGCCGGAGTAAAATACTGGCACTTGGACGGCGACCGTGCCATCTGCTGCGGCCGTCCGCTGATGCAGCAAGGATTCAACAAGCAGGCCGCCGACCTGCGCCGCAAAATCACGGAGCTGATCGGTTCCTGTAACGCGACTGCGCTTGTCACCTCATGTCCAATATGTTACAACACATTCAAGCACGAATACAATCTCACCATACCGGTGTACCACCACACCGAATATATTGACTCACTGATTAAGAGCGGGAAACTGTCCGTGAAGCAATCCGACACCACGTTCACTTTCCATGACCCCTGCGACCTCGGGCGTGGCTGCGGCATTTATGACCAGCCTCGCGCGGTGCTGAAAGCGGTGGGGCAACTGAAGAAAGTCTCCGCTGAGAAAGAAAACAGCGTCTGCTGCGGCATGAACCTCGGCAATACGGTGCTCTCGCTTGAACAGCAAACCAAGTTGCGCGATGCCTCGTTGAAAGTGCTCACAGAACCTAACCCAGACGTGGTTGTCACTGCTTGCCCGATGTGCAAGAAAGCTTTCCGGCACGGCACTGAGGTGAATGTGAAAGATATAGCAGAGGTTGTTGCGGAGGAAATCAAGAAATAATCGTAGTTAGAAGTTTAATTAAAGTATCAAGATATGTTTTTCAAGGTTTTGGTTTATGCACTGGTAGGATTTGCCATTTTGGATTTGTTAGTATGTCACATCCAATGGTTCAAGATGCGACGGATTCTGAAAAAGGAACATGCATCAACAAGTGTGATAGATAATTTCCTGCCTTTTCGGTACATGGGGAAGTTCCGAACTTTCGTCGGATCTTGTTCCGATGACAACAAACGGGCAAAATACATTCAAGTTTACCATCAAACCCGTACTTGGCAAACCCTCACGTTAGTGTCCATTGCCGTCACCGTTGTGATATTCTTGCTGGCATACTGATTCGCGACAAGTTGACGAAACCAAGCCCAACACATTCAACAGGGAAATCCGGCAGAGCATAGACCAGGCGGCGCAGACAAAGGTCGATACGGACATTCAGAACTTCAATAAATCTTCCCGCTTAAAGGAGTCGATGGAGAAGATGTCATCGCTGTTGACACGGATGACGAGGAGTTTTTCTTTATGGGCGAGTTCCGCGACATCCTTCTCGTAGTTGATGGCAGCGATAGCGGCGAAGACCTCCTTGCCGTCATATTCGGGAAACAGACGCCGGAAATGACTCATCTGATGAAGGAACCTATATAGGTCATCCTTCGTGCAGTTGGTTTTGACCTCTATCGGAACCGCCATTTCCGCATTGCTAAGAAGGACATCCACCTCCATCGCAATATTTTCAGACGGAAGGCTCCTTTTCAAATTCTTTCCGCTGTTATGCAAATCGAGTCCAGCTTTCTGGAAAATTTTGTGCGTCGAGGAGCTGACCAATCCTTCCACAATATGCCCCGTGGTACCGCTGAGCTGACGGGAAAGCCTCTTCACTTCCAATGAGGTATCTTTCAGTTGTTTGTCGGTTTCCTCAAACCGTTCCTTCAGCTTCCTGTCGCTTTCCTCCATCCGTTCCCGCATCTTTCTGTCATTCTCCGCGAACTGCTCCTTCATCCACCTGTCGTTCTCCTTGATCTGTTCCTGCATTTTCCTGTCATTCTCCTTGAACTCTTCCCGCATCTTCCTGTCATTCTCCGCAAACTGCTCCTTCATCCACCTGTCGTTCTCCTCAAACTGTTCCCGCATCTTCCTGTCGTTCTCCTCGAACTGTTCCCGCATCTTCCTGTCGTTCTCCGCAGACTGTGTCTCCCGTTCCCGCATACGCTTCTCCCACTCACAATCACGCTTTTCCTGTTCGGCCTGCGATCTTCTTGCTATTTGCGCGATTTCGTCCAATGTCTCTCTCATTCGTTGCGCCCAGCGGTCGTGTTCCCTGCGGGAATTCTCCAACAATTCATCGCGCTCAACAGCTTTGCGGGTCTGTTCAAGATTTTCCATACGCATTTGATTTATCATCAATTCGTTTTTGTTAATTCTCTCGGTGTTATCCAACACCATCTGCCTCAACTGCGGCATGTCATAATCCATTTGTGCTACTTCATTTTTCATAGTCTTTGATTTTTATTAAAAACATGCCGCAAAGATACAACAAAAATCAATCAATACTGATAATTTTGAAAAACAAATTATTTTACTAAATATCAGCAAATTACAATCAAATTATACAATAATTTTAATAATTTATTGCAAATATTATTTTTATTTTTTGCAAAAATATCAAGATTTATTTGCGATGACAATACAAAACGGCATACAACCATCCGCGTCAACGATTGCATATCTGAAGCTGACGGCTCCTATTATTGTCATTTTATGATTATCATTTTATGACAAAAATTTCAGGAATCTGGCTGAGAAGAGAACTCTGACGGGGAGAGCCTGTGTGCGTCACTTCCCCATCATCCGTTTCCGTTCCTCCTCCGGGAAGCGTTCGATGGCGTACCGTAGCATCGTGCGGGGCATCGTGGTGCGACGGGGTTCGAGCCAGTCGCGGAGACGTTGCTCATCGCGTTTGCCCGCCTCGCGGAGGAGCCAACCGGCGGCCTTCTGCAGCAGGTCGTGCAACGGCTCGGGCTTCTTCAGGAAAAGGTCTGCCAACGCGTAGGTGTCGTCTAACTCGCCGTGGCGCAGGAACTGCATCGTGGTGACGATGCCAATGCGTTGCTCCCAGATGGTGGTACCGTTTTCCACCATGTCGTACAGCATCTTGCGGTCCTTGTCGAGGAGCCAGACGCCGAGGATCTCGTAGCAGGTGAGATCGACCAAGTCCCAGTTGTTTACGAATTGGAGGTGCGACAGATAGAAGCTGACGTTCAGCTGTTGCAGTCCTCGGTCGCCTTTGGCCGCTTTGAAGAACTGCACCAGTGTGAGCAGTCCGGCGAGCCGCATCTCGTGGTATTCGGACGTGACGCAGGCCTCCAGTTCAAAGAAGGAGACGGACTGCCAGCACTTCTTGACAATTTCGCGCACGACGGGCACCTTGATGCCGAGGAACTTGTCGCCCTCGCCGTACTCGCCCTTGCCGGTCTTGAAGAAACGGCTCAGGTGTTCGGCCTGCGCGGGGTCCTGGCGGTGAAGGATTTCCTCGTAGAGGGAGGCACTTTGGGGTATTTCGTGATTCTGATTATTCATATCATTTTTTTAAGCGGCAAAATTACACAATAATACAATTTATCAAACATAAATCAACCATAAATTGACAAAAAAATGGCACCAATCAGATTCTCTATCTATCTAAAAAATGTAACCTTTTTGATTTTTTGCATCCTTGTAACATGAAAACTATTATTTTTGCAGCATCATATTTCACAAAAATGGAAAGAAGTAATATACCCCAGCGCATTATGATATTGACCGGAATAATCCTGGTCCTCTGTCTCTCAGCTTGTACACGCGAGCCCATAACGCCGCTGCCGTCGGGGCCGCAGCCCATTGAGTACACACCCGAGGTGCCGGAGCCCATCACCAACGACTTCACCCTGCTCAAGGCCTGCATCGGCAAGTCGCTGTCGGAGGCCGCCGCCTTGCTGACCGAACACGGTTTTGTTGCCGGAGATGGCAACAAGTTCCTGAAAACGGAGAACGGTGTCACCAAAGAGGCGAAAATCTACTCCATGGGTAATGTCGCACTGACCCTCAAAGACAGTGATTTCGATATTTTGAAACCAGGTTTCGTGCAATGGATGAATGAGATACGGAACTCGGCATCATACACAAATTTAGTCCGAAAATCTTTCAGTCTCTGTACTGGATGGGGAAACGGAAACCAACACTTCGATAGTCCCGAAGCACTCATCAATGCTCTTGCACCCGTCCCCCTTGCCGATGGCCTAACCGCCGACTTCTATGGAAACGACTTCTACGCTAACCGATACAGTTTGGTGCTGATGCCCGATCTCAACGGCGTTTACATGCAAATCACCAACCACCTTGCAGGACAGCCCTCCGACGACTTTACCGAAAGTGACCTGCAACAATCTGATCTTCAGAAGCATATCCTGATTTCCAAAGTTGACTATCTGACCTTCCGTTATAAAGGATTCTATGCACTGAATGTCACCAACAAACTCAACACTGGCAACGAAATCCCATTTGTTTCGCAATATCAAGCGCCGGGCGATTTCGGATACATCAAGCTGTTCTACCGCAACACCGGCAATCTGTTGATGGACGGCACCATCATCTGGATGGGTTGTGGCGAGTTGAACTTCCCGAACAACTTCCGCGCCGGTTTGCCGATGGACGACGGACTCCCCTACCCTGGGCAAAGCCGCATTTCTTTCATCAACGATGGTGGGCACTACGAGACTGTCACCGACGAGAGGGATTTGCAGTATATCTGGCAAAGTGTCTCCAGACAGAAGGAGTTCCAGCATTATTATGGGAATTCATCCAAGAAGGTGGCCGTTTACCTATACACCCCGAGCGTTGGTGTCGGCGACCCCGCCGACGCATACTACCTTGTATTCACGGAGCAATAGAAGAAAAGAATTGGACGTGGATACGGAGAGGTACGCACATTTTTTAAGAATCAATTGTTAAAAATGCTACTTTTGCGCCTTGAAATGATTTTGTGCGCAGAAGTCCATGCCCAGCATTCAAGAATACCTGAACAGGATACGCAATTCTTTCTCGCCATCGGTGGAAAAGAACCATGTCGTCGCTTTTATCGACACAGAAGTCTCCTCCGACGGCCGAAGAATTTGTGATTATGGGGCTTTCATCGAACCGGAAGAGAAACTCCACACAACCTCGAAAGACGAATTCGCGAAGTTCATCCGCGATGCCGAATACATCTGCGGGCACAACATCCTGCACCACGATCTCAAATTCCTTGCCGACATTCCCGGCCTCAAGCGCAAGAAGGCCATCGACACCTTGTACCTTTCCCCTCTCCTTTTCCCGCGCCGACCTTATCACAGACTTGTGAAAGACGAGAAATTGCAGGTGGAGGAGATGAACAACCCGCTCAATGACAGTCTGAAAGCACGCGACCTTTTCTACGATGAAATCTCCACATTCAACAACCTGTCCAAAGAATTGCAGTCTATCTATTACAATCTTTTGCACAAACGAGAGGAATTCGAGGGATTTTTCGACTATATCGGTTTCGAGGATGCATCAAACGACTTGGCTGAATTGATTCAGACGCAATTCAAAGGGTTGATCTGCGACCATGCGGACATCTTGCATCATATCACAGAACACCCGACAGAGTTGGCATACGCACTCGCCCTCATCCACTGCGGCGACACCTTCTCCGTCACGCCGCCGTGGGTGCTTCACCAGTTCCCGGTCGTCGAGCACATCTTGAAAGTGCTTTGTAACACCCCGTGTCACCAACCGTGTTCCTACTGTGACGAACGTTTGGACATCCACAAAAACCTGCAATCCGTCTTTGGGTACAAAGAGTTCCGAACCTTTGACGGCGAGCCGATGCAGGAGAAAGCGGTACAGGCGGCGGTGGACGGTAAATCGCTGCTCACCATCTTCCCTACCGGCGGCGGCAAGTCGCTGACCTTCCAACTTCCGGCCATCATGGCGGGACGGAACGAACACGGCCTCACCGTGGTCATCTCGCCGCTCCAGTCGCTGATGAAGGACCAGGTCGATAATCTTGCGGACAAAGGGATCACCGAAGCGGTCACCATCAACGGGCTTCTGGACCCTATCTCGCGCACGAACGCTTTCGAAAGAGTCGCCGACGGCAGTGCATCCTTACTCTATATCGCACCGGAAATGCTTCGTTCCAAAACCCTTGAGAAATTGCTCCTCACTCGCAATGTGGTTCGTTTTGTCATCGACGAGGCACACTGCTTCTCCGCATGGGGCCACGATTTCCGCGTCGATTACCTCTACATCGGCGACTTCATCCGAAAATTGCAGGAAGCGAAGGGCAGCCACATGACCATTCCGGTTTCCTGCTTCACCGCCACCGCCAAACAGAAGGTCATTTCCGACATCCGCGACTATTTCCAACGGAAGTTGGGATTGGAGCTCGAACTGTTTGCCTCCACAGCTGCGAGAACCAACCTGCACTACTCCGTCATCCATGCTGAAACGGAAGAGGACAAATACGACCATCTGCGCAACCTGCTGACTGCTAACGATTCCCCGACCATCATCTACGTTTCCCGAACACGAAAGACGAGAGAAATTGCCGAAAAGCTGACCAGCGACGGTTTTCCCGCCTTGCCCTTCAACGGTAAAATGGATCCCAACGACAAAATCGCCAACCAAAACGCCTTCATGGACAACCACGTACGAGCAATTGTGGCGACATCCGCGTTCGGCATGGGTGTAGATAAGAAGGACGTGGGTATGGTGATCCACTACGACATTTCCGACTCGTTAGAGAATTACGTACAGGAGGCCGGACGCGCTGGGCGAGACCCACAACTCAACGCCCAATGCTATATTTTGTTCAGCGACCACGACTTAGACAAACACTTCATCCTCCTAAACCAGACAAAGCTGAGTATCAGCGAAATACAGCAGGTCTGGAAAGCCATCAAAGACCTCACACGGCAGCGGAAGTCGGTGAGTTGCTCCGCTTTGGAGATTGCGCGACAGGCGGGTTGGAACGACGAGGTGGCAGACATCGAAACCCGCGTGCGCACTGCAGTTGCAGCGTTAGAGGAGGCCGGCTACGTCAGTCGCGGCAACAATGTGCCTCGCGTTTTTGCCACGGGCATCATGGTCAAAAACATGGAGGAAGCCCGACAGCGCATCGAACACTCTTCGCTATTCTCACTTGATGAGCAGGCCCAAGCTATCCGCATCATCAAATCCCTGATTTCCAACAAATACAAGGCGAATGCGGGCTCAGTGGAAGCCGAATCCCGCGTGGATTATCTGGCAGATATGTTGGGCATGACCAAAGCTGAGGTTATCCAAGCAGTGAGTTTGATGCGCCAAGAAGGAATCCTGGCTGACTCCCGCGATATGACTGCGCTGATTCACAAAACCGACAACGAAAAAAAATCCCTCAAACGGTTTGAGTCATTCGCCAAACTTGAACAGTTCCTATGGGAAAAGGTCATTCAACGAAACAATGAAATCGAGAATTCTTACAAAGAACTAAACGAACGTGCCTTAAAGGACGGTATTCAAGATTCGACCATACGTAACATCCGTACCATCCTCTATTTTCTGAGTATCAAATCTTACATCAAGAAAAAAGAGAATATCGAAAAAGGGTTGGTCAGTTTTTCATTAAACAAGGATATTGATACTATTTCGAGGAAAAACGGCCTTCGTATCGACCTTTGCAGGTTCATTATCGAAAAACTTTACACTTTGCCGACCACGGAATCCGAAAACACCTCCAATGAGTTCAGACTTGTGCAATTCTCAGTGACAGAGATTCAAAAGCAGTTTGCCGGACAAATCAGGATAAATGTTTCTAATAAACCGTGTACCATCAGCGATGTGGAGGAAGCGCTGCTCTATCTCAGCAAAATAGGGGCACTCAAATTGGAAGGCGGGTTCTTGGTGATATACAACGCCATGCAGATTCATCGCCTGACCGACATGAAATACAAATACAAAAAAGAGGATTACCGGCTGTTGGACGAGTTTTACAAACAAAAAATCAGGCAGATACACATCGTAGGGGAATATGCCAACCTCATGGTCAAGGACTACGGCGCAGCATTGCAGTTTGTGCAGGACTATTTCCTGTTAGACCACAAGAAATTTGTCAGCCAATATTTTAAGGGTGACAGGGCGAAGGAAATCGAGAAGAACATCACGATGGAGAAATACCGGCAGCTGTTTGGCGAACTCTCTGAAAGACAGCGGGAAATCATCCAAGACAAACAGTCGAAGTGCATTGTTGTGGCGGCTGGACCGGGGAGCGGCAAGACGAGGGTTCTCGTACACAAATTGGCTTCGTTGCTCCTAATGGAAGACGTGAAACATGAACAGTTGCTGATGCTGACCTTCTCCCGTGCCGCAGCCATCGAGTTCAAACAACGGTTAATCAAGCTGATTGGAGGCGCCGCACATTTCGTGGACATCAAGACTTTCCACTCTTTCAGTTTCGACCTGATTGGGAAAACCGGGAATCTGGAAGAGGCCGACCAAGTGGTTCGAATGGCCGCCGAAATGGTGGAGAACGGTGAGGTAGAGCCCACCAAAATCGGGAAAACCGTGTTGGTGATTGACGAGGCGCAGGACATGGACGCCGACGAATACGCGCTCGTAAGCGCGCTGATGCGACAAAACGAGGAGATGCGCGTGATTGCTGTCGGTGACGACGACCAGAACATCTACCAGTTTCGCGGTTCCGATTCCAAATACATGCAGTCTTTCATATCTGATTTCCAAGCTATTAAGTATGAGATGACCGAAAACTACCGCAGCTGCCGGGACATTGTCCAGTTTTCCGACCGTTTCATCCGTCGTTTAGACAACCGCATGAAAAAACAGGGTTGCACGGCGATAAGTCAGGAGGACGGGCGAGTTTTTCTGACCAAGCACAACAGCGGCAACCTATACACACCCATCATCAATCAGCTGAAACACAATGGGATAGAGGGAACAGTTTGCGTAATGACTAACACCAACGACGAGGCTGTGCAAATGGCGGGACTTTTGCTCAAGGAGGGATTCCGCACCAAAGTGATTCAGTCGGGAGGAACGTTTCGGTTAGCAGACTTGGCTGAAATCCGCTATTTCATGAAGCAGATTGATAAACGGACCTCCACACCCATTATTTCGGATGTCGCATGGGGAGAGGCGAAAGAGAAAACACTCCTCACCTACACGCAAAGTAACCTTCAGGAATATTTGCAGAGCTTTTTCCATGCTTTCGAAAGCACCAACAAAGTGAAATACCGTAGCGATTTAGGGGATTTCGTATTCGAGTCCAATATCGAAGACTTCTGCTTCGCCGACAAGAAAACGGTATTGGTTTCCACCATCCATAAGACCAAAGGCCGCGAGTTTGACACGGTATATATGATGCTGGCGCGGAACGAGGATGAGACAGCGGAGAACATCCGCAAACTGTATGTGGGCATGACCCGCGCACGAAAATCACTATACATCCACACCTGCACCGCCATTTTCGACGGAATCCAACATAAAGACATAGAATACGAGGAAGACCACACATCATACAGTGTATCCAACGATATCTCCCTGCAATTGACCCATAGGGATGTCTATCTGGACTTTTTCAAAGACAAGAAGGAAATGATTCTCTCGTTGCGGAGCGGACAGCCATTATGGTTCAAGGACAACGGTTTCTATTCGGCGGCGGGCGACTGCGTGGCAGTGCTGTCCGCAAAAAAGCGCAACGAACTGCAGGAGTTCCATCGGCAAGGATTCTCAGTCTATGCAGCGGAGGTGGCCTTCATCGCAGCCTGGCGCGGCGAGAACGACACCGAGGAGTCGGCGGTGATGCTGCCGAAGATACATCTGCGGCGGTGAACACTTTTCCTCGTATCGCGCGGATCGGCGCGGATTCTACTTCGTAATATTGTATTCTGTGGCCAACTGCTAACAAAAAAAGTATCTTTGCCGCATCAAATTTCCTCAAAATGGACAGCATACCTTACAAAAACGAATATCCTGTCACCCCTGAAATCCGCGACTACATTGAGGCGCACATCATCCCGCTGTACGACGGGTTCGACAAGGCGCACCAACGCGATCATGTGCGGATGGTGATTTCGCAGAGCATGGACTTGGCGGCGCAGATGGAGGTGGATGCGGACATGGTCTATGTTATCGCCGCCTACCACGACATCGGGTTGTGCGAGGGACGGGAGCGCCACCATGAAGTGTCGGCACGGATGCTGCTCGCCGACAACGAATTACGGAAATGGTTCTCGGAAAGCCAGTTGCAAACGATGGCGGAGGCCGTGGAGGACCACCGAGCCTCCTCCGACCACGCACCGCGCAGTCTCTACGGGCGCATCGTGGCCGAAGCCGACCGCTTCATCGACCCCGACACCATCATCCGCCGCACCGTGCAATACGGCATGGAACACTACCCCGAATTGGACAAGGAAGGACATTATGGACGGATGGTGCAGCACCTGCGCGAGAAGTACGGTCGCGGCGGCTACCTGCACCTCTGGTTTGACCACTCCCCCAACGCCGAACGCTTGGAGGCCCTGCGCAAAACCATCGATGACGAGGCCGCACTGAGACGGAAGTTTGAGGAATCTTACGGACAGGAGCGGGCGGCCCGACGAATGGAATTCGACGCGGTGATCATCCAAAACGAGAACATGGATGCCGCCTACGTGGAGGTCCCCTTCGACATCAAAGCCCTGTACGGCAAAGGCCGCCTTTCCGTCCACGCCACCTTCGACGGTGTGCCCTACGATGGTCAGATCGTCAAGATGGGGACGCCCTGCTTCATCATCGGCGTCCGCAAAGACATACGCAAGCAAATCGGGAAGAGTTTCGGCGACGAGGTGCACGTCACGTTTGAGGAATCGTCGAAGAGATGTTAGCGCACGACATAATTTTGGGATTTCGTGCATGCTGCACGGAACTAAAAAGTTATGGCATCATTAGTATTCCTCTTAAAATCAAACTTACGAAACTGAATAAGTTTTTTTGTACTTTTGCCGTCAGAATGATATAAACAATGAGCTTTGTTTGCTTTGATACTAATTCAAAAAAATGAAAAAAATTTTATCAACAATTTTGCTTGTGGCTTTGTCCGTTATCAGCTTCGCACAAGACATCATTGTCACTAATGATGCGAGAAAAATTGAAGCCAAAATTTTGGAAGTTTCTGGAACAGAAGTTAAATATAAGGAAACTGACAATCCTGAAGGACCAACATTCATTATTTCCACTAATGATATCAATTCCATCATTTATGCAAACGGAAAAGTTTCTCTTTTTCAGCAATCATCCACAGAAGAAAAGGATCAAAACAATATAGCGTCTGAGCCAAGTTACTTGACACGTTTAGGAGACAATTACACATATAAAGGATATGTGATGAAAGGTGATGCTTATGCCAATTTTCTAAGAAACAACTGTCTGAAAGCTTATCAAATTTATCACAAAGGTTATGTCATAACATACGCAGGTGTATTATTCCTTTCTGTTGGTGTCGGACTTGAGGTTGGAACATTATTAGGCGGTGCTATAAATGGAGGCTATTTCAATAAGCCCTTAATATATTGCGGTTTAGGTTGCGTAGCAGCAAGTGTTCCTTTATTGATTATCGGGTTTGACAAAATGCATAGTAGCGTTGATGTTTTTAATCAAGAATGTTCGCTAACTGCTAATCGCACACAAAGTTTCTGGAGCCTAAATGCTAATCAATATGGTTTTGGATTTGCATATAATTTCTAAAAAATCTTTAGCGTGGATAATACTCATACTTGCATTGGCCGGATGTTCACCCCAGCCAAACTCACTGGACCGCAAAAGACACGTGGTTTACCAAACAGGCTGGTTCCCTTACCCGCCAGATCGATGCCCAAAACATATCTACTTCGACACTCCAGACGAGGATTTTGTCGTGGTAAAATCCGATGCTAAATTCAACGTGACAAAGAATGGCGACGCTTACGGTTTGAGGCCGTTGTTTTGAAGCGACATACACATTTCTTCACAGACTCTCCGACCCGCAGGGCCAGAAGAACTCGAAACCGCGACCAACCGCGTCAGCGGTTGCATGTCTGTAGCCGGATGCGGGCGATGTTCCCATTATTTCGAGAGAAGGTCCGGAAACCGCAAATTTTCCGCCCAACCTACCGAAATTTTTCGTATATTTGCAGGTTTTTTGAAGAAAAGTAAAACCATTAATAATGAGCGAGTTAGAAAATAAGATTGAGAAAGAAGAAACCTACGGTGCAGGCAATATCCAGGTTCTGGAAGGACTTGAGGCCGTGCGGAAACGTCCCGCCATGTACATCGGCGACGTCAGCGACCGCGGTCTGCACCATCTGGTTAACGAGGTCGTCGATAACTCCATCGACGAGGCCCTCGCCGGATTCTGCACTAACATTGAAGTCAAGATACTGGAAGGCAACGCCATCAGCGTGCTCGACAACGGGCGCGGCATCCCCACCGACATGCATCCCAAGGAGAAACGCTCCGCACTGGAGGTCGTCATGACCGTCCTGCACGCCGGCGGCAAGTTCAACAAGGATTCCTACAAGGTCTCCGGCGGTCTGCACGGCGTCGGCGTCTCCTGCGTGAACGCCCTCTCCAAGCACCTCACCGCCGAGGTCTTCCGCGACGGGCTCCACTTCATCCAGGAATACGCCTACGGCAAGCCCCTCTACCCCGTGAAAGTGCTCGGTTCCAGCGACTACCGCGGCACCAAGATCACCTTCCTGCCCGACGACACCATCTTCCACACCACCGTGTATGAGTTCGACCGCCTCGCGCACCGCCTCAAAGAGCTGGCCTACCTGAACAAGGGCATCCACATCTCCATCGAGGACCTGCGCAGGACCAACGAAGACGGCAGCCACCCCAAGGAGATCTACTACTCCGAGAACGGTCTGCGTGACTTCATCATGCACCTCGACGAAGGCCGCACCAAGATCACGTCGCAACCCATCTACATTGAGGGTGAAAAGCAAGGTGTGCCTGTGGAAGTTGCCATGCAGTACAACGATTCCTTCACTGAAAACATCCACTCTTACGTCAACAATATCAACACGATAGAGGGCGGCACGCACCTCACGGGCTTCCGCCAGGCGCTCACCCGCACCCTCAAGAAATACGCCGATGACAACAAGCTGCTCGACAAGCTGGAGAAGAACAAAATCGAGATTTCCGGTGACGACTTCCGCGAAGGCCTCACCGCCATCATCTCCGTGAAGGTTGCGGAACCGCAGTTCGAAGGCCAGACCAAGACCAAACTCGGTAACAGCGAGATTGCCGGTGTGGTGAACCAGATGGTGGGCGAAATGCTGACCAACTACTTGGAGGAGAACCCGAGAGACGCGAAGTCCATCGTTGACAAGGTGGTATTAGCTGCACAGGCGCGCCACGCCGCCCGTAAGGCACGCGAACTCGTGCAGCGCAAGACCGCCTTCAGCGGTTCCGGACTGCCCGGCAAGCTTGCCGACTGCTCTTCCAAAGACGCGACAAAATGCGAGCTCTTCCTCGTGGAGGGTGACTCTGCAGGCGGCACCGCCAAGCAGGGCCGCGACAGCCATTTCCAGGCCATCCTGCCCTTGCGCGGTAAGATTCTGAACGTGGAGAAAGCCATGCAGCACCGCGTTTTCGAAAGCGAGGAGATCAAGAACATCTACACCGCCCTTGGCGTCACCATCGGCACGGAAGACGACAGCAAGGCACTGAACATGTCCAAGCTGCGTTACCACAAGGTCATCATCATGACCGATGCCGATGTCGATGGAAGCCACATCGCAGCCTTGATCCTCACCTTCTTCTTCCGCTATATGCGCGAGCTCATCGAGCAGGGCCACGTGTATCTCGCCACCCCGCCGTTGTACGGCGTGAAGAAGGGCGACAAGCTGCAGTATGCCTGGACCGACGAGCAGCGCGACCGCCTCACGGCCGAAGCTTCTGCCGGCGGCCGCAAGGTGCACGTGCAACGCTACAAAGGTCTCGGTGAAATGAAGGATGACCAATTGTGGGACACCACCATGGATCCCGCACAACGTCTGCTCCGCCAGGTCACCATCGAGAACGCCGCCGAAGCCGACCGCATCTTCTCCATGCTTATGGGAGACGAGGTTCCGCCGCGCCGCGAGTTCATCGAGCAGAACGCCACCTACGCCAACATAGACGCATAGTCTAATGCTGAATTATGAATGCTGAATGCTGAATAATAAACGTAAAAAATATACTAAAAATAATTCCTTGAGCAGTCCCGGCAGGGACAAGAGCTTGGTAGAACAACGTTTCATACGAGATTGAACCATCATGGAAGAACCCGAAACAATCATCAACAACGAACCCGAAGTCATCGCGACAGAAAACGAACAACCCACGCCGGAAACGACCATCCCAGCGGATGTCATCTCCTTCAAACACGTGAACATCGCCCATAAAAAACTGCGGGTGCTGACCGACATCAGCTTCTCCATCAAACAGGGCGAATTCGTATATCTGATTGGCAAGACCGGTTCTGGCAAGTCCTCCATCCTCAAAACCCTCATCGGAGAACTCAAACCCGAAGGTGAAGAGGCCATGATGATCGGCTACGACCTGCTGAAACTGAAAACGAAGCAGATACCCGAAATGCGCAAGAAAATCGGCATGGTGTTCCAAGACTACCAGCTGTTGCAAGACCGCACCATCATCGAGAACCTGATGTTCGTGCTGCGCGCCACCCGTTGGAAAGACAAAAACGCGATGCTCAACCGCTGCGAGGAGGTTCTCGCATTGGTCGGGTTAGAGACCAAGGACTTCAAACTGCCGTCACAGCTCTCCGGCGGCGAGCAACAGCGTGTCTGCATCGCCCGCGCCCTGCTCAACAGCCCTGACTTGATCCTCGCCGACGAACCCACCGGCAACCTTGATCCCATTACCGCTGAGGAGATTTTCCAAGTTTTCCACCATATTAACCAAACTGGCACCACCGTGTTCATGGCCACGCACAATTTCCAGATGATCGACAAGTTCCCGTCCCGCGCCATCTGCGTGGAAGAAGGGAAATTGATTGATTCGCTTGTCTAGAATGGTTATTGGTTATAGGTTATTGGTTATTGAAGGTTAATGGTTAATGGTTAGGGGTTAAAAATCCACAGTCTAAGTCTAAGTCTAAGTTTAAGTCTTTTAAGATTCAATAGCTACAGCTATCTCTAAAAATGCTTTCTGTACTAATTCCCATATATAATTATAATGTGCATCCGCTTGTGTCGGAGCTGCAAGCACAACTCATTGAAAGTCAAATCGACTATGAGATAATACTTGCCGATGACGCTTCATCAGATGAATCGATGCGTAATCACAATGCGCAATTGACCAAGCTTGACAACATCAAGCTCATACAGCTTGAGAAGAATGTCGGGCGTTCAAAAATACGCAATATGCTGGCAGATGCCGCGCAATACCCTACCTTACTGCTGATGGACTGTGACGCACGCGTCAAAAGGCGGGATTATATCGCCAATTATCTGCGGTTTTTGGCTGCAAAACAACTTGAAAACGTCAATTTTGTGGTGTTGGGTGGTCTCAGTTACCGGACAGACGAAGAAAAATCGGACACACTCCGATACAAATATGGCATCAAGCGGGAAATACGTCCCGCCTCGGAAAGGGAACGTCAGCCCTACCGCGCTTTCACCCCGTTCAATATGCTGATAAGCAAATCGGTCTTCCAAACATGCCGTTTCGACGAGTCTCTGCGGCATTACGGCTACGAAGACACCTTCTTCGGCATAGAATTGGAACAAGCAGGAATCCCGGTGTTCCATATCGACAACGAGCTTTATCATGACGGGATTGACACCAACACGGAATTTCTGAACAAAGTGGCAGCTGGTGTTTCCAACCTTGTCAAATTACACGACAACAATAAGTTGGATGAAAATTTCAAAGATAAAAGTCCGCTTATGACCGCCTACGAAAAACTGGAAAAAGGTTTTTTCGGCAAGCTGATTCTATCTTTACTATCAAAAGGCCAAAATTGGATACGAAACATTGCATTAGACAGTAACAGTCTGTTTTTCTTAGACTTATACAAATTATCCGTGTTACACGGCCTACTGCACAAAAAAAAATCACCTGACGCTGAAAATTTGGAACAATAACACCATTTTTTTTCTACTTTTGCACTTTCAATCATCTTTAAAAATTTACAGTTATGGGATTTATCAAAGAATTTAAGGAATTTGCGTTGAAAGGCAACGTGATGGACATGGCCATCGGTGTGATCATCGGCGGCGCATTCGGTAAAATCGTCACCTCTTTAGTGAACGACATCCTCATGCCTCTGATTGGCGCGCTCATCGGCAACGTCAATTTCACGACATTGTCGGCGACGCTCCGCGCTCCGCAGCTCAACGACGCGGGCGAAGTGGTGAAAGAAGCCGTGACGCTGAACTACGGCAACTTCATCCAGGTGACCATCGACTTCCTGATCGTGGCGCTCTGTATCTTCGGCGTGATCAAGCTGATCAACAAGGCCACCAACCTGGTGAAGAAACAAGAAGAGGAAGCTCCGGCTCCCGCTCCAGAACCAAGTGCTGAGGAGAAGCTGCTCACCGAAATCCGCGACCTGCTGAAGACCAAGTAAGGATTTCACCTGATCAAAAAGAAAAAGTCCGGGGTTCACTCCGGGCTTTTTTCTTTTTATTCACGACCATAAGAAAATCCAAGAAAAATCCCTATTTTTGCACCAAAATTAAAAACATCGGCAAACAGCTGTAACTAAATATCATATAATGTCTTACGAGAAACACCTCACCCATCCCATTTACGCTTTCGTGCGGCAGGCGGCCGACGAACTCGGCTATGACGCCTACGTGGTGGGCGGTGTGGTTCGCGACATCATCATGCACCGCCACAACACGGACATCGACATCGTCACCGTGGGCAGTGGCATCGAACTGGCCACCCGCACGGCCGCACTCATCTCGCCCGACATACACGTCAACGTCTATCGCAACTTCGGGACGGCTCAGTTCAACTTCGAAGGGAGCATCATCGAGTTTGTGGGCGCACGGCGGGAATCCTACAATCGCGACTCCCGCAAACCCATTGTCGAGGACGGCACCCTCGAGGACGACCAGCTGCGCCGCGACTTTACCATCAACGCCATGGCCATCGCCCTCAACGGCGACCACATATTCGAGCTGATTGATCCGTTCGACGGCCTGCAAGACATCGCCGATAAAATCATCCGCACCCCCTGCGACCCCGACCGCACCTTCTCCGACGACCCGCTGCGCATGATGCGCGCCGTACGTTTCGCCTCCCAACTCAACTTCACCATCTATCCGGAAACTTTCGAGGCTATCCAGCGCAATGCTGAACGTTTAGACATCATCTCCGAGGAGCGCATTATGGAGGAGTTCAACAAGATCCTGCACTGCATCCGCCCGTCAAGAGGCATCCAACTGCTGGACAAGAGCGGTCTTCTGGAGCGTTTCCTCCCCGAAATCATCGCACTGAAAGGTGTGCAGAACATTAACGGGAAAGGCCATAAAGACAACTACTTACACACTCTTGAAGTGGTGGATAACATCGCAATGAGTTCCACGAATGTATGGTTGGTCTGGGCGGCTCTGCTCCATGACATCGCCAAACCTGTCACCAAACGGTTTGACCCGGTTCACGGCTGGACATTCCACGGACATGAAGTGGTGGGTGCCAAAATGGCCTCGAAAATCTTTCACAGACTGAAACTTCCTGTCAACGAACGACTTAAATATGTCCAGAAGCTCATCAACCTGCACTTGCGTCCCATCGCCTTGGTGGAGGACAACATCACCGACTCCGCGGTGAGACGGCTGCTTTTCGAGGCCGGAGACGACATCGACGACCTGATGATGCTTTGCGAGGCCGATATCACCTCCAAAAACTCTGACAAAATCAAACGTTTTCACCGGAACTTTGAAATTGTACGGCAGAAATTAGTGGAAATAGAGGAGAAAGACCGTTTGCGCAACTGGCAGCCGCCAGTCAGCGGTGAAGACATCATGACGGCGTTCAATTTGCAGCCAAGCCGCATGGTCGGTGACATCAAAGACGCGGTTTGCGACGCCATATTAGACGGTGACATCGAGAACACCCGCGAGGCAGCATACGCCTTCATGTTGGAAACCGGCATCAAATTCGGACTTACCCCCACAAACAATCAACCTCTATGAAGCGATTCGCACATATCCTATTCATTACCATCGCTGCCGTGATGATGGTGCTTTCAGGCTGCAATGACAAGAAGAAGGTCATGAAAAAGCCTCCGCACTTGATCAACCGCATCACATTAGTCAACATTCTGGCAGAAAGCTATCTGATAGAGAGTACGTTGCAGATGACTGTACCGGATTCCATCAGCAAAGACGAACTGGCCAGAAGGTACTACAAAGACCTGTTCGACCGCTACCATATCACCAGCGAGCAGTTCGAGTCGTCGGTGGCCTATTACGTAAGCGAAGAGAAGTCTGCTGAGAAATTGCTCAGTGACGCTTCCGCCCTGATTGTAAACAAGAAAAACGAAATGATGATTGACGAGTCCAATTCAACAATAACCACCGATAATCAAACTATTAACCATTAATTCACACAGTCATCTTCAAGAGTTGGAAATATGCTATTTAAAAACGCCTTTGAGCAACAACCCACTTTGCGATTCGTTTACGAAAAGCTCCAGTTCTACTCTGTGCTGGGGCGGCAATTTCTGTTGAATCAGCCTTTTATCACTGATTCGGACACCCTTTCCGCAGAGCATGAACGTTTGTCGGAGGTTATGGTGCTTTGGCAGGACACCACCCTCAAGCCGGTGTTTTCGCATCTGAGCCAGCAAATCCACCAACTCAACAATATCGCCCCTACCCTCTCAGCATTGGAAAACGGCGCCGTTTTGGACGACATCCAACTCTTCGAAATCAAAAAAACGGCCATTCTGACCAATTTCATCGCCCAGGATGTTAAAAAACTAGGAATTTCATGGCTTGAATACCATCCCATGGAAGAGGTTATCACCATCTTGGATCCCGAGCACACGTTCATTCCCCATTTTTACGTCTATTCCGCTTACGACGAGGAACTTGCATGCCTTCGCGAGAAGATGAAGTCGGTGAACAACGCCCAAGAGATTGAGACTTACCGTTTTCAGGCGCAGCAGGTGGAAGACCGTCTGCGGGCGGAACTCAGCGACAAACTGCGACCCTATCAGGAATCGCTGTCGAAGAACCTGCGCAATACGGCATATTTGGACATGTTGATTGCGAAGGCAAAGCTTGCTATCGAATGGAACGCATGCCGTCCGCAAATCAGTGACAGTCACGACCTTGTGGCTCTGATCAATCCGGAGATTGCGGCATCTTTGGCACAGAAAGGGCGGAAATTCCAGCCTGTCAGCATCGCTTTCGGACAAGAGACCGTACTGGTCACGGGCGCGAACATGGCCGGCAAATCCGTTCTGTTACAATCAGTTGCCCTCGCACAACATCTTTTCCAATTCGGATTTTTCCTGCCGGCGAAATCTGCTGCATTACCCGTTGTGGATGAGATTATCACGAGCATCGGCGACCGGCAGTCCGCACTCAGCGGCCTTTCCTCCTTTGCCGTGGAGGTGCTCACCATCGACCGCATCATCAAAACCGCACGCGAAGGCAAACGGGTGCTGGCTCTGGTGGATGAATTGGCCCGCACCACCAACCCCGACGAAGGCAAACAGATGGTCTGCGGCTTTGTCCGCATCTGTCGAAAACTCTCCCTCACCGCCATCGTCACCACCCACTACAGCGGACTGGATGTTGATTGCAGACGACTGAGAGTCAAAGGGTTGCAAATCCCCAAAGGGGTGGATTCCCTCAGCATTGGCCACATTGCGGACTACATGGACTATTCCCTCATCGAAACGCACAATGACGATGTTCCCAAAGAGGCGTTCACCATTGCACGCCTGCTGAACGTTGATGATGAGTTTTTAACCGCCTGCCAACAGGGTTAATATACCCTAAAAAATTGTACATTTGCCGCCCATAAAAATACAAGAAGAATGTCATTCACCTATCCGCTCATGCTGATTGGCCTTGCGGCCATACTGGTTCCGATAATCTTACACCTGTTCAATTTCAGACGATATAAGACCATCTACTTCTCCAATGTGAAAATGTTGGAGGACATCCAGAAGAAGACGAAAAGAGCGTCACAGATTCAGCAGCTTATCGTATTGTTGCTTAGGATTTTAGGCATCGCCTGTCTGGCTTTGGCCTTTGCACAACCGTTTCTGCATGGCAAGACCAAAACCACAAAGAAAGGCAACGTGATTTCCATTTTCGTGGACAACTCCTATTCCATGGAAGCCAACAGCAAAAACGGATCGCGCCTGTTCGACGCGGTGGATGCCGCCAAAAGCATCGTGCAATCCTTTGATTTTGCCGACGATTTCGTGCTCACCACGCAGGATTTCTCCGGCGAGGAGTCCCACATCCTCAACAAAGACCAAATGCTCGATTTGCTCGACCGTATTGCGGTTTCTCCCAACAGTCATTCTTTCAAAGAGATACACGCTTTTGAAAAGCACACTCTTCAATCTTCCGACAAAGAGAACGTCATCCACTATTATCTCTCTGATTTCCAGAAGAACAACTTCGATATGTCCGTCTTGCGCAACGATTCATCGGCACACGTCGGCCTCATCCCGGTTCCCGCTGAGCAACTCAGCAACGTGGCCATTGACAGCTGCTGGTTCCTGAGCCCTGTCTTCAAATTAGACAACACTGTCACATTGATCGCCCGCATCCACAATTACGGCAGCGAAGAAGTGCAGAAAATCCCCGTGAAACTGCACGTGAACGACAAACAGAAAGCCATTGCCGCCATCGACATCATGCCCGGCGGCTATGTCGATTGCCACCTGACCTACCGTATTGACGAGGCCGGCACCAACTGCGGAAAAGTGAGCATCGAGGACGCGCCCATCACCTTTGACGACGAGCTGTTCTTCACCTACGATGTCACAGACAACAGTTCCGTTTCCGTCATCTTTGACAAAGATCCCAACCGCTTCCTGACCGCCCTTTACGGCAAGGATTCCGTGTTCACTTACCAACAGATGAACTACCAACAGATCAACTACACGCAGCTTCGCGAGAGCAACGTAGTGGTCCTCAGCGAAATACCAACCATTTCATCTGGTCTTTCCGATGAGCTGACAAAGTTCGTCAAAGCTGGCGGCACCCTGTTGGTTTTCCCCGCCGCCAAGATGGACAACACCGTCAACAATTTCCTGAAATCCCTGAATGCTGGCTATTTCGGGAACATCGTGAAAGCCACGCTAAAATGCAAGCTGCTGAACACGGAAAGCCTCTATTTCAAGGGCGCTCTTGAATCGAATGACACCCGCATAGACATGCCCGGGACATCACAGCACTACAGCATCAACGGCGGCGGCAACGGCAGCGAAATCATCATGAGTTTGGAGGACAACTCCCCGTTGTTAGTCTCCTACGCCACTGAAAACGGGAAAGTTATCCTCTCCTCGGTGGCCATGAACGACGATTGGGGCAACGCCCACCGTCACGCGCTGTTTTTCGTGCCGTTGCACAATATCGGCATCATGAATGCCGCACAGCAGAAACTTTACAACGTAATCGGTGTGGACCAGACACAGCGCGTCAGACTGCCCAATGACCGCTCCGACGAGGCCGTGGTGCTACGCGCCCGCAAAGGCAACGAGGAGTTCATCCCCGAACAACGTCGCTTGGGCAACGAAACCGCCCTATTCTTCCACAACCAGGCACACACCAGCGACTGGTACGACCTAATGCGCGGCGGACAAGTCCTTGGAACTTTGGCATTTAACCTGAACCGCCGAGAGTCTGACCTCGCCTGCTATGACGAAAACGAGCTGAAGAAGATGTCGGCCGAGATGGGTGACCATGTCTCGGTCATCCCTGCCAACACCAAAAACATTGCTAAAAGCGTGAGCGACAAACTGAAAGGCAAAGCGTTATGGCCGCTGTTCCTGATCCTGTCACTGCTCTGCTTCCTCGCGGAAATCACCCTGCTGCGTTTCTGGGGCAAGCCCACGCTGAACGAGGAATAAGTCCCGCAACAACCCCGGATAAGATTTCCGCAAACACTCCGTGTCACTGATCATTGCGTTTGGGCCGAAAAGCAAGAACGCCATCGCCAAGCGATGGTCGTGATGTGTGTCGAAAACGGGACGAGCGTCAGCAGGAGAACCCTTTCCTGCAACATGCAATTCTTCGCCATGAAGTTCAATATCCGCGAAGGGCTGTAATTGAGTGACAATGGCTTGCAACCGGTCAGACTCCTTTAAGCGCAGATTATGGACATTTTGGAAGGTGATGTCGGCAGGAAGCAGTGCCGCCAACGTCGCCATCACGGGTACCGTATCCAAACAATCACGCACATCCAACATCATTTTGGAAATCACATCCAAAGGTTCAGCATGCAAAACAACACTTAAATCGTTTGTTGAAATAGATACTTTTAACTTATTGAACCATTGTGCGATTACACAATCTCCTTGAATAGAATTCAAAGAAAGTGGTGACAGTGATATTTCCTTTTCGGGATGCAGACGGGCGTAGGCAAACCAGAAGAGAGCAGCACTCCAGTCGCCGGATGCGCCGATGGGGATTGGGGGCACTTCCACTCCTGGAATAGTCACGGGCCAGTCGCGGGTACAGGCCAGTGTCATCCGCAGATACGATAACGACGGGATATAGGTGGTAGTAAGGTGCAATCCCCGAAGGCCCAGCAGCGGAGCCGCCAACACCAACGCGGAAGCCATCTGCGAGGATTGGGAGGCGTCGATGGTTAACGACAAACCGTCATCAGTATTGGCATCAGTTTTCCCAGATTGTAGAGACGCGCCATGGCACGTCTCTACGGAACGGAATTGTTTCCCTGAAATCAGCCAGCCGTCCTCTACCCTTTCAATGTCGGCACCGATACCGAGAAGCACATCCACCAAAGGCAAAATCGGGCGTAGTAACAACCGTGGCGTACCCGTAAGCAGCCATCTTCCTGGCGTGGCGGCGAGAAGCGGCATAAGGAAACGATAGGCGGCACCGCAGTCCTCCACGTTGACCACAACAGGACGAACAGACGATGGCATTGACAATGTACGCAATGCGCGGTGCGTCACCTGCACATCGTGACAATCCCCGTCGCGAAGAGGCGGAATATCGTTCCCCATCGCATACGAGAACACCATTTCTCGAATACGAAGGCTCTTGTTATCAGGAAGTTGTATATTGTACCGCATATCACTCAATTATCGGGCAAAAGTAATTTTTTTTGTTTATTTTTGCAGCCGCTTTTTAGAAAGGTTATTGGTTGTGGGTTATAGGTTATTGAAGCCTCAACACTTGATAACCTTGGAATTAGACAACAACGATAAAAATACAATATGAATAACGGACAAATCGGAATGGGCGGTTTCAATATTCTGCCAAAATGCGTAAAGAATCTGCTCATCATCAACACTTTGGTGTTCTTTGCCACTTTTGTGTTCTCACGAGCGCACATCTGCGACCTGAACCAGTGGCTGGGACTTCACTACATCAGCGCCCCCGATTTTCACCCGTGGCAGTTCGTCACCTACATGTTCATGCACGGCAATTTCGGGCATCTGTTTTTCAACATGTTCGCTTTATGGATGTTCGGCGCAGCAGTGGAAAACTATTGGGGCACCAAGAAATTCCTGATTTATTACCTGATTACCGGCATCGGCGCGGCACTCACCCACTACCTGATCACGTTTGTGGAAGTGGGTCCTACCATGCTGCTTTTCAACCAGTTCTTGGATGCGCCATCCATCGACACATATCGTCATTTAGTCGAAAACAACCACATTACGCAGTTGCAGAGTGCCTTGCAGAATAACTACGGTGTGTTACAACGCAGCCCGGAATCACTCAACGAACTTGTGGCCGCAACCATGTCACTGCAAGACAACTATTTGAACAGTTTTGTGCTGATCGGCGCGTCAGGCGCGGTTTATGGTGTGCTGTTAGCCTTCGGCATGATGTTCCCCAACTCCCCGATTTACATCTACTTCCTGTTCCCTATAAAAGCGAAATGGTTTGTACTGCTGTACGGCGGCATTGAACTGCTTTACGGTATTATGGGCACCTCCGACGGGGTGGCGCATTTCGCCCACTTAGGCGGCATGATTTTCGGCATACTGCTCATACTTCTTTGGCGAAAACATAACAACAGAGGAGAAGGCGAACAAGTCTTTTATAAAATGTCCGACCATTCCGACCAAAAACGGGATTGGAAATGGCCGTTCAGCAGAAGCAAAGAGAAATCCTCAAAATCAAAGTATTACGTGTCACGTGAAAGTGGCCGTCCTCTTTCTGACGAAGAGTATAATGCCAACCGTCAAGCCGAAAAACAGCGGGTTGACGAAATCCTGGACAAGATATCCGAGAAAGGTTACGACGCTTTGTCGGCGGAAGAAAAAGAGTTCCTGTTTCACCATTCCCAGAAATAATGGCAAAGAAGAAGAGCAACAGACTGAAAACGATAGGCAAATTCCTGCTTTTTGCAGCCACTTTCGCATCTGCAATAGCTTTGCTGTTCTCATTTCTTGCCAAAATATTCCCGCCTTCTTTCTCCAGCACCATTGCCTATTGCGGGCTGCTGTTCCCCTACCTGCTCATCCTCAACTTTGTAATCACCATAATATGGTTAGTGGTGGATTTCTCATGGGCTTTAATTCCTGTTGCCGTTATCTTGCTGAATGTCAATAATATCGACAAACACTTCCAACTCAGGGGCACCGAAAAGCCTGAAGTGTGCGCCAACTGTCTCAAGGTGATGAGCTATAACGCCAAGGCATTTAACATCTATGATAAAAACCAGAAGTCACTGAACAAACGGGTTGTACACTTCCTGCAAGAGGAGAAGCCTGACATTCTTTGCATTCAAGAATACAGCTACGACGCCAAGGGAAAATCAGGGTTCAACTCCACGCAAGCCATCATTAACGCGCTGAATGTCAAAGACAACGAAAAGACTCACAAAGTCTTGCTTCCCTACAAGAACAAATTAGGATACCAATTCGGCATGGCGATTTTCAGCAAATACCGCATTATAGACGGCGGTTTTGTGGAGACCTTGGACTCATCAAGCAACAAGTCCATGTACGTCGATATCCGTTTCAACAGCGACACGATCCGGATTTACAACATCCATTTGGCTTCCATGCACTTGGACAGCACCGATTATGAGACGGGCAAAGCGATTTGGGCGGGTTCCTACGATTCCACCTTCAACAATAAGGCCCAGAAGTTGTCGAACAAAATCACTATGGCTTACGTTTTGCGTCAACGGCAAGCCAAGGCAGTACACGCGCACATCAGCGAATGCCCCTATCCTGTGATTCTCTGCGGCGACTTCAACGACTCGCCGGCATCTTTCAGCTACAATAAAATCATGCACGGACTAAAGGATTCTTTCCGCGGAAGCGGTAAAGGAACCGGCACCACTTATATCGGCAAAGACTTCCCCTCCTACCGAATCGACTATATTGCTCACGACAAGCAATTTAACGATTTCCAATATACGGTCTGCCGCGATCTGGATGTTTCAGACCACTACCCCATTTATACCTACATTTCTATTGTGAAGAAGAATTGATAGGAAATTAGGAGGTTAGAAGGTTAGGGGGTTAGCAAAGAGAATTTTCATAGAGATGTTCCCATTGGCGGGATTGTTCCTTCGCATCGAAGAGTCCGAGCGGGTGCAAACGCATGATTTGCTGTTCGATAGTGCCGAAAAGGTCACTGACATTGAGGATGGTTTTCGCCAAGTCGTCGGCACTCTTAGGATTCACGGCATAACCAGCCAATCCTTCTTTGAAAATACCGTCGCAAACACCCTTCTGCGCATATAACACGGGCAGACCCTGCGACAACGCTTGTGCAAAACGTTGTGTAGAAGGCGTTTTCTCATCCAACTGCAAGAAAATATCATGATTGCGGTAAACATCTAGCAATTCCTCATCTGTCAAATCTCCCACGGCAGTCAGGCTAATATCGTAGTTCCTGCGCTGTAGCTTCTTCATGGCATGATGCACCGCATCCAGATGACTGTTGGAGTCCGCCGTGCCGACATTCAGCAACTTGATGTGTACCAATGCTGTAGGCGGGTGTATATGGAGGTTGTTAATCCAATAGGGGTTCAAAGGTTCGAACAACATCGTGGAATGGAAGAAGACGGTGTCGGCGGTTTTGGACGGCAAATGCTGCGCCAAGAAATCCTGTTGCGACTGGCTGGTAAAGACCACCCGCGCCGCCTCCAAAAGCACATTTTCCGCACTTTTCTTATTGAACACGAACAGTTTATGGTACGCATCCAAGTCGCTTTGCACCACATCCACCACATAAGGCAGATGACTTGATGAAGCATAATTCCATGCCGCCTGCCCACATCCGAACCAACGGTGCGCATGGATGACATCTACCGGACATTTCACCGAACCCAATTCTTCTGACATGACGAATTGGTGTTCAAATTCTTCCGGCATATATTTCATCACGCGTTCCACACGTGCCCGGTCGATCTCATTTGATATAACGTGTAATATTTTCATCATTCATTCATCGTTCATTCATCGTATCATCGTATCATCGCATCATCGCATCATCGCATCATCGTATCATCGCATCATCGTATCATTCATCGTCATTCGTCCCATGGGTTTCGCTGCGCTCACCCCTGGCTACCGAGCTTTTACCCCTACGGGGCTGCTCAAGGAAGTTGTTTCACCCCCCTGCCCTGCGGGCATCCCCCCTAAAGGGGGGAATGGTCCTTCGACCGTATCTTTTTTCATTCTTCATTCTTCATTCTTCATTCTGAATTCTGAATTAACGGCAAATACACCCCCTCGTAATACGGTTCAAACTCCCGCGTGGTGGCATGGTTGTGCCAGAGGAACACAAAATCGCCCTCGACGTCGAGGCAGCGTTGCTTCAGCCGTTGCGTCAGAGCGCGAGCATCCTCCACGGAGAGTTTCATATAGTCGAACAGCGTGCCGTCCATGACGATGAGCGGGTGTTCGATGATGTCCGTGACTTTGTCGTGGCGCACGTCATAGAGCGGGTACGGGTGGCAGGTGCCGCAACGGAAGCCGCACCGTTCCGCGAACCCGAGGGTGTAGTCGTCGGTGATGCCGGCATCTCGCCACAAATCCAACGAATGCAGGAAATGTTCATCAATATAAAAACGGGACCGGAGATAATGCTGGCGGGAACAAGTGACCTTTCGCCCAAAACGGGCCAAATGTTCATCCAACCGTTCCTGCTCTTCTCGCAAAAGTCCTATCACATCAGCACTTCTGTAACTACCGTGTAATCCTACAATTCCTTGCTTATTGTCAATATGCGCCCATATCCTTTGCAAGCGCACATCGCGAAAGTCGTAGGTGGCGTCGTCCTCCCCGTCATGCAGAGCTTTGAAAAAGAAGACCGGTTCGAAACCAGCGGCCTGCTCCCTCGTAGCAAATTCCATAATCGCTTGAATATAAGAATCTTCGAAATCATCTGACTTCCATTTTCGGTATTCTTGCAACGATTGTTTAACCATCGCCATATCCCGATTAATCAGCATATCCCGTCCGAAGATGGACTTCAACGCCTGAAAACGGCTCTTGAAACGATACAGGATGTCAATGTCATGAGTGGGCACGATACGCGGCTTGCGAGGTGATGGCGTGAATATCTCCGGGGAACAAGCACACAAATTCCTGCGCAAAATCATCGCGTACTCATCCACAATCGGAATTTCCACTAAATTGTACTTCTGAACAAGGCTATTTTGATAAGGAAAACGCCCGTGAGCATCCGGCTCATCCGAGAAGAACTCCTCATATCGCGACAAAAACGCGAAGGAGGGCGTAATGATATCAAATGGATTATCTTCAGGACCAAACAAAGGAATCTGTCCTGTTTCTGCCACATTATTGACAAAACAAGGCTTCATTTCCCCTTTCAAAAAGTCTTGCCACTGCGCATCATTCATACGAGGCATCGTAATCGACGCTTGACCAAAATGTACGCAATACCCTGATTCCAAGACTTCTATGTTAAAAAAAGAGGTATCGAAGTCAGGTAAAGCGACTTTAAGAAGTTGTTGGAAAGTATAGTTAATGGCATTTTGGCTAATCATAACATCTTCATTTTCATTTTGTTATGATTCGATGATTCCGCCGCCCACCAAGTCGTCTCCATCATAGAAGACGGCGCTCTGTCCGGGCGTGACAGCGAAAACGGGTTCCTCAAACAAGACTTCCACAGAGGTATCGTTCAGATGGCGGAGCGTGGCCGGCGTGCCCGCACTGCGGTAACGCGAACGGCAGGTCACCTTCATCCCGTTCTCAAAATCAGCGTATTTCGCCATATTCAAGCCGGAAACGACACAGCGACTATGCTGCAGATCCTCCCGTTTGCCGAGCACTACGCGGTTCGTATCGGGCTGCAGGGCCACCACATACGCCGGTTCACCCAACGCGATGCCCAAGCCTTTTCTTTGCCCCACCGTGTAGTTGTACAGTCCTTGATGCTTCCCCACCACCTTTCCTTCGGTGGTCACAAACTCACCGACGGGCATACATTCTTGCAAATCAGGAACTTCGTCTTGTAAGAAATGACGGTAATCGTCGTCTGTCACGAAACAGATCTCCTCGCTCTCCTTCTTCTGCGAGAGCTTCACAAAGCCGTGGTCCGCCGCAATCTTCCGTACCTCCTGCTTGGTCAAACCGCCCAACGGAAACAATGTCCGCTGAAGCATTTCGGAGGTCAACTTCCACAGGAAATAGGTCTGATCTTTCTGAGTGTCAACGCCTTTTTGGAGGAAATAGCGGTCGCCGGATTGCGCGATGCGGGCGTAGTGGCCAGTGGCGATGTAATCACAGCCCAGCTCGTCGGCCATCTCCAACACCCTACCCCACTTTATGATGGGATTGCAGAGCACGCAGGGATTCGGAGTCCGGCATTGCAGGTATTGGTCGATAAAATCCTGGATGACAGTCTTTCTGAAAAGGTCGCGGACATCAAGGATATGGTGTTCGAAGCCGAGTTTCTCGGCCAGGTGTTTCGCCTCGAAGATGGCATCCACGGAGCAGCAGCCCTTCTCGCGGGCGATACAGCTCTCCGTGATTTGGTCGAAGGTGCGGAACGTCACGCCGACAAGGTCAAAACCCTGTTCTTGCAACAATATAGCGGCGACACTGCTGTCAATGCCGCCGCTCATGGCCATAAGAACCCGTTTCTTCATCAAAATTCCAGATTATTGTACCGTGATTTTACGAACGGATTTGCCGTTATCGGTGACAATCTCCAACAGATACAAACCTTTAGAGACGCCATGGATATCAAACTTATACTGGTTCGAACCGGCGACACCATCCAAAGTGGCATTTTTCAACATCTTACCTGTCAAATCCATCAGTCGGAAAGTAATTCTTTCAGATTGAGGAATAGTAAACTCCACATTCACATAGTTAGTGGCGGGATTCGGATAGACAATCAGATCTTCAATACCATTATAATCCTCCACAGAAGCGATAGCATAAAACTCCATATTGAATCCTTCGCTCTGATCCCAGTTGTCACTGACGAAATTCACACGCATTTTCTTGAAATTCACCGTATAAACGTCATCAGGCTGGTCATAGATGTCGAACCGTTTATATAATGTTGGCGGATTCGTTGTATTGTCATACACATCCACAAAATCACCATAGCCCATGTTGAATTTCGGGAAAGCGAAGGCATAACCGGAAATGAAGTTGTGGGTGATATTCCACGTGCAATTTGTTTGCGGCAGGTATTTCTCGCCCTCCTGGGAGCCATCAGAAAGGACGGCATTCCACACATTGGGCAGATTCGTGATCGAATGGCATGTACGCGCAGGCAAGTACGAGGAATACGAAATCAGGAATCCATAGTGTTCGGTATTGTTAGTATTGCCCACAAACGTGATTAACACGCTATCGGCATCGACCTCATAAGTCCCTGTCGGCAACTCGGAACCGGTAAAAGACACGAGCACGCCACTCTCCTCTGTCGGGCCGTTATAAATGGTCACATAATCCCCTTCATTCAGGTCAAGACGGTCGAACTTGAACTCATAGCCGGTGGCACTTTGTACTGCCACCATCCAGGAGCAGTCGGGATTGGGTTGATAAGGTTTCGTAGTGGGAGAGCCATCCGCCACATAGCCGAAACTAGCCGTATTTCGCTGGTGACCTTGGCAATAATGGCTTTCCACCGCGGCAGACGGGAAAATCTTGATCACTGCCTCTGATCCGTAGTCCAGATGCATAGGGCCCGCCACGAAATTATCGATGGCATAAAATCCGTTCGAGGATCCTCCCCAGCCATAATTAATAGAAAAATGGTCATCAGCATCATAACCATCCAGAACGTATGCATGACAATTGCTGAAGTCTTCCGAACAGCCCGAATAATAGATCACTCTTTTGTTATCAATCTCATTCTTAAGGATTTGGATATACTCAGTAACCATGGTGTCCAGATAAACACTTCTGTAATAAGTAGCGATATTCGGGTCATATTTAAATATGGAAACCAGCTTTTCCTTCGCGTTGCCTGTATTGGCTCCTGATCCGTCGGGATTGTACCCCATTTGTATGGCCACTCCGAAATGGTATGCCAGTTTGGCAATTTCATTGGCATAACTGGTCGGTTCATTGCACATAGCATCATAATGATATATGTGTTTGTTAAAATTGACCGTCTGACGAGGATAACCTTGAGGTATATAAGAAGAAGACCCAACGCCGTGATCCGGATAGCGGTGGTAATTCATGATTTGTGCACATGCCAACGCGACACATCCGTTAGGGACACGGTAGTCATAGTAAGAACCCGATGCCGCATCCCAAGGACAATAGGTGTTGTAGTATTTATTCTGGTTCCAGAAGGTGGTCAACAAGGGCCCCACTTCATTGGCGGCGTCTTTTTCGGGGATGAATTCCTCGGCAAGATAACGTTTCCACGCCGCAGCGGCTTTTGGCTTGGCATCCCAATGCTGTTCCTCCGCATAGGAGATCTCGCTTTTGTAAAGATAAAAGAAACCCTCCACGGGCGGGATCATTTCGAAATTGTTAACGAAAGAATATGCCAGAATAGGAGGGGTGGTCAACGAGGCAGACACAAGCACAAAACCAGCTTCCGGCAACTGGAATCGGTAGAGTGCACTCTCACCATTCTCTTGAGTGTAAACTTCGGCCAATTTGACATCATCGGCCAACGCTGCATGATTCCTTTCCATCAAGAAACGCTGGCATGCCTGGGTTGCCTGGTTCTCCGTGACCCGCTGTGCAGCCAAAAGGCCTACTATAGACAATAGAATGCTGAATAAGAATAATTTTCTCATATTGGAATATTTTTATTTGCAAAAAAGCCCGCAAATGTACAAAAAATACGATTACAACATAAGCTTAATTCCGTCTTCATTTTGAATTAGGCATTATGAATTATAAAAAGCTAACTGCTGTACGGCGCGACATCATACCCCACAAACTCGCCCTTCTGATACTTGAAATAGCCGCATACAGCCACCATGGCTGCATTGTCGGTTGTGAGAGAGAGCGGCGGAAGGAAGATGTTGCGATGGTAACGGCGAGCAAGATCGGTCATAGCGTCACGCAAACCGGAGTTCGCCGACACGCCACCGGCCAACACCAAATCCTTGCAGTCACACTCTTTGAAAGCCTTCTTCACCTTATCTGTCAAAGACTTGACAATGGCATACTGCATCGAAGCCGCCAAATCGTGAATGTTTTCCTCGATGAAGTTCGGGTTCTCCTTGAGCTGGTCACGAACGAAATATAAGAACGAGGTTTTCAACCCGCTGAAACTGTAATCCAGTCCTGGCAGGTGTGAGATGGCGAATTGGAACCGTTTCGGGTCGCCTTCCTTCGCATATTTGTCGATAACCGGGCCGCCAGGATAAGGCAATCCCAATATCTTGGCTGCCTTGTCGAAGGCTTCGCCCGCCGCGTCGTCGATGGTGCCGCCGAGCCGCTCCATGTCGAAGTAGTCGTTGACCTTCAGTAGCAGCGTGTGGCCGCCTGAAACGGTGAGACAGAGGAACGGAAACTGCGGCTTCGGTTTTTCCTCACCAGGCATATCCAAGAAATGCGCCAACACGTGCGCCTGCAGGTGGTTGACCTGCACGAGCGGGATGCCTAACGTGAAGGCCATTGACTTGGCGAAGGAATTGCCCACTAAGAGCGACCCCAACAGTCCGGGTCCGTTGGTGAAGGCGATGGCCGACAGCTGCTCTTTGCCGATGCCGGCGCGCTTCAAGGCCGTATCGACCACAGGGATGATGTTCTGCTGGTGCGCACGCGACGCAAGCTCCGGCACCACCCCGCCGTATTCAGCATGTATTTTCTGACCGGCAATCACATTCGACAGGATGACGTTGTTTTCAATCACTGCTGCCGAAGTGTCGTCACAGGAGGATTCTATTCCGAGGATATACATTTTCAATTAAGAATTAAGAATGATGAATGATGAATGATGAATGATGAATGATGAATGATGAATGATGAATGATAGGTAAATGGTTCAGAAATAATGACAAAGCTCACTATACTCCAAATAATTATCAATTTTCCATTATCAATTTCTCCAAAACGTCCATCGCTTTCTCTGGTGGAAGTGGTTCCGAGACACGCTTTTTCCCCTCATACACGCAGACCAACCCGTTGGAGGCACCCACAATGCCGTAATCGGCGTCGGCCATCTCGCCGGGACCGTTGACGATGCAGCCCATGACCCCGATTTTGAGACCGGGATAGCCGGCGAAGCGCCGTTTCACCGCCGCAAACACCGACTGGATGTCGTATTGCGTGCGCCCGCAGGAGGGACACGCCACAAACTCCGTATTCAGAATCTTGATACGGCAGGCCTGCATAATAAGGGATTCGTAGTCAGTGATTTGGGATGCAGAGAAATGCGGATTCACCAGCTTGAGGTCTCGCAGGCCGTGCGTGAAATGGGCATAGCCCGTAGCGGCTGCAGCCCGGCAGTACCAGCGTTCTTCGTCGTCAGAATCATCTTCAAAAATCAAGGTTCCATCTTGGATGTTCAAATCTTGGACATCCAGATTCTCAATAGATTGCAGGAGTTTGTGGGCAAACGGTGATTCGTTCTCGGGCGGTTCTGTGAGGGAGACGCGGATGGTGTCGCCAACGCCCATCAGCAGCAACGCCCCGATGCCCGCCGCCGACTTCACCCTACCCTCTTTGTCGTTGCCGGCCTCGGTAACGCCAAGATGCAGTGGATAGGAGGCACCACGCTGTAGCATACTGTCGTGCAGCAGTTTGGTAGCCGTCATCATGGTCAGCACGTTGCTGGATTTCATCGAGAATACCAGCTTGTGGAAATCGTACTCATCGCAGATGTCGAGCCATTCGAGGGCCGACTGCACCATCGCCTCGGGGGTGTTGCCGTAGCGGCTGACGATGCGGTCGCACAGCGAGCCGTGGTTGATGCCGATGCGTAGCGCCGTGCCGTGTTCCCTGCAAATCTCGAACAACGGTTTGGCACGCAGCGCCATACGCTCGACCTGCGCGGCATACTCGCTCTCGGAAAGGTCGAGTTGCGAGAAGTTACGCTTGTCGGTGAAGTTGCCGGGGTTCACACGGACTTTGTCCATGAACGTGGCCACTGCTTCCGCCACTTTAGGGTTGAAATGCACGTCGGCCACAAGCGGAATATCGCCGTAACCATCTGATTTCAAACGGTTCTGTATTTCTCTCAGCGGTTCCACCTCCTTAAGGGATGGCACAGTGAGACGCACCATCTGCGCCCCCGCGTCAATCATTCGCTTGCACTGCGCCACGGACGCAACCACGTCGGCGGTGTCGGTGTTGGTCATCGACTGCACCACCACGGGAGCGTTCCCTCCGATGGTAACGTTGCCTATTTGGAATTGTTGTTTGCTGTTCATTATTCGTTATTTCTTCGTCATTCTGCCCGCCCCATACTGCGCTCCGCGCGTCCGACAAGCCCCACACTGCGCCTTCGGCTTGTGTGGGGTAAATTCTATATCTTTCACATCTATTTGATATTCATTTCAATACGCGATTATAAAAATACGCGGGGTGCAAATTGGGTTCAAAAAGCACCGTCAAAAATGGCTTGGCGGTGCCGGGATTTAAAGTGAATATGCCTCGGCATATCGGTGGCAAAAGTATGCTTTTTTTCAATACAATATCTTTAAATGTTACAACTGCTTCTTTCTTCTCTTTTGGGCGACTGGGCACGCTTTCCACTCGAATTTCGCACTCCGTGTTCATAACCGTTCCAATCGTTGTCGCGGTTTTGTGGAAACAGCGAAACGCATTCGACCAGTATGAATGCGTTTTTCCGTTTATAAACCCTGTCACACCGCCCTGCGGGACGGTGGACGGCAGCGGTGATGATGCCGTTTCCCAACGGCTGAACCGCCGTAAAGGAACAAATGATAATTGAATGTGGACGGCTTGATATTTACAACGTGGACGGCGGCGCGTGCCGCCGTGGTTCTTAATTTTTTATTTACAATTAAAAACTGACCTTTGCCGCCCGCGTGCTGTCGGTATGCTGTTTTTGTGCTGCTTTTATAGTGTAAATAACTGAACATCAACATAATAAGTATGCGCCAAAAGTGCTGAAAATCTGCGAAAATTCCCGTTATTTTATTGTAAACCAGCAAATTTTTCTCAATTTTTTTCTAACCATCTGATATTCAATGAAATAATTTTCAAAAAAAATGCTTTTTTATTTGGTGGTTTCCGTAAAAAGTTGTATATTAGCGATATAAAACACCCACGGCGAGCGCGAACGCTTTAATATGTGTTATTTGTTCAGCAATTTGCAAGTGACACGCCGCGACCAGCCCGCCAGCACGGAAGAAGCGACCGAGACGGCAGAACCTCAGGAAGAAGCCGCCACCGCGTTCCTGCAGCCCGAGCCGATAGAAGAACCCGAACCGATAGAAGTTTTTTAGAAAGGAGGCGCGGCTATGATGGACAGAATAACAAAGGCACTCACGGCGGAAAAATACCACCTGCCGAAAGTCGGGCAGTACACGGGCGCACAACTCGCCGAAATGCTGGAGACCAGCAACGCACCCGCCGCCACGGTGGAGGCGTTCAGAAAATACGTAGTTTATGCCACTTTGAACGCCCCGAAAAGAATTGTAATACAGCCGGAAACACCCACCCAGCAAGGCGCAAAGATCCGAAAAACGGAACTTTTGCGCCTTTTTTAGTGCCATATCCCCAAAAAAATTTTTTCCGCCGGATGGCGGAAAAAATTACGGCGGAATTCCTCAATGGCAAAGGTGATAGCCGGAAACTGGGGTTTCCATCTTTTCAGGAGGCATCACCTTTTGTTTCGTCATATCTGTTTTGTATATAAATGGGAAGCCGTTTGTCGAGGAATATGAGGATGATTTGGTGTTTCCGCAACCCGCTTGCAAAATATAAGTCGTACTTTTGCAGCATCAAAAAAAAGAGAAGTATGCAAATAGAGATAATGGATCGGATTGCGTTTAGTGTGGTGAGAAAAACCTGCGTGAAGGAGTTGTTGAAAGTACATCCTGAATGGGATGGACGCGCCATCACGCGCAATGCAAAACCGAGATTCAAGAAGATGCTGCAGGAGACACCCTCTATTGGCTCACACCGCCAGAATTGTATGAAGATGAACCTGACCGGCGGCGCCGTGTGGTTTTCCATTTATGAGGCTGTGGAGGAATTGTATGGCCGTATGACGGATGAACTCTACAGCCAGATGTGTAACGCCACATACGCCATCCCATTGATGGTCAGAAAGTTTCGGAACATGCAATTCTTCAGCCCGGAGTTCCAAGAGAAATACGCAAGAAGGATTGACAAGGCAAACAGGTTCAAGTCGGAATACAACTGGACTTCCGACTATGGGAAAGGTGCGCCCGATTTCAGCACGATGCGTTTCACCACCTGCGGACTGTGCGCCCTCGCCAAAAGAACCGGGCACATGGACATCCTCCCCATCATGTGCCGCACGGACTACACCGTTGCGAGCATGATTGGCGCCAACCTGCACCGCAACAAGACCTTGGCCACCGGCGACCCCGTCTGCGATTATCTCTACACCCGACCAGGGTCGGAGATTGAAAACCAATGGCAAGCGGAGCATCCGAAAGGAACGTTCAATTCCAAATAACAATGATATACAATTTTGGGAACAAAGTCGTCAACAACTATCTCGTCAGTTTGGGCGAGGAGGATGGCTATGAGCTAACCCGCGGCAAAGTACATCATTTTTGTCAAATATTCTAAACTTTGCCAAAACAGAGGAAGCCGCCGTTGTGATGGTCGCCGCCATTATCGAACCCGAACCCATCAACATTTTTTAGAAAGGAGGCGCATTTTGGATTTGACAATTGTACTATCAGAGAAAAGCCAACTGCCAAAGTAAAAAAAAGCCCGCCAGCATACGCTAACAGGCTTGTGTGATAACAGTCTTCTCTATGTTTTATTGCAAAGGTTGGTCCTCATTGCGGATAACAGCTAAGGCCTCCTCTCGGTAGCGGTCATTGTTATCGGCGTTTTTGTAGTTTAGGTTGTACGGTTATGCGATGAGGCGCGAGACATCTTTCTCGCCACTTATCTCGCCGCGAGGCGAGATAATATATACCATAACACTCGTTACCGCCCTTTCTCGCCATATTTCCCGCCACTTGGCGAGAAAAATAGACTTCAAGTGCTCATCCCTATCTTTTCTCGCCATACCACGAATTTATCATTTCGCAATTCGGTATGTGGTAGACCTACCAACGCCATCTCTTATCAGAAGTTTCAATTCAACCAAATGTTTCAATTCGCGTTCCGCTGTTCTAGCAGAAATACCGAGTTTTTCAACCACCTCGCCTTTACTGTGGGACTGCCCATCATTCAACTTGAAGAAATCGAGTAATTTGATTTCACCCTCATCCAAATCCGCAAGAACATCGTCCACCTTCTTTACCGCTTCTGCATTTCTTGGCAGCGTAAATACCAAATAAGGCTCTTGATAGCTGACCAAAGGTAGCGGCAAATTGTATTTCTCCGTCAACTCCCTCACCGTCATAAATCCAAGGCCTCTTTGTTCTGCCAAATCCAATGCATCAAACACAAACATAATCTTTGGATTCCTACTCAACGATGGCGCACTAAAATTCGATATCTGATCAAGTTTGATGGGTGGCACTGCATATCCAGGCGACTTGATGATAATGGCATCATCATTTATCTCCAGATATATTGGAGCACCCTCTATATCATAGTCCCTATGCAGGATGGCATTTTTAACCAGCTCGTTAATAACCTCTATCGGATAGTTATAAATATATTTTCTTCCGGGCTCCGATCTATCTATCTGCCTGCCCAACCGTTCTTCATACCAATTAAATATCTGCTTGGGCTGTTCAACAAGTGGCCCGCCAACCGTTTCTATGTCTTCTTTCCTGCCAGCGGACTTATAAGTGGCTCTGATAAAGGAATTAGGATATACCAACTGGGGCCTCTTACCAAACAGAAGAAGACCCAATCCTGTTGGAACATATACCGACTCTCCTTTTTCGTTTTGTTTTATATCCAGCAAGCCAAGTTGTGAGAGAACTCTGAGCCCTTCTGACGTATGGAAATCTCCCAACTGAGCCTTTTCCATGAAACCAGCGACTAATTCTTCCGACAAGTCATCCAGTATAGTATTTGCAACCACATTTTCCGTTTTTGAAAGAATCACCACCTTAGGTTTATCCTCCTCCGCCAACTTCGCACGTTCTATAGCAGCACTCAGGAAATCCTTGTTGCACTCCTCTATCTCAGCCTGCAAGTCGCGGGGATACATTTCCACTTCCACGTCATTATCAATAAGCCACTGGATACCCTTTCTGCATACTGTCGGGTCAGGATCTTCGATACCAATATACACTTTGGCTATTCTAGCATTTACAATACGCTCAGCACATCCCAATTTCGGAAAATGGCGAGCACCGGGTGCGCATGGCTCAAGAGTGGCAAAGAGAACATTCCCCTCCACCTTCTCCGAACGGCACTTCCTTTCCAGCAAAGTAAATTCCGCATGGTCACCCTCTCGTAGTTCTCCACGATACGCTGTTTCGTAAGTCAAATCTTGCCTGACCATCACAGCCCCAACAAAAGGACTTGGCTTTTCGTCCGGTCGTTTCTCTTGGATAGAACTTTTCATCACATTAATCGAAAGCTCCATAAATTCCCTTATCTGTTTCTGTGTCAACACTACCATATTTATAAAAAGTTATAATCGTTAATCATTCGTTATCGTTTTGGGGATTCATCCCCGCTCCAAACAAAAATGAATTACAGCCATTAGTGTCTTTTGCTCCGCACGTGGGTCGGCTCCTTTTTTGTCCCCCGTCTGCCATCCTCCCACAGCACCTCTGGCTCATGGCAGAAGCAATTCAAGTGAGAAAACTTAGCATTGGTATATTCCTTAACCGCTTTCGTAGAGTGGTTAAGGAATTTAACACACTCGTCAGGCTGTGAATGAGACTCTACACCTCCACCTACCGCGTCAAAGCATATTGCACGATAGCATCGTATATCAGCAGAGAGTCCCAAGGTTTGAATTAGTGAATATAACTGATACATATCCATCTCATTTGCAAGATTAGTCACCAACTCCTCTAACGACGCCATTAACCTAGCAGGGGCGGCATGAGCCAGTAGTTGCTCTATCAATTCGGGATGCTCGGTTCCAATATGCTTTAAGAGCACAGATGTTACCACCTGCTGCACCCTCTCTCTCGCCCAATGAAGTGCTTGCTGGAAATCGTATGTCTGTAATGGGTATTTTCTTATGTATTCCTGCACAAATCTTACCTTGTCCTGATATGAATCACCAGTGCACTGGCTCATATCTATCTTGTAATCCTGAATTACTATCATAAGATCCTTGGGACGGTAATGTGAAACATCAGGCTTTTCATATATTCTGGGAATAAGCCTTTGCGCATACATCTTGTTAATCTCCGGTCCCCTATAATCTTTGCTAAGAATTACGTAATACTGGAATGTACTGAACAAATCCACATAGCCATACAGAAACCTATGCCCATCACTATACTCTGTCGAAAAAACCTTCACAGAATGAGAAGGATAGCCATCCTCAAAAAAGTACCGGCCATTCTCAAACAGAATATCAAACACTGAAATAGGCACAAAAGGAAACATTTCCGTCTTTGAACAATCAAAGGTAGCGGTGCCATCAGGGTTGATATGTATCACATCCTTCAATTCTTCCCTTTCCACACCACAGTCCAGGGCATATTCGGCGGCTATCTTTACTACCCCGTTTTTAAAGTCAGCATTAAAAGTGTCTTTTCCTTTTGAAAAGTAGTATGCCAGATATCCCTGGTCATGGATGTCTGTCACCTTTTCAATAGTGTAAGCATTGATGTCATAACCATTTTTCTGCAATTCCCTGGCCAACACATTGATGTATTGTTTTATACGATTCTTCTCTGCATAAACAGTAATCTTATTCCCTTCAATTTTATGATACGGTTCTATGGGCGTAACTACACCGTCCTTATATTGTATGGGACGATTGGACGCTTCTGCATCATCTGTTGGAGTATCATAAAGGCAACCTAGTATGACTTTCGGATTACCTTTTCCGTGGTCAGCGGGAATCAGACGGTCGCTTAGTGCCGCGATGAACGCGTCAAATATCTTGCAAAAAGAAGAGTCTTCTTTGCTGTATTTCGAACCACACTCCTCGCAAAGAATTGTTTTAGAAATCAGTTTTCCACGGATACCATTGTGTATGATATGCTCCCCATGTGCCTTACATTGCGTGGCGTCCGTAGGATTGTCTGAAAGCTCTCTATTGCAGATATAGCAACGCATATTCTACTCGTAAAACGCATCCGTATCTATCTCCAGCTCATCACAGTACTTCACACTGTATTTCTTGCCATCATAGCTGATAGAGCCCTTAAATTTAAATGGGAAAGACATGCCCATAGGCTCGTCACCCTCTTCCTGATTCAAGTCCGAGCCATATTGCAGTGTTACTTCCACCATACCGCTACAAGTAATATGTAAGTTTCCATTCTCTATTGTTATCTCGCTAATACTCACATCATGCACTTCGTCTATTAATGTATGGGTAGATAGCGCATCTAATTCTGACGGAAATTCCAAAGTAAAGTATTCCGTCAAAACAGGTTCAATATCATCAAACTCAATTGTCTTGAACTCAGGAACACGCGAAACCACAACAATGAATTTGGCATTGGGGACTGTCTTAAAATAGTCCGCCATAGCTTTAATTCTCCGCTTGGCCTCTGGATTTTCGCTATGCGTTTTGATTTCAACATAAACAGTTTCATCACCCTTGGTCGCTACAAAGTCAACACGATAGGGGCCAGCCTTAGCGTCCGTTTTTATGGTATAACCCTTTTCTCGGTAATCGTCTGCAATCTGTTCAAGGGTAGCATGTTCAAAGCTCTTGATAAGATAATTCCTCAATGGTTTCATATACTTGCCTCCCCTATTTTAATTCTTGATTCTTTAAACTTGCAACATTCAATATATAGGCATTTTACATCAGTATCAGCCAAGCCTTGCATTAAGTCAGCAGCAACAGCACCGTCAATGGATGAAGCGTCTATAAACTGGTATGGATGAATGTTAACATCCACCACTGCTGCGGTACGCATCACAATCTTTCGGTCATCAACATATAGAAGATTGTTCACAGCATCCCATATCGGTTTGCTTATGTTGTCACAATCCACATTAACCCCACTACTGGTGAAAAAGTACACTCTTGCATACAACTCCTCGTTAGGAGGAAACTTTGGCACATCACCTTTGAATTTCCGTAAAAACGCAGAGCGTATCTTTTTAGAATACGCTTCTTTATTTTTGGGACTTCTTGAATTGTATGATAATGGTACTAACCCTCGTATCACTAACTCCATATATTATCCAATCATTCAACGTTTCAGCACAGTTTACTTTCGCCAACAGAGCCTCCAGTTCCTCACGCATATGGTGTAGCCGCAGAGCAGTATCTCCGCCTTTCTTTCCTTCCCACTCATTCGTATTGATTCTTGTGTTTATCCCCCCCAACCCTAACAGCTTCTTGAACACCTCCACACGTTCCAATTTTAGTTCTCTGGCAATAAGGAGTTTCTGCTGGCGTTCCCACCAGTTACTGAGACCACGTTCAGAGTCCTTGAACTTCGATGGTCTTCTTTGTTCGCTTTCCATGAAGTTAATTTCTGCCTGCCATTGGGATGTCCAACACTCACATGGAGTTATAATCTACTCTGCGTCTTCTGTTTCAATCTCTTGTGAGATTAGCTTGTACTTAGCCCTTATATTCTCACGTTGGTAGAAATCAAGTAAGTCCGCCTTATTCAGATAGCCGTCTTCAAGGTACTTCGCCAGATATTGCTGATTAAACTCAATTGACAACAGGCTCTTCTCTATGTTTTTGAGTATCTGCTGGTTATTTTTGATATTTGTCTTCACCAACATCCCTATGTTCTGCACATCGCGAATGTCTTTCAAAAGACGTTGAATGAGCATATTTACAAATTCCACTTCTACGTTCTTTCCATCCTTGCGCAGTGCCAACCCACGGGCCAGATTATAGGCTATGGCCAGATTGTGGTAGTCAGAGGCTTCGTAATCAATAATGCATATAAACCCGATATTATCAACATAAGCCACCCCATCCAAAGCACGTTGAATGGAAGCGTTTGCCAACGATTTGTCAAATACAATGATACTTGTATTGGCATCACGGTTAACTGTTGCTTCTAACAATTGGCTCCAAGCCGTATCGTACTTATTGGAAGCTATGTCAGGTGAATCTATATCACCAAACTTTATGCTTTTGTCAAACTTGCATTCTATGGCTATTTTTCTGTCATTCTCGCCACCTACATAAGCAATGATATCACCTGTTTTATTGTTCTTTATAGTTCCTTTTATTGTTCTGGTCAACGCCACAACATCACTCAAATGATACCCTTCGATGTATCTTTCCAAGAACTCCAGAATATCATTTTCAGCAGCTACACCTTTGATAGCCGTCTTGTGGAAAACCTCCTGCTTCATATCATAAAGCAGTTTCAGGTTCTCCAACTGCACACCCAGATCATCTGTGGTTTTTGACAAGAAAGCAGAAAATCTATCTTCCATCATTGCGAGCACACCAATACGGATGGCACGCAACAATGCAGATTCTCTTTCTGCCTCAGGCAGAGAGTCAAAATAGTTATAAACCAGCTCGTCCGATATTTCAAAGCTGTCAACCTGAACACGTTGTAGTTTGTGGTCAATACGCATTGCTTATACTCTAGAATAGCTGTAACCGCCTTTTTTGATGTACTCGTTAAGATATTTGCCGTGTGAATCAGCAGACATCAGTCCATCATACAGGGTTTCCGGAACATCATAATACTGGTAAATGGCTCCGTTTAAGAACTCAACCTCTAAAATCTGGCTTATCGAATCATAGCCTATAGAGGCAATATTCGATGATGACACATACTTTCTATCCATATTTTATTCTATTTTTGTTTTTTGCATTCTCCACGTTTTAGTAATATTGGCATAATCATTCTCACTAATAGACAGATCTTTATTCCACCCTTGCCTGGGTTTAACTTCCTTTGACACCTTCGGATCCTGACTGTCAGGCCTCAATGCCTCTGGCGGGAAAAAGATGTTAGTCCTCATGGGCATCCTGACGGCTTCGCCCACGATAATTGATTCTCCAGTTTTCAGTATGGGCAACATATTCACCAGTCCTGACAGATTATCAGACACTGTACCGGCCACTATCCCTTTATCATTTGAATTGGTAAGTCTTAATGAAATGGTCGTGCCACATTGTGACAGTATGGTGGGGTCTATTTCTGATGGTCTCTGGCTCACTATCATTGCTCCCATTCCATATTTACGGCCTTCCTTAACAATACGTTTAACAATAGAAGATGCTCGATTGTTGTTGTTAGTGCCCAAATAATTATGAGCCTCTTCCATCACTATCAGCAAAGGGCGCTCCCTTGCGCCTTGTGGTAATCTCCTGCCCCAAAAAAGAGAATCATACATCAAACGAAGCATAATGCCAACTATGTCAATCAAGATACTGCTTGGCACTCCAGAAACATCAAAAACCGACAACTGCTTTTCTCCATACCACTTTTTTAACAATGCATCCAAATCATTCTCCACCGCCCCCTTTTCATTTGGCACATATCCATCGGGATAGAAGATGAAATCATATCTAGGGTCAGCCATTCGGGCAAGCAATTGTAAAAGCTGCCGTTTGAGGCTTAATGAGATCTTCGCAAGATAAATCTGCCTATCAACAATCGCCTTATAAACGGGCAATGAGAACGGTTCAATTCCCCCAGCCTGTTTGTTCCCGTCCTTTTCTTCAAACGCTTCGGTTGTTTTTGTCAAGTCAAAGTCTTCATCTATCTCACAATAGCACTGTCCAGTCTGGGGTTTGCTGTGAGTTGAGAACACCAAACGGTACAGATATAATACAAGCCTTTTTAAACTGAATGGAACTGGCGTGTCTGCAGAGATAAGGTCAGCATTTAGACAGGCGTACTGTTCTGCATTTTCTCGGATAGTCAGTTTTTTCAGTCGTAACACATATTCTGCTATCTGAGCCCTGTCGCTATCGTTGATATCCCCGAAGGTAAAATCCACAAACTCATCAAAACTCATTGCCCAATATGGGACAACCAGTTTCAACCCAGGCTCAAGTTCCGGGTAGATACGGAACACATTTGCGCTATCCTTAAATGTTTTCCCATATTCTCCATGAATATCTATCAGCACGATACGGGATGAAGGGAACTTGTTTTTGGCAATCAATGTGCTTATCAGTCCCGCAACAGTAGTGGATTTGCCCGTACCGGTAGAACCCACTACCGAGCAATGACGGCTAATCAGCTTGTTTATGTCAACCAATGCAGGTATATTGTCTGCTCCAGAAATATTGCCTACAGATACATATTCCGCTCCTTGTTCTTGTCCATATATGCTGTGCAAATCTTCTTCGGTAACAATATACACCTCATCATCTATCATTGGGTACTGGGATATACCACGTTCAAAAGGTTGCCCTTGCGCGCCCTCTCCAACCAATTGCACTGTCATCCAGCGATAACCTAAGTTTTCACCTTCCCTTAGGCTTTCAGGAATCGCATCTGCTCCAACTTGAACTATGGTCCCATACAGATTCAGATAGCCTTGCGGTATCTTTACAAAACCTCCAACTTGCCCAATCTTATATCCGTTACCATTGATGTAGGTAATACTCGAATTCAAAGAAGTGTACAGTTGCACAGAGACATTAGTGCCCGATATGCTACGCACAACACCTATCACCGCTGGATTGTTATTTGTCTGCATCCGAATGGTCTCCTATCAGCTGTTTAAGGAATGAGGTAAACGCATCAAAATCTCCAAGTGAGACTCGTTTGTCAACAATATTCAGGTCAAATCCGGCAAAGTCTTTATTGTCTGTTTCATATTCTGCCCATTCATATTCTTGGGTTCCCATGATGGCTTTGTCATCGTACCACACACTCAAGTTAGGCCTCTCCTTCGCTCTGTTCACAGCTTCCGGGGAATATGGATTCCCTGCCGCATCAGCCATCTTTCCAAACATCAATGCGATGACATTTGCGCTTTTATTCACTTTCAGCGCATTGATCATAGTGTCGTTGATGTGTTCATCGCTAAAAGAATAACCGCAAATCAACAAGACTGCATGAGGTTTCAACAAAAAAGCCGTCAACCTATCGGACATGGCCAAGAATGGCATCTTCCGGCTTTGGTCATATTTCAATTTGGATGGGTAAATAAGTTCGGGAGAACCAGCCACATCTTTGGTTACTCTCGACACATTCTTTCCAAGCACTTTCCAGTTCACTGAACCATGAAGTTTCCACAATCGTGCCCAATATGGTGGCAAATCGTTACGTTCCACGGAATGAATGTCAAAGAAAGGATAGCGCGAGCCAGAAAAGCCGTCAAAACACGGAACATATTGCTCTTCAAAGGCTTGCTCCAACAGTAAGTCATAATTGGTGGTGAATACCTCCACGGGAACTGCACGGTCAATAGCACTCACCCATTTCGCAAAACGGCGATATGAGTTTTCACCATCCGGCAAGTCTTTCTTTACGGACTCTGCTATTTTATCGCAAATATCTATTTCCAGAGCCTTTAGTTCTGCTTCTGAAAATCCACGCACACTACCACCTGCTGCCACTTCTTTCATGGAGCGAATAAAGGTAAGTACATCCTCTACATTCTCAGTATCTTTGGCCGCTATCCCCATTTCTTTCATTAGGCGCTTATATGGAGAGTCAGCGGCATCAGTCTCGTGAGCATCAGAGATTATCTGCGTCAGTCCCCTCATGTCGGGAAGGATTGGGTTACCTCCATCTTTCACTGAACGTGGGCAACCAGCCGCAAGGAAGAAACCCAACGGTGATTTATCTTGTGAAAGAAGTAGCCTTAAACTGCGAAGGTGTCTTAGTTGATCGTGTTTCATTATAATTTGTTACTTTCACTTATTTTTAATGTATAGCTACCTGTTAATAATACACATTTCTCTCTGTAGATCTTACATTGTCATACACAATTCCTTCCCTTCCCAATCTACCCAATAGTTAGACGCAGCATCTCCCGTTCCCTTAATCATTTGAAGGAAGGTATCCTTCTTGAATATGTACAACAACTGGCAACGTTCCTCTATGCTATTGTTTCGATGTTTTCAGGGATAAAACCAACTATTCCTCCACGTTTCGAACATGGAGGCGAATGAGGGATGGCGTTTTACAAACGCTTGAAATCCAACGTCTTCCGAACCCGGAGGGCTGTTTTGGGATTTCCCCTTGTTTTGCCGACATTTATCGCTGCAAAGCTACAGAAAATTTTAATTTCTTTCTGCCAAAAAAATCTTAAAATGTTTTGGCATTGGCTTCCACCCAATCGAGTATGAGATGAACACTACTCGGAGGTGGCCACCTCTTTTCGGTTCGCCCAACATGGAGAAAATTTTGCAATAATCATCTCCATTTCCTCTTTCATCCGATGTTCAATATTAGGCAGATTTTGACAAGTCCAAAAACACAGCACCAAACAGCTGCCGCTTTGCAAGAGACCTATTCTTTAGATGACGGTTCTGCGTTTTTTTCTTCGTTTAGCTTCTTCTTGGCCGACTTTTCCTTTGTGACCTTTTCTTCGGTAATATTCCCCTCATTTTGAGCGGGTTCGACTGCATTTCCTCCTTGTGGGATGTTGACCAAATGGTAGCCGCCGTTCTTCCTACTGCCAGTAAATTCGATTAGTCCCTGCTTTTTGAGTACGGCGATGCAACGTTCGACGGTACTCAACGGAATCTTTGTCTCATCAACAATTTTCCTTGTATTGCAGTTCGAGTGATTTTCTATATACGAAAGCACCGCTTTGAGTTTCTTGTCAGGAGGTGTTACAGGCTTCCGTTTGATTTTTGGACGAGCCGGTCTCACAGGGATGTTTTTACCGCTCGCTTTAGCTCTGTACCGCAGAAGACCTTCCACTACCTTTTCGGAAATCTCCTCTTGGTTTTTGGGTTCCAACTTAAATGCGGTTGGTTGCGCTTCCCAAGGCATTTTCTTCATAATCACGGTATTGTCTTTGCACGTTTTAATGTATCGGAATGGCACCAATTCAGTAGGCGTTATGCGAACAAAATCGTCCCCAAACAGCTGCTCAAGATGCTTCATTGAACCAAGACGTGAGTAATTCTTATTTTGTACCAAAATGATATCAGTGAAGTTTCGTTGTTGATGACAATAGAAAATGTCATCAATATTGACCAAATGTAAGTTGCATTTTTTGTCTGTAACATCAAGCATCCTAATATCTTGATATACAACTTTCACCTCTTTTTCCCAAGCTTGCTGGAAATGCTGTCGTTCCCTTATCAGGAATGGAAAGACAATCAGTGCAAGATTGCGCCAAACGGTAATAAGTAGAATCTTTGAGAAGAAATTAAAGGATCCCACATACTCGACAATTTGAGCATTACACGACATTATTCCATGATAAGCAATGGCTAAATCAATGATACCCGTTAGCATAGCAATAAGTACCAACGTCAACCAGTAAGTTTTCGGATGATTTTGATAGACCTTTGGATAAAGCAGAAAGTAATTGACATACAATGATCCTAATAAGACAACACCAGAGATGGTCTCTTTGAGAAAACTGCCCGAGAATGGGCGAAGAAATGAATTACGGACAAAGAACCAAAGCGTTACTGCGCAAAACAGGATGTTCAGCAAAACAATTACAACTGTGTTTAGATGTTTCATGTTGATATTATTTTGAATACGGCCGCAAAGATATGCAATTATCTGACACAAAACTTCGAAAATCAACCAAACCTTCGCGCATATAACATTTCCACCCTCGCACAATTAAAAAAATGTGAGGTTTTATCAACAAATTGATTATCAATACTATACCCACCCTGAGGGTATTGAATTTAATATATGGTTCACATTTAAAGAATGAGGGTTCACATTTACGTAGTGAAGGCTTAAATGTTGTTTGTGGAGGTTGTATTTTTGCCATCGAAAATTAACAGAATTACATGTTTCTAAATCAAAGTAAAATGAAAAAAGTATTGACACTGACACTGCTCGCATTCTTGTTGCTTGGCGCATGCGAGAAAGAGGAAAACCGAACAGCAACACATTATCAAACACGCAACCGTGTGATAGCACTGCCCAATGATGGAAAAACGGGGAACTCAACATACCTGTTTGCACTGGCTGTTGGGCATAGCGGTAAAGACTGCAAAGGGTGCATGACAATAGACGGCAAACTTGTCCATATTAATTGTATGGGCTCAGGTGACGATTGTCTGAATACGGCATCAGTTCAACTTCAGCAGGTCGGCACCGACGTTACCGCTACCACAACCGATACATTCGATTTGACCTCGGAGGACTTCTTCCTCATGCCGGACCGCTCGCTGAACTACACGGACGAGAAAGGAAACCGCATCTTCCTGAACATTCCAGGTCAGATGGCCTATCGTGACACCGCCACCCTGCAGTTCACATTCACAGGACTATTCTTCAGCGAAACAGCGGCATACAGTAACAATTAGACAACATAGTGCAAATTTAATAAACACAATTACAATATGAAACGGAAGAACTATTTGATAATCGGTATGATCATCGGGATTGCTGCAACAGTGCAAGCCCAAATCCAGCATTCCACCGCGTGGCTGCGTGCCGACAGTGTAGTGCTGAATGCATCATCGTGGGTTGATGTGTCCGGCAACGGATACAATGCCACACCGTCTTCGGGAACAATGCCCGCCGCATTCTCCCGAATGAACTTCAACAAGTGCTTCGAGGTGGGCGGGGCGGAGACTTTCACCCTTCCGTTGGGAATCAACGACTCCCGGCAGTCGGACATGATTGTGGTCTATGAAACCTACGACACCGCCAACGAGAACGCCTTGTGGCAGGTGCAGCTCGACACGGCCAAGCGCATCGGGCAGACCACGCAGCGCATCCTCAACGACAACGGGCAGATCACCTACGATACGGCCAACCGTCTGAAGCCCGTCGTCAACTACCTCGCGCAGTCGTGGCGGACACCCGAGGTGTGCGCCCCCACGCTCTCCCTCTGCACAGCGGACTCGCTGCCGCTGTACGGGCGTGTCGCCGAGGCCATATACTTCGACCATCGGATCAGCGACACCGCCGTCATCCAGTGGATCAGCTACTTGGCGGTGAAATACGGCGTGACTCTCGCGCAGACCGACTATTTGGACAGCCGCCGCAACGTGATATGGGACTACACCGATTATCCCGACTACAGCACCTCCATTGCGGGTCTTGGCAGGGACGACTCGGTGGGGCTGAATCAAAAACAGACATATTATGCTGACGGTCAAATAATCTGCGGTGTCAACCAATTGGCAAGCACCAACGAGGACAACGCCGCTGCCCTTACAGACGGCGACTTCATTGTCTTTGGCATGGAAGGTGTTTTGCCTGCCGTTTCCGAAATCTACACACAGAGCGGCGAGACCTACGAGGTCATCGGGCGCAGCATGGTGCAGGTGACGGGCAATGCCCACATCTACAACACTTTCATCCTTTTGGACACCGCCGCCATGCAGGACAGCATCGCGCCTGTCCTCCTGATTGACCGCAGCGGCACGGGAGAGTTTCCCGCAGGGGAGCTGGAGCAGATTCTGTCTGCAGGGACGGACAGCACAGGACATTACATTTATAACAATATACACTGGGACACCGACCAAAGCGGGCGCGATTTCTTCTGCTTTGACGTGACGATGCCGGACACCATGGACACACCTAAAGCGGCGGCAATGAACGACACCCAAAGCGGCGGCACGGGACAAACCAGCACCGGGCAAAGCGCGGATGCGAGCCAGCAGCAGGCACTGAAGTCCGTACAACTGCGGAGCGGGGAATCCTCTGCTCCGCAGTACCGCCTGCTGCCCAACCCCAACCATGGGAACTTCACCGTGGAAATTGCATATCCCGAAGCGCAGGATGTCATAGTTACGGTGTACGATGCGGACGGAAAACGGTTGTTCTGCATGGACGGCAAGGGACAGTGCAACTATCGTTTTGAGGGCACTGTGCCGACAGCAGGACACTACCTCATCGATATTGTCACCCTTTTGGAGCACAAGACCCTAAAAATGATTGTAAACTAAATACATAGAATACAAACACAAACAAAAAAAACACGGAAAAATGAGACAATACTTACTCGCCGTAATAGCGGTGCTGGCCGCCATCATCCTTGCCCTGTTTTCCATTGACACGGCAAGCAACCAGCAATCTGCCCGTTCATACAGGGCATATAACTTTAAGTCGGGATTGGAATCCAGAGCAGGCGACCAAGGTTCAGCTTTGTGGAATGACAATGCTGAAAACGTCAATATTCCTTCGATAACTGAAACAGTCACGGACAATGGATTTTCCCCATTAACGATAGCAAGTTCCCCACTGAGCACGCCGCCCGCCATGCTGGCAACGAGCGCGATGACGGAGCTCACCCCTGTGCAACTGCCGCCGCTTGACGCAGGCATGGTGAACGTGACAGGCGGGTTTGACGGAAACAGCCAGACGGCAGGCTACAGGGTGAATCCCCGCCCTGGAGAGTTCGCCATTGCCGTGCCTTACGACCCGTCATTGTTGCCGCAGGGCTTCACCGAGGACGACATACAGACCTACGTTTATGACAGGCAGTACCACCGTTGGGTGGCCATCCAACGCGACTCCGTGAACGAGGCGGAGCTGCTGGTCTGCTCGCGGTTCAGACCGTGGGAAAAAGGGCTTCCCCACACGCAGAATGATTTGTCCAACCCGCAGGACGCGCTTTCGCAGGTGCAGGACATGATGTCGTTCGCCTCGCAGGGCGAGGGCGGCGGTGATTCCCCGCTCGATTTCATCAACGCGGTGCTGAAGACACCGGAAATGCCGGAGACCTCGGCCTACACGCCCACGAGCATCAAGGAGCTGAAGGCCGCCGACCCGTTGGAGGGCCTGACGCTGATGCAGCCACCCACAGCCAACAACAGCGGCACGGCCAACCTGAGCTACCCCATTGAGATTCCCGCCGGCCGGCAGGGCATGCAACCCAGCCTCGCACTGACCTACAGCAGCGGCGGCGGCAACGGCTGGCTCGGCGTGGGCTGGGACATCTCCATCCCCTCCATCACTGTGGAAACGCGGTGGGGTGTGCCGAGATACGACCAGAGCAAGGAGAGCGAGGTGTATGTCTATGAGGGGGAGCAGCTGGTTACCAAAGACGGCAACGGCAACTTCAGGGAGATGCCGCACCGCACCAACCAGTGGACAAGCAGAAGCACCCTCGGTAACGAGGAACAATTCTTTCCCCGCAAAAACGAGGCATTCGACAGTATTGTCCGCCATGGAACAGGCCCCGGCAACTATTGGTGGACAGTAACTCACAAAAATGGCGTGACAGACTATTACGGGAAATACGCTTCCGACAATGGCGTGAACAACAGCTGCGTGTTGCGTGCCGGAGCCAGTAATTTCACGGGCGCGATTGCTCAGTGGGCATTGGCAGAAAGTGTTGATCCGTTTGGGAACAGCGTGAGATACCACTATGACATAGAATATCATCGAGGAACAACAGGCAGCTCCAATGACGGCAAACAGATTTATGTTGACACAATATATTATACAACGAAGGGGAACGACCTTGGCAAGTACAAAGTGGTCTTTACCAGAGAACCGAAAGAGGATGTCATTGTTTCAGCAAACAGAGGGTTCAAGGAAGTGACCGCCTCAAACCTTTGTAACATTGCGGTCTGCTTCAACAACAGGGCAATCCGCTACTACTTGTTCCTGACAGAAAACAATAGGGCGAGTAATTTCAAAACCAGGTTGACAGATGTTGTCCAACTATATAAGACATCCGCTGGGATACTCCCATGCAGTTACTTGAAGGAACTCGGTGTCACAGACACCCTTGTCTCTACACACTTCGACTACTACAACTACCCTGAAACGAACCAGTTGTTTGGCGACACCGTATCATTGTCACTTAATGACGATGACATCAAATCAACATTCATCACTAGCGGCAGTGCATTAGCCAAAGCCACTGCTTTGGGCGGAACAAGAGGGAAAAGCTGGAATATCGGAGGGACCATGACTGTTGGCATAGGCCCCGTGGTACCCTTAACGACAGCCAGTGTTGGTGGCAACTTCAACTATAGCCGTTCCAAGAGCGAGGGTGCGCTCACCCTCATTGACCTCGATGGGGACGGACTGGCCGACAAGGTCTATAAGAAAGGACATAAACTCTACTTCCGAAAGCATATTGCAGACTCGGAATACCATTTCCATTATGATGCCTACGAGCAGGAACTTATGGATTACTCCGACATCCAGAACCCACGGAATCTCTCTGACTTCCTGTCTGAAGTGAGCAGCACCACCACATGGGGACTACAACTGTCCCTTGGACTGGCATATAGCGGCAGCTGGCCGACCACAAAGTCCACCACATCAGTCTATTTCGCAGATGTGAACGCGGACGGACTTCCCGACCTTATCACTGACGGCGGCGTGTTGTTCAACGTCACCGAGCAGGATGGCGAAGTGAAATTCCGCAACTACTACACCATTGCTGCTGAAAATATTGGTACAGACAACGACAGTGCATTTGTGCATACGACCACGGACACATGTGGAGGGATAATCTTCAGCGGGGCAGTGAGCGATAGCATCGTATGCCAATATGACTGGTTGTTGGATACAACGCTTTGGCTCAAACCTGTTTACACTCTCTATGACACGGCAGACTTTCTGCAGGTTATTCGCTATGCGGATTCTCTGGAGAACACAGGAGAATACAAGTGCGAGTATTATTACTATCGGAACCAGCCCGGACAAATTGAAAGGATAGACATTTATCGGAAAGTGTTGGTATCCTGTTCGGCATTTCCGACATCGACTTCTGCATCCGACATTCTGGAACGAGACCCCGATCTAGAGGCGGTGAAAGTGTGGGTCTCCCCCGGCTACGGCCAAATAGACATCATTTCTGACATTCGGCAACGGCAGGACAGTACAACCAGTTTTTTGCAGTCCAAAACACGTGACGGCATGTCTTACGCCATCCAGTTAAACAGGAATGTGTTGGCTGCCCCTAACCATAGGCTGTTGCCATCAGCATCCGCCAATATTTCCATACTCGCAAACGGCCAAATAGGCAAAGATGACATTTCCGTACATCACGACAGCGTCAGAGTGTCTGTGTCACCTGGAGATCTAATCTTTTTCCGGTTCATATCTGGGGATAATCACGACTACGACAATGTCAACTGGAACCAGAGCATACGTTTTAACAGTGGCCTCGCCAAACCAGTAGTCTATAATTCCGCAGCTGACTACGTGCTTTCCGGGAACAAGAATTTTGGTGCGGGTGCAGCAGGTAGTACTAACAAGATAGATATGTCGCTGAAAATCACCACCGGGAATATCGGTTCCACGCCAAACGCGGTACTCTTAGCAATGGTGGTGGACACCAGTGACAGTGTGCTAACAAACTGTCTTTGGTCATGTCCTCTACAAAGCGGATGGACGAATCATGAGTGGAATCCCCTTGGGACATCTACAACCACAATGCAGATAGCACAAGGACATCAGGTTAAATTCATGGTCTCCAGTTCCAACCCCTCTTTCCAATGGGAAAAGGTGCGTGTGACACCGCATATCAACTACTATGTTTGGAACAGCAACCATTACGATACCGTGGAATGCTATCCGCAGGTGGATATGCTTATCAACAACTACGACGGGACCGTCAGGGATTCTGTCTATCACCGCCTTTTCGGGCCACTGTACAAAGGCTGGGGACAGTTTGCCTACAACAACAACGACACCGTGAACGGCCATGTCGTACATGACAGCTATATCCACATTGAGAAATTAGTGACAGATTGGGGTGGGGATATTCAGAACAAGAAAGAAGCCAGAAAAACAAGAAGACGGATGCAGAGGTTCGACATGCCCGACAAGGACAGCACTCATGTGCGGGAAAGTTCGGACATGGTGGGACTCTACGATGCAGACACGCTTTACAACCCGCTGTCACTGAAGACGAGCTGGGTGGAGATGCAGCCTGACTTCCACCACTACGCATGGGTCGGGTATGGAAATGTCAACTACATCACAGACAGCATTATGTGCAACACCCGCATACCAGACTACCATACTGACGAAAACACTTCGGACATAGAGGATTACGATCACCCGGTCCCCGTAGTTGCGCAGGGACTGGATGTAAAGACCGTGCGCAAGCAGAACTACTCAAAAATGAAGAACCACTCTCTGAGCCTTTCCGCTCCAGGCGTTCCCTTCTCCGTGGGAGGTTCCGTGTCGTTGGGTTACAACCAGATTATAACTGATTACATGGATTTGAACGGAGACCGTTATCCTGACATATTGGGATCCTCACAGGTGCAGTATTCCCAGCCTTGGGGCGGAATCGGGGATGTGAAAACAATGGCCATTTTCAGCAATGGGGTCTCCCGGTCGGAGACAGCATCAGGCGGCATGAACTTTGGCGGCAGCTTCGAAATGCCCTCAAGGGGTGCTTCCAACAACCCGAAGAACTCCAAAATCAGCTTTGACGGGGCAGGCAGCATAGGAGCGTCTCATGGTGGCGGAAGCGACACCACTTCCATGACTTGGATGGACATGAACGGGGACGGTCTGCCGGACAAAGTGGTCCGCAAGAACGACAAACTTGAGGTTCAAATGAATACGGGATATGGATTCCTGAACATAGACACTTTCGACATCAACAACATCAGAGACGGCAGCAGTGCGAACACAGGGTTGAACGTTGGCGGAAACTTCAATATCGGACAGGCCAGTATCGGAGGTGGCATAGGAGTCAATTTCTCCAAGAATGAGACAAAGAAAATGCTGATGGATTTCAACGGTGACGGATTGCAGGACATTGTGGAAGATTTTGGCAATTCAATGAAAGTCAGCTACAATTTGGGGAACGGGCATTGGAGTGCTCCCGAATATGTCTATGCTGTTCCGGAAATCAGTTTTGGCCGCTCGTTCAGCGAGTCCGCCGATGTCTCCGTCACGGTGGGCTTCACGTTCATGTCCATTGTGAAACTGTGCGTGGGCATCTCCGGCTCACCCTACAGCCGCACGTTCAGCAAGGACTCCGTCCAGCTGACCGATGTGAACGGGGATGGTTACGTCGATTATGTGACCTCACGGAATGAAGGCTCCATGACGGTCCATTACAACCAGTCCGGCAAGACCAATTTGTTGCGCAAAGTCACCAATTTCACGGGCAGCACCATCGAACTGGGCTATGACATGCCGCTTGCCTGTTTTAACAAGCCCCAACGCAGTTGGAACCTCGCCCGTGTGGAGACCCGCAACAACGACACCCTCTGTCCTGTCGGCGGAAACCGTACTTTGACTAAATTCCAATATGCTTCTCCTCGTTACAACCGCCATGAACGCATGGACTACGGCTATGGCAAAGTCACAACCTACCAATACGACACGGATGGGGGTGACACTCTCTACCGCTTCACCGTGGAGGAGTTCAACAACCGTGAGTTCAACAAGCGAGGTCGCAAGCTGCGCGATTGCGTGTACAACTCCGACAGTCTCCCCTACGTGGAACACATCTATGGAGACACTCTCTACGACTATGCCGGGAGCCTTGTGACAGACGGAGGCTGTGCCCGCACGGATGTGTATGTGAAAAAGGAGGTTGACATCACCAACTGGTACGAAGGGCAACCCTCCCCGCAAATCACTTCCATGACACAGCGCGAATATGACCGCTACCGCAATGTGGAGCGATATACCCACTATGGTGACATCACCCATACTGACGAATATTTCAGGGCGGAAATCGAGTATGCGCAGAATATGCCGCACAACATGGTCTCGCTGCCTGTACGGATTGAGGTATATGACATCAACGACACGCTGTTGCAGCTACGTTCGGCGGATTACAACCCGTACACCGGCAGAATGACGACACTCCGCCTGCACAACTTTTCCGATACCGCAAACTATGATTTTGGTTACGATTCATACGGGAATATGAGCGGTGCGGCCATGCCTGCCAATGCCAGAGGACAACGTCTGACGATGAAATACCAGTATGACAATACGGTGCATACATACCCTGTGTGGGTCTTAAATTCCGATTTAGGCTACTATTCCACTGCGGAATACGATTTCCGTTTCGGCAAGCCGACGAAGACCACGGACATCAACGGAAATGAGATGTGGTACGAGTATGACAGCCTTGGCAGGACGGTGACCGTCACTGCGCCATACGAGCAGGGTGTAGCACCATACACCATCCGTATGGAATATTTCCCGCATAACTTCAAAAAACTGGATGTGTGGACCAATTGTTCCAATCCCTACTCCTATGCCTGTACTTACCACTATGACAAACAACATCCGGGCAACCCCATCCGCACCACTCTCATCACAGACGGTTTGGGCAGGCTGCTGCAGACCAAAAAAGATGCAGAAATCGGTGGGCAGGAGGTCAGCCTTGTGACTGGAAAAGTGGTTTACGACTGTTTCGGCAGAACGGTGGAACAATATCACCCCTTCACCGAACCCTTGGGAACAGAAACCGTGTACAACAACACTGTCACAACAGGGACGGGAACTCTGACCGAGTATGACATGATGGACAGACAGACGAGGGTGAAACAACAGCCTTACGGGTATGAGACTGTCATGGACTACGGTTTCGACTGGTGGAACGGTAAGACACTTTTCAGAACGGAGACTACGGATGCCAACGGAAACGTCTTCACCGAAATGAAAGGCACACTGGGGCAACAGCTTGTCCAGATGCCTTCGACCACCAATGCCACGGAACTCTATTACGACGCTTTGGGACGTCTTACTGAAAGCATGGATGCCGAAGGTATCTCCACCTACTATGAATACGACAGGTTGGGACGTATGACGCACCGAACCCATCCTGATGCAGGGGAGGACTGGTACAGCTTTGACCCCGCAGGCAATACAGTTTACCACGTGAACGGCAACGGGGACACTGTTCGTTACAAATATTATTTCAATCTTCTCACTGCCATATCTTACCCGAATAATCCCGCCAACAATGTCCGTTATGTCTATGGTTCACCCACTGCACCCGATAATACAGCGGGCAAGATAGTCCTCCAGGAGGACGCCTCCGGCTGGCAGACATTCAAATATGGGAAACTTGGCGAGGTGATTGAAAATATTCGTACTTTTGCGCTTCCTAACGAACCCCGTCCATATACGTTTAAAATGATATTCCGTTACGACAGCTGGAACCGCATCGACAGTATGACCTACCCCGACGGGGAGGTGGTGAGCTATGGTTACAACAAGGGCGGAATGCTTGAAAACATACGGGGAAACAAGAACGGGGATTTGAGAACGTATGTGGAGAGTATCCGCTATAACAAGTTTGAACTTAAAGAATCTGAGATATACGGCAATGCCACGTGGATGAGTTACGAGTACGATTCCCTGCTGCGCCTGTCGCACCTTTACAGCTGGGATTCACATGGGGACACCATGCAGAGCATCGGCTACACCTACGACTATGTGGGCAACATCACGGACATCGCCAACTCCGCCGTTACCTTGCCTAATGGTTTGGGCGGCCGCTACTACAGCCATTACGACTACGACCCGCTGTACCGGCTGACAGGTGCATACGGGGACTGGAACAACAACCAGCTGTCGTATAACTTGGGGATGCAGTATTATGGGAACGGGAAAATATGGAGCAAGCAGCTGTACGCGGATGTGCTTGAACAAGGCAACGTCACCGTCAGGAATTACAACAACCGCTACTACTATGGCTCGTCAACATCGAATACTGTTGCGAGCGTATATGACCAGACTGGCCATGTGTGGCAGAGTTTCAGTTGGGACATGGCGGGCAACATGGTATATCACCAGGATGCCAACGGTTGCGGACGGACGCTCTGCTGGGACGAAGAGAACTGGCTGATGTCCTTTGCCGACTGCGAGAACGCGGGATTCTACCAATATGATGCCGGAGGGGAGCGCACCTACAAGCTCACCAGCGACTATGTGTCGCAGAACATCGGTGGCCATTGGCACACCTACCAGGTGTTGGACAACCCCACGCTCTACACCTCACCTTATATGGTGGCCACTCCTAAAGGCTACACCAAGCACTACTATGCTGAAAGCGTGCGCGTGGCCAGCCGCATCGGCGGAGGCCTCGACTCTGTTGACATGTTCATCCGTAATATCGAAGAATTTATAGACAAGCCCATGGTGGAGATTTCCCCGTTATGGACAGACGATTACCACGAGGAATTTTTTGATGAAAAACGCGACCATAATCTGGACCACCTTTATCATGCGATGGAATGCACAGGAAATGTTCCCTCCGTTGTCTATGAATGTCTGATTATTCTCCACAAATATAGCGACTACCCTCACCACGAGTATGAGCCCGATTGCTACTGGTACCACCCCGACCATCTTGGCAGTTCCTCCTGGATAACCTTCTCTGACGGTAAGGCCGTCCAGCATTTGCATTACCTCCCGTGGGGCGAGGATTTTGTGGACCAACGGACGAGCTCTTTCAGCTCAATGTACACATTTTCCGCAAAGGAGAAAGATACAGAAACTGGCTATTCCTACTTTGGCTCACGCTACTACAATTCAGACTTAAGCATTTGGTTGAGCGTGGATCCGATGGCAGCGAAATATCCTTCGTTGAGCCCGTATGTGTATTGCGCGGATAACCCTGTGAAGTTGGTGGACCCGAATGGGGAGGAAGTAAACCCTATTTTCAGTACTTGTGGTGAATTGTTAGGTACAGATAGCAAAGGGTGGAAAGGAACAGCTATAGTGATGGAAAAAAGAGATTTTAAAAATGGAATGAAACATGAGGATGCAATGGAAAAAGGGACTGAATTAGATAAATATGGGAAAGGCATTAATATTTCAGATTCTGACTGGGAAAAAGTTAAAGCAAATGGTGGAGAAAGGATGTCGCCAACAGTGGAAAATCATAGCAACGAAGATGTTTACTTTAAACCAGAAACCGATATTGGAGACTGGAATAGTAATGATGCATATAAAATAGAAGCCGGAAAAGATTTGTATATGCCAGTTGATGGTGTCGCCACTTCAAAATATAATGATAATGTAGGTAAGATACCTACGGGCGCCACTGTTAAAATCACAAAGGAAGGAGGTCTCAATATAGATTTCCATGGATTTGGTGGGTTAATCAGATTACATCCAGATTATGGATGGGTTAATAAAAAATGGCAAAGAAAACAACAAAAAGCCGGAGACAGTTCTTGGGACAAATTGTTTAAAATGGCAGGTCAAATAGGAAGGAGGCCATATTAATGAATAAGGCTAATCTAAAAAAAATGACGAGATGTTTTTTTTCAATATTTACTTTAGCTTATAGTCTCGTTTCAAGTGTTTTTCTTATGGTATTAGTTGTTACTAAAATATCTAACAATGAATTTCTTGTTCCAATAGTGTTTAAGGTAATATTGCCCTATTGTTTGTTTGGTTGTTTCTTGTTAAGTATTGTTTATTTCGTGATAGCATTCACAAAGAACGAATACTATAAAACGAAACTGTTACTTATTTTATGTGTAAATGATTTGTTGTTATTGTTGGTCTGGCTTTGGGACCCTTTCTCATTGTTATCTTTTTTCCTTGGATGAATGTTATGAGGATTAGATAACTATATATGAGGAAATAATCACTCTTTTGACGTGCAAATCATCCTTAGAGAACACCTGTTAAGACAGTAACTTTATCTATTGCAAAGACCAGCAACCTCAGGATATGCATCTACATCAACGGCAAGAAGGTGAAGGTGTTGTCCGAAACTCTTACGCCTATGGGTACAATCCAACTTCTAAAACATGAAAAATTGTAACAATCTAAATTATTTGTTAAGCCAAATTTTATTCATCATCAAAAACTAAAAAAAATGAAAAAAGTATTTTTTATCCTGGCGATGGCATTCGCCGCAGTAACAGCAATGACCTCTTGTTCAGACAAGAAGGTGACAAAAGAAACATTTATCGGAAAATGGGAACTCAAAAGTTTCCAGCACCAAGCGGTAAACAGCACCGAGTGGGTGGAGGAGCTGTCGGAAAGCGACCCTGTGCAAACCTACATTTTCTCCGCCGACGGCACCTATCAGGATATATGCGAAGGTGTTACGGAGACCCTCAATTGGAATTATGACGAATCCACAGGTCTTCTGACCTTCGACCATCAGGTTTGGACGGTAGAGTCATACAAGAACAAGGAACTCGTCTTATATTCCGACACTTGGGCGCAAACTTTCGGCCAGAAGCACCGCGCCACATTGAAAAAGGTCAAATAAACTCTTTTGGGCGACCGGGCACGCTATCCATTCAAACTTCGCGGCAGGCCGCTCGTAACCATTCCTATCGTTGTCGCGGACACCAAGGAAACAAAACCGCAGTCAACCAGCACGACTGCGGTTTTCTTATGCCGTCCCATCCTGTGACGGACGTTTAGGCCATCTTTGCCAAAACATCAGTCTATGGCAAAGAGCAGCACCCAAGAGGTAACCATCTACTACAACAACGGCAAAAAGATGGAATGAATTAGTTCACCTCAATATCATCAAAAACAACAGGTATCAATTTCTGAAACTCTTTCAGAAGCGGAATGGACACTTCACGCATCTGGGGGTGTGCTGCTGAAGAGGTTCTCAAAGAGAAGAAATGTCCCTTATTTGAGCACTAAAAGATAGTGCTCAATATCTTATGTGCATTGTTACAAATAATTTCACTAAACATATTGTCATTCAAAATGTTTTATATGTTTTTGCATCGTTTCAATGAGTATGAAAATGATGCAAAAATGAAGAAAACAATCGTTATCGCAGTGTGAAAATGTCGAAATCGTAACCGCTATTACGTCGCCGACTCGCCGGCAACCGGAACGTATCCCATATTCCTTACTCTCATCTGCAATTCTGCCATCCGATTCATCAGCATGTCAAAATCCAGCGACTGACCGTAAATGAAGAAACGTCTCATGTTCGCGTAGTCAGCCTGCCATTCCTCTCTGTGCTGTTCCGGAATCATAAAGTTGATGGTGGAGGGGGACAATAGAGCATAGTTGACATACTTCAAAGCATAATACGTCCTGCGATGCTCCACTATGGCATCGTAGAGCGTGCGGTTCGCCAAAGCGTCATGACCATATTGGGTGTCCATCAATTTCTCCAAATCATACAGGTGACGCGACACACGCACGCTTCTTGGCCTCTCCTTTTGGAATTCTTCCGCCAGAAGGAACATCTTTTCCAAAAATGTGTGAGTTGGCAAAACTGTTTTCACCCTGCTCTCGGCATCGGTGTTTTCGGCAGGGATGTTGTCGCCAATCAGCGAGTGAGCATCGGTTTCACAATACGTTTCATCCATGCAGGCATCATATCCACGTCCTTTGCCAGAGCATCCTTGTCGGGTTCCTTGGTGATGAGTTCACGAATCACCCGCAATTCATTATCCCCAACATTTTCTTGTTTTAATGTCTTAAAAGCCTGTACCATCAGACCGATAAGACGTGTCTCATAGCAGAAGTTCTTGGGAACACCTCTTTTTAGCTTGATTTGGCAATTGGCGAGTTTGATGGTGCGCTCACTGCCGGTGGTTAGATAGGAGTAATCCATTGGAACTTGGGTTGAAAGTCCTAGCACATTCAATGCCGTCATGCCTGAAGGCAGAACCTTTGCATTATCTCTATAAGCAATAGCTTGCACTATTTTATTAACCGACGGGAGCACAGTCCCGAATCTACTTTTTGCTGGCTTCGCATAGATGCCCTGGGCTAATTTCACCAGTACACCCTCATGTGTAAGTTCTGCCAAAGTCTCTCCAACAAATTCGGGATGAAACTCTGGGAAATCGGAACGGAACAGCACGCTGTCATTTGGCAGGGCCTCAATACGTTCTCGAAGCGAAACTCCCTCATTGACAGAATGTATCTTATTCATACACCTTTGAAATTTTGATAATTTTTCAAGTGCAAAAATAATAAAAATATTGAGAACTCGGTTTTTTAAGCGTATAAATATTTCACTCTTTTGTCATGGTTAACGTTTCGAAAAGATAGAATTTATTTCAATATGGGGTACAAAAAAGGTACAAAAATAAGCAAAAAAAGGTTGTCCAAAAGCAAGCAAGGAAGAATTGTATTGCACGTAAAATATTGATATATAATTGTTTTAGTTGTTTTTGTTTGTCGTTGTTTGTAGTATGACATTAGTGTGGGGTTATTTGCGCTTCGCGCGTCTTGCCCCTCCGGGGCTGCTCAAGGAATTATGTTTTAAATATGTGTACATTTTCGGTATAAACTGCTAACTGCTAACTACTAATTGCTAACTGCTAACTATGTTGAAAGCCTTGCGCTTGCAGGGGTACCTGGACGTTGTCGCCGGTGATGAGGTGATAACCGGCGGCCTCCTCTTTTATATAACCAATGATGGAAACATTTTCCACTTTCTTGATCTTCTCGAAATCGGCTTGTTTGATGGTGAACATCAGCTCGTAGTCGTCGCCGCCGTTGAGTGCAGCAACGGTATGCACAATATCCAAATCCTTCAGGGTCACGAAGGTGAGTTCCGTCATTGGCAATTTTTCCTCAAACAGCACACAGCCCTTGTGAGATGCTTTACAAATATGTATCACGGAAGTGGCGAGACCGTCTGTGACGTTGGTCATGGCAGTGGGCATAATCTCCTCGCGGCGCAAGTTCTCAATGATGTCAATGCGCGGTTCGGGCTTGAGCTGGCGGCGCAGGAGGTAGTCTTTGCCGGAGAAGTCGGGTTGAGCACCAGGGTTTTTCTCAAAGACCTTCTTTTCGCGCTCAAGTAGCAGCAATCCCGTGTATGCCGCCGCGAAATCTCCTGACACGCAGATGAGTTCGTTTTCCGCCGCCCCCTTGCGGGTACACAGCTGCGCAGGTGCACACTCGCCTATCGCGGTCATCGAGACCACCAGTTCGCGAGGTGAAGTGGTGAGGTCAAGTCCGACAAGGTCTGCATGAACGGTTTCGCAACATGCCGCCACCCCGCTCAGAATCTCGTTAACCATCTTCAAGTCAAAGCGGTCAGAAACGGCGATGTTGACCATCAGCTGTGACGGCACAGCGTTCATGGCCAAGACATCGGAGAAAACAATCGTGGAAAGCTTGTATCCGAGGTGCTGCAGCGGGAAATAGGTAAGATCGAAATGGACGTTCTCAACGAAAACTTTCGCGGACGTAACCATCTGATTTGCATCTGGCTCAATCACAGACGCATCGTCTCCCACAGCCACTATGGTGGAACTGTTCTCCTGTGGAAAATATTTCGACAATTCCTTAATCAGCTCATATTTGCCGGGCATTTTCACCGGCTCGGAAGTGGCGTTTTCAGACATATTCAAAAATTTGCGGCAAAGGTACACAAATTACGAATACAGACAAGCAACTGAAATCACTATATATATAATGAAGGGGCGGCATAAAAAAAAAACGGCCATTTCTGACCGTTTTTCAGTGTCCCCTCAGGGATAGTAACCGTTTTTCTAACCATATAACTATCAATCTTATACTAAACATCTGCGAATATCATGCGCTTTTTATGGGCAATGTTGATATTATTTCCGGGATTTCGACTTTATTAACCATCGGTTTCATCCCACCACCTTTCCCCGTCCACTTTGCCTTTTATCCGCTTCACTTTGTCCTGTTATTCTTATTCTGGCCACTGCCGCCCGTCCACTTTGCCTTTTCCCGACTTGCCTTGTTTTGGCTTTCCGGGTCAAGCCACTGCCGCCCGTCCACTTTGCCTTTCCCTGTCTCGCCTTGTTTGACGTTCCTGGTCCGGCCACTGCCGCCCGTCCACTTTGCCTTTCCCTGACTCGCCTTGTTTGACGTTCCTGGTCCGGCCACTGCCGCCCGTCCACTTTGCCTTTCCCCGCTATCTAAAATAGAAATGCGGCTTAAAGCCGCATTTCTAGCAAACCCACTAAAAAAAACAAGATGATTCACTCATCACGATTACGTTGCCTCTGTTTGGATCTCTAATCGTTCTGATTTATTTTAATTTATTATGTTTTAATCCACTCTATCTTTCTTAAAGCCTAAGGTGGTTTTAGGATACGTTTCTGTTTTTCGTATCCTTTTTTCTTTCTTTTTACCATGTCTTATTTGAAAATTTCAGGGTATTCTTCTTCATACCCCTCGTACGTTTTTCTGTAATGCTCTGCCCAGTCATAGGGAGCTATTTCGTTACTCGGTTTGATTTCTTCCAATATTTTTGGGTCGTATCCTCGCATAATGTCCGAAAGGTTTCTTACCTTCTCATCGCGATACATGGCCACCAATGCGTCAGTAGGTGTTGCCGCGCGTATTTCATTGGTATCGAACCCCATCTTCCTACAGCGTCTTTCCCATTCCGCCCATGTTTCCTTGTTGCTCTTCGTTGGGAATTCCTTAAATGGGAATCCCATTTCTTTTTTCTCTTTTTCGGTTAATTCTGCCATTTTTTTTAGTTTTTGATTTTTATTCTATTGTTTTCTGTACTTTTATCTCTTCTTCGTGTTGAATTCTTATTTTTTGCTCTTCATTATCGAAACGGGTGTGTCTATTTTTTTCATTATCTCGTAGGCCTCTTTCGTTCGCACTTTCCAACAGCCGTTAATCTTCACGAATCTTGTTCTTACTCCATGATTGGTCGCCAGCTGGTAAAAATTATGATTCGTTTTGCCCATCATGGCAGCGCAATACGATATGTCGGTGTATTCAGGTGTTCTTACATGTTTTTTGTGCGGATCTATTTTCTTCAACCCATTTATGATCAAATACACGTCATTCACATTGTAATATATATTCCTTCCAATTTTCACCTCTTCACATCCCCAGTTCTTGGCGTTTTTCCTCACCCTCTCGTTTTGTTGTTTTGTCAGCCCGTAAATCTTTACAATTTCGGTTAATGATATATAGCCCTGTTTCATATTCCTTTTTTGTTTGTCTTACACATTAAAGACTTCGGCAAAAATAGCAATTACCTTTCTCGAGGTTTGGGAAGTCTATTTTTTTCTTCCAAACGTTCATCTCTGCTTTGCTCATTTCCTTTTCATTCCCTCTCTTTTATTTTCCTTCATCTTTATTCAATTTTTTCTTCATTGTTATTTTATCGTCTCATAACTTGATGTATATCACTTTTTAAGCTCGGCGCGCATAACGCGCCGATACTTCTTGTATGAAGTCACCCGCCTCACGCCCTACCCCGTCGGGCGCGCGCCCTTACTCTTTTAGACGCAAATATGAGAGCCGCCACGGTGACAGACAGGAGCCACCACGGAGACTGTGAACACGGCGTGTCCGCTCGATAGCGGTTGCCAGGTGGCTGCCTGGTGTCGGCGGCCACTGTCCCCATCATCGTAGCCGGTGGCGGTGCAGGTGGTGACAGGTGCGCGGTTCTGACCTGTGGACTGGGTGGCCGTGGATGCGGCCGCCATCGGTGCGCTGCTCGATATCGGTTGCCAGGTGGCTGCCTGGTGTCAGCGGCCACCATCGTAGCCAAATGACGGCGTAGGTGGTTAATAGTGCAGTAGGAAAGATAAAAAATCCAAATCTCAACTATCAAAAAGACTGAAAAAGTCATTTTGGGCTAAATTGTCAATCGTTTATTGTGTTTTTTTGTAGCCGGTGACAGGTGCGCGGTTCTGACCTGTGGACTGGGTGGCCGTGGATGCGGCCGCCATCGGTGCGCTGCTCGATAGCGGTTGCCGGGGGGTCGCCCGGTGTCGGCGGCCACTGTCCCCACCATCGTAGCCGGTGACGGTGCAGGTGGTGACAGGTGCGCGGCTCTGTTCCGTGGACTGGGTGGCCGTGGGTGTGGCCGCCATCGGTGCGCTGCTCGATAGCGGTTGCCAGGTGGCTGCCTGGTGTCGGCGGCCACTGTCCCCATCATCGTAGCCGGTGGCGGTGCAGGTGGTGACAGTGTGCGCGGCTCTGTTCCGTGGACTGGGTGGCCGTGGATGCGGCCGCCATCGGTGCGCTGATCGATAGCGGTTGCCGGGGTGTCGCCTGGTGTCGGCGGCCACTGTCCCCACCACTGTAGCCGGTGGCGGTGCAGGTGGTGACGGGTGCGCGGCTCTGTTCCGTGGACTGGGTGGCCGTGGATGCGGCCGCCATCGGTGCGCTGATCGATAGCGGTTGCCAGGTGGCTGCCTGGTGTCAGCGGCCACCATCGTAGCCAAATGACGGCGTAGGTGGTTAATAGTGCAGTAGGAAAGATAAAAAAAACCAAATCTCAACTATCAAAAAGACTGAAAAAGTCATTTTGGGCTAAATTGTCAATAGTTCATCGTGTTTTTTTGTAGCCGGTGACAGGTGCGCGGTTCTGATCCGTGGACTGGGTGGCCGTAGGTGTGGCCGCCATCGGTGCGCTGCTCGATAGCGGTTGCCAGGGTGTCGCCCGGTGTCGGCGGCCACCGTCCACACCATCGTAGCCGGTGACGGTGCAGGTGGTGACAGGTGCGCCGCTCTGATCCGGGAACTGGGTGGCCGTGGATGTGGCCGCCTTGGGTGCGCTGCTCGATAGTGTTTGACTGGCTGCAGCTCGGTGCCAGTGGCCACCATCGTAGCCGGTGACAGGGTGCGCGGTTCTGATCCGTGGACTGGGTGGCCGTGGGTGTGGCCGCCTTGGGTGCGCTGCTCGATAGTGGCTACCTGGTTGCCGTCCGGTGTCTTCGGCCACCGCCACCCTTCCACTTTGCCTTACAGACATCATCCATATTAGTTAAATTTCAACATTGATTCTGGTTTTATTTTTGCGCTGTGAAGTTCCGAAAAAAAACTTTTTGACTTTTTTCTGTTACTCTGTTACCCTGTTACTTTTGCATTCGTTCAACATTGATTCACAGAACGATAACAAGGTAACAGAGCGGTAACAGTTTAAACGATCTTTCTGTTACCTGTCCGTTACTGCTCTGTTACCCATTCATCTACACTTCCAAATAGGTAACAGAAACTGTTTCTGTTACCCTTCTGTTACCTCTCTGTTACCTTATCTGTTACTTTATTATATTTCATTATATCAAACACTTACACAAATAACATCTTATTTGGTAACAGAGTAACAGAGATTTTATAAAACTAAAGTTTTTTAGAATAAACATTTTTGATTGTTAACCCTTTCCCGAACGAACATATAGCACTTTTAATAATATCATTACAAAAAAAGACGGCTTATTATAGCCGCCTTTCTATATCAACAAGATCTTGTTTCAATATGTTATTTGTTCCCTTTCGTAATCCTTAACTTCCGCGCCTTTGCTTTGTATATACACCATTTCTTTAACTTCTTTATTTACTTTGATTTGAATACTACGCCGATATTCTCTATACCCCGTACATTCTCGCGGGTTTATTTTCTCTATATATTCTTTTGATTGGCAAAAATATCGTAATTTTTCCATAAATCCTCTTGTATCTATCTTTTTTGCAGCCTGTTTGTTGTACTCATCCAACAAATCTTCTCTTATCAGATAGGTATTTAAATTATCGCTCTCTTTTGCGAATTTAGCTTCTGCCCACATCATGAAATTATCTCCTGCAACCTGTATAGCTATTCTTTCTTTTATTCTTTCCATTGGCGGCTGAATCACCACACCCTCTTTTTCCGCCTTCAGATAGAACGAAACGCAATCCATCAAAAAATTAAGATCTTCGTTCCAATACTCATCTGTATATCTTTTATCATTCTCATCACATATTCTATACCCGAAATCATGATTTATCTTTCTTTCCTCGTTATATTCGCTTGTTCCAGCATGATAATAATCACTGAATATGCAAAACAACAACCTCCTTAAAGTGCTTCCTTCTGTTGTTCTTGGTGGAAAATTTGATGTCACAACGATTTTTGGTGATTGCTCAAATGGTATTGTGTATGGGGCTTTATATAGAGGCCGCGCCATCCAGTCTCCTGTCGTTTTTTCAAACAAAGGTCTTATCGGATAGCCTCTGTTAGCATCTGCAATCACAAAAGTAGTCGTCCTCGTTGTTACATTTGATCCAAAATGTTTCCCGCTTGGGTTTCCCGCCTCACAACTTCCATCCGCCTGCTCTTTATTGATCAATGGTTTTAATAGGAAATCCACTAAAAAGGATTTGCCAGACCCTCCACTACTCTCGCTCTCGTCTGTAAGTTTATTTTCCATCAACCATGTAATATACCCATTTGTTGGAGATTTGTAAGAGTGCAACAAATATCCGATAACATACAACCTATTTATCAGAGTCTGTTTTTGCTCCTCCTGTTCTGCTGTTCCAAGTCTCGTCCCTGCTATATCCCATTTATGTTTTTCTTTATAATCTTCATCAACAAATCCACCATCCGCCGGTTCTTTCTCCCCGCCTTCCAGTTCCTTTCTCCAATGGATTCTACTTGAATTTATGTTAGCTCTAAATCCATGGCTTTTGATGTTCTTAATCTCTATATCAAACTTTTTTCTTTCAGAATCATATTTTGTTTCAAACGCTGGTTCTATTCTTGTGAAACGGTGGTGACATACTTTGTCTTTCCAAATATAACCGGCTTCCTCCTTGGCCATAGTCTTCACGTTGTCGGCCGATACTTTAACGGAACAATTTTCAAACGTGAATATTTGTTCCGTTTCGGTGCCATTTTTGAAAGGTACCTTTATTTCATTCAGTTTATCCAACAAGTCTGATTGAATCTTTTTACAGTCCAGGATCGCGTTTCTTATCTCGCTTTCTAACCCTCTTTCCATCGCCCACCTGTGTAAATTGTCCGCCACCTCCTTTTCTGAAACCTCTTCAACCTCATTATTGGTAACTTTCACGTATAAATACGATATTGCTCCGGGTTTTGTCTGTAGTTTTATTTTCCCATAACCCATATAGTTGAGTATATGCAACAAATAAGACGTGTTTATTTTGTCTTGTTTGCTCCTTTTCAGATCCCAAAACTTACAAGGCATTGCAACGTTAACCAATCTGTTGAAATCCTTTGCCGAATTATATTCCAAATAATCCCGCAAGTCTTTACATGGATTGCCGCGCCGGTCGTGTTGCCTTCTTAGTTCGTCAGGTAGTTCTACAGTGTAGATGTCCAGGTACTTTAAAGCCAGCTTACGCCCCTGCCTTATCCCGGTTTCGTCTATATCCGGGATATTGTACAAGCGTTCCACACACTTCATGATTTCGGCGTATTGTTCGCCTGTCAGCTTTGCCGATTCTGAATTAAGCCATATTGGATTGTAGCCCATCGCGGCCACACATAGCGCGTCACGCTCCCCGCTGCACAAAAAAGCCGCTTCCAGTTTTCGTGGCGGGCGGTTCTGCTGGTTGCTACCTTCTGCGTGATCCTCCTGTTCCGCCGCTTCGCTTCCGCTTTGTGATAGTGCTTTAAAGGCGGCTTTGAGTTCCGCCAGGCCGTTCACGTAGTCTTTCGTCTTCTTATCTCTTGGACGGTATTGGAAACGGTTGTTTTTGTCTTTGCTATAAGGCTCGTATATCTTGTAAAAATCCCCGCAATCATGCATGAAGATTGGGTAATTATCCGTACTGCTTTTCTTCATGCGCTTTTTCTCGCCAGTTTCCTTGTCCGTATAGATGAACGAATACGATTTCAACGACTTGTAGGAATACCGCTCGCAAACTTCCTCCGTCAGCCCCGGTGCCAACAAGTTAAGTTCCGAATTGGTGAAACTTTCTTTTGCCTCAAACTCGAAACCGTCACCAGCTGTATCCTCTTGAACGGTTGACACCTCAATATTCGGTTTCCTGTCAAGACTTTCTTTCCCGTTGATATGAAAATGAGCCTCCAATTCTTCAAGGGCTTGCGTGTATTCCACATTATTCTTTTCTATATACAGTTTAATCGGCTCGCCCCCGCCCCCTCCGAAATCGTTTGCGTACCAAATGCCTTTTTCATTCTGCTTGCATCCTGTCGATGGTGTACGCTCATCCCTTATTTTGAATTTGTGGTTGGGATTGTTTTTGCATTCCGCCGCCTCCGGGTATAGCATTGTTATTATATCAAAACCATTGTCGGTGGCATCATAAATGGCTTGTTCTCTTTCGTTCATCGTTTTTTCAATTTCAGTTTTGGTTTCGGTTTTCGGCTGCTCTTTCCTTTACGCCTCGATTGTTCTGTCTTCGATATACTTGTACAAATCGCGTTTCCTGATCCGCGTTCCGTATGTTTTGGTTTCGGAATCAAGTCGGCTGTCCGGGTCTTCGTTTTTGATAATATCGTAGATCAATGAGGGTGATACGTCCAGGATTCCCGCCGCGCTCATCACGGAAATCTTTTCGGGTACATGCTGCATCCATACGTCTTTCAAGTTTTCGCGCTCCGTTTCTGATATATTCATCATGGCCAGCACCTCCGAAAACTTGTATCTCACAACGGTTGGGTTTTCCCTCGTTCCTGCCAGCTGCACACGTGAAAGTTTATAAGCCCCGGATTTCATACGGTCATATACTGTCCGGCGGCCAACTTCCAAAAGCTGTGCCACTGTATCGATTTTCACTAACCGCTCATCATGTTCACGGCCAAGGTTTACCGTTCTGCTGATTTCATCCGCTTTCAGCGGTCTGATCTTGTTGTTTGCTTTTCTCATTGCTTTACTTTTTTTGGTTTTTAATTCTTTTATGGGTGCAAAAATACCGCTGCCTTTTCTTATTCGTTGGGACAACGGTTTTTCTTACCCTTTAACTTGTTGATTTACACCGTCTATTGGTTCCTGTCGGATATAAAGACTATGTATTTCAACCATAACAAGTTTGGTTTGCGAATTTTGAACAAGTCTGTTTTGACTTCTATAACATCATTCGCTATCATTTCGTTTTGCTTCGGCCTCCATGTACCAATATAACTGTCATTCAGGTAAAGCAAAAAACAATCCGTTGCTTTTTGGAACTGATACACCCTGTCTTCCAAATCACTGAATATGGTGAACGGATCGCCCTCTTGCAAGCGGGTGTAGATTCTTTCTTTTTCTTCAATAGTCATCATTTTTCCGGTTTTTTAGGGGTTCATTTGAAAATTTCCGGCAAAACTATTCTATTTATTTTTATGTTTCGGCAATTGTCGCCCCATTATGGGGTGACATTTGAATTATGGGGTGATTATTGCCCCATAATGGGGTAACAATTGGGTTGATGTCGGTTGTGGAAAAAGGGCGTGGGCAATCTCTTTTTGAAAGTTGGCCGATTGCGGTGGCCTCCGCTCCGTGCGCTGGTCTTGAATATAAAATTGTGCCATTCATTTGCCCTTTTGTGTTTTGGTTTGTACTCCGTTAATTACGCGCCACACCCTTTGATCCGTAACCGATACTGTTTCTATTACCTTTCTGTTTATAAATCAGTTTTCACTCTCCCCTTTTTATGTTTTTTAAGATCTCGCTTTTCTGAATCTTTCACAAACTCGACATCTTTCAGCCATAATAGTTCTGAGCTTTCGTATTGTCCAAGAGTGGCAATGTTTACCAGTATGAAATTTTGGCCTTCTTCAAATTTATTGGGTTTCCATCTGCCTACTTTTGTTTCATTCAGGAATAGGTCAAAATCTGCCTCACCCTTTTTGTAACCGATACGCCATACTTGCCCTGCGTTTTTCCCTTTCACTTTGAACTCTTCTCCATCACGCAGCCTCTCAAGTATCTTGTCTCTTTTTTCTTTTCTAATTGCTTTTGGGGAATGGTAATTTTTTAATTCAGCCTTTAAATCCGGTTTTGGGTAGTGGTTTCTTATTAATTCAGCCTTGTTATCCCGCAATTCCTTGAATACGCTTTTATACCAATCCAGCGCATCAAACATTGTCATAATAGCTGAATCTTTCAAGTAAGATGTATCTTCCATTACTTTGGCCTTGGTGATACTTAAAATAGCTATTTCTAACCTTTCAATCATCACACCGCCCCAATTGTCATATTCGGCGTTTTCCCCTTTTCCTGGTTCGAATGTTTCAACAAGTGTCTTACTCTTTTTAAAATCAATCATTGTCGGCCTCCTTTCCTTTTTCCTGTTCTTCATCCAGTTCTTTGAATACTGTTTCAAACCAATCCACCACATCACATAAACTTGTAACATCATTGTGTTTTATATACACGGTGTCTTTCAGGTATATAGCTTTGGTGATGTCAACCAATACGTCTTTCAGTCCGTTGAACATTATACCACCCCAGTTATCCCGGTTGGGTTCCACGCCACTGCCTTTTGTGAACGTTTCTTCCAGTGTCTTGCTTTCGCTAAATTTACGCATTGCGCACCTCCTTTCCTTCTTCCTGTTCTTCTTCCAATTCGTTGAACACGGCTTCAAACCATTCCATCACGTCGCATAAACTTATTACATCTTCGTTTTTTATAAACACGGTATCTTTCAGGTATATAGCTTTGGTGATGTCAACCAATACGCCATTCAGTCTTTTGAGCATATCACCGCCCCAGTTGTCCCGGTTGGGTTCTTTGCCAACGCCTTTTGTGAAAGTTTCTTCCAGTGTCTTGCTTTCGCTAAATTTACGCATTGCGCACCTCCTTTCCGTATGCACAATGTAGCGCGTTCTTGCTCACCCTGCTTTTCAATCCAGGGTTGAAAGGGTTTTGATTTTGGAATTGTGTGTGGTCTGCTCCGGGTGTGCCGCTCATCGCGCCGCCCTGGTTGCCGGTGTTGTTCCGGCTTTCATCGTTTTTGTAGGGAAACATGTTGATTACCTCCACGGAAAAAACGCGGGTCTGTCTCGGTCTTATAACAGTACCGGCAACCGCCTTCCGACGGCTGCAACCCGCGTTTTTTCCTGTATGGTATTTCAATATACATTGAAGTTATAAGTTAAAGACGCGGCAAAAATACAATTTTGCACACGTACGTATGTGTCACGTATAAGAAATTTACCAACAGTTTGATGTTGAAACCGCCCCGGGGTGTCCGGGGCGGCTGCTTATTCGTCTTGTTTCTGCGTGCCTTACAAAAAATCTTTTATTGTTTTGAAAAATTCTCCATATGGATTCTTTGCCTTATTATACCTGTTTTTCGCTTCTCTCAATCTTTGTTCTTTCAACTCTTTGACCACCCCCTTTTTATCCTGGCACCAGCATTTCACCACCCAATTCCACACCCCCTTCTGTACCATTGGGTATTCTTCTTTATTATCTTGCGGGTACATTAAAGCAATCATCCACGCCAGTTGTTCTATACTTCTTTTCCATTTTATCTTTTTGAACTCTTCCCCCTGCTGCTCATGTCCGTTTGCCTGCATCCAGTCTTCAATCCTCGTTTCTTTACTTATATATTCATTATCTCTTAGATATTCAAATAGTTTCTTAAGTTTCTCCGTATCGATAGTATAAGCTGGGAAATTTGCATTAAGACTTTTTGTTTTGCCGCCCACCTTTACCACCCGTGGTTTCTGATCCTCTTGGGGTTCTTGCATTGGGTCTATAGTTATACCGTAAAGTCTTAAGGCTCTGAAAAAATCTCTTTTCAGTTTTCCGGTTTTATCGTCTCTGTAGTCAAACGCAAACCAATAAGCCGCCCCCGCCTCACTTTCTTCTGGATTCGCATTTATCAGCGGCAAAACGGCTTTAGCTAACAATTCGTCCCCTGTCTCTATAACGTATAACAACACCTTTTGCAGTTCGCTTTTATACTTCTCTCTAATATTATGGAAACCATTAAAAAGCATTGTTTCAGGTGTATTATATTTGAATTTGTTTCGCGGTTCTGAAAAGAATGTCGGATAAAATTCGTTATCCGATGTTTCACAGTCTGCTGTCTCCTCGTCAATATAGCCTTTCACATTTTCAGCTATTATCCAGTCCGTTTCCGGGTCTCCTTTTTCGTCCAAGCATCCGGTTTCCACATAATACTTTCTGTTTGGGAAAAGCAAGTCACCAGGTACAATCCGCCCCCTAAACTCCCTTTCTTTGGTTTTCAACCAGTTTTGGTATTCGTCATGGGTTTCTATAATCCTACTGACTGATTCCTCCACCATCCGCAAAGCTCCTATGGCCTCCGTGCGTGATACTGATTCCATATTAAACAAATTTGATCCGGCGGCAAAGATAGTAATTTTGCACACATACGGAAATCAGAAAAGCAACCGCCCAGCGGTGTTGCCGGGCGGTGTGTGGTTTTTCAAAACAGGTCGGAATGGGTGCCGGTTCTTACAAGGGTTACAAGTTTTATCTGCTTGTCCTTACTGTATATCAATAACCAGTCGGAATGCACGTGGCATTCCCTGCACCCTTTGTAATTCCCTTTCAACGGATGGTCTTTGAGTTCGGGCGGCAATTCCTTTCCTTCTGCCAGCATACCCACAACGCCCAAAAGTTCTTCAACGTCCAGGCCTCGTGCTTTGGCCTTTGCCACGTCTTTCATATACTTCTTTGTGGCCTCAATCCTATAACTCATACATTGCTTTTTTGAAGTCGTCGAAAGAATTGAATTTCACCGTGTCGCCGCGCCTCATTTCCTCAATGGCCTGCGCGGTCTCCATGGCCGCCGCCGTGGGTTTGTCCGTGGTGTCGGTCGCGCTGTCCTGGAACTTCACTCCCAGCTCCCGCAATGCCTGAACCAAAAGACTTATTGCAGCGTTGTTCTGATCGTAGCTTAATGTTACTGTTGTCATACTTTTCTCAAATTTGATCCGGCTGCAAAGATACGATTTTTGCACACATACGGAAATCAAAAAGCAACCGCCCGGCTGTGATGGTCGGGCGGTAGAGCTTTCGGGATCAAATTCGTTGGTATCATTGAGACTTGCAATGAATTACGCGGCAAAGATAGCATTTTTTTCATCACTAAATTACTGAAACATGCCGCCCGCATTCTGTGAAATGCGGGCGGCAAACCAAAATCATTATGAAAATCGAATGAACGTGCAAAGATATAAAAATATCTGATTAACAAATATATATAGATTTTATTTAAATTAAGACTTTAAATAATTATTCCAGATCGTATTTTGCTGCGTTCACTTCAAGCTCTGAAAGCTTCTCCACATAGTTCTCTATTATGATATGATAGTCGTTGCCTGTAAAGTCGGCAATCTTCCACGGGTCCCACTTCTCGCCCAAATAGCCGTAATAGTGGCCGTTTACAAAAGTGCGTTTCGGGGTCTTGCCGTCAACAAACTGGTAAAGGTGGCCTTTGGTCACTTTGAACTCTCCCGCCCTGGTGCGCCCTATCTGCTCCATCCTGTCAAGGCCTGCCAGCTGGCAAATCTCTTTGAATCTCCGTGCCACTACATTTTCATTTGTCTTTGGTAGCTGATAGTTCCGGCGTTCCAATATTCTTTGGAGCTCGATAGGAATGGGGATGTGTACTTTCTCATGTGTCTTTCTCGTATGGAAAACGATGGCGGGTTCTCCCTTTGCTGCCTCTGTAATATCCTCATTCGTGAACCCGGTGAAATCGGACGGCCTCGCGCCGGTGAATATTCCGAATAGCATTACTATTTGATAGTCTTCCAAATTCGGCCTATCCGACAGATCAAGCCCGATCAGCTTCTGAACCTCGCTTTTGTAGAAAACGGGGTGATTGACCTTTATATATGGTATTGAATACTTTTTATAAGCCGGTTTGATACTGTAGCCTCTTTCCTCTGCATACTTCAACACGGCTTTCAAAGGTTTGATGAACTTATCCCTGATCGTATTCGGTGCATAACGGTTTGTCAGCCACTCGCGGAAACTCTCCATCATATTCTTATCAATGTCTATCAAATAAACGGTTCTGTTCTTATCGTTCTGATATTCAACGATACGGGCGTGAAGATAGCCGTATTTTCTTTTGGTGCTTTCTGTCACCGGGATTCCGTGATCATTAAGACGGCTGTTTTCGTATTCCATATATTGTTTGATCAATTCATCCAGCCGATCAACACGCCTCACACGCCCTGTGTGTTCATCCACGAAATTCTTTAACGCCTCCTGGGTGAAGTCACATTCCCCGTAATCAAGTGCCAGGGCGTAATCTTCAACCGCTCTCCTTATCTTATTGATTGTCGAAATCTTCGCGTTAAGGTTCAATTTGTTTCCTGTAAAGGCCTGTTTTTTCACGTCCCATTCTTCGGGGCTTACCGTCACCGGGGTGGCGTATCTCAGGCGTTCGCCCTTGTGTGTGAACTCTGCATAAAGTTTGCCGTCTCCATTCCTTTTCTTTTGGTGTACTCTGAATTTGATACCCATTTTCCTTTTGTTTTGTTGAACAATATAACTTAGGATTTCCGATTTGATCCGGCGGCAAAGATACTATCCATACGAACAAGCCTCAGCAATTATCGCCCCATAATGGGGTAAGATTTGAATTATGGGGTAATTGTTGCCCCATAATGGGGTGATAATTGGAATGTCATATTTGTATATCTTTGCCGCCCTTCACCCTCGGAAATTGCCCATAAAAATGCAAAGATATGTTTCTCTGTGCATAATCATGGGCAAAAATACAAACAATCGGTATGGCAGCCGCATTCATGCAGATGTTTGATAAGTATTATAACGGATTGTTTTTCAGTTGTGTATGCTGCAAAGCCCTGTTTATATGGGCACAAAAAAAGGCGGCTGATTTGCCGCCTCGTGTCCCCTCAGGGACTCGAACCCTGGACCCATTGATTAAGAGTCAATTGCTCTACCAACTGAGCTAAGGAGACTTTCGCCTTTGTTTTGCGGGTGCAAAAATACATTTTTTTTCTATTTTTGCAAAAAAAAAGCGATGAAAATTTATACACGTACAGGAGACAATGGAACAACCTCATTATCAGACGGTTCACGTATTTCAAAAGACAGTATTCTACTACATGCGTATGGTACTGTTGATGAGTTGAACAGCTTCATAGGGGTCGTGATTTCGCAAAATCCGAACGATTTTCTGACAAAAGTGCAAAACGAGCTCTTCGTGGTTGGAGGCATGTTGGCCACCCCGGTCAATAATTGGGAGAAGTATTGGAAAGTGGAACGGCTGGAGGAATTCACCAAGGAACTGGAGCATGAAATCGACCATCTGAGTGCGGAACTGGAACCGATGCGGGGCTTCATCCTGCCGCAGGGGAACCGTCTGATAGCCGACACCCACGTTTGCCGCACCGTATGCCGCCGGGCGGAACGTTATGTGGTGGCATTGATGGAGGAGGACAAAGCCTATCAAAAAGTGCAGGTTTTGCTGAACCGATTGTCCGATTTCTTCTTTATTCTGGCCCGATTTTTTCACAAAAAAGAAAAAATTTTTGAAACGCTCTATAAATCAGAGAAATAAAATTTTAAAAAAAAGTTGACTTTTTCAGTTTAATATTATACTTTTGCGCCCTCAAAAACAAACCATTTAATAAACGTAAAAACTATGTATTGGACATTAGAATTAGCCACCCGATTAGAAGACGCCCCATGGCCGGCAACCCGCGACGAATTGTTGGATTATGCCATCCGATCCGGTGCCCCGATGGAAGTCATTGAAAATCTTCAGGAGATTGACGACGAAGGCGATATCTACGACTCTATCGAAGACATCTGGCCTGATTACCCTTCCAAAGAAGATTTCTTCTTCAACGAAGACGAGTACTAAGCACTTCCAAACGACAAAATGTTTATTAATTGACTGAAAATCACCAAACAAAGCGCGCTAATATGGCGCGTTTTTTTTTTATTCCTTATTCAATCCCGAGAATCTCCATCCCCACCTCCCCAGCAGGCGTCTTGAACGTGACCGTATCCCCCACTTTCTTGTTCATCAACACCTTGCTGAGCGGCGACAGAAACGAGATTTTGCCCTGCATGATATTGGCCTCATCCACACCAACTATCTGATAAGAAGCTATTTGATTTGTTCTCAAGTTCTTGTATTTGATTGTCGCTCCGAAAGCGACATCATTCTGCCGCTGCGGGTCGTAGTCCAAAACACGGGCCGAGTGGATTCGTTCCTCCAACAGACGAAGCTTTCCCGTCAGATAGTTGTTATTTACCCGGGCATCATTATTATCGACCCCCTCATACTGCTTGCGCTCACGTAAAATATCCTCGCGCTCGGCCTTCAGTGCTTCGAGTCCTGCGCTGGTGACAAAATTCTCAACCCCTGCAGGCAGATATGCGCGCGGCGTAAGCATCGGCACTTCCTCCTGGTCTCCCTCTTTGACAAATCCTCTACTCATATTCGTAGTTTTTGAAAGGGCAAAGATACAAAAAATAATATGTGTTGTCAAACACGCAAATTATAAAAAAAATGTATTTTTGCACCCTGAAACTAAAAACGTGCAAAAAATGAACAAACCGACGACGGGCGAGGTGATACAGCAGGTCGCAAGCGGACTTTTCCGGAAGTTCGGCTTCGAGAAGACCTCCATGGACGACATTGCCCAGAAAGCGCACAAGGCCAAACGTTCCATCTACAACTATTTCAGCAACAAGGAGGAACTCTTCTGCACCACGGTCATCTCGGAAATCGACCATATCCAGCAACGGCTGGCAGAAACTATGGCCGGCGACGGGCAACCCGTGCTGCCCCGCCTCCGCCAATACCTCCTCGCACGCGTGGAACTCCTCGCCGAAGCCGGCACACTCCAAGTGGCCATGAAAGACAAACACCTGGAGGGCAACGACTTCCGTTTCGACAACTTACGGAATCGGATGGCCGAGTTTTCAGACTGGGAACACCAGCTGTTCAAGAAGGTCTGGTACGCCAAACCGACGGACGACCCGCCCGCAACCGTCGAGCAGCAGGCCGTCGCCTTCGCCGACATGCTCAGCGTGACCCTCAACGGCCTGAGCCACACCTTCTTCGTGGAAGACAAATACGAACAGTACAAACCCTCCTACGAAATGCTCATCGATTTGATTGTCAACAGTGTGTTTGTGCAGTTTGTTGGACACGATGAGGCGATGAGACGATGAGACGATGAAACGATGAGGCGATGAGGCGATGAAACGATGATTTAATGAGGAATTAACGAAAAACCCCAATATATATGAAAACTTTCCTTGAGCAGCCCCGAAGGGGCAAGACGCGCGAAGCGCTAATAACCCCACATAAGCGCAGCGCAGTGTGGGGATTGAAACACGAGACTGGTTCGGACTGCGGAGTCAACGATAAAGACAAACGCAGCGCAGTGTGGGGCAAGGCACGTACAGCTATAGCCGTTCTATGCTGTATCATCGTCATGGCGGTGCTGTGTACGGCCTGCGATCGCGACAGACAAGCACTCACCGGCGACTACAGCTACAAGCTCTCGGGCGAGGTGGCGTTGACCGACGCAGACGGGGCGGTGACCTACCGACTCATCCACCGGAACGGACAGATGAATATCCTGCGGGACAAATCGGACAAGGACCGCTACATCATCACGATGAACGAGATGACCGGCGGATGCTACACGATGAACGCCGCGTTGCACGGCGACTCACTGCTGATCGACTCACACTCTTTCAACACGAACATCCTCTCCACCAGCAGCATCCCAGATCTCAACATCGACCTGGACCTCAACCAAGATGAGGAGGCCACCATCGTCTATCGCATCTCGGCGGCAGGCAGCGGAACTGTCAACGGGAACATCCTGATACTCAGAGAGGTTTGGGATGGAACGCAAAGCGGAAACAGCTCCGTCACCATTAGCGGACCGGAAATGACCATCATCGCAGAAAAGAACTGATATGAAACGAACAACATCCTTGATATTTGCCGTGGCGGCACTCTGCATCGTGGTAATCGGCTGCAAGCACGAGACACCGAAACAAGAGCGTCCACCCATAGACGTGGAAGTGCTGGTGGTCGATACGGTGGCCGGCGGCATGACCCGCACATACGTGGGCACCGTGGAGGAGAACCTGTCGGTGGCGGTGAGCTTCCCCATGGGCGGGCGCGTGGAGCGCGTCTATGTGCATGAGGGCGACCGCGTGCGCGAGGGGCAGATCCTCGTCACCGCCAACAGCGCCACCGCGCAGAACGCCTACAACTCCGCCAAAGCCGCGCTGGAGCAGGCCGAGGACGCCTACAAACGGCTGAAGAAAGTGTATGACCAGGGCAGTCTGGCCGAGGTGAAGTGGGTGGAGATGCAGACCACCTTAGAGCAGGCCCGCTCAATGGAACAGATTGCCAAGAAGCAGCTGGATGACTGCACGTTACGGGCGCCCGTATCGGGAGTGATCGGCAGTTGCAACGCCAAAGCGGGCGGTTCGCTGCTGCCCGGCGAACCCGCCGTCACGATTCTCGACCTCGGCAAGGTGTGCGTGACCTTCTCGGTACCCGAAAGCGAAATCAACTCCGTGAAACTCGGGGAAGACGCCTACGTCTATGTCCCCGCCTTGGACAACCGCATGATGACAGGCCGCATCACCGACCGGAGCGTGACCTCCTCGCGTGTGTCGCACAGCTACCAGGTGAAGATCGCCTTCCCCAACGCCGACCGCTCGCTCCTGCCGGGAATGGTCTGCAAGGTGATGCTCGAACAACCTGACGACCAGGGCTTTGTGATTCCCGCCAAATGCGTGCAAACCCGTCCCGAAGGCCTCTCCGTCTGGGTAATGGAGAACGGCCGCGCGCAACACCGCATCATCACCTCCTCGGAATTCGTCGCCAACGGCGTGCTCGTCTCCTCCGGCCTCCACCCCGGCGACACCGTCATCACCGCCGGCATGGAGAAACTTTATCTTAATGCAGAATTGATAATTGATAATTGATAATTAACCTCCAAAGTAGTTTCTAATCACAATTCACTAATCACTATTCACCAGCTTCAATAACCCATAACCAATAACCCATAACCATTGAATAAACGTCACCATATCCTCTCCGCGATGCGCGGCCACAAGATCATCTTCTTCATTGTGGCTTGCTTGGTTGTATTCGGCATTTTCGCACTGACAAAGCTAAACAAGGACGAGTTCCCGCAGTTCACGATCCGGCAGGGCGTGGTGGCGGCGGTCTATCCCGGCGCGACGGCGCAGGAGGTCGAGGAGCAGGTCACCAAGCCGTTAGAGCGGTTCCTCTTCACCTATGCCGAAATCGACAAGGAGAAGACCTACTCGGTGACGGAGAACGGCATCGTCTATGTGTATGCGGAACTGCGCGTGTCGGTGAAGGACAAGGACGGCGCCTGGTCGAAGATACGTCACGGGCTGCAGCTGTTCAAGAAGACCTCGCTGCCCGCGGGCGTACTGGAGATTGTGGTGGTCGATGACTTCGGCAACACATCCTCCATGCTGCTGACCGTGGAGTCACCCGAGCGGACCCCACGCGAGCTGGAGCACTACGCCGAACAGCTCTGCGACCGACTGCGGAGCATCCCCGAGATGGGCAACATCAAGATCCTCGGACAGCAGAACGAGGAAATCGCCGTCTTGGTGGATCAGGAGAAATTGGCCTCCTACGGCATCAGCCAGCGGGCGTTATTGGTGGAACTGGCCACGCAAGGAATACGCACCATGGGCGGCAACGTGGAGAACGAAGCCGGCGATGCGCAAGTGCATGTCTCTATCCCCTATCAATCTGAATATGAGATTGGTGAACAGATTATTTTCACCGATCCTTTAGGTCATCAAGTACGGCTTCGCGACATTGCTGACATTCAGCGCCGTTACGCCGAAGCCAAAAGTCATATCAAATACAACGGGGCATCCACCATCCTGATTTCCATGGAGATGGCACCCGGCAACAACATCGTGGCTTTCGGCAAGAAGGTGGAAAGCGAGATTGCCAAATGCAAGCAGACGCTGCCTCCTGATGTCGATATGCACAAGATCACCAACCAGCCCTACGTGGTCAACAAGTCGGTGATGTCATTCCTGCGCGACCTGCTCTTCTCCATCCTCGTGGTCATCGCGGTGATGCTGCTACTCTTCCCGCTGCGCACGGCTTTGGTGTCCGGCTCCAGCGTGCCCGTCTGCACCGCCATCACCATGGGGCTGATGTACATCTTCGGCATCGAGCTGAACACGGTCACCCTCGCCGCCCTCATTGTGGTGCTGGGCATGATCGTGGATGACTCGGTCATCGTCATCGACGGCTATACCGACACGCTACAGAAGGGCTATTCCCGATGGTACTCAGCGTTTAACAGCACCAAGACGCTATTCGTCCCGATGTCGTTGGCCACGCTGGCCATCTCGGGTATGTTCTTCCCGATGACCCGTATCATCACCGGACCGTTGGGCGACTTCGTGCAGCTGTTCCCCTGGACGGTCTTGTTCGCGTTAGTCTGCTCCATCTTCTATGCCGTATGGATAATCCCTTATCTGTCAACGGTTTTCATCAAGCGGAACAAAGACGGTATCGCGCCAAACCGGTTCGAGGCGGCGCAGGACCGATTCTTTGTCCTTCTGCAGAACCTCTACGACAAGGTGCTGGCGCACTGTTTTCATCACCCTGCTATCGTCATCTGTTTGGCTGTCAGCGCCATTTCTCTCGGCGTGTTCCTGTTCACGCGCCTGCAGATTCAGATGCTGCCGAAGGCCGACCGCAACTGCTTCGCAGTGGAGATGCACATCGCGGAGGGAAGCACGCTTGAGCAGACGGAGTCCATTGCCGACAGCATGGAACACGTACTTCGCTCCGACCCGCGGGTGACCTCCGTGACCTCCTTCATCGGCTGCTCCTCGCCGCGCTTCCACGCCACCTACGCCCCGCAGATGGCGCACAAGAACTACGCCCAGTTCATCGTCAACACCACCTCCGAAAAGAACACCCTGAAACTCATCCGCGAGTACGGACCGAAATACGAATACCATTTCCCGAACGCCTATATCCGCTTTAAACAGATTGACTACCAACCTGTTAACAATCCCGTGGAGGTGCGTTTCGCCGGCAACGACTTCGATGCGATGAAGTCGGCCGCCGACTCCCTGAAGAATTTCTTGAACACCATGCCGGAACTGACTTGGGTGCACTCCGACATGGACATGACCTCGCAGGACATCGGGATCACGCTGAAGAGCGACGAAGCCACGCGTCTCGGGGTCACGCAGAGCATGTTGTCGCTGTATCTCTCCTCGGCACTCGGCGGGCAGAACCTCACCAACGTGTGGGAGGGCGACTACAAGGTGCCGGTGATGCTCTACACCCGTAAAAGTGGCGACACCCTCGCCTATCAGGATCTCGAAGACTTCCTGATTCCCACCTCTATTCCCGGCACGTGGGTGCCGTTGCGGCAGGTGGCGGAGGTGGGTCCCGAGTGGCACGACGCGGTCATCAACCGACGCAACAGCATCCGCACGGTGACCGTGGGCGCGGACCTCAACTACGGCTGCAGCCAACCCAAGGTGATGGAAAAAATCGACAAGTACGTCAACGAGGAGCTGAAGCCGGCGATGGCCGACGGCGTGGAGATCACCTACGGCGGACTCACCGGCGCCAACAACATGGTGATCCCGCAGATTGCCCTCAGCTTCATCGCGGCGGTGCTGGTGCTGTTCATCTTCCTGCTCTACCATTTCGGGCGGTTGGACATCGTGTTCTTGACCCTGTCTGCCAGTCTAATCTGCGTGTTCGGGGCGTGTTTAGGTCTCTGGCTTTTCCGTCTCGACTTCAGCATCACGGCGGTGTTGGGTGTGGTCAGCTTGATCGGCATCATCGTGCGCAACGCCATCATCATGTTCGAGTATGCGGAGAGTCTGCGGAAGCGCCAGTACAGTGCCCGGGAGGCCGCCTTCGAAGCGGGTCGCCGCCGTATGCGCCCCATCTTCCTCACCTCCGCGACCACGGCCTTGGGTGTGATGCCGATGATCGTGGCGCACACCGCCCTCTGGATGCCCATGGGCGTGGTCATCTGCTTCGGCACCATCTTCTCGCTGCCGCTGGTGGTGACGGTGCTGCCCGTGATGTACTGGCAAATCTTCAAGTGACGATGAGGCGATGAGGCGATGAGACGATGAATGTAGAATATAATACGGTCGAAGGGCCATTCCCCCCTAAAGGGGGGATGCCCGCAGGGCAGGGGGGTATCATACGGAACGGATGAACGACAAAAAAACGATTATGAAAAGGATAATAGCAATACTACTGACAATATTCGGATGGGCGACCATAACCGCGCAGCATCTCTCCTTGGACACCTGCAAGGCGATGGCGTTGCGGAACAACGCGGCGGTGAAGAATGCCGTGCTGGACGTGAAGGCGGCGCAGGAGGTGAAGATGCAGGCCCGCACGAAATACTTCCCACAGATCAGCGCCACGGGCATCGGCTATGTTCCCGCGAAACCGTTGATCGAGTACGGTATTGACGACATCGGGAGCGCCGCGGCACGGCAGCAGCTACATAATCTCTACTACGAGTACGGCGCGGCGATGGGACTCTCCGACAAGATCTCGCTCTGCGACGGCGGTCTGGGCGTCGGGGTGACGGCCGTGCAGCCGGTCTTCATGGGCGGGCAGATTGTGGGCGGCAATGCGCTGGCAGACGTAGGGGTCGCCGCCTCGCACTACCAAAGCCAGCTGACCCGCGACCAAGTCTTGCAGCAGGTGGAAGAGACCTACTGGCAGACCGTCTCGCTCCTCGAAAAACGGATAACGCTGATGCAAGCGATAACCTTCCTGGACACGCTGCACCGCGATGTGACCGTCGCAGCGGAAGCCGGTCTGGTGACCCGAAATGATGTCCTGAAAGTCGAGCTCAAGCAGAACGAGATGCAGTCTAACCTCCTCAAAGTAAACAATGGCATCACCCTCTCCGCCATGCTTCTCTGCCAGATGATCGGCATGGAATACAGTGAAAATCTGGTGCTTACAGATTTAATCGGTCAAGATTTGAGTAGCGAAGCCCCGACGGATGCGGACATTCGGAACGCGGTGTATCGCAGGACGGAGAAACAGCTGTTGGATTGTCAGGTCAGGGCTGAGAAGCTGAAGAAAGAGATTGCCATCGGGGAGAGCGTACCGCATTTGATAATCGGGGCTAACGCCTCGTATGGCAGTCTCATTTTCGACCGTTACGACTACAACGCACTGGCGTTCATGACATTGCAGGTCCCCTTGACAGGCTGGTGGGAGACGGCGCACAAGATCCGTCAGCAGAATTACCTCATCCAGAAGGCCGAGAACGAGCGTACCGACTATGTGGAGAAGATGGCGTTGGAGACCCGTCAGGCGTGGTGCAACATCGAGGAGGCCAACAGTCAGGTGAGGCTTGCCGAATCCTCCGTGCGCAGTGCTGAAGCCAACCTCCACGACACGAAAGCCAACTTCGACGCAGGCATGGTGGCCGTTTCCGAGCTGCTGGAGGCCCAGACCTTGCTTCTTCAAGCCCAAAACCAGCGCACTGACGCCCTCATCGACCTTAAAATCAAGACAGAACGTTATAAAATGTTGATACGATGAAGCGATGAATGGACGATAAAAAAGGCGTAGGGTGATTGAAACATCTTACGCCTTTTATATTCAGCATTCAGCATTCTACATTCAGCATTTTACATTACCCAAAAGTCCATCACGACCATCGCGGCCATGGCCTCCACCACTGGCAAAACACGGGGCGCCACACAGAGGTCGTTGCGATCGGAGCCTTTCATCATAACCGGATTCCCTTCAAAGTCAATGGTTTCGCGGTCATAGCGCACCGAAGGGATTGGTTTGAACGCCACGCGGAAGTAAATATCCTCGCCATTGGTGATGCCCCCTTGGATACCACCGTCATGATTAGTACGGAACGAAAAATCGGGATTCTGGATGTCATGATATTCGCTGCCGGACATTTCAGCCGCCTTAAATCCCAAACCATACTCGAAACCCTTCGCCGCGTTGATGCTGAGCATGGCGTATGCCAGCCGCGCTGAGAACTTGTCATAGACAGGCTCGCCCAAGCCTGCAGGAAGCCCTTGTATGCGGCCTTCCACGAGCGCGCCGACAGAGTCGCCTTCCCTGGCGGGTTGTGCAATGCCAAGCACCTTCGAGGTAATCCGCACTCCCCTATCCTTCAGCCACAGCTTGGCGATGGCGCCAGCCACCACCCGGCACACCGTCTGCCGCGCCGATGCCCGTCCGCACAATTCATTGTCGGTAATTCCGTACTTGCGCATGTAGGTATAAGATGCGTGTGAGGGCTTTATCACGTGACGGTTAGCCTCCGAAACCTTCACATCCACATTCGGGACGCGGAAACGGATGGGTTCGCCGGTGGTCACGCTATCGGAAATGCCGGAGAGGAACTCCACATGGTCGGACTCCTGCCGCTTCGTGGAAAGCTCAGCTCGACTCGGAGCACGACGGTTCAGCTCGGCGGTCACGAAGTCCATATCCACACGCAACCCCGCTGGACAGCCTTCTATCAGGCCCTCCAGCGCTTCGCCGTGCGTGTCGCCCCAGTCCGTTAGACGGTAGTATCTGCCGAATGTATCCATGCTTTTAATCGATAATTACGTGGCGGTCGAAAATAACTATGTAAAGGTTCTCGCCAATCATCTAATCATCGTTTCATCGCTTCATCGTTTCATCGTTTCATCGTTTCATCGTCTTTTCATCGCCTCCTCGCAACATCCGACACATCGACTTGCGAGACCAGCGGTTCCCATACGGAGAAAATCTCCGCGGCGGTTTCACCATCCGCTCTCGTGATCAGATGCACGTATGTCTTCTCTGCAACTTGGCGCAATGTGCAGGTCAGGGTTTCGCCAAGATAGGTTTCGTGCAACCAGTGGATGACGAAACGGTTCGTGCGATGGGTTGTCATAAACTCGTCAGGCACGGTTAGCATGGCAATACTAATGTAGCTGCGGTTATTGACGTGTCCGTTGAAGTCGAGGTCAAGTTGGTTCACCTTATGCGTCACCTGCTTAAGTGCCTCGCCTTCCTTGGGGAACCGCACCTTCTTGTGGCTTTCCGTCATCATTTCCGGCAGCACTGTGATTCCCGGTGCCACACAGTCCGTGGATTCCAGCTTACGGGTGTCGGCATTCATCAGGTTCCAACAGCTGGTACCTTTGGCGATCAACACACCCGTGTCGGCATTCGTCACTCGGTAGTCGGCATAGACTCGCAGCGGCGTGATCTCGCTGACCCAAATCGTCACACTGATATCATCGCCCCAAAACGTATCGACCGGCAGCATCTCGGCACTCATCTCCGTGATAATCCACATCTTCCTCTCCTTGACCAGGTCAAACGCGGCCAGGTGCAGACAACCCATGTAACGGGCGAAGCTCTCCTGAAAATAAAGTAGCACTGCCGCCGGACTCAACCTGTAGTCCTTGTTCATGTCATGACACGTGACAGTGTAAGTATGGGTGTAGGTGTTCATTGCGATTTGCGATTTGCGGTTTATGGTTTATGAATAAATTGTTAATGTCACACTAATAGCCAACAGCCAGTTACTTCTGTTTCTTCGATTGCAATTTGATCTCCTTGAATTCCTTAGTAAGTTTCGCGATTTCAGCGGCATTAGCATCTTTGTCTTTTTCAAGCTCTTCCAACAACATAGAAATAGCGGCGAAGTAATATGTCGGCACTTGCTCGGAAAGTTCGGCCTTCCTGCCATATTCCACCGCATTCCGAAGATTGGCCAATGCCTTATCCGTATTGTTCGCATCCTTGTATATCACCCCTTTGAAGAAATAATTCTGGATGATATCCCCTTCCACATCAGCTTTATACTCACTATTGTAAAGCATTTGCAACAACTCGTTGGACTTGTCAAGGTAATCCTGGGCGGAAGGCACCATATCCAAATGATAGAACACCACAGCGTTTTGGCGATACTGCACTGCAGTCTTGTAGGTTTTGTTCACATCGCCATCGTTGTTGATTTCCTTCATAAGACTGATGAGCGTGTCGCGGACGTCCACAGCGCGATAGTACCAAAGTTCCGAATGTGCGGTGTCAATTACCTCGGCCATCTGCTCATAACAGCCGGCCAATTTGGCATATACCTCCACCAAATTGCCTTTGTGGGTTGCCGGAGCCGTGTCCGCATAGAGAATCTCACTGGCGTTGATGCATTCCCGATACAGATCAATGGCCTGTGGCACAGAGTCATTGACAGAATATACATGCGCCATATTGAACACAGCACGCAAATAGGCGAGTTTCACATCGCGCCCTTGATCATCGAGATACATCACAGCGTCAAGGATATCCTGGGAATACTGAATGGCCTCTTCATTGCTGACCTTGCCACTGTTCAGCATCATTTCGGCATGTTGCAGCAGTTTGAACGGATACTCATTGTCATAATCCACAAATTTACGGTAAAAGTCCGTCAAATCCGCCACTGTGCGATAGTAATTCTGTCCATCATTCGCCTCCTTGTAGAAGTCAATCATGACGGACTTGGCACGTTCATACGTTTGGTAAGGCCGTTCCATCGGATTTTTTTCATAATAGGCTACCGACTGTTCCACCATTTGGCGGCATTTTTTCATATCCTTGTTCTGGGCCGCCATCACCGCCTTGCCCCAGCTCATCTCACCCAGCAACCAATAGGCATCATTATCTCCAAGAGAAATGGCTTTTTTGAAGTATTTTTCCGCTGTTTTGTATTCTTTTTCCGCACGGGCGGTCTCACCCATGTTCTTATACACATCCCCGACATAATAATGGGAACTGCCCTTCATTGTCGTGTATTTCGGCATAAAAGAAGCGGGAATCTTTGGTTCAAAATCCAAAATCTTCTGATAGGTCATCATAGCCCTGTCAAACTGGTTCAGATTAAGATGCGCATCGCCCATTTGCAGATAATTGTTCAGATATGGAGCCCACAACTGCGCGTCCTGCGGTATAGTTTTCTCATACAACTCATTGGCTTGCAGATAATACACAACAGACTCCTCATACATTTCATTCTGATACAGAACCTCGGCCAAGTGATTGGCAAACTCAGCCTTCTTCACCAAGATCTTCTGAGGGTCGTTTTTCGCTTCTATGCTGATCAAACGATCTGTAAATGCGGACAGTTCAGACGAAAGGGCGAATTGCTGGTATGCAACCAGAAATGTTTCCAAGGTGGAATTATAATTCAAATAAATCTCATTGAATGCGTTAGGGAAGGCAGCGTTCACCACGTCATAACTCTTTTCGTACTGGCGGAAAGCAGCTTGCAGCTCTTCATTGGAAGACTGCGTAACCAAACAGGTACCCAACAGCTGTGAGGCGACCTGCACATTCTGCACGGCATAAAACTCCGGGAACGACTCGGAGAGCTTGAATTCCAGATGCGCAAGTTGTTCAAGAACAGCCTTCTGTTTGAGAGATCTTCCCTCCACATCAGGCACATTCTGGAGCCACTGCACAGCATTCTCGGCCAATTGAAGCTGCAAGAAAAGATTGGAGGTGTCTGTCCTGTAATTCTCCAAAGAAGCGTTATAGATACCCTCATAGAGTAAATAAACTATAGAATCTGAGATATAAGCCGGATTGTATTCCAGCACCGCCAAAATATTCTGGTAATTATCAATCAGTTGCTGGTTTTTCCCATAATCGTCAATCTCATACAGAAGAATCTTCTGAACGGTAGCGAGTGCACTGTCGATAGTGCGGGCAGCCGAGACACTGTCCTGAAGGAAGGCGTATGCATAGTAGAGGTTCTTCTGCGTCCAGAACAGATCTCCCAAGGTAGTGAAAAACGGGTACTGTTCATATATATTGCTAATCTTTTCAAGCTGTTGTTCGGCAGCTGTTTTGAGTTTCGCCCGGTCAGAGCTGAAAATATATTGAATAAAGATAGGGTCAAATGCCGGCGCATATCTGGGGTTATTGTTGTTCGGCTTCTCTTTTCGTCCGATTTCGTTCGCCTGTTCATACAAAGAATTACGACCCAGATCATTGATATAATCCACAACGGAATAGGGCTCGTAATGGTTTCTATAGAGAAGTTCCGAGTATTTGCTGAGCGTGTCCTCGTCTTCATCGCTCGACTCCAACAGACGCAGGAAACGGTAGAAGTCAACCCATTCGAGGTTTCCGAAACTGTTGTCATCCAATCGGACATGATCCTTGGCCGTGGCGACAGCCTCGTTAACCTCGCCCTTCCGCGCAAGTGCCAACACCTCAGCAAACTGCGGCTTGTCAAACATATAGGCCTCGTATTTTTGAAGATCCGACGCATCAGAAGCGCATGTTTTCACAACGGTGTTGATGCGGAATGTGGATTCAACGATTGCGTTGGCCGTGGCGGTGACGGATGCCGCACCCGCCTTGATGGAATCCCGAAAATCTTGTGCCACAGGCATCACAGTTTCTGCATAATAATGACGGTAAAACCGCTCGAAAACACTTTGGGCCGCCTTCCGATACTGTTGCTTTTCAGTCATGTAGAATTTCAAGGTATCGTTGGTCTGGAAAAGGCCGAAAAGGGATTCGGGAGCGCGCCCGACATAGACAAGCCCCTCCTTCATCCATTGCTCCAACGGCAAGAAGGCGCCTTTCTTGTCTGCAGGGAGATTGGCCACCGCAACACCTTGTGCATTAGTCGTCAGTGTCTGCCCATACAACGTGGTGGTTGCACCCGCCACCGGCAGTTTAGTGTCGAAATCCACGACCTTCATCACCTGTTTCACCTGCGAAAACGCAATAAAAGGCACCGAAATAATCGCTACCGCCATCAATATCCATACAACACTCCTATTTTTCATATTCTCATCATTTATTCATCGTTTTTTCATCGTCTCATCGCCTCATCGTCCTTATCGTCTCAGCTCGAAATTCGTTCCCAAGTACACTTTTTTCACGAGTGGATCCGCGGCGAGTTCTTCGGCGGTACCGGCTTTAAGAACGCTGCCCTCGAACAGGAGGTAGGCACGGTCGGTGATGGAAAGGGTCTCGTGGACGTTATGGTCGGTGATGACGATACCGATGTTCCATTCTTTCAGTTTCTTGACGATGCCCTGGATATCCTCCACGGCAATGGGATCAACGCCCGCGAAAGGTTCGTCAAGTAGGATGAACTTCGGCGACGAGGCAAGGCAGCGGGCTATCTCCACACGGCGGCGCTCACCACCCGAGAGATTGTTACCCTTATTGTGGCGCACCTTCTCGATGTTGAAATCCGCGATCAAGTTCTCCAACATCTCCTTCTGCTCGGCTTTGCTCTTGCCACTGAACTCCAATATGGCCTTGATGTTGTCCTCCACCGTCAGATGCCGGAACACCGAGGCTTCCTGCGGCAAGTAGGCTATGCCCATCTGCGCGCGCTTGTACATAGGCTCTTCCGTTATATCTTTGTCATTCAGGAAGACATGTCCGGAAAACGGCTTGATCAACCCCACAATCATGTAGAACGAGGTGGTCTTGCCTGCACCGTTCGGTCCCAGCAGCCCTACAATCTCACCTTGCGTGAAGTTGATGGAGACTTCATTGACCACTGTACGGTTTTTATATTTCTTGACTAACTTGTCAGTGCGAATCGTGTATTCCATATCAGCTGTTCTCAATGGCTTTCTTCAAATATTGCATGGCCGTGCCCATGAACTGGTTGACCACCCCCTTGACCATCCCTTGCAGGAGGAAAGGCACGTCCGCTTCAATCTTTGCCTGCAATGAGCTTTCAGAACCTTTCGGGACAATGTCAAAAGCGGCCGTAGCTGTGACGTGGGGCGATTCCACCTCCGCATCATAGGCCACATGAGAGCATGGCAGCTGCTCCTTGAGCGAAAGCCTGCAGTTGACATGGTCATACACAGTAAAACGACATCCGTCAGGCAAGGACTCCCAATTCGACAGACCGGGGATGCCCTCTAACGGACGTTCAAAAAAACGGGTCAGTGCCTGATACACTTTTTCAGGACTGGCAGAAATGGTCTCTTCTGGACTGTTAATATGCAACATATTACTCTTGTTTGAATCGGCAAAGATACAATTTTAATTGATAATCGAGAATCGAGAATTATAGGAATATGGCTGTTGGACGTTGGCCATTAGCTTTTGGCTTTTATAAATTTCGACACAGCATGATGGGCTGTACGTACAAAATAGACTCCTGTTGGCAAACACGAAGTATTAATAACGGCACTATTATCTTCAATATTACTGACAACAAGAATTATTCGTCCGTATAAATCGTAAATAGCAACTGATCCCAACGGTTGGTCACTTTCGAGATAGAGAATATGGTTGGCAGGGTTCGGATATACGCGCAACGGCACGCATTCGTGCTGTGCAACAGATGAATGCGCGGGAGGAGTCGCGCCTTCGAAATAGGCCGCGCCACCGGCATAATTACCCAAAACCATGTCCGGGCGGCCGTCCCCGTTAAGGTCGGCCACCGCAGCAGCCACTCTCCTGCCCTCGCGGAAAGGCTGTGCCATACCGTTGACGGTTTCCACCAAATTCGACTCCGCCATCTCGAAAATTCCGTCCAAATTGCCGTCAATCTGCTTGTAATAAGTCACTTCACCCGATTCACCCGCACAGAACAGAACCGTGCCTTGTTGCGCATCACGATAGAGACAAGGCACGCTGTATCCAAAATAGGACTGCGTATAATCCCGCATGTCAACCCCGCCTAACGTATCCGTAATCTTCTGAAATTCAGCGACATTAGCACCAACATTCCGATAATAAGACAACAGCCCGCGCCTATTGCCTATGATCAGATCCTTTCTTCCATCCCCGTCAAGGTCAAAACACTGGGGGGTACTACACTCCCCGACATCAATATCGGCAAAGCGAGTGTTGAGCGTGCCGTCGCCAGTCACCAAGCGGGAATGAGGCACCAGCAGCAGAGTACCATCCTCCTGACCGCAAAGCATATCCGCTCCTCCGTCCCCATCGAAATCGCCAAACGTAGGATGCAATGCATGGAATCCCAAGGATTTGAGATTCCCGAAATCGCGGGTCTGCAAGCTAAAAACAGGCGAATCGGTTGTTCCCGTATTCCGATAATAAGACACTGACGATGAGAAAAAGGAAGTCAACCAACCATTGATAACCTGCGCACTATCGAACTGACCATAGTTGCCGACAAACAAGTCCAACAAGCCATCGCCGTCAAAATCAAACAGCATAGGATGACAACCACTCCCGACATCCAGCATCTCGCCTTGCAAGAAATCTGTTTGTAAAAGAGTATATTGCTGAATGTCAGTATTATAATCATACACCCATACACTGTTCAAGTCCTGCGATTTTGACAACGAAGGGTCTGATGGCGACACCACCAACGAGGGAACATCCCGTCCGGGAAGGGTCACAAACGAGGCCGAAGGCATAGAATAAAGACATATCGGCATCGATGTCGGAAATGCTTTGTCCTGCATCGTCATGCGGGCATCGTCAAGGGTGCCGTGATTATATAATAATATATTGTATGGAGAATCCACATCGCCCAGCAACAAATCGGGAAGGCCATTACCGTCGAAATCGTGCAACAGCATTGACGAGCCGGTGTGGCGTGTATGGTCATCACCGGATTTGCTTTCACAATCGGAGAACAACGTGACCGCATTATTGTCGGCGGCTTCCTCGAAATGTCCCCAGCATTCATTCTCCAAACGGAAATCGAAAGGATCTCCTACCTCCGCATAGTTGCGCAGTTGATGTACATACTTCCCCATCACCCAGAAATTCAGGATGTCCAAATGACCATCTTGGTCAATGTCATCCACCACAAGATAATCATCGGGAGATGCGTATATGTTCGTATATCCATTGTAGTAAAAGGCCGTCAGCGGATCGGCGACAAGCCGGAACTGAAGCGTATCTTCGGAAATGTTCTCAAACACACGCACAGAAGCCAAACCGTAGGTGAAGATGTCCGCCTTCCCGTCGTGGTTATAGTCGTAAAGAATCACCCAGTCGTGCAAATCCGGAAAACAACGGGCATATTGCGGTGCATATTGGAAAGCATTGCCGGTGCGCAGAAAGGGAAGCAGCCTGTGACCGTGCTTCTCGAAGCCCAGCAGATCTGGAACGCCGTCAAGATTGAGATCAACTTCAGAAAAATGGACAGAGTTCAGTCCACCAGCCCAAGGGATTGGCAAAGTGTGTCCGTTCTCAACAACCGAAACAGACTGTTGTCTTTCGAATCCGAAATCATAGTATGTGTTTTGCGCTTCCGCAAGCGAAAGCAGCACACAGAAAAGCAGCGTCAGGGAAAGAGACGGACGGTCCATGACTACCGCACGCGCAGGCGCTGGCCCTCGCGGATAAAGTCACTACGCAAATGGTTGAGTTTCTTGATCTTTGAAACCGTTGTATGGTATTTGGCGGCAATTCTGCCCAAGTTATCACCTTTGCGCACCTTATAATATTGAGCGGAGGTCTGGGGCTTCGGCTTGGCCGGCTGCTCTACCTGCTGGGTAGGATTCGGCACCGAAACCGTGTAACCGGAGATGTACAGCGTGTCGAATTTGGTTTTGAAATTGTCGAAATCAATGAGGCGGCAGGGGTTGATGTCGTTGCCGAGATAACGGACCTCGAAATGGAGGTGGGAGCCGTAGGAACGTCCCGTGTTGCCTCCAAGTCCGATAATGTCGCCGGCTTTCACCATTTGCCCGGGATTCACCAGACGACGGGAGAGGTGACCGTAATAGGTCTCCAGCCCGTTGTCATGACGGATGACCACAAGGTTACCGTAACCGCCCGTGTTGGCCGTACCCTTGGAGATACGAACGATGCCGTCCCATGCGGCTGCAACGGGAGTTCCCTCGGGATAACCGAGATCAACCCCTCTGTGCATGCGGCGGTGGCGGTATCCGTAATTGGAAGTGATCCTGTAGTTGGCCGGGTGGTGATAACCCGTCAAATCGATGGTATCACGCGGCGCAGATCCCTGATGACGGTAATGGATGGTCACGATGTCAAAATTCTGATAAAGGTTATAACCCGGCATCCAGTTGAAATAGGTGAACAGCAGCCCATTACCATGATCGACATTGTCCAGGTTGGAGTCATACATCGAATTGATGAGGTTGCCTAATGAATCATCTTCAATTACAGCATCTATGCGGGCGGTGTCATTCACCACATTAAAACGGATGTGATTCTCCTGTGCCGAAAGTCTGCAGAAAAGAATCAACAATAAAAAGAGGTTTATATATTTGTATTTGAACCTTTTGCTCATAATTAGCATCTGTTTATTTTACGGTCAAGTTTATGAGTGCGGGCCTTGATTCTGTTCTTACTTTTTTGATGGGTCCTGTTCGCGTTGTGGCTCCGCTCTGTATTTTTGTTATAGTTCGAAATTGTATGTCCGTCATGACTTTTACGGGTAGAATTCTTCCTCAAATAGTAGGTGGTGTTTTGCGATGTTGTGGCATTCCACCTTGGTGTGTGACGCACACGGGTGGTCTGGTATTTTGAAGACCTATGTGTCTGATTGCCATTTGTTTGGCAACACACAGAGAACAACATCCCCATGAAGCAAAACAGACAAAAAATATGTTTGAAGAGTTTATTTCTCATATTATTTTCCATATAAAACAAATTGCAAAGATACAATTTTTTGGGATTAGTTCGGCAACACCCGATTGTTTTTATGGTTATAACGCTTTCCGTCAGCTATTTATTGTCAGATATACGAAGTACAAAATTGCGGCAAAAAAAAATGTACCTTTGCCGCCGAAAGAAAGCATTATGTCAGCGACTGAAAATGAGAGACTTTGGAACAGGGAATACATCAAGGTGATGACGGCGAATTTCTCGCTTTTCTTCGCCTTCTACATTCTCACGCCGCTGCTCCCCATTTACTTGAGTGAGCATTTCGGGGCGACGAAAGATGTCATCGGGCTGGTGCTGTCGGGCTATGCCGTAGCCGCACTGCTGTTCCGCCCGTTCAGCGGCTATATCGTTGATTCGTTCAACCGGAAGAAGGTGTTGGTTTTCTTTATGTTACTGAGTTTTATCTTCTACGGATTCTACCTGTTGGCGGGCACGCTGGCGTTCTTCGCCGTGGTGCGCACCCTCCACGGCGGACCGTTCGGGGCGAGCACCGTCGCCAATTCCACCGTCGCCATCGATGTGCTGCCCTCCTCGCGCCGCAACGAGGGCATCGGCTATTACGGGCTGAGCAACAACATCGCCACAGCCATTGCACCCTCGGTCGGCATCGCCCTCTACAAATACTTCGGCGACTTCAACGTCCTGTTCATCGTCGCGCTGCTTTTCGCCTTGATAAGCGTGGCGGTCTCCGCCTCGGTGAAGTTGCCTGAACGCGCTCCCGTGGCCGACAAGAAGAAGATTTCCCTTGACCGTTTCTTCCTCCTGAGAGGCTGGTTCATAGGCGTCAACATGGTCTGTTTCGCCCTGTGCTACGGCGTGCTGAGCAACTATTTAGCCATTTACGGCAAAGAGGTTATGGGCATCACCAGCGGGTCCGGCACCTTCTTCCTGCTGCTCTCCCTCGGACTGATCATGTCACGGCTGCAAGGCGGCAAGTCGTTGAGGGAAGGCAAGTTGACCCGTCACGCAGGCATCGGCATCCTGATTTCCACGGTCGGATACACGGTGTTCGTCATCTCCACGCATCCCGTCTGCTTTTACGCCACCGCCATACTCGTGGGACTTGGAAACGGACACATGTGGCCCGCCTTCCAGAACATGATCATCTCCGTCGCACACCACAACGAACGCGGCACCGCCAACTCCACCCTGCTGACCAGCTGGGACTTAGGCTTGGGATTAGGCATCGTCCTCGGAGGCGTCATCGCCGAGTATTTCGGATACTCCGCCGCCTTCTGGACCGTGGTGGCCGTCCATGTCATCGGGGTTGTCATGTACTTCGCCTGCACAAGGAAAATGTTCATCCAGCGAAGGATAACAGAATGACAACTTCAAAACAAAAATGAACATATTTCAGAAAAAAAATGTACTTTTGCCACGATTTAATGAACCTGCTATCTCATTCGTTCTCTTCTGCTCTACCAAGCTCTTGCCCCTGTCGGGGCCGCTCAAGGAAAATGTTTTTTTGATTGAACCTTGAACTACCAAGCTCTTGCCCCTGTCGGGGCTGCTCTAGGAAAATGTTTTTTTGATTGAACTTTGAACTTGAAACTTACATACAAACAATCCAACAAATAAACAAACAAATGTACACCAATTTCCAACAACATCTTCAGAAAGAATTGGCCGACATCAAGGAAGCCGGCTTGTACAAGAACGAACGCATCATCGCTTCTCCGCAAAGCGGTGAGATCACACTGCAGGACGGCAGCAAGGTGCTGAATTTCTGCGCCAACAACTACCTGGGCCTCGCCAACGACGCGCGTCTGATTGCCGCCGCCAAGGAAGCCCTCGACACCCACGGCTACGGCATGGCCTCCGTGCGTTTCATCTGCGGCTGCTCCGACCTGCACAAGGCCCTGGAGAAGAAAATCGCTGAATTCTTCGGCACAGAGGACACCATCCTCTACGCTGCTTGCTTCGATGCCAACGGTGGTGTCTTCGAGCCCCTGCTCACTGACCAGGACGCCATCATCTCCGACGCCCTCAACCACGCCTCCATCATCGACGGCGTGCGTCTCTGCAAGGCAGTCCGCTACCGTTACAAAAACGCCGACATGGCCGACCTTGAGGAGCAACTGAAAGCCGCTCAGGCACAGCGTTTCCGCATCATCGTCACCGACGGCGTGTTCAGCATGGACGGCAACGTCTGCCCGCTGGATAAGATTTACGAACTGGCACAGAAATACGATGCCATGGTCATGGTTGACGAGTCTCACTCCGCCGGCGTGGTGGGCAACACCGGTCGCGGCGTGACCGAGCGCTACAACCTGCGCGGCAAGATCGAGATCCTTACTGGTACGCTGGGCAAGGCCTTCGGCGGCGCCATCGGCGGTTTCACCACCGGTAAGAAGGAGATCATCGACATGCTTCGTCAGCGCTCCCGTCCGTACCTGTTCTCCAACTCCATCCCTCCGATGGTGGCCGCTGCCGGCTGCAAGATGGTTGACATCATGTCGGAGACCAACGAGCTGCAGGACAAGCTGCACAGCAACACCGAATACTTCGTGGCCAAGATGAAAGCCGCCGGTTTCGACATCAAGCCGACCGAGTCCGCCATCTGCGCCGTGATGCTGTATGACGCCAAACTGTCACAAGTGATGGCCGCCAAACTGCAGGAGGAAGGCATCTACGTCACCGGTTTCTACTATCCTGTGGTGCCGAAAGACCAAGCCCGTATCCGCGTGCAGATTTCCGCCGCCCACGAGCGCGAGCACCTCGACAAGTGCATCGCCGCCTTCACCAAGATCGGCAAGGAACTCGGCGTGCTGAAATAACTTGCAATTAGAAATTAGTAATTAGTAATTGGAGGATGACGGAAGTTGTCCTCCTTTTTTTGCGGCCACACCCGCCGTACCGCCAACAGCTAACGGTTAACTACTCGCCCCGCAGCACCGAATCGATGTCCCGCGCCACTTTCTGCGAGAAAAGGTCCGCGCCAATCTTGTTCAGGTGCATCGTGTTGTAGAAGTAGGCCGTGTCGTAGCTCAATGTGTCGTAGGTGTAGTCCAGATACGGGATGTCGAAATCGGTGGCGATTTGCGCGAACATGGCATGCATGCCCGTGGAGTCCGCCATCTTTCGCGTTCCACCGATGTAAAACGGCGAGGTGACCAGCACCACTTGGATGCTGTCGCGGCGGCACTCGGACAAGAAATCCCTGAACTGCCGGATAATCGTTGTGTCATGAGTATAGGAAACGCTAGCCTGCTGATGAAGCCCCCTCCCACTCCACTTCCGGTCGTAGCTTCGGAAACCTTTATACAACGGAGAATCGTATTCGCTTTTCACTGTGGGAAAAAGTATTTTCCGTATGAGAGCCTGCCGGCCCAGAAAACGCCAGCACGGCAGCACAAAATCCGCGAAGGAGAAATCCTCCTGCTTATGACAAAGCCGCCACAGATACGGATCGTGAAGGTAGGGCACAAACTGCTCCCGCTCGTAACCGTTGCTTTTCTGCATCGTGCCATGACTCACCTCATAGACAATGAGTTTTGGCTTGGGATTCCCCCGATGACGGAATACCTTGTATTTCAAAATCTGAGAATCGGCGGCGCGACCATTCATGCCAAGATTGTAACTATTGGTATGGAGAACGCTATCGATGATGGCCGGATTGAACTGCACAAACGCTCTGGAACTGCCCATGATGAGGACTTGCGCATCAATATCCCGCTGATAAAGGTCGTTCCATGTGGCAAACGGTGATGTACGCAATCGCAGTGCTTTTGTAGTCAGCAGCATATCGAACACTACCGCCATAACCAGCAGAACGAAAGCGAAAAGGAGTGTCTTCAGCAGGAACTTTTTCATATCAGAACTGGAAATAGATGAAGGTTTCTGAATTGGAATAGGCAAAGAACATAATGACAATCAGACTGTAATAGAGGAGGTAACGGATCGCGGCGGAACGGATGCGCAAGTCAAGACCATGGTTTCCCGCACGATGCACCCATTCCATGACGAGCATGATGAGCACATAGACGGAGCAGGCCGCAAGCCCTTCGGTGTAGAGCACTCCCCTACCCGGCAACAATGTAAGGTAATGCCACGCCTGCCCGATGGAGTCGGCACGAAAGAGTATCCATCCGATGGTTACTAACGCGAATGTCAGCAACATGCGGCCTGCCTCGGACCAAGTGGGTAAGGCGCGGCCTTCTGCGATGCCGCTGGTGTATTTGCGGTTGCGACCCGACAAGATGAGCGGCAGGAAGAGCAGCGCGTGGAAAGCGCCCCAGGCAAGGAAAGTCCAGTTGGCACCGTGCCAAAAACCGCTCAACAGGAAAATGACGAACGTGTTGCGCACGACCTTCGCTTTCGGGACGCGACTGCCGCCCAAAGGGATATAGACGTAGTCGCGGAACCACGTGGTAAGCGAAATGTGCCATCGCCGCCAGAACTCCGCAATGTCACGACTGAAATAGGGATTGTTGAAGTTCCGCATCAGCTTGATACCGAATAGTTTGGACGTACCGATGGCGATATCGGAGTAGCCGGAGAAATCACCGTAGATTTGGAAAGCGAACAGCACGGCGGCGATGGCCAAGGTGCTGCCGCTCTGCGACGCATACGATCCATAGACATAATCGACGTAGGCGGCGCAGTTGTCAGCCACGGCGATCTTCTTGAAAAGTCCCCAAAGGATCTGCCTCATGCCATCAACGGCCTGCGCGTAGTCGAACGTGCGCGGCTTTGCGAACTGCGGCAGCAGATTGGTCGCCCTCTCAATAGGACCGGCCACCAACTGTGGGAAAAAGCTCACGAACGCGAAAAACTGCACAATATCATGGGTGGGTTCCAGCTTTTCGCGATAAACGTCGATGCTGTAGCTCAACGCCTGAAAAGTGTAGAAGCTGATGCCTACAGGCAGTATGATGTTGAGCAGCAGACCGTCGGTGCGGCCGTTCAGAAAGAGGTTAGCAAAAGAGGTAACGAAAAAGTCGTAATATTTGAAGACTCCGAGAATCGCCAGGTTCAACACTATATTAGAAACATGCACGATTTTCGCGACCGGGCGGTTGCGATGGCGTTCGATGAGGAGGCCGCTGCCCCAGCTGCAGAGCGAGGTGAAGGCAATCAGAAAAAGAAAACGCCAGTCCCACCAACCATAAAAGAGGTAAGAGACCGCAACAACAAAAAGGTTCTGCGCCCGCACACTCCGCCGAAACACAAGCCAATAGAGCAGGAACACAGCTGGCAGAAACAAGGCGAACTCTATCGAATTGAAAAGCATAATTGGAGTCGAATCAGGGCAGAAAAGTAGATTATTATGGTCACTTCAACGTGCGAATCTTGAACACAGGTTTCTCATCCAACAAAGGATAATCCACCTTAACCACCGCTTCCTCATTTGGCTTCAAATCGAAGTAATTGTCGGAATAATCGACTTTGTAGCCATGCGTTTCTTCAATGAAAACGCCCTTTTTCAACATTTTGGAAGAGAGGTGGATTTCAGCGGTATGGTCGCCATATTCCGTATTGACCTGAATCGGCTGAGAGGAAAGATTCAACGCTTTCGGTTTCACGAAATAGGTCAAATATGTGACTTTTTCGGAGTTTTCGGGTTTGAAACAGGCCTCCACAAAGACATTTCCCGCGTTTTTCACAGATTTCGGCAAAGCCACCACTGCCGCCTTGGCACTGCTGTTGGCAGAGGTTGAGACGCTCACGCCCGCCGAGTTGACCATTTCGCCATCCATGGTTCGGATAGCCCACTCCAAGAGACCGCCAACTGGCTCAAAACTGTCGTTGATCAGATACAGCTCGATGGTGTCCTGCGAGATATTGCGCGAGGCGATGGCCACGTTGGCGTACAGCTGCGGCAGACGGTAGTACAGCGCCTTGGGATTCCCGGCCACATCGATGCAGCTCCAGGAGGCCACGGGCCAGCAGTCGTTGAGCTGCCAGAAGAGCGTGCCGCTGCACTTTTCGTGCTGGATGCGGTGCGCCTCGATGGCCTGCGCGATGCCATCCTGCTGCACCAACTGGCTGATATAGACGAACTTGTCGAGATTGTTGGTATCCTTGAACCCGTACAGATCTTCCATCGCCTTCAGGATGATCGGCACCCCGCGACCGTGCTTTTGGTGATTGCGCATGGACGGCGACTTCAGAACACGTTCGCCTTCAGGGATGTATTCGTTCCAGAGCGACATTTCCGGGTAGGCCTGGAAACCGTACTCTGTCATGAAGCGACCGGTTTTCTCCCACCAAATCTCGAACGGCAGCTCGCCCCACCAGACGCCCCAGTAGTGGCTGCAGCCGTGGGTCGTGCACTCGGGGTGACCCCAGCCGTAAGTCGGCGAGGAGTGCACATAGTTGGGGTTGTGCATATTTTCCATGCAGATTTCCGGCAGCATCTTCTCGAAAAGCTGCTCATAATCCTCATACATTCCCGAATATTGCTGGTCAGTATAGCCCAAGGCATCTTTCCAGCCCCAGTCCTCCAAGCCGTTGTGTACCTCGTTGTTGCCGCACCACGTGGCGATGCAGGCGTGGTGGCGCAACCGCTTCACCTGCTCTTCGGCTTCGACTTTCACATTGTTCATAAACGCTTCGTCGCCGGGGTAGATGTTGCAGGCGAACATGAAATCCTGCCACACCAAAAGCCCCATTTGGTCGCAGTAGTTGTAGAAGGCCTCGTGTTCGTAGAGTCCGCCGCCCCAAACCCGTATCATGTTCATATTCGCCTCTTTGGCCTGCTTCAGGAGCTCGGCGTAGCGGTCGTCGCCTTCGCTGCGGGCGAGCGTGCCCGGGTACGAGGATGCGGGAATCCAGTCGGCACCGCGCATGAAGAGCGGCTTGCCGTTGACGATGAACTGGAACGACTCGCCGATGCTGTCGCGCTTCTGGACGAGCTCCACCGTGCGCAGTCCATGTGTGTGCACGAGGCCATTGTCAACACGGCTGCCCTTTACCGTGAAGTAATAGAGGTGCGGTTCGCCCGCGCCGTTCGGCCACCATAGTTTCGGATTCTCGATGGTGATGGGAATCACCACCTTGTTCGTCCCTTTGTGCAGCTGCGCCTTGTGCTGGATCTGCTGGCTGTAGCCGTCCTTGTCGGTGATATCCAGATGTATATAGGTGGTGACCTTTTTGTCGGCTTCGACCTCCACCTCCACTTCGGCTATCCACGGACGGGTGGAATCGCGGGACGGTTCCGTGTCTTTCACGTAAAAGTCGTTGACTTTTAACACATTCCAAGATTCGATATAGACGTTTTTCCAGATGCCGCAGGTGTTGAGTTTCGGGCCCCAGTCCCAGCCGCTCTCGTACTGCGCCTTGCGGGTGAAGACGCGGTTGTCGGGGAGCTTGTACGGCAATTTGGAAGCCGCGACGCTGTCGAACGGTTCCGTGGGCAGGAACTTGACCACCAGTTCGTTGCCACTCTCTTTCAGGTTGTCGGGCAACGGAAAACGCCACGTCCGGAACATGTTGTTCGTCATCGTGTCCCCTGTGGAGGCGGTCAGCCGTTCGCCGTTGAGGAAGACCTCCGCGTAGGTGTCCAACCCCTCGAAAACCAGCTCGTTGTGGGGAAATTCCTTGCCTTTGGCGCAGATTCCGTCGAACAGCAGCCGGTATTCCCAGACGCTGTCGGCGACCCACTGCACTTTCTGTTCGTTGTCGCCGTAGAACGGGTCGGGAATCAGCTTGTTGGCGAGCAGGTCGTCGTGGATGTTGCCCGGCACTGCGGCGGCGTACCATTGGCTGCCGTAGCGGAACTGCCAGGCGTTATGCACGCACCCGAACTCGGAGTTGAGATAGACCCTGTCGGATTTCCATAGGGTGGTCTGGTCGGTGCGGCAGGCCACCAGCAGGATGGCACTGATAAGGGCGGAGAGGATGAGACGGTTCATTTAATTATGAATTATGAATGCTGAATGTAAAATGTAGAATGAATACGGTAATCCGTAGAGACGTGCCATGGCGCGTCTCTACATTGTGAACCCCTGCCGCTCCAGCGTCTCCTTCAGCACCTGCGCGAAATGCTCGTTGTCGGGCTGGGTGTAGCGGTGCTTGGTGAAAACCTGCGCGAGGTTGTCGCAGTCGGGGTTCTCTTTGAGGATATTGGCGGTTTCCTCGGAGTTCTCCTTCTCGCGGTAGAGTTCGTCAATGCGCTGCGCGTCGTAGTCGTGGTAAACCTCTTGGTGAACAAAGGTCTCCACAGGCAGCTTCTGCGTCAGGGCGGGTTTCTTCACGGGGTAGCCCATCGGGATGCAGGCCACGGGAATGACGTGCTTAGGCAGTTGCAATGCCTCCACGAACTTATCGACGTTGTAGGTGATAGTGCCGAGCCATACGAAGCCGAGTCCGAGGGCTTCTGCGGCCACGCACGCGTTCTGGGCGGCGATGAGCGCGTCGGTGACGGCCCAGTGATAGCTCTGCAGGTTACTGTAAGCTTCCGTGTTGGCATTGCGGAACCGGCAGTACTGATTGAAGCGGTGGAAGTCGGCGCAGAAGGTGAGGATCACCGGCGCGGATGTCGCCATCGGCTGGTTGAAATGGAACGGCGCGAGCTTGGCCTTCATCGCCTCGTCGCGGGTCACAATGACGCTGAACAGCTGCATGTTGCCCATCGTGGAGCCGCTGCACGCCGCCTTCAGAATCAGGTTCAAGGTTTCCTCTTCCACGGGTCGGTCGCTGTACTCGCGCACGCTGACGTGGTTGAGGAGGGTTTCCAAAGTGGGGTTATAAGTGGTTTCGATTTTACTCATCTTTTCCTTGATTAAAATGCAAACAAAAAAAGGCGTGCCGAAGCACGCCTGAAACTTTACTTCACAAACGCGATCACATCGCCCTTGTTCACTTTCTGTCCCTGCTCCGCGACCGTTTCCAAGAGCTGGCCGTCGAAGAGTGAAGGAACCGGCTCCATGCCGTAGTAGGTGCTCACGAAACAGACCGTGTCCCCTTTTTTCAAAGGAGTGCCTACCGGCTTGGGCATCGACTTCTCATCACCGACGGCGATCTCCCACAAGAGCTGTCCGCTCACGGGCGCGACGATCGGCTGGGCCTCGGGGTACATCTTCCTGACGCGCTCGAAGACAATCTGCTGACGGTCTTGCGGGGCGGCACCGGCACCCGCCTGCTTCTTCTGCATGGCGGCCTCCAACTCGCGGTTGAAGTTCTGCTTCGCCCTACCCTCTTTGTAGTCAATGTACTGGCGTTCGTGCATGGCGAGTTCGAAGAGTTCCTCCTCGTCCTGACCGACATCCCAGCCCTTCTCTTCCATCATCTTGCGGTACTTGGGCAGCTCGTCGGGATAGTTGTCTTGCGGCACCCCGTCGAAGAACTCGAAGCCCTTCTCCTTGGCCAACGCGACGATTTCCGGAGCGAGCGGTCCGGGCAGACGGCCGCACTTGCCGAGGATCATGTCCCACTGGTTCTGCTCCATGTAGGTGAAGCGGGGTTTGCCCTCGATTTCGGCGCGGACGTTCATCAGCGCGATGTTCTTCACATACTGGCTGAACGGGGTCACCAAGCCGGGCGTGCCCACCATCGGCCACACCGCTGCCACCTCGTCGAAAAGTTTGATGAGCAGCTGGTCCTCGCTGAGCGGCTCCTTGCCGGACTTCTCCAAAGTCTTGTTAAGGTAACTGTGGATGCCCTTCAGGTCGGCCATCATGGAACCCATCATGCCACCGGGCAGACCGCAACCGAGCAACAGCGATGTGGAAATCTTGTTTTTCGGCTCGATGAAATAGCCCAAAAAGTCGTCCATGAACTTCTGGGTGAGCGTGCGGGCTTCCATGTAGGCGTTCATGTCAATGTCGGCGACTTCAAAGCCGGCATCGCGGAGCATCGCTTGTACGGCAATCACATCCGGGTGGACCATACCCCAGGAGAGGGGTTCCATGGCCACATCGATGATGTCGGCGCCGTTACGGCAGACTTCCAGCACGGAAGCCATCGAGAGGCCGGGTCCCGTATGTCCGTGATACTGAATCACCAAGTGCGGGTATTTTTCCTTGATGGCCTTCACCAACTTGCCGAGCTCCGCAGGGCGGCCGATACCGGCCATATCCTTCAGTCCGATCTCCTTGGCACCGTACTCCACATATTTATCGACCACCGCGAGGTAGTGCTCCAGCGTATGCACGGGCGAGTGCGAGATGCTGAGCGCGGCCTGCGAAATGAGTCCGAACTCGTTGGCGTATTTGATGGAAAGCTCCAGATTGCGGTAGTCGTTGAGTCCGCAGAACGAGCGCACCACATCGACACCCTGGGCTTTCTTGACCTTGAACATCAACCGACGCACGTCGGCGGGCACGGGGTACATGCGCAAGCCGTTGAGGGCGCGTTCCAGCATCTGGCATTGGATGCCGGCAGCACGGAGCGGCTTCGTCCACTCTCGCACCGCGTGGTTGGGGTTCTCACCGTAGAGCAAGTTCACCTGCTCGAAAGCGCCGCCGTTGGTCTCCACACGATCGAAGCATCCCATCCGCACGATCACCGGCGCGATTTCCGTCAGCTGGTCAACGCGGGGCTGGTATTTGCCCGACGACTGCCACATATCACGATACACCAAACAGAATTTGATTCTCTTAGCCATAATTATTCCTTTCTCAATATCTTATAAATCAACAATATAAATAATCTTTCACCTTTTTTCAGGCGGTTGCAAAGGTACATAAAATTCCAATACAAAAACACCCGATTTGCTATGCAAATCACTTAAAAACCGAATGACTATAAGTCTTGTAATCGTCTGAAAACCTCGTCTGCCACGATTCGTGCGCCTGCCGGAGTCCAATGGGTGTCGTTGATATAATACAGGTCCTTGACACCTGCATACGCTTGCGCCTGCAACAATGGTTTGGTATTGATAATCCAAGGCACCTCCGGACAATAGTCAAGAGTTTGATTTTTAGGATGATCCGTGGTAATAAAAGGTTCATACACATCATATTTGTCGGCAGCAATCAGCACCACCAATTTGATGCCGTGACGCTCCGCCAACACATGCAAAGCATCCATATTTTGGTATGCCCGCACGATTTCCTCTTCGGTAAGTTCCGTGAATCGGAGATCCCCATCCTTATCCCACGGTGAATCATAAATGTACAGCTTATTATGCTTTTTTTGATGCGAGAAGAGGTCTTGACTCGTGGGATAACAGGTGATGGACTGTTTTATTCCTGCCGCTTTCTTCAAAAAGAGCAGGGTGTTCTCCAGATATCGCGGATTATCTGGTTGGGGCTCCGCAACCACCTCTTCAGCGTAATATGCCGCTGCTGTGTCCTGTAAGTTTATATAATACATCCACCAAATAAAGCAACGCTCAACAACTTCCAAGACGACAGTGGTACTATCGGGAATCCTATCTTGATTGATGAGCTCGACCAATACCTGCACGGGAGAATATTCAATCGCATAATTGACATTCTGAGCGTCACAATGCAGCAGTTCAGACAAAAACTGGGAATATCCCCGTTCGCCTAACTTACTGAAAGAGTCTCCAATAGTAAGCAACGGCGCTGTTACACTGTCCTGCGGGAAAATCTCCTGCACCCTTTTTCGTTCGTGCGAACAGGTGGCAAGCATCCTATCATTGTATTCTTGCCCGAAAGGGATTTGACCGATTTGCCCCATATCACCCGTGAGGTTGGGCCGGATGCCAAAATGATACAAACCGATGAAACCATCGATAAGCAAGAACAACAGGCAGAATTTGATACAGAAGCGTTTCATCAGAATTGGAAATAGATAAAGGTTACAGCATCACCATAAAAATAGATGATGGCGGCCATTAAAGCCAGATAAATCGGATAACGGACATACCATTGAGGGATATTCATCTCTAAACCATGCTGTTTGTCCCGTTGCAGCCATTCCACAATCAACATCAAAATACAAAGCCACGCAGTCGTGCAGACCTCTTTTTGAGTGAAAAAGAGATAACAGGCCCGGAAAGAGTCCCATTGCGCCATACCTCGAAGGTATTCCCATGATTGAGTGATTGTTTCGGAACGAAAGAGGACCCACCCTTCAACCGCGAAAGCGAATGTGACGAACATCTGCAAAGCCTCTTTCCACGTCGGGAGCAACCGTCCTTCGGCCACCTGGTTGGTGTGCACACGATTCTTCCGGAGCAAAATCAATGGCAGGAAAAGCAGCGCGTGATATGCTCCCCAGACGATAAATGTCCAGTTAGCTCCATGCCACAGACCGGAAAGCAGAAAAATGACGAACGTGTTACGGATGATTTTGGCCGTCCCGACACGGCTTCCCCCCATAGGAATATATACATAATCCCTGAACCAAGTGGTCAACGAGATGTGCCACCTTCTCCAAAACTCTGCGATGTCGCGACTGAAATAGGGATTGTTGAAGTTTCGCATCAATCTGACACCGAATAGTTTAGCCGTGCCAATGGCAATATCGCTGTATCCAGAAAAGTCACCGTAAATCTGAAACGTGAAGAGGACGGCGGCGATGACGAGCGCGCTACCCGTTTGCGTACTGTACGTGCTGAACACTTGATCCACATATATCGCACAAGTGTCTGCAACGACAATCTTCTTGAACAAGCCCCATAGAATCTGACGCATACCGTCGGCAGCCTGCTCATAGCTGAACTCCCGTTTTTGGAGAAATTGAGGCAAAAGGTTGGTGGCGCGTTCTATCGGGCCGGCCACCAGCTGCGGGAAAAAGCCGATAAAGGCAAAGAAAGCGACGATGTCACGGGTCGGTTCCATTTTGCCTCGATAAACATCGATGGTGTATGAAAGAGCCTGAAATGTATAGAAAGAGATGCCGACCGGAAGGATGACTTTGATCAGCAAGCCTTCGGAGGACAAGTGAAAGAGGCGGCAAAATTCATTGACAAAGAAGTCGTAATATTTGAAAACAGCAAGAATCAGGAGGTTGATGACAACATTGAGGATCAACCACGCCTTGGATTTCCGGTCTTTCGAGGTGGCCTGCACCCTACCCCTCTGTATCCGCAATCCGCACCACCAGGAACACATGGAAGTAAAGGCAATTAGCAGCAGAAAACGCCAGTCCCACCAGCCGTAAAACACGTAGCTGGCGGCCACCACAAAGGCGTTCTGCCATTTCAGTTGGTGGCGACACCCCCGGAGAGCGTAGTCGAACACAAACCAATAGAGCAGGAACACTACCGGCAGGAACAAGGCAAACTGGAAACTGTTAAAGAGCATAATAATATATCCGTTTCTGGAGGCGGCGGCAAAAGTACTACTTATTCTAAGGCGGTTGCAAAGGTACAAAAAAAGTTATCAACAGCGTGCAACCTTTGGGATTTTCTGCATCTTTGTTTCAGGTTTCAAGTTTCAGGTTTCAAGATTTAAGAAAAATACTATTTTTGCAAATCAATTTGGCAATAAACAAAAAAGCATAAATTATGAAAAAAGTACTGTTATCTGCCATTTTCATGGCATTCGTGACTTGCGTTTTCGCGCAAAGCGTGACATTACCCAACCCGGAGCCCAACTGGCTGAACAAGCACCTTTTGAGCGGCACTCCCATCGGGCAGGATGACGAGAACCTGTACTATCTCTTCTACTCACATCCCGTAACAATGATCAAGCCAAAGAGTTACACGGATCATTTCTACATCGTTGAAAAGGAGTCGATGCATAAGACGGACATTGCGGTCACCACCTCCAATTTGCATGCCCCGCTTGACGGCATTGTCAGCGACAACGGCATTATCGCCCTGTATGAAAGTCTCTCCAAGAAAGGCGACCAGCTGACTTTCACCATCGCAAATCTGGACAAGAGCGTCAACACGGTGACATTAGGCAGTGAAAACTCCGTGTCCACCACGGCCAACCCGAAATTTTGGCCGGAATACAAAATCGCGAAATCCCCTAACGGCAAACTGCTGGCCGCTGTCGCAGTAGTCACCGGCAAGAACAGCCAACTGGAGAACATGTTCGCGGTAGTGGTCAACAACGAGGGCGAATTCGTCTGGAACGGTGCGATCTCCCCGCAATTCGGCGGCAAGAGCTTCTCCATAGGCGACCTCGTGGTCGATAACAACGGGGTGCTCTACCTGCCGGCCTACACCTGTCAGGTGAACGGCAAAAACATCTCCGACGTCCAGTTCATGATGATCAAGGCCACCGACGGGAACACCGAGACCTTCACCGAAGGGGTCACCTTCGGCACCCCGCAGGACTTCACCGCCAAGATGCTCTCCAACGGGAATGTCGTCGTGGCGGGGTACTACACCGAGACCACGACCAACACCGCCACCAATTCGAACGGCTACTACTTCTACACATTCGACACCGGTTCCGACAATTTCTCCGACGTGAGAAACTTCAAGTTCAACGACGGCTACGTGGAGAAGGCGGCGTGGGCCCGTTTCTCCAACATCCTCGGCAACCAGCAGTATTCCATCAAGGCGGGCGACATCTTCGAGCTGGAGAACGGCAGCGTGGTGCTGTGCGGCGAACACCGTTTCGTGAAAGCCATCTACGACCCGAACATGAAATCCTGGTCCTACCAGATGCTCACCAAGAACATCCTGGTCTCCACCCTGCAACCAGACGGCAACGCGAATTTCACCATGGTGGAGAAACAGCAGACGTCCAGTTCCAGCGTCAACCCCGGTGAAAAATCGTGGATCAACCATTTCATCTCCTACTCCGCCTTCGCTCACCACAACGACATGTACTTCCTGTTCAACGACGATCCCAGAAATTTCCCCTACCCTGGCCAAGGCGTGGTTTGTGCTATCAGCAGTTTGAAATTCAAGGATGACAAATGGGTAGAAGTGCTGATGCGCCTCACCCCCGACCAGAAACTCACCCAACAAAAAATAAATGACTCCAAAGAACTGCTTCGAAAAGTTGAATTCTTTGACGGAGAGCACTTCTACACCTCCGGCATCGGACAGAAAGAATTTTTCCTGACCAAGTTTTCCCTTGATTTTTAATGGTTATTGGTTATAGGTTATTGGTTATTGATGTTTATAGTTTATAGTTATAGTTATAGTAGTGTTTTTAGGTGATGTTAAGCGTTAAGTGTTAATAGCCAATAGTATGATTTTTAGACGGGACTGTAGTATAAATAGACAACAGTCCCGTTTTTGTTTTTTACAACACATTGATTTTCTTTTTATTATAAAAAATGGCACGATTTCGGCAATATTCGTCATATTAAAATGTAGCAATATTTAACTTTATGCGTCAAATATTGAAATAAGTGTTTTGTGTTATTTATAGAATATGTATTTTTGCACCTTGAATAAAATGAAAAGACAAATGACAACAACCTCTACACGAGAGACATCCATTAGGATATTATCGAGTTTATTTTTAGCATTAATCTGCTGTTTTTCAGCTTTTTCACAAAACACGATTACAGGAATCTTGCAGGATGAGAGTTCCGGGAAGCCTGTGCAGTACGCTAACGTGAGCCTTCTGCGGCAGAGTGACAGCGTGCTGGTGGGATATACTTCGGCGAACGAAAAGGGGGAGTTCCAGTTGCAGCAGATTCCGAACGGCAGTTACCGCATGGTGGTCTTCTTTGTGGGATATGAGAACCACCAACAGGAGCTTGTTGTCAGCAAAGACATGGACTTGGGCACCATCAAGATAAAGCCGGGCACGGCCACTATCGGCGAGGTGGTGGTGAAGGGTGAACGGCCGCTGTTCGCCGTTGATGGCGAGAAGACCTACTACAACACCGCCGATGACCCGACGGTGCAGACGGGTACCGCCTCCGACGTACTGCAGAACGCGCCTGGCGTCTCCGTGGATGTGGAGGGCAACGTCACCCTGCGCGGCACCTCCAGCGTGGAGATCTGGATCAACGACAAGCCCTCGCACATGAACGCCGAAAACCTCAAGACCTACCTCCAGCAGATGCCCGCCAACAGTATCGACCATGTGGAGGTTATCACCAACCCCTCAGCGCGTTACGGTTCCAAGGCCGACGGTATCATTAACATCGTGACCACCACCAAAGTGATGAGAAACCAGTTCATCAGCTTCGGTGCCAACGCTTCCATCAAACCGTATGCAAGTCCCTGGATTTCATACGTCTGGAGCAACGAGAAACTCTCCATCAACCTGTACAGCAACTTCTCCTATTCGATGGACCGCTACCGGAATATGTCTGACATTACTATTTTCCAACCCGGACTGGAAGGCCGAGACACTGTGAGTTTCGAGAAAGACTCCACCTATTCCAAAGGCCACAACTTCGGGGGCGGACTCCATTTCAACCTCAGCTATGAAATTGACAGCATGAACAACATCTCGCTATGGGGCGGTTTTTGGCCGAATTTGCGCAACTTCAACGGCTATTCCGAAACTGTCCGCGAAATGTACTTAGACAATTCCCTGACCCATTACAAAACTTCATCTCCCAGCAGAAGCAAAAGCCATTGGGCTGGTTTCGGGTTCTATTATCAGCACAATTTCGATCAAATGGGTCATAACCTCTCCTTGGATATCAACGGAAGCAGTTGGGGTTGGGGTAATGTTGGCAAAACCGAGAAAAACTTCCTCTCGCCCGTGGAATATCTTCGGTCGATGGACGAAACAAACCGAAACGGCTCTTTTGATGCAAGCGCCGAACTGACGTACAACCGTCCTTACTCCGAAAAGGGCGAGATTTCACTCGGTTACTACGGAGGATTCACGCTCTCCCACGAGCTCGATTATCTAGACACGCTGAACAATGGGGTTTGGGTGAGAGATGAGATGCGCAGCTACAAGAGCCGGTCACCGGAAATCGAGAACCAGGTGTTCTTCACGTTGCAGCATAAATTCGGAAATTTCACTATCAAGCCCGGCGTGCGGTTTGAGCACACTTACACCAGTATCCTTTACCCCGAAATCGTACCCGACACCTTTGCCGTACGGAGGCACTTCTTCCACGTGCGCCCGTCGCTGCACCTGTCATACCGTACCAAATCGATGCACAACTTCCGTCTAAGCTACACTTTCCGTAGCAGCAATCCCAGCGCCGAACAGCTCACCCGCTTTGTCTCCTACGAAGAAGAAAGTTTCTACAGCGGCAACCCCGACCTGAACTCCATTCTAACACATTCAGTAGAAGCTGGTTGGCAGAAGTATTGGACGAAGTACGGTTCTTTAGGCGTCACGCTCTACTATCGTGCCAAAACCCGGGACATCGACGAAATCACGGTGCCCGCCTACCACGACCTTTACGGCCGCCCGGTTTCCTTCGGCTATCCCGTGAACGTGGGCAAGGCGATGAACACGGGCTTGGAAGTCAACACGATGTTCCGTCCGAACGCCATGTTCAACATGCGCCTCTATGCCAACGTCTATCACCGTTATATAGAAACGATGTACGACAACGAGCTCTACAAGCAGCAGATGTGGTCTTACAGTTTCAACATGAGTTTATGGGCTAAACTTTGGAAACGCTTGGAAATCAATGTTTCCGGCTATTACGGTTCTCCTTCGATTTCCCTGTTCAGCAGCACTCACGCCCATTACAGCATCAATGCGGGTCTTCGCTGCGACTTCTTCGACAAGAAGCTCTCCATCTATCTGAATGCCAACGATATCTTCAACTGGAACAGTTGGGGTTACGACAACGACAGCCCTTACTACGTGTCGCACGGCACCTACAAGTACAATTCCCGTACAGTTGCGTTGGGCTTCACCCTGCGTTTCGGCAAGATGGAGTTAGAGAACCAGGCACGCCAAGGAGCCGCCAGCGAGAGCAGCGGCAACGGCGGCGGACAAGGAGGAATGTAATTAAGAATTAAGAATTAAGAATGATGAATGACGAATTGAAGTAATGAGATTCGTCTAAATCCAAGTCATAGTCTAAGTCATAAACAAAAACGCAAAGTAGGGCTGCAGCTACGCGACAGCCCTACTTTGTGTAATGTGATGTCTTATTTTGCAACCGTCACCTTTGTGGTCAGGCTTTCGAAACCGAAATTGTCGGCTTTTTCGGCACGGCGATAGACGGTGAGCGTATAGGTGCCCGGAACTTTGAACTTGCGATGCGGATAGACCACCACGTTGACTTCCGCAGTGCTGCCCGTGCCCACCTTCTTGATTTCCGGATTTTCTTTTCTGTCGAGCAGGAAATGGCTCTGGGAGAACGATTTCATTCCGTCAGGGGTGCTGAGCGTGAGGGATAACGGAATGTCTTTCAACGTGTTCACCACGGTGTCATAGAGCAACACGAGCGAAATGTCAAAAAGTGTAGTGGTGTCCTCAATGTCAAATGAGAAATCTAATACCTCCTCCTCGAAAGCCCAGTTAGTGTTCTGGAACGGGTGCGTCACCTCGATAGAAAAGTTCTTGCGAACGTGTTTCTTTGAATATGGCTTGCAGGAAAACATCGTGAATGCCAATACACTAACGGCAATGATTGCCCATACTCCGTGTTGAAAATTTATCTTTCTCATAATAATCTATTTTTTTCGTTTGTTGCAGAGACGCGCCATGGCACACTCATCATCTCATCATCTTATCATCTCATCATCTCATCCTCTTTTTCATCCTCTCATCGAATAATACCCGAAATTTGTGTACCTTTGCCGTCCAAAAATTTTCAGAAAACCGGCGGCAAAAATAACAAATTTGAAGAATGGCAAAGCAACAAAAATATTACGTGGTTTGGGTGGGCAAGACTCCCGGTGTTTATGACAACTGGAACGACTGCAAGCAGCAGGTCTATCAGTTCGAGAACGCCAAGTACAAGTCTTTCGAGAGCAAGGCGGAGGCCGAAGCCGCCTTCAAGCAGGGCTATGAGAAGTTCTACAAGAGCCATCCCTCGCCTAACAACTCCGCTAAGCAACTGCTACTCCTTCAAGACCAGCCGAAACCGATTCTGCGCAGCCTGTCGGTGGATGCGGCGTGGAACTCCGTAACGAAAGTGATGGAGTACCGCGGTGTCTATACCGAGACCGGTCAGGAGTGGTTCCACAAGGGACCGTTCCCCCGCGCAACCAACAACGTAGGCGAGTTTTTGGCCATCGTGCACGGTCTCGCCCTCATCAAGCAGAAAGGCTACGACATCCCGATCTACACCGACAGCATGACCGCCCTCTCATGGGTGCGCAAGAAGAAACACAACTCCGTGATTCTGCCCACCGAGGAGAACGAGGAGGTCATCGACATGCTGCAACGCGCCGAGCAGTGGCTGAAGAACAACGAATACACCACCCCCATCTACAAGTGGAACACGCCGCTATGGGGGGAGATTCCTGCGGATTTCGGGAGGAAGTAGGACTAGGGACTGAGGACTTGAGACTGAGGACTGGGGACTATGGACTTTGTTTTTTTGCTGTAGAGACGTTTCCTGAAACGTCTCTGTTGTTTGAATACAATAAAACGCTATTTCCTATCGTTGTATTCCAACAAATCATTGTTCATTTTTATTTTTTATTTATACACAGATATTTATGATATTTATGAAAACGATTCGATTACCGATTTGTTTAATTGTGCTGTTGCTCTGTGCCGCTTCGATGGAAACGCGGGCACAGCAGGAGTACAACCCTTTCAAGGGATTCAACATCGGGGTCACCACGCAAGCGCAGTTGGTGGCACCCGTCAACTTCAAGTCCGTTTATGGTCCTACAGTAGATGCGTTCGCCCCCAAGGGATTGCCGGGATTCGGCTATGAGGGCGGGCTTGAGCTCTCCTACCATTTCGCCAAATGGTTCGGGGTCTCCCTCGGGTTGAACTTCGGTTCCTCCGCTGTGATGGACTTCAAAGCCGGCGGCAAACGCATTCCCTGGAATCGCCTCTCGGACCGATTCCACGATTTCTTCTTTCCGCTAAAGTTCGAGTTCCACTACCCCGTCAGCGACAGGTTCTGGTTAGTGTCTGACCTCGGCGTAAAATTTTCTGGCAGTTTCCAAATAGGGGGAACTATGATGCAGTCAACAATGGCTGTTTACGAGGATTTCAACGACCCTACCACATACGTGGATCTCACTTGCGTCACTTCGGGACTGACTTCAACCCGTGCGGTCAATGCGGATCTCGTCTTCGACATGGGCTTTTACTATCAACTTCCCTACGGAGACCTGCTCCGATTCACCGCCGGGGTAAACGCCCCCATGACTGGCACTACCTTGAGCGGCCTCTACCAGCTCACCTGCCCTGCCTATCAGTACGAGTCTGGCGGCACGTTCACCTGCATCAACAACCACCTGAATTTCAGCGCGGCTTATATCCATACGTTCAAGAAAGTAAAAGCGAAGCAGTTAGACAAGAGCTGGATGGAAGAACTGCCGCGCCATGAATTCCAATTCAATGTCGGTGATCCATTTGTGGCGGTGAATTACAGCAATTTGAACTGGTCAAACCGCAATTTGGAGCATATCTATTCCTATGATCCTGTCTCATGGACGGAACCGTTATCCGACTACATTCACACGCGTTGCGTTCCCTCGTTCACGTTCAACTATAATTTCAGGGTACAGAAATGGTTCTGGGTCGGTGCGTTGACCACCATCACAGGCGTACACGGCACGTATCGCGACCGCCTGACGGACGCGAAGACCGGCCGTGCCAGTGAAGTTCTTTGGACAATCATGCCCGATGTGCGCTTCTCCTACTTCAACCGTCCGCACGTGACACTCTACTCCGGAATCGCCCTCGGTGTGATGTTAGACCATGTGAAATCGCGTGAATATCAGGGCACACAAGCGTTCTTGGGCTATCAGCTGACCGCTTTCGGAGTAAAGGCCGGCGGCAAGCACTGGTTCGGCAACGTGGAGTTGGGTGTCGGACATAAGGGCATTGCCAGTGCCGGTTTCGGCTATCAGTTCTAATTCCCTCAAATTCAGTCTATAAAGACAGTCTAAGTTTAAGTTTTAGTCTAAAAATAAGAAAAACATGAAAAAACATATCAAATTATTAACATGTTTAGTCATAATCGCGCTGTTGATAGGCGGCTGCACGCTTAATGACGGCGAGAAGATGAAAACCAAAACTGGCCAGGAAATGTTCTTTTTCTGGAATCAAAGGGTGGAAATGCTGTTCTCGGGCATTCTTGAACGGGCCTTCAACTTCAACGCCTGGCTCACCGCACCGGAATCGGAGAAGCAGGAGGTGCTGAACCGCTATTTTGACACGGATGAGGCCTTATGCACTTTCCATGAGCTTGCCCCCAATATATGGCGTTTCCAATATAACGGAGACGAGAAACAGTTGCTGTTCGAATTATCGAGAGGCAACTCCCTCAACGACCCAGATGCCGTACTGACGGTTCGTCTTCTCTCACAAAAGAGCAACAATCCGTTCGTTAATTGCGTAATTATCATTCAAAATGTGTCCGCAGGCGTATGGAAAATACAGACCAACGGTGGCGAAAATGTAGTGTCTGGCACACTCCGCGTGGGAGATTCCGCCCCCGCATCTCTGATGTCCAGCCAAGATCTGGCTTTCAAAGCGGAAGGCATGTTCACGTTCTTCGACAACAAGGACGGCCAGAAAGTGCCTGTCTATATGCTCTCCACTATCAATTCGCCAATGATATACACGTTTAGAGGACGGCCAGCCAGCTGGTGGCATGAAAGCTCAACCGCACCTTGTACCATAAAGGCAGGCGAGGTGACACTCACCGCTACGGACAGGAACGGCGAAGGCAACACCGCCGTCATCACCGTCACAGGCGAGAACACGTTCAACGTGGCGATCGGTGGAGTGACGCAACCGTGGCACCTGTAGAGACGTTTCCTGAAACGTCTCCATTGCCAATGGCAAACAAAAAAAACGGGGAACGTGATTCGTCACGCTCCCCGTTATCATTCGGTGAAACCGTTTTTACAGTCTGTCGATGCAGTTCAAATCGCTGAACGCCACTTTCAGACGTTCCACCATGGATTTCTCGCCTTCGCGGAGGACGGCGCGCGGGTCGTAGTACTTCTTGTTGGGCTTGTCCTCGCCTTCGGGGTTGCCGATTTGGCCTTGCAGATAAGCCTCGTTCTTCTTGTAGTACTTCATCACGCCTTCCCAGAAAGCCCACTGCGTGTCGGTGTCGATGTTCATCTTGATGACGCCGTAGCTGATGGCTTCTTTGATCTTGGCGGGTTCGGAACCGGAGCCGCCATGGAACACGAAGTTCACGGGATTCGGCTGGGTGTTGAACTTCTTCTGGATGTACTCCTGAGAGTTGTGCAGGATGATGGGCTCCAGCTTCACATTACCGGGTTTATAGACACCGTGCACGTTGCCGAAGGAGGCGGCGATAGTGAAGTTCGGGCTGATCTTGCTCAGCTCTTCGTAAGCGTAAGCCACATCCTCGGGTTGCGTGTAGAGGCGCGCGCTGTCGATGCCGGTGTTATCGACGCCGTCTTCCTCGCCGCCGGTGATACCGAGCTCGATTTCGAGGGTCATCTCCAACTTGGACATGCGGGCCAGATATTTCTTGCAGATCTCGATGTTCTCTTTCAGAGGCTCTTCGGAGAGGTCGAGCATGTGGGAGCTGAAGAGCGGCTTGCCGTGTGTGGCATAGTATTTCTCACCCTCGTCCAACAGACCGTCAATCCAAGGGAGGAGTTTCTTGGCGGCGTGGTCGGTGTGTACCACCACGGGCACGCCGTACATCTCGGCCATACGGTGGATGTGCATGGCACCGGAAATACAGCCTTGGATGGCCGCCTGCTGATTGTCATTGTTCAGCGACTTGCCGGCGCAGAAAACGCCGCCGCCGTTGGAGAACTGGATCATCACCGGGGAATTCACCGCCTTGGCGGCTTCCATCACGGCATTGATGGAGTCGGTGCCGACCACGTTCACGGCCGGGAGGGCGAATTTGTTTTCCTTTGCAATGCGGAAGATCTCTTGCAGATCTTTACCATAAACCACACCGGGTTTCACTTTCGATAAAATTTTTTCTGACATTTTTTGTTGTTTATTTGTTTAATGTTTAATGATTACTGTTTACTATTGCCTGTTGCCTATTGCCTATTGCCTATTTTGCCTTTTTCCGTTTGCGCCGTTGTACAATCCAGTTCACGAGTTCATAGCCAAGGCTGAAGGCAGTGATCACGCCACCCACCTTTCCTTTGCCTTTGCCCAGAAAGCCGGACTTGTTTTTGCCGATGGGAAGGGCGCGAACTGCCTGCACGGCGTTCGAGATGCCCGAAAAGCTGAAGTTCTGACCGAAATGACGGACGCCTTTCAGACCGTCCCACACCTTTTTGAAGGTGTCCACGTCATCCTGGTAGGCATCCAGATCTTTGCTGAGACGGCGTTCTTGCACCTCTATTTTGGCGCGGAGCTGCTGTTTCCTGCGGGCGATGTCCTCCAGACTGTTGATGGGGGCTTTACTGCTACTCATGCTGACCTCCTTTCTGGGATGCGTATTCATCCTCCACATCCTTAATGAGATTCTCGGACTCCACCTCTTCCACCTCATCGGGATACATGATGCGGCTGAACTTGCGGAGAAGCGGTTTCACGAAAAGGACATCTTTCTTGGAAAACACGAAGACAATAACGGCGACGAATAAGGCGCACAATATTGTGTATGCCCATGCCGCACCTATGGCCAGTGTCAACCAGTGAATGACCGCCGATGAGAGGTAAATCAGCACCACCAAAGCGCACACGATGATAATCAACATGGAGAAAATCACCGACAGCAGCTGTGTGGATTTTTCAAGGAACTCCAACTTCAGCAAATCGTAACGCTGCGAGAAGTACGTTTTAGCGTCCGCCCACGTCTTCTCGCTGCGTTCCGATTTTTTTGTGAATTTACCTAAAATGTCCATGAGAATATGGGTTCTACAGAACGAGACAACGCCGATTAAAGCACCTCATCCTGGATTTCCTTTTCAAAATCGTCATCTTCGATGTCGATGTTGAAATCATCCTCAGAGGGAGCGCATGCACGTTTCTCTTTCAGTTTGGCGATGAGGCGGTCGATTTCCTCGCGGGTCATTTTCTCGCCCACCTTCTGGCGGATTTCCTTACCTTTTTCTGTTGTGCACAACAAGGTGATTCCTGTAGCTGCGGCAGCTCCTGCCACGAATGCTAAAATTTCTGAAGCTTTCATTTTTTTGTACTTTTTTGGTGATTTATTTTTCGGATTTCCCCACACTGCGCTTCGCATGTATAGGGCTTTACGTTTCAAATTATGAATTATGAATTATGAATTAACATCGTATCCGATCCGTTCCACGGATTCCATCTGGTCGATCTGGCGCAGTTGCTCGATGAGGTTGTTCAAGGTTCTGACACTCTGTATGTAGAGCATCAGCGTGCCGGTAAAGACATTGTTCTTGGTCTCTATGTTTAACGAGCGGATGTTCAAATCCATCTGGGAGGTGATCACGTCCATCATCTCCTTGATGATGCCCTTGCGGTCGAAACCTTTAAGCTTGATGCCAGACAGGAAAGCGATGTTCTGACCCTTGCGCCACTTGGTCTTGATGATACGGTTGCCGAAACGGGACATCTGAGCAATGGCGTTCGGGCAGCTGGTCTGATGCACCACGATGCGGTTGTCCGACACCTGGAAGCCCACCACCGTGTCGCCGGGAATCGGGTTGCAGCAGTCGGCCAGCACGTACTTGATTTGTTCGTAGTCGTCATCCAGAAGGAAGGCATTCGGAGTGACATTCATCTGCTCGTCAATCAGTTGGTTCAAGGGCTTGCTCTCAATCTCCTGCGTGACTTTCTGTTGGAAGTCCGCCAACTCTTTGGCGTTCTTCACCGAAAGCATCTTTGAAATCTTATTCTTGGTCAACTTCTTGGAGACCACACTATTCCAAAAAGCGTCGTCACTTTTCTCCAGAGAAGCCTCTTTCACTTTGCGCACATTCTCTTCCGTAAATTCCACTCCCAACTCGTCGAAATACTGTTTCAGCAGCAGCTTGCCCGACGATACCAGTTCATGCTGTTGGTTCCGGAAAAAGTCCTTGATGCTTCGACGTGCCTTGGGGGTCTGCACAAACTCCAACCATTCTGCCTTCGGGAACTGCTTCTTGGAGGTGATGATCTCCACTTGGTCGCCATTGCTGAGGGCCTTGTTGACCGGCGTGATGTTGTAGTTGACCTTCGCGCCTATGCAGTGGTCGCCCAGGTTGGTGTGCAGGGCGTAGGCGAAATCAAGGACGGTGGAACCTTGTGGCATCGTCTTCATATCCCCTTTTGGGGTGAAGACATAAATTTCTTTAAGGCCGAGATTCAGACGCACTTCGCTGAGGAAGTCAAGCGCATCGGCATCTTTGCTGTCGAGAATCTCGCGGGCCTTCAGCAGCCAATCTTCCAGACGATGGTCCAACTCGGCATCATCCATTTCCCCATCTTCCTTATAACGATAATGGGCGGCCAAGCCTTTCTCGGCGATCTCGTCCATACGCTTGGAGCGGATCTGCACTTCCACCCAACGTCCCTGCTTGCTCATGGCCGTCACGTGCAACGACTGGTAGCCATTCGGTTTCGGGTGCGTCAGGAAGTTACGGTCGCGCATCGGGTTGGTCTTATAAAGGTCACAGATGATGCGGTATATCTTCCAGCAAATGTCAAATTCCTCATACATCGGGCTGTCGAACACGAAACGCACCGCAAAAATGTCATAGACATCCTCGAAATTGATCTGTTTGCGGAGCATTTTGTTATAGATGGAAGACACCGACTTGGTACGACTGGTGATTTCGGCTTGGATTCCAGCCTTCTCCAACGCCGCCTTAATTGGGGCAATGAATTCCGGAATCATCGTCGAACGCTCCTTCTCCGAATCTTTCAGCTTTTCAGCAATAGCGAAATACTCGGTGGGGTTGGTATAGCGCATGGCGTAATCCTCCAACTCACTCTTGATGGAGTAAAGACCGAGACGATGAGCGAACGGGACATAGAAATACGATGTTTCGGAAGCGATTTTCAGCTGTTTCTCCGGCGGCATCGCATCAAGCGTGCGCATATTGTGCAGACGGTCGGCCAATTTGATGAGGATGACCCGCACGTCCTTAGACATGGAAAGGAAAATTTTCTTGAAATTTTCCGCTTGGATGGACATATTCTGGTTATCGACCACCAAATCTTCGATCTTAGTCAGACCGTCAATGATGTTGGCGACCACATCTCCAAAGAGCTCGCGCATGTCGTCAAGCGTGTAATCCGTATCCTCCACCACATCATGCAGCAGGGCGCAGATGACAGACGTCGCACCGAGGTTCATTTCAGCGCAACAAATCATGGCCACCGCAATCGGATGGTAGATATAGGGTTCCCCGCTCTTGCGGCGCACCCCGAAATGGGCATTAGTGGCGAGCACGAACGCCTTGCGGATCTGCTTGCGATCCTCGACCGTCGTCCGCGGATACACCACCTGCAACAGCTCGCGATACTTCCGCACCACGGTCTTGTTCTCTAGCTCTTCATTTGGAATATAATCTCCCATGACTCTTCTTTACAGATTTATGTTTTTGCAAAAATTGTGCCGAAAAAAGGTTAGATGGTTAAAAGGTTAGATGGTTAGTGGTTGATCACAAGTTTTTTCGTCACTACTTTCTTGTTGTCGGTGATCTTCATCACATAGCAACCAGGCGTGAGGTGTTGCAGATTGAGCGTGTTCACACCGGGAGTGAGTATGGTTTGCGACACCACACGTCCTGTCAGGTCTATGAGCTGGCACAGAGATTCGGCGGATTCGGTGTTTGCTGTCACGAAACACTGATTGTTTGCAGGATTCGGAAACACGGTGAATAAAGACTCCTTGTTGACGACATAATCGTCAATGCCCACGGTGGTCAACGATTGAAGAATGGCCTGGTAGGCGTTCACCTTTCCGCTTCCGAAACGCAATGGACCGGCCTGCTCCGTAAACTGGTCATTATAAGCCGTTTGCAGCAAAATATTCTTCACTTGTGCAGCGGAAAGATATGGGTTGACCTGAAGGAGTAACGCAGCCACGCCCGCCACGAAAGGCCCTGCCATGGATGTTCCCGACAAGGAGGCGAACCGATAAGTACGTCCGTTGAATTCCACCGACTTCGTGTAAGAGCCTGTATAGGTGTTGGTGTAGCTGGAAATGGCGGAGACGATGCTCTTTCCCGGCGCGGAAATGTCCGGCTTGTTGACGTCATGGAATCCAGGACCAGAACTGGAGAACGATGTGATTCCACCACCGACAAGATTTCCGGCCGGAGCCGTATAGCGAGATGCGTGAGCCGCCACCGCAATCGAACAATCTATGTTGGCGGGGGTGCTGATTCCGTAGAGCGCGTCACCCTGGATCCAGTCCGGATGCTGGCTGGGCCGCACAAAGGTGCCGCCCCAGTTGCCGTAGTCGGTCTCGATGAGCGCCATGTTCCAGGCATGGAACTCGCCACCGTTCGCAGCCACCGCAAGCCCTAATTTGTGGCCGGAGTTCCTGGACACACGCAACTGCACCTCAGGACGCTGGTTATACTCATCTGAGGCCTCCGCCTCGAACCAAAAGCGAATAGTGTCGGCATCGACTACCAACTGGGAGTTGACGAGACCACCATCGGAAGTGGCATAAAACGGGGTCTCCGCAAGGATGTTGTAGGAGTTGTCCATGGCGAACAGGGAGAACGAGAACGGTTGGTTGGCGCTGTTCATCATGGTGATGCGAGAGCCGATGGATGAACTGGGGAAGGTAAAATAGGTGCGGATAGTGTCCTGCTGGGTGAATGTGTTCATCAGATGGTCGTTCTCGTCACCATTATTGCCTGCGCTGGTAACGAAGACCACGCCAAGGTCATTGAGTCTCTGCATCTCCTCGGCCAAAGGGCCTGTCCCGTCCATATTGTCAAGATAATACAAGCCCCAGCTCATGCTGATTACCAGACGTTTGCCCTCCTGTTGTGAGACATCGTACATCCAACGCCAGGCATCAATCACCTCCTGGTCTGTCAAACTGACACTGACAAAAAGGTATTCCGCATCCACGGCCACGCCGCGATATATGGTACCCGCTCCGGCACCACCGGCGATACCGGCGCAATGCGTGCCGTGGTAGGCATAATCATACACATTGCTGGTGTCGCACTTCGCATTCAGCAGCGCCTCAGCACCGATATATTCTGTGCCGTAGTCATATCCCGCAGGCGCGGGGCCAGAAGTCTTGAACTGGTCCCAGGCTCTCAACACGCGGTAATGCACCATGTTCGTGTCATAGAAAACCGGGTGAGTGTAGTCAAAACCCCAGTCGGTGATACCGATAATCACACCCTCGCCCGTGTACTCCTGCGGCAGATTGATTGCCCACCGCACACTGTCCAAGCGGGCATCCTCGGCGGCATGATGCAGCAACGCCTGCGAACGGCCAACGAGTGTAAACACCAATAGTCCTAAAAATAATAGTCCTTTTTTCATATTCTAAGTTTTAATTTCAAGTTTCAGAAGGTCAAAGGTCAAAGTCTTAAGTCTCACGTCTAATCTTTTATCCTGAAATTCAGCACTTGCAAAAAATCCTTCAGTTCCGGATTCTGCTCCAGCATATTGTTCACCTTATCCTCGCTCGTGTAAATCACCTTTTTCCTTTCATGTTCACGAATCACGAATTCGATATCGTCAACATTCAGATGGAAATGGTTTCGCCAGTATTCCAACATGGCCCGTTTGCTCATCTCCAGCTGGTTTTTCTGGAAATCATTCTCCACATCAACAGAAATCACATCATTCTCATAGCCAGGCAGATAATCATACAGTTGATGGTAGAAGGCCGGCTTTTTCTGGAAGATTGAATCCACCATCTGCTTCCAGCACTCAGTGAAATTCTCCGTCTGTCCCTCGGGCTGTGCCTCGGCATCCGGTTCCGGGTTTGCCTTGGGTTGCTCTGGCTGCTCCTTTAGCTGTTCTTCCGGCTGCGGCGAAGCTGTGTTCGCTGCTTCTTCTTTCTTCACTGCAGCAGCCTCCAGCTTTTCGTCCGTGACAGGTGCCACGGGCTGCTGGGTCAGGGTTTGCGTCTGCGCCACCACCTCTTTGATGGAGGGAAGCGGTTTGATGGGCGCAAAGCCCGTAAACTGCAATCCCTGAGTGGAGATTTGGGGTTCTGAGGCCATACGCCTTTCGGGGGTATTGCCTTCGGCGGAACCGCCTGCGCCTTCCGGGATGTTATCGCTCCTGCGATTGCCTCGCACGGTGCCTCATATATACGTAGTTGGCATTGATCTGCATCATGCACAACTCCACCGACAACCGCTTGTTGTTCGACATCTTGTAGTTGAAGTCGCATTGGTTGGCCAGTTCCAAGGCGCGAGTGAGCAGCATCCTGTCCGCTTTCTGGGCCTGAACCTGCAATTTCTGCTTGATAGCGTCGGACATTTGAAGCAGCTGCACAGTGCCCGGATTCTGCGCGAGCAACAGGTTACGGATATGCGTGGCGAGTCCGGAAATAAAGTTCTGTGCATCAAATCCTTTCGCCAGAATATCGTCCAGAAGCAGCAAGGCACCCGACACATCTTCGCTCAGCACCATATCCATCACTTGGAAATAGTTATCCACATCCAGCACATTGAGGTTCTGGATGGTATCCTTGTAGGTGATATTCTTACCAGAAAAGCTGACCAGTTGGTCGAAGATGGAGAGTGCGTCGCGAAGGGCGCCATCGGCTTTGGTGGCCACCACACGCAAGGCATCCTCCTCGGCTGAAACCCCTTCTTGTTGCGCCACATACTGCAGGTGACGCACTATATCGTTATCGTTAATCCGCTTGAAATCATACACTTGGCAGCGGGAAAGAATCGTAGGGAGAATCTTGTGTTTCTCTGTTGTGGCCAATATGAACTTGGCGTATGCGGGTGGTTCCTCCAGCGTTTTCAGAAAAGCGTTGAAAGCCGAACCCGAGAGCATGTGGACCTCGTCGATGATATAGACCTTGTACTTGGCACCTTGCGGCGGAATGCGCACCTGATCCACCAGGTCGCGAATCCCATCCACGGAATTGTTAGAGGCGGCGTCCAGCTCAAAGACGTTGAACGAGGCCGAGTTGTTGAAGGCGTTACACGAGTCGCAGGTGTTGCAGGGTTCAAAGTCATCCGTCAAGTGCTCGCAGTTCAAGGCTTTGGCGAAGATGCGGGCGCAGGTGGTCTTGCCCACCCCACGCGGGCCGCAGAAGAGGAACGCTTGCGCCACCTGGTTGTTCCTGATAGCGTTTTTCAGCGTTGAGGTGATGTTCTCCTGCCCCACCACAGACTTAAACGTCGAAGGTCTGTATTTTCTCGCTGATACGATGAAGTTATCCATAATAGCTCTCTTTTTCGCAAATGTTACAATTTGCAAAAATACATTTTTTTACGATTTGCGATTTACGTTTTGCGTTTTTCGATTTATGATTTACGAACCGCCATCCGGGTCGCTTTCCGTGCCTCTTTCCAACGCGGGAAATAGCGGTCCATCAGTGCGTGGAACTTCGGGCCATGGTTAGCTTCGATAAGATGCGCAAGTTCGTGGACTACAACGTGTTCCACACATAAATCAGGCAACAGCAAAAGATACGTGCTGAACTGGATGGTCCCCATTTTCTTGTTACAAGAGCCCCAGCGTGAAATCGTGGGCTTGTAGATGATTTTGGCGGGGTGGACCCCCATCAAGGCGGTGTATTTCAACAACATGGGTTTCAGTATCACATCCAACCGTGCCACTGCCTCCTGCACCTGTTCCTTCGTTTCCTGGGGCAGCTGCGCATAAAAGTCATAACGTTTCTCGTTGGCCTCTTTCATCTTTCGCATAGCCTCCGCAATCCAGGCCTCATTGTCCTGAATAAACCGCATCACCGTTTTTTTGGAGGTGAGGTAAGGTGCTGTCACGTGCAGGTCGCCGTTGCTCACTACCCGCATCGACATGCGTCGCGTCCGCCTATAAGTTATTTTGATGTTCATTTCTCGGTGGGGAAAGGGTTAAAGGCCAAGGTTTCAGGTTTCAAATCTTATTGTGGCGCTGTGGAACATTGTGTCGCGGGTGACTATCACAAAAAAGCACTCGTAGGGCATGTCGCGATAGAGGTCTCGGAGTTTGACTTTGGCGGCGCCCTGACGCATTGAGGCGTCCACGGTGTTCCATATTTCTTCGCCAAGGGGGCGATAGCACAACACCGCACGTCGGCAAGAAGGCGCAGATTTGTCAAGACGGCAACGGAAGGTCACCGTCGGATGGGCCCCGGCAAGCAGACTCCATCGGTCTTCCACAATGACATCATTCGTACCGAAGTGAACCATCGGAGAACCGCCTTCTTGCATACTTACCGGATGGTTCAACTCCTGACGGGCCTTTTTCCTTGCGCCCAACACTTTCTGGTATTGCAAGGAAAGGATGAGGCACAGAAGAAATGCCGCGCCCACGAACACCCACAGCCACGGACGTCGCCCCGTAGAGGGTACTTCATTGCCCGAATGTGGAACAATTGCTCCCATCCTAATAGTTTGACCTAGAGAACAACTGCAACTTCCAATGATTCCCCTTTTCGTCGGTGAACGCTATGAGAAGTTCATTGCGGTTCAACTTGAGGATGTCTGCTGTGAAATCGTATTCTTTCCCGAAAAACGTATATTGAAAATTCACTGTCTTATTCTTCTGGTCGGCCACCCACATGGCAAACGTGGATTCACGATACTCACCATTATATCTTGCCATCACCGACATGACATGGTCGGCATATATATTATAATATGTGCTCGGAGCATAGCCGATATACTCCGTGGAGTCTATCTCCTCTCCATTGAGGTAGGTGTGCGACACTTGCCAGGATTTCACAATGCGGTATTCGATGGAGAACACATTTTCACATGAGGTACATAGCAGGGCGGTCACCCCGCACAACAATACGACACAAATTTTCGCCAATTTACTCATAATGGATATTTCTCTTTGATTATTTGCCGCAAAGCTGTCCATACAGCTGCCGCATTCCAACGGTTGCTTTTTCTGTGATGTAAGTCACCCGGCGGGAGATAGCTCCAGGCTGTTTCGGGTCGATGACGTAAATCTCCGCATTGGCAGGCGCATAGTAGAGCAGCCCCGCCGCCGGATAGACAGCCAAGGAGGTGCCGATGATGATGAGGATGTCGCACTGCTCCACCTCGCGGGCAGCAGCATCCAACAACGGCACGGCCTCGCCGAACCACACGATGAATGGACGCAACAACGAACCGTCCTTGGCGCGCTCGCCGTATTTCATCGCTTTGTAGCCGATGTCAAAAACCTCCGTCTTCCGCTCGTTGCAGGCCTTGGTGAGCTCGCCATGCAAGTGGATGATCTTCGAGGAGCCGCCGCGCTCGTGCAGGTTATCCACGTTCTGCGTGACCACTGTCACGTCGTACTGTTCTTCCAGCTTCGCCACCAACTTGTGCGCGTCATTGGGCTCGCAATGTTCCAGCTGCGCACGCCGCTCGTTGTAGAAGTCGATGATCAGCTGCGGGTTGCGGTACCACCCGTCGATGGTGGCCACATCCTCCACATTATGGTTTTCCCAAAGGCCGTCGCTGTCGCGGAACGTGCTGATGCCGCTCTCAGCCGAGATGCCGGCACCGGAAAGGACTACTATCTTTTTCATAATTAGTAATTAGAAATTTGTAATTAGAAATTATTATTATTCCGTTTCTGAATTGTATTTATGAAACTCTTTTGTTTTTTTTGAATTTTTGGTTATTGAAACTAACAGTTTAATAAGTTCTTGACAATCAGTATGAAAACTATCAAACAGCTTTTGGTCTATATATTCGCTTTCATATAATAACTCAAGCCAATACTCTGTTTCCCCAGCTTCTTTTTGAGCTATGTACATTTTAGCATAGAAATCAGCAGTTGACTGTGCAAACACACTTTCCTTCACATTTGCGCCAATGCTCGTACCACTTCTTAATAATTGTTGAGATAAAACATATTCTTTCTTCTCCTCTTTGAGATAATTGTACATTTTGATAATTCGCAAAGCAAATGCCTTACTTTTAACTAAAATTATGTTTTCCATGATTAGATGATTAAATTATTAGATGATATTACTTTTAAATGACTTAAGATTCGTATCGTAAATTTCTAACTACTAATTACTAACTACTAATTAACTCATCGCCGAAGGCCATGCCGACTCCTCTTGCCGTGCGTACGAGGAAGTCGTCAGGTTTCACGAGGTGCGGTTCCTTGACGGCCTCTTCGAGCGGGACGTATGAGATGTCCGGATGGCGATAGACCACGAGGTTGCCATATTTTTTCTCCTTGACGAGCTCGAAGGCTTTCACGCCGAATTCGGTGGCGAGGATGCGGTCGTAGGCCAAGGGGGTACCGCCACGTTGGAGGTGTCCGAGCACCGTCACACGGATGTCGTGCTCTATACCGAGGTCAAGGAGTTCCTGTTTCAGGACGTCCCCTACCCCACCGAGCTTGATATGTTGGTCGCCGACGGCTGTCGGGGCTTTGCCGACGACATCGCCGCCGACTCTCTTCGCGCCCTCGGCAATCACGATGTTGCAGAAGCCCATGCCGTTCTTGTAGCGTGCCTCGATTTTCCTGGCGATGGCTTCAGGATTGTACGGGATTTCGGGGATAATGCAAACTTCCGCACCTCCTGCGATGGCCGTGTGCAGGGCAATCCAGCCCGCATCGCGACCCATCACTTCCATAATGAAGACGCGGTTGTGGCTCTCGGCCGTCGTCACGAGCTTGTCGATGGCCTCCGTGGCGATCTGCACCGCCGTCTGGAAACCGAAGGTGAAGTCCGTGCTCGACAGGTCGTTGTCAATGGTCTTGGGCACGCCCACCACGGGAATGCCGATGTTGAGAAGATCCAAGGAGATGCGTTGCGATCCGTCGCCGCCGATGTTGATGATGGCGTCGAAACCCATGTTCTCGAAACGCTTCTTCATGAGCTGCGAACGGTCCTCCATCTTCCAGCTGCCGTCAGGCAAGCGCACGGGGAAATGGAACGGGCCGCCCTTGTTGGTGGTCTTGATGATGGTGCCGCCCTTCACATGGAGACCGGAAACCATGCTCTCGGTGAGCTCCACAATCTCCACATTGTCCTTCAATATTCCGTTGAACGACTCGATACAGCCGTACACCTGCCATTCGTCAGCCTCCAGGGCCGCACGCTTCACAATGCCGCGGATCACCGCGTTCAAACCGGGACAGTCGCCACCGCCCGTCGCTACCAATATTTTATGCGCCATATTTGTCCGTTATTTATTGAACGGCAAAGATACTTTTTTTTTCGATGAAACGATGAAACGATGAGAAGATGAGAAGATGAGAAGATGATAGGATGGGATACCGTTCCGATTCCCTTTTTCATTTTTCATTCTTCATTCTACATTCAGCATTCAGCATTCAGCATTCAACATTCAGCATTCAACATTCAGCATTCAGCATTCAGCATTACTTCAGTATCACCCGTACTCCAACGTACCCCATAATTCCCGTAATCGGTTTATACACCATCGTGGCGTCGAAATATTCGCCGAAGGGGTTCTCGGCTTGCACGATCGGGTCTTTCTGCTTGACGTTGAGGAGGTTCTCCGCGCCGGCGTAGATTTCCCACTTGCGGAACTTCTTGGTAATCTGCGCAGCAAGCAGGCAGTAGGGTTTCGACACGTCAGGACGGCGGTACGGTTCGGGGTTGCTCTGCGTGTTGGGCAGCGGCATCGGACCGTAAATCTGGCAGTTGATATTGAATTTCCACTTATCGTATGGTGTGCTGTAATTGAGGTTGACGAGTGCCTTGTGCGGACTCATCATGTCCTTCTGGCGCATCACACCGTTGCGCATGTAACGTACATCGTTGTAACGGTAGGCCAACAGGATCTCGAAACGCTGCAAAGGCTTGAGGGTTAATTCAACCTGCGCGGAATGCGAACGGGAGAGGTTGTGATAACCGTTGTATTCGCCGTTCAAGGCATAATAATGCACCGCATGGACATCCTGATCCAAATCCACAATCATCTGCTGTACAAAGTGCGTGTAGAAGTAATCTACTGCCAATGAAGCTTTTCCGCCCGGCATATTGAACTGCCACACCGCGCTCGCACCAGCGTTCCAAGCCTCCTCAGGACTGGGATGTCCGTCAAAATGGAGCGTGCGCGATGAGAGCATCAGAGACTGGTTCTCAGCAAAGAAATGGGCGTTGCGGTAGCCTTTTCCGGCAGAGGCGCGGAAGGACAAATCCTTGGTAGCTTGCCATTTGAGATGCACTCGCGGCGTCCAGAAGAGCTGGTTGACACTTGACCACAACGAGGAATACTGTTTGTCGCGTACCATATTGTAATCCAAGCGCATACCCGCCATCACCACCAATTTCGGGTCAATAATAAAGGCATATTCGGCAAAAACTCCGGGAATCATGTCATGATGATGCGGCCTGTCGTAATAATACAAATCCATATCGTCATAATAGGATTCATTCAGACAGTCGAACTGCAGACTGGCACCAGCTGTCAGTTTATGGCGTTCCTTAGCGCCAAACTTATTGGAATACAAAACATTAGCATACACACTTTGCTGATTTCCCAAATAAGCGTGAGCATATCCGTAACGGGAGTGCAGCCAATGACCAGTATATGAAAGGATGGTACCGATGCTCTCGTGCTCACCCTTCAGCAGGAAACCGTTTTTGGTGATGACATCCACCCTCTTGTTGTCAGCGGTGAAGCCGTATGGCACATCCGCAGGTTCGTTCAGGCAGCTCGGCATGAAGGCCATCTGCCCACCGAAACGGTTGTCCCACACGAAATCCACCATCGTGCGGCCCTCCACCACGGGCGACTTGTAGTCCCAGCGGTTCATCACGTTGACCTGACGGTTTCGCGGAACGTCCATAAATCCGTCGTGGTTCATGTCCATCTTCACAAGTTGGTCGGCGAGGAATACGAGAAAGTTGGTGCTTGCCTTCTCGTTCTTGCCCACAGGAATGCGAGTATTCATGGCCAGTTCGCCCTTGCCCATCGAGTTGGCGTAGAAGTTCATGAAGAAGCGTTCCAAATTGGACTCCGGTTTCTTGTAGTCCACGTTGATCTGACCCGTGATGGCCTCGAAGCCGTTCACCACCGAAGAAGTTCCCTTCGAGAGACTGATGGATTCCATCCACGAACCAGGGATGAAACCGAGGCCGAACTGGTGCGACAAAAGACGAATGTAAGGCACATTTTCCAGCAAGATTTGGCTGTATGTGCCGGCCAGACCGAGCATAGAGATTTGCCGGGCACCGCTGACCGCATCGGGGAATTCCGAGTCTATAGCCACACTGCTCTCGAAACTCTCGGCAAGGTTACAGCAGGCGGCACGTCGCAAACCTTCCGTTCCAATTATCTGGGTATAAATCGGTTGCACAGAGATATAGGAGCCGTCACGAGCGACAATGCTCACTTCGTTGAGGTTGTGGGCGGTATTCAGGAAAAAAGTCAGCCCGTTTTGTCCGCGAGGGATCACCATGGTGTCGGGCAGAAAGGTCGGGAACGAGATGACCAGCGTGTCGGTTTTGGTACGGTTGAGGGTGAACTTGCCATCTTGGTCAGTGTGCGTGCCTATGCTGGTATGCAACCACTGCACAGCGGCATTCGACACCGCAACAGTATCACCGTTCTCCCCGATTTGAAAAACTTTCCCAGTCAACGTTGATTGAGCACTACCGAACCCAAGCAGAGCCAACAGTACCCCAATCAGTACATACTTCCGCATCATTATCAATTATCAATTATCAATTATCAATTACTCGTTGAGCATCTCGTTTTCCACTGGCAGGATAATCCAGCAGATCAGATAGAACCAGAATCCCATCGTGCCAAAAAGCAGCAGCAACACGAAAAGGATGCGCCACACGTTGGAATCCACGTCGAAATATTTGCCCAGACCGCCGCAAATTCCGGCGATCTTGGAATCGGTTTTGCTTCTCATCAAGGTTTTATGTGCCATAATACTATTGATTTGTTGGTGAATTATTAGCTATTGGCTTTTGGCTGCAAAAGTACAATTATTTTGCTGCAAATGGGTTGCAAAAAAAAGCAGATGCGTGGTTTCACGCATCTGCTTGATTAGAATTACATAAACGTCGCAGGACTGCTGGGATTACATTCCCGGAGTCACTTTGCGGACGCATCTGACAGGACGCAGGTCTTCCTTAGAACTGATGATTTCGAAAGGAGTAGAGCAGTAGTAGGAAATCACCACGCTAATCACCTCGGAAGCACCCGGCTGGGAATCGGATTCCCAGAAGTATGCGTACAGGAGTCTGCCCTCGAATTGACCTGCCGCACTGTTATAGTGACCACTGGCATGGGCGTTGAAGTTAGTGTTCGGGTACGTGCCGTTCGCGCCGGGCAGCCAGTACTGCGGGTTGAAGTCTTTCAGCAGGGATGCGTCATCCTCAACAGCGACTCTGAGAGCAGTGACATCCGCCTGGCTCGGGACACCCCAGTTTTCAGGACAGATACCCCGTACATATTCGTTCTCGCACTCATCCGTGTAGGTGGTGGGCATGGCGTCATTGACACCCTCCTCAACACCCACGGCGGAGTACCAAGAGTAGAGGTAACCGTAGCCTTCCACCATGGATTCGTCATCGTTGATCGCGCGGAAGTTCGCAATAGGATTGCCGTCAGCATCCTCTTCGTTGCGGAGGTTCTCGGCCAACCAGCACTGCGAACCGATACGGACCGCCGGGTAAGTATGACCCTGGTAATCAACAGGATCACAAGGCGGGTAGTTCACCGTGACGGTCTGCTGGCAGGTGGCCAGTTCAGCGCCGCTCACATTATCGGTCACTGTCCAGATGACGGTATTCTCTCCGAGTCCGATCGTCGTTCCACCGTTAGCCAGGCTCGGGGTGACCGTGAACTGGTTCGGATCAACGCCTTCAGCGTACTCCAACTCAGGAGCTTCGAGCATAGCGATGTTGTAGTAACCTTCACAGTCTTTCAACATGACACTCTGTGCCTCGCAGATGATGGTAACGGCAGGTTCGGTAATGGTGAGGGTAATCTGGAATTGAGGAATATAGTTGCTGTTCATATTCTCTTCATTACCGTTCTTAACAACGAATCCTGTCTGGGTTGCTGCCCTATCCATCACATAACCGAAGAAACCTTGGAAACAGGTGTAAACGCCTTGCTCGGAATCTTCCGTCTCAATATGACCGGAATAGAGGTAATCGCCTGTGGCGAGATTCACCACTTCAGCCTCTGTAACGGTGACACCATCAGGATATACTCCGTCGAACACGGTCTGGTCAAATTCCATTATCGTGCCGTCATAATGTTTGGAAGCGATAAGTTTGATGATGAGAGGACGCGGGTTAACCGTCACCTTGATCGTATCATACAAGGTACCGCAATTCGGAGTTTGGTCGCTATTAACTTCCACAGGAATCTTGTACGTTCCCACTGACAACAGACCCACAGTGTTAATCTCTACATTTCCATCTACCGTGCTGGCAGAGAAGAGGGCAGACGGAAGCGTATATGAGAGTATTGAATTTTCATTCTCTATAGTGACAGTTGCAATATAATCGCCATAAGTGATCGTCTGTTCTTTATTCGTAATCGTCACCTCAGGCAGCGGGTTCACCGTCACCGTCATCGTCACCACACTGTCGCAACCGTTCACCGTCTGGAGCGTCTCCATCACCGTGAACTCGCCGGCCTCGGTGCCATACGTGTGGCCCTGCCACTCGTAGGTTTCGCCCTGGCACAGCTCGTGGCTGTCGGTCAATTCATAGCTCGGATTCACCGTCAGCGTCAGCGTCACCACGCTGTCGCAGCCAGACGCGTTGGTCAGCGTCTGCTCGTAGATGCCGCTCTCGGTGTAGGTCTGGCCGTTCCAATGCTCGTCCGTGCCCGTGTTCGAACGGTTCACCGTCAGCGTCAGCGTCACCACGCTGTCGCAGCCCGCTGACGTGGTAAACGTCTTCTCATAGTCGCCGCTCTCGGTGTACTCATCCCCGTACCAGACGTAGGAGTCGCACACCACCGCCGGCGTGTCAACCGCGTAGCTCGGATTCACCACTATGCTCACCTCTCCCGTCTTGCAGCCGTCGGAGGTTATCCAGGTGTAGGTGGATGTTACGACATTCGTGGTGTTAACGGTTTCTACCGTGTCGTTGCCAAGTATCCAAGTGAAGGTAATGTCAGAAGGAGCTGTGGAAGGTGTGGGAAATACTGCGTTCTCATCGTCCTGACAGTAGGTGACAGGGGATTCAAACTCCACTATCGGCTCCCAAACGGCATACAAATAGTCGTATGGGTTGGCTTCGTCAGCAGCAACCGAGTCGGCAGTCATTCCTGACAAAGAGGTGAAATGCGCTTCCGCCCCACCCTCTGCAGGTACATATACCAAGAAGTTGGCGGTGCAGGTGGCATAAGTGTTGGTCACCGGCTCGCCCAGCTGATATTTGTGCTTGTGCCAGCCCTTAAAAATGTAACCTTCACGAGTCGGAACGGGTATGCTCACGGCCTCGTTGATATGCAGCTCGGCATGACCGTCAGGATTATAACCTTCGGCTTTACCGTCCACACGCACAGTGTCACCTGTATAGTTATCAAACCAAATAATGAACGTAGGAGTGTGTCTCTCCTTGGGTTCATATACAGCAACCAATCGGATGGTATAAGCGGTGTCATTATCAACATCGGTAGAGGGATCATTTTCTTCAACAGTAAATAGGGCATTATCCTTTAATACCGTATAATCACCACCTGGGAAAACCGTAATGCCAGATGATACATATTCATGATTTGTAGTATCATATCTCTGCAGATCCCAATATGAGAACACAAAGTCTGTATCTGAAGGTATGACGGGTGCGGATTCTGCAATAGCCGATGTGTTATCCAAATAGAGTTTGGTATCCTGATGGCAGGTAGTGGCAGCATCACCGCAGATATATTCAATACCGATACCTTTGGCACCTTCAACAATTTTGCGCCACTTGGCATACAAAACCACTTTTTTGGTAATCCAAGGACGGGCATTACCTTTCCATACTCCACTATTATTATAATTCACTAAGGTATCAGAACAGAAGATTGTATCACCTTCGAGCACTCCCCACTTGTTCATGGGATCCGTAAAATCCGTTTCCTTGTCATAATCTGAATAATAGCGATAACTATTATTGAAACGTGTGTTGACGCTGAACACATGAGTGCATGCCGCATCAGTGTACCAACCCACAAACTTATAACCGACACGAAGGCCTGTGGGGACACTGATAGTACCGTTATAACTAACACGGAAGTTCATCGCCTGATTATCTGAACCCCATTCCAAAGTTGAATCACTTTCGGCGTTGGGACGCAGGAAGACACGGTACTGGATCTGACGCCACTTGGCATACACCTGGATACCGCCGACCGGCATTGTGCTCCACGCGTACTCCACTGTACAACCTTCATCCAGATACCATCCTTCGAAAACATAACCCTCTTCGCCTAAAGGGAGGCTGGGAACATAATTCCTATATGATTCCGCAATCGTAAGACCCTGTCCTATCTCTCCGCTTTCATGCAGCAGGTGAGTTGAACGGTTTTGAATCTGGTTGCCATTACCGTCCACATAGTTGCCGTCAAAGTAACTGATTTTATATAACTGACGATTGTAAATATAGTTCAGATGATATAGGGTAGTACCATTTTCGTTTGTCGTCCAATGTCCACCCGTGAATGTGGTACCTCCCTGACCGTTTTGACCTAATCTGGTCACATAGTCAAAGCCTTGATATTTCGGCTCATTTTGGTTAGCATCCGTCGTATTACTAGAACGAACCACCAAGGTGTCTGCAGCATAATACGTCTTACCGTTGTATTCTCTCGTGACCGCGTATGTTTCCCCGTCAGCCGCTTCGAACCAGATGTGGTATCTCCAGTCATTGTAGTTAGTTGGGAAACGGACAACCACATAGTTGCCATTTGCGTCGTTTGTGGCACCCAGGATATTTTCATTCATCACCGTGATAATACCCTTCACTGTACCGTCACCATCTGCTGTGGGATTTGGCTTCAGTCTCGTTCCAACCATCATCACGAAACTGACCGCCTCACGACCATTTGCTCCAGTGATTTTGTCATACGTAGGCCATATTGTATCAATCTGCTGTCCATAGAAGGCGTGTATCTCAAAGTAGTAGTAATTTATATTATTTTACCGCAGTATCTTTAATTGTATAACCAGTTACAGAAGGATGTTGACTCTGATTCACATGCCAAGTAACAAGACTTTGATCATTACTACCAGTATTAGTTTGACCAAAATAATTTCTACCATTAGAAGAGTTGTTTGCATAGTTATACTGGTTTCTTCCATTCCCGTCCCTATACAGATAAAACCTAAAATTATATTCAATCCGGTCATAATATAGGTTCAGCACGGCATCGCCCTCCGGAGTAATGGTCACATTCTGGTTTTTGCTGGCCTCCGTCAGACAAAAACCTCTATAATGGCCTGGAACTTCATTGTATTGGGTGTTGGAGGGGGCTGTGTTTGTGGACAGAACACCATCGCCAAAAGTGGCATTATTTATGGCATAGTCTTCATCACCATTATCCACAGACTCGTAAGGGATAGAGTCCCCTACCGTACCAACTGTCACATAAGATTCCTTTACCTCATAGCCGGTTCTATCCAGATTTTGCGTCCAGAAAATGATCGTATAGGGAGCTGTAGGATTAGGTAGCCACTTGGCATAGATGGTGGTGTTGGCATCAAGCTCTCCCCCAAAAGAGAATGCGCTATCCGGTGTGCAGTTCTTATTCAAAAACCAACCATTAAAGCGGTATCCATAGCGTATCATATCTTCAGCACTACAGGGCTCCTGCGTCACATCACCTGCCAGCACAAACTGGGGCGCATTATACTTACCGCCTTTACCATTCTCATCAAACACAAGCCAGTGACCTGCAGGAAGATAGGGCGTGAACACCACGTCACCGGTGATGACTATCGTTGTGTCATTCGGATAAATAGGTTTTGCTGGATTATACCCCTCAACATTATTTATATAATCAGAATGTACAAACCATCCCAACAACGTATGGTGGTCGTCTAAGGTGAAATTTTGCAAAACGGTGTATTCCATTTCCCTGTCTATAGTATCTCGCAGATAATTCTCGGAACTCAGCACCGTTCCATTGGTATCCACATAGGTGACTGTAAAGGACTTATATAATAAAGCATAGAAATACAAAGTATCGCCTTCTCTTATGCCTGTGCCTGCGTTTAATGCGGCTTTAATATCGGTACGTACGCCTTCAATAGTCTTGGCTGAAGCGGCATCTTCAATCGTATAGGTATAATGATTACCTGCACCATTCATACCCGCATTATACCAACCGCGGAAAATCAGGTCCGAACTATATTCTCCTGCTCCAAGATCATACACAATCTTGTTAAATAAGGTATCATTAAGATCAGTTGAGTCTATATCATTCTTTTTCACCATGATGGTGGTTTCTCCGTCTGCCTGCTTGAATGTCACCGCCAGACGCGCATCCCCACCCGTCTCCGTCACAATATACACTGAGAACGAACGGGCCGCGAAGGTGATCTTGCCGTTCACCGGGCTTACGGTGGTGACAAACTCAAGGCCACCGGCCCCCTCATGCCAGACATCAAGCAGCTGTCCGTCGGTGAAGCGAGGGTCAGTGATGGAGACCGTTGCAGGTTGTCCCGCTTGGGGCTGCCACGGCTGACCGTCCTTGGTTATGGTGATGTCGTATGCACCGTAGAGCTGCTTGCCGTGGGGGGCGGTGCGCTGCACGGGAGTCGCGTTCACCGAGGCTCCTGCGGGCATTCTGCCGGAAACGGAGAAGGCAAGCTGCCGTCCGTCTTGGGTTGTAATGTTACGGTTTGCGGTGATCTGTCCCGTATGATTCTGTACCGTAGTATAAGCCGAACCCTTTGGAACAGAGCTATGGCTCTGCGCGTTAGCACTTAACCTTGCACCTGCCAACAGAGCCATCACACATACGAAAATATACATTTTCGTCAATCTTACAGAATAGATTTTTTTCATAAATATTGTTTTTATTTCAAATTTCACACATAAATTTTTCACGAAATGCCCTAAAACAGGACATTTCGTTATTTTATTTCATAATTTGCAAAAATACACTATTTTTTTACAATAAGTAACAAAGTTTATCAACAATTATTTTTTTTTGTTAATAAACTTTTCTTTATATGTGAAAAAAGCCCGAAAACACTATACTACAAGGGCAATCTGGCAAACAAAAAAAAAGCAGATGCGTGGGTCACACGCATCTGCTTGGTTTGAATTAAATACGTCGCGATGGACGGTCAGGATTACATTCCTGTGGTCACCTTGCGGACGCATCTGACAGGACGCAGGTCCGCCTTGGAGCTGAGCACCTCTTGGACATTGTCGCAGTAGTAGGAGATCACTGCGCTAATCACCTGGGATGCACCCGGCTGGGACTCAACCTCCCAGAAATAAGCGTACAAGAGAACGCCTTCGAAGCGGCCTGCCGCACTGTTGTAGTGACCCTCGGCACGGGCGTTGAATCTGCTGTTCGGGGTCGCGCCGTTAGAGCCAGGCAGCCAGTACTGGGCATTGAGGTCCTTCAGCAGGGAGGCGTCATCCTCCACAGCGGCTCTGAGAGCGTTGACATCGGCCTGAGTCGGGATACCCCAGTTCTCAGGACAGATACCACGCACATAGTCGCCTTCGCACTCATCCGTGTAGGTGGTCGGCACATCATTGTTGTTGTTTTCCTGAACACCCACGGCGGAGTACCAGGAGTAGAGGTAACCGTAGTCTTCCACTGTGGCAGGATCATCATTGACTGCACGGTAGTTCACGATAGGATTGCCGTCAGCGTCCTCCTCGTTGCGGAGGTTCTCGGCCAACCAGCACTGCGAACCGATACGGACTGCCGGGTAGGTGTGCCCGTGATAGAAGACAGGTTCACAAGTAGCGTACTCGATGGTAACCGTCTGGTCGCAAGATGCCAACGTGCTGCCGGCTTCGTCAGTAACAGTCCATGTGACCGTGTAGGTTCCAGGAGTCAGCGAAGTCAATCCGCTGGCAACGCTGGGCGTAACCGTGAAGATGGAGGCGTCAACGCCATCGGCAACCTCAAGTTCCGGAGCAACCAGATCCACAAGATTGACGTTCTCCTCACAATCCCTCATGACAACCGTTTGAGGTGTACCACAATCAATGGTAACCGCAGGAGGAGCGATGGTGAGGGTGACACGGAATTCAGGAGTATAATCGTCATTCACAGTGTCATTCTGAGCGTTCACGATAAAGAAACCGGTTTGGATGGCAGCCAGATCCATCACATAGTTGAACTGGCCGTCGGTACAAGTGTAAACGCCTTGCTCGGCTCTTTCCGTGGTGACTGTACCAGAGATGAAATGATCGGTGCCGCAAAGAGGAGGTGTCACCGTCAATTCATCGTAATTGGCAACGAGCACCTCGCCGTCATAGTTCTTGATCTTTTCGCCAGAGATCAAGATTCTCTTCTTCGACATTGACAGCGTACCCGGAGCAGTAATGAGGTTGGCGTACTGGTCGGTCATATCCACATCGTCAGAATTCGTAATCGTGTAGCTGAACGCATTCGTCACGTTACCGTCGGAAACATGCGTAATCGAAGCATTGGCATCAGGTGTGAAGGTAATCACATCACCCGTAGGAAGTGTCACCGTAGCGGTGGACTCACCCTCAGCGACAGTCACATTATAGGTTTCCTCGCCGTAGGTCACAGTGTAGGAGTGACTCGTATGCGTATTGCCATCGTACGTCCAGTTGCCGTCGGAAGAAGCGATTGTCAGAGCGGTCGTGTTCTGCGTCACCGTCACCTTGACAGCTACATCCTCCGCATTACAACCAAATTCATTGGTTGCACTGACCGTGAAGTTGTACACACCAACGACAGGGATGTCGGAGGTAAGTGTCTGGTTAGAATAGCTGAAACCGGCAGGCCAATTTGCACTGTTAGGATCAGGATTAATAGATACCGTAGAGTTGGTATTTGTAATCACCGCCGGAATGATATTCTGTCCGTATTCAATCTCCTGTTCGGCATTGGTTACCGTCAATGTGGCCTGCGGGTTCACCTTCAGAATCAGCGTGTCAACGCTGGCGCAACCATCGCCGTTCGTGTAAGCATACGTGTATTCACCGCTCACCGTGTAGGTCGTGCCGTGCCAATCGTAGCTCTCGCAAGCCGTCTCGGTCTCCACGTTGTGGGTACCGTAGTTCACCGTCAGCTTCAGCGTGTCAACGCTGGCGCAACCGTCAGCGTTCGTGTAAGGATAGGTGTACTCACCGCTCACCGTGTAGGTCGTGCCGTGCCACTCGTAGCTCTCGCATGCCGTCTCGGTCTCCACATTGTGGGTACCGTAGTTGATCGTCAGCTTCAGC
>OMYJ01000011.1 GCA_900315245.1 uncultured Bacteroidales bacterium
CACTCCGTATATCTTGGTCACGGCCACATCGTTGTCGTAGCGGTTGCGCACACGGATGCGGTCGATGTTGATGTTGTTGCCTCCCTTGGCGGCTGCGTCGAACGCGATATAGACACATCCGTTGGACACATAGTTGGAGAGGTTGTACGTGTACAGTGCCCATTCCGGGGTCGTCGCCGTCTGTTTGTACCGTTTCAGAAGGGCTGTCGTCTGCTCCTCCGGTATCATGTTGGTGTAGGTGACGCCGCCGTCCGTGGATATCTTCACCGTGACACCCTCGTCATTCTTGTTGGAGGTGTTGTCGTGAGCGAACCACAGCTCCAGAATGGGGTTCGTGGAGCCGGTAAGGGTCACCACCGGCAGGATGGCGCGCGAAACAGTGGAGGTGCTGAAGTTCTTGGAGTTGAAGTAGAGACGGCCCGTACCATAAACCGGGGCTATGGCGGGATTCACGCCCGTGCCGTTCTGGAACGTCCAGTTACCGGCGCCGGATACCTGCTGGATTGTCCAGGTCTGCTGCGTGCCGTTGCTGAAGTTCTCCTCATAGTCGGGAACAATCGTCTCCAGAACGAATATCTGACTCAACGTGTCGTTACCGGAGTTGATATCTCCTTGTGTGGTGATAGTTATCTGGAAATCCACCGTCTGGTTCACGGGGATGTTTACATTCTGTATCAGCACTTTGTTCATGCTATTCAATGCGGCAAGAGAACCAGTGCTCATGGGAATGTCCTGATCCAAGTTCAAGACATCGGAGTGCAAATGAATGATTGCAGGATTACCTGCGAAATTGATGGTCTGCGCACCCTTGTTGGTGATTTCAACGGTGATGTCATACGACAGTTGGGGACATTCGCCCAGTGCCGGGCTCACCAAGGCGGTGAGAGCGGCATCCACAGAAGATACTTCATTCGCATACGCGCCCATGTGGGTGACTTCAGAACGTTCATTCCCTCGAATGTCGGTCAAGACCACACTATCGCGCCAACATTCCAAACCTGTGAAAGCGGATGGCTGCAAGGATTGCATGACATTCGCAAAAGGAGGCAGCAACGAGATGCTGTGGTTGAGGTTTGTGTCCGCTGCTTCCAACTCGGCGATGGTGTTTCTCGGCACCGTCTTGTAGGCTATCACGCCCGAACCGGAATGGAAATCGTTGTAACTGCCCGAAACATTGGCGTTTCCGTTCATATAGAGGGGATAGTCCGTGCGGTCACTGCATGCCACTTGGTTCAAAAGAATATTGTTGTACAGCAAAGTCCTTTGGTTAGCACTGTAATTGGAGATGTTCAGCGCTGCCGTGTTGCTGTAGGGCACGTCCGATTTGGCTAACAAACTGTTGTTAATCAGGCGAAGTCCATCGCAATTTTCGATTTTCATGGCATAGCTGTTGTCTGCGGTCACCGGGTAGAGAATCACCTCGTTGTTGTAAAGGTAGCCGGTGATGCTGTTTGTCGAGGAGCTGTATGAGACATATAGCCCAGCACTTCCATTGCCTACATGGATGCGGTTACCACGTATATAAAAGTCTGATGAACCAGAAGCATTGCTTAAATAGATACCGTAATCCAACTTGACAACGGAATCCACCGTGTTGTTGCAAATATCGGCATTCAGCATGTAGTTTGAGGAAATACCGTAAAAATCTTGCGGATTGGTGGAGCTCACCTGCTTGATATGGTTGTTGGATATCGGACCCTCTGAAAAATGGGTATCTACACCTACATGACAGGATGTTATACTACAACTATCAATGGTCACGAAATTCCTGCGCGTAGCAGAACCTACAAAAAAGAATCCGTAGTTGCCGCCAAGAAGGGTACAGTTGCGAAAAGTGACGGTGTCTGGATAGGTGTTGCCACTATAGGGTACAGCCGTCGTGCGACTGACCACGCTGCTGCTGCTTGTCGTGGTGTGCGTGTTGTAGGCCGTGATCTTACAGCCTTCGAAAAGAATGTTGGTGCTTCCGTTTCCGCGGACCACCACACCACGTGAAGGAGTGGCAATCTCTTTACCCTGAATGGTCAGGTTCTTGAAGAAATAGTTCTTCACGCCGTGTGGTTGTTCGTGACAATCACCGTGTTCACGTCGTCACCCTGGAAAGTGATCGTGTTCACCGCCGACTGTCCGATATAGTTCTCGGTAAAGTCAAAATCCGTATAGGTGCCCGGCCGCAGGTGGAACACAGCAGGACCGCCAAGACCGCAGAACGACAGTGCCTCCTTGACCGCGTTCATGTCCGCGAAGTCAGGATTGACACCGCCCACGGTATAATCCCCTCTCAACAGACTGTCACAGGAATAGGGTGCAATCTCAAGAGTGTCGTTAATATGGTAGCCGTCAACCTGCCCGTTGCGGGTGTTCACATAGACCGTCACGTAGTTGTAGCCGTGTCGCGGCGTGAATGCGCCCAAAGGCAATGAGGAAGAAAAATCAAAACAAAGGTCTCCATTCCAAGTGCGTGTACTGTTGTAAAACAACTCCCCACTTTCGTCACGCACTTCCATAGTGAATGTACCCGAAGTCATAGTGGAGGAGTTTGGAGAATGAACAGCATCGCTCCGGTTCGTAAAATAGACCACGATGTCCTGCGGGGTGTTGGTGATCAGACAGTGCGGCATCGAGTTCAGACTGTCAAGACGGATATCATTCTGCTGAATGTTGGTATAGTTATGGTGTGCCACGAGGAAGGTGTCGAAGCGGGTACTGCTCCCGTGGGTATCCTCCAGATAGATGTGGTAATAGATGGTATCCTGATAACAGATCCTGGGCAACTCCCACTGAGCCTGGATAATGTGTCCATCTGCATTCAGCACATTGCTGGTGAACGTGTTAGGAACTATGACCGTAGGGCCGCTGTTGATCTCATAGCTGAACTGCACCAGATTCTCGGCAATGGAGTCGTTGTCGAACAGCCTGGCTTTAATGGTGTAGGGTCCCACGTTGTTGGTGAAAGAGTTGCTGGTGTTATAGTAGAACGGGGCGACCATGGTGATTGCAGGGCATATCAGCTCGCAATTGGACAGGCGGACAGCCAAGTTATCAATATACCATCCCGCACAGTTTTCGGTGCCGGAGGTGGACGGGGAAACCTTGTTCAAACGCCATTGGAAACGGAAATGGGTTGGGTTGGTCCCTTCGAGGAAAATAAACTGGGTGATGTCGATCATCTCGTGGTGCCACCATGTGTTGTCTGGAATCGCACTAACATCGTTCGATTGCCAGTTGGAGTACATATTGTCAGACAAGTTTCCTCCACTGAAAGCATAGTTGCTACTGCTTTTCGCATCACCGTAGTAGAAATCACTGTTGCTGGCGAAGTTCAATCGTTTCCACTGCCCCCAGTTGTAGTCCCCGTACTCGTTAACACCTTCGGCTACTTGGTAATACAGACAGGCCATATCCATGGAGTTGACCTTACAGATGTGGTCGAAATCAACATAAACACGGTTCACTTCCATGTCTGGCAACATCAGGGGTATGGTATTGGTAACCGCATTTGAATTACCCATGGTGATGTAAACTGGCGAATGAAAGGATTTGTACGGGGATTTGAACAATGGAAGGTTATTCCAACCTTCGTAGCTGATGTTCGGGCCGACAACTCGCCAGTCGCCAAGTGTGCCACCGCCCGACGGCAAATGGGACACGATCATCTTAATAGAATCTCCTTCGAAATTTTCTCTGAAGATAGTGGTGGTGTCCATCGGCTGTGCCAACAGCAGCACAGGGAACAAAACAGCTAAAAAAACAAGTATTCTCTTCTCCATATTGCATAAAAACAAGAAAAAAGAAAGCTACCCCGAGAGGTAGCTTCTTCTGTTAAGAAGCGATTATCTTTCAACAACCATCTTCTTGGTTAAAACTACGTCCTTATAACGCAACGTGTAGTAATAGACCCCGTTGGAGAGGTTCACAGTGGAGATGTCGAGGTAGTTCGTGCCCGTATCAGCCTCTTGGGAGGTGGTATAAACCACTCTGCCGGCGTTTGTGGTGATCTCGAAAGCAACCTTGCCCGGCTCCGGCATCAAATACGGGATGCGCGTGGATGTAGCTGCAGGGTTGGGCTCGTTCTGGCCTAACCAAACCCCATCCTCGCCTTCATAGTCCGGGACACTCACTCTCGTTTGCACCTGTACCTGCTTGGTGTCATTATGCCAATCCTTGTCATCCGGAATAATCACTGTAGCCCTAACCTCCCATTTATGGATGGTGTTGGTGACTGAGAAAGTATCAGGACTGGTATATACCCAAGATTCACCGGGCTCCAAATGGCGGACAACATGTCTCGTGACTTCAACAAGGTCATAAGCGGCACCCACTCTGAACTTGACATCAAACTCACTCACCGCAGAATTGCCGTTATTGTAGAGTTCGATTATCGGGACGATGAGAGTGTCCGGTGAGAAGATATCATCATCCTGAGGATATACAATGCGGTTGACTGCCATGTCGGGACGGCCTACAATGAGGTTGATGTCATCGATACTCGGGTCAACATTCTTATTGTTCTGTTGGGAAATCTTGAACCGCAAACGCGCGACCTCGTCCACATCAAGCAGCACCAAGAGTGTGTCATTCCATTCATCATCGGCACCGGTCTGACCACCATCGTTTTGAGTGAGCAGTCCTAAGTCAATGTAACTAGAATCACTGCCAGGAATTGCCTGCACGAACATCTTATACTCTGAACCATTTTTGTTGACCAAATACTTGTAGAAGTTGAGTTCTGAAGGATAACCATTGCGATAGTGCATATTGATACAGCCACTGGTCAGTGTCGTCCATTTGTTTATGCTGTTTGAATTGCTGCTGGCTGACGCGGCGTAATACCAACCGAGATCCTGCTGGAACGTACCGCCATACGTATGGTCATGACCGGGGCCACCACCAGAGTGTACAGCATGACGAACCGGTTTCCATGAATAGTTTTGATGATCATTTACAACATCCCAGCCGGGAATCACCGGATTAGACTGGTCGGTACTCTGGTTGTTGAACGGCTCCACAAACGGCAACTGCTCAACGGGAATGTCAGAGACCGAAGCATCAATGTTGCGTATGTCGTTGGTATGGTACTGATCGCCCGTGTAGGTAATCTGCACGTTCACGTGGTACTGGCCAGGAGCACTGAGATTCACATTCGGGATGGTCACCATCATGTCGCTGTTCGGCGGAATCACGCCATTAGTCACCACCTTGTTGTAAGTACCAGGAACCGCTCCTGTAACCGTGGCTGTGATGTCCAGCGCGTTGTCAGCACTCAAAGTCTGGGACACCGTACCATAGTTGCGAATAATAATACGCATATTGGCATTGGTGTCGGCACACACCTCGCCGTCAGGATGCCTGATTGCCGAGACACCGGCATAGTCCTCAGTCTCACCATCACCATTGTAATAACCGTAAGGACAGTTAGGTGTGTTGCCCGAGGTCGTCAACTGTACGGAGGAACAAATCACACGCATACGAGTTAATCCTGCCACTGCGTTTGTCGGCACATTCACAATGTATATGGAGGGAGTACTGTCAGAGGCTTGAATAACGAGACCGGCATTGAAAATAAACTCTTCACTATTATTCGGTTCAAAAACACCATTACGGTTGAAGTCTATATAGGCTCTCTTCCAGACATTCTTCGTTGTTGAAGCGGTAAAGGCATGTGTAACCGAAAGAGGATATTCCTGACCCAAAAGCAGTTCCACGGGCGCAACCGTCTGTGTGTAGTCGGTGTACCAACCGTCACCAGGAGCAGCCGAATGATTCGTGTAGGGCATACCGACACCGTTGTTGAGTGCCGCCATAGAAACATTGGTGATATGGGCACCGTCGTGGCTTGTCATAGGACGTGACGGACGGGAACCATCGGCAGTCAGATATACCATAGTGGTATCATTGGCATGGTAAGTGTCGGAGGTGAGACCCGTATAGGCTTTGAACGGAGTCGGGAAATAGACACCGGTCAGGTCCACATGAGTATTGAACGTCATAGTCGCTGTGGCACCGGAAGCCAATGAGCCGCTGTAGTTCTGGGTGACCGGCGTGTTATTGTCCAACTGGTAGGAAACCGGGAAGTTCGAAGCGGCCTGGGAGCCGAAGTTCTGGACGGTTACCGTCACGGTCTCGTTGTTCGTGAAATTGCTGGTTTGCGGGACTGGGGCGGTGATAGCCACCACACCCACATCGTGCTGCGGCACCGTGGTGTTGTTGAATTTCGTATTGACACGATAGCTCTTGTTTTGGAAAGAGGCCGAACCAGTCACTGGTCCTGTGCTTGATGGCGTATGGAAATAGCCTATCTTAGAGAATGAAGAATTGTTGAATTTCGGTTTGGGGCTGACACCGAACGTTCCGTTTTGTTGCGTACAACCGCCATTATCACCGCAGTTGTGTTCAGCGAACAGCAACAAACCTTCTCCGTTATAATCATATCCACCTTCCACGGCAAAACCGATCCAACCTTGGTGGTCGAGAGCTATTTCCCCATCAAACACCAACGTGGCATTGGCAGTTTCGCCCGCCCAGTTGATACTCTTATTGCCCGTACCAATGGTCTGTACAGCGGTGGTGTCCTTCAACCAGAATTTCATCGGGATCGAAACGCCGTTCACATCCGCTGTTGATACAGAGAAATAGATGCTGTCGATACGGCCTTTCGCACCCAAATCCTCCTTGCGGTAGAGCACCTTGGCATAAGAATGTCCTTTTTCAAGGTTGAACATCACATCGTCATGATTACTGCCCGTACCCACAATCACAGGGGCGTTGAAGCCGTTGGACTCGACACGGCCACTGTAGTAATACGTGGTGGGACTGTAAATCGGTTCAGTGGTGAAGCTATTGCCTTCTGCCATCGCCTGGTTGTCGCTGGCATTCTCATAGAAATAGTAATAGTTCAAGGCAGATGTGCCAGGCGTAACCGTCTGCGTACCACCGTAAGGCACCGTGTAAGTCAACGGTTGGGGTGCTACAGGCAGTGCAGGAATGTAGATGGTACCGGAAATGGTGTCGTTCGCCTTATAGACGGGCATCGAGGCATCCGCCGGCGTGGTATAGACCACATATTGGTAAATCCGGTTCTGCGTTGCGGAACCAAGATTTGTCCCATTATCAAAAGTGATGGTGTCCTTAACCAATGAAGCGACAGGATCGTTAATCAGACTGGTACCGCTGACGTTTGCGGAACCCGTGAACTGCGCGTTCAGGTTGAATGTACCCGCCGGTATCACGGATGTTGATGTGGTGTCGCGGTTGGTGACAGACACCTGAAGGTTCGGACTCAAGGAGGTAGGACACTGGTAAGAAACCGGATAAATCAATTCATCCGTACTGAAATCATATTGTGGACGGAACACATTAACAATCACTTTAATACGTTTCGTTTCACAAGAATGGTTACCCAATGACGACGGGGTCGCATTTTTCGTCTTTCCTGACACCCAATAAACCATGGTATCATATAGTGCAGGTGTCGCATAGAACAAGGTTTGGACATTGTTCGATGAACTTGTACTATAGAATGGTGCAGCAGTCTCATTCCAATGGAAGAAATATTGGTTGATGTCGGCAGGTCTGTCAGCCAGTTTCAAAATAGTATCGGGACGCGTATATGCACCTGTATAGACAATGCTGTCAGGCAGATAAGCCGTGCGATAGGAGACGAAGCTGCCCGTAATGGTGTCGTTGCCCGTATAAACGACAGACTCATTATTTAATGTAGTATATATTGTATAATTAAATGTGATGTCTGACGTAGGAGCACTGAAATCGAACGGAGTGTCAAACAACACTTCCTTCACCTCTTCTGAAGCGAACGTGTCCGCAATCGTTTGGGTGATCTCAGATCCGTTGAAGACCGCATGAACCACCACTTTGTTGGCAGGAATCGGGATATTCAACATGTTCTTGAGCTGCACTTTGATATGCTCGTCATAAAGAGCGCACTGTGTCACAGGTTCCAACAGCTCCTGGGTCTCCACATCGTAGGTCGGGATGTCGGGCACATGGATACGCATCGGCACCTTCTCACTTCCGCACTCCAGGTTAGCCACCATGAAACGGGTGTTGATATGCTTGCTTTTAGCAGTTTGATTTCCTGTAAGTTGAGCGGCAGTATTTTGTGACTCCGTATAGCAGCTTCCTGAAGCAGCACTTGACACATAAAATTTAGGAGCACCACAGTTATTGGTTGCACTGACAGTTCCGGTACAGTAGTCCGCACAATTGGTTTCCACATAGACCACCAAGTTGCCGCTGTTGAAATCAAACGGGGTCAGCAAATTGAAATAATTCCATCCTGTATGGTCAAAATAGACACGTTCGTCCACCACCAACGTGGCCCCGATAAGTTCGTCATCCCAGTTGATGTTAGGAGTTAACGTATTGTCATTCGTACACTTCATGTAAATCTTCATGGGTACTCCGTCTGCAGCCGCAGCACTTGCCGGTGTGTTCACATTATAGGCGAAAGCAGAAATAGTGCCGTGGTGGCCGATTTGCTGTTCCAGATAAAGGGTTCGATTCCTATTTACACCTTTGTTGAAATTGATAGGATCCGTGTTAGAGGGGCCTGAAGTGCTTGTTCCCACAATCGTGTCATACACAGCGCCTGGATTGGCCGTAACATAGTAGGTGGTATCGAAATAGATGAGCGGGGTCGTATAGGTGGGGCTGTAACCCAGCAGGTTCCATGACTCGTAGCCCGTGTTGGTGTACCAAGCGATGACACCCTCCGGGATGGAGGCGGGGAGCTGGGCGGAAAGCGTCGCCGTGGTGTGGTAGTTCACGATGACCGTGTCCGGAGCTATCGGCAGCGGGGACTTGCCGCGGGATATCACCAAAACATCCAACGAGTCGTTGTAGGTCAGACGGTCCTGATCCAGCTTGGTGGACCAGAGGCTGATGATGTAGTTGGAATCGTAATCGATCAGATGGTTCGTGAAATCATAGATGCTGGAGAACGTGAACACCGTGGTCTCGTGGCTGCGCAGCGTGTCCGTGAAATCCTCGGTCACCACCGCACCGCCGTTGACCGTGTAATGCAGCTGGATCGGAGGCACAATGTCCGTAGTGCCGTTGTTGGTTATCCGTACTTTCAGGTGCTCATGACCCAAATCGCAATTCGTAACCGGATTTACCAGATCCAGGATGGCCATGTCATGCACGAACGGCGTGTCCACCACCGCACCGATCATGAAACGCCCGCTCGTCTGTGGAACATACGTGCCGTTTTGCAAGTAGTAGAACGTGGAGTCGCGAAGCGGGGATTCCACCTGGGCGACAAGATAGTTGCCCTGTGCCAGCATCTCCAAGCCCACATAGAACTCGCCGGTGGTGTTGGTCAAAGCGAAATTGCGGATGGGGATCGTGTTCCACGCTCCCTGCTGCAGCGTGCTGAAGTCCACCTTCTCGGATGTGGCGAGGATGTTGCCCGACGCGTCTGACACAAATGCCCGTAATCCGTTATCAGGATTGGCTATGTAGGTCTGGTCGTAATAGTATTTCACGGCCGTCACCGCCAGATCCTCGTTGGTCTTGTATCTCACACACGGACGGATGATGTTGTTGTAGTCGCCCAGAAGGAGGATGTCCGTGGTCGTGTCCGCGATGGTGGCGACATTCTGCGTGGTCACCATGCGCCAGTGCTGGGTGTTGTTGAGGTTCTGCTGGTCATTGGCGGCTCGCACCTCCACATCCTTCACCTCCTGCACACTGTACTGGTGGTCAGGGAAGGTGACCAGCGTCTCGGCATGATAAGGCAGGCTCGGGATTGTAAGGGTGTCCTGCCACTGCTCGTTCGCGCCGGTGACATTCAGATACACCTGCACGTTGTTCTGGGGCTGTGCGCCCTCGTTCCGCACCAGGGCGCTCACCACGCCGCGCATCGAGTACTCGGTGGGGGGAGAGGTTGTACGTGTACAGTGCCCATTCCGGGGTGGTCGCCGTCTGTTTATAACGTTTAAGAAGGGCGGTTGTCTGCTCCTCCGGTATCATGTTGGTATAGGTGACGCCGCCGTCCGTGGATATCTTCACCGTGACACCCTCGTCATTCTTGTTGGAGGTGTTGTCGTGAGCGAACCACAGTTCCAGGATGGGGTTCGTGGAGCCGGTAAGGGTCACCACCGGCAGGATGGCGCGTGACACCGTGGAGGTGCTGAAGTTCTTGGAGTTGAAGTAGAGACGGCCCGTACCATAAACCGGGGCTATGGCAGGATTCACGCCCGTGCCGTTCTGGAACGTCCAGTTACCGGCACCGGATACCTGCTGGATTGTCCAGGTCTGCTGCGTGCCGTTGCTGAAATTCTCCTCATAGTCGGGAACAATCGTCTCCAAAACGAATATCTGACTCAAAGTGTCGTTGCCGGAGTTGTTGTCTCCCTGTGTGGTGAGGACGATGGTGAAGTCAACGGGTTGGTTCACAGGGATGCTCGCATTCTGTATCAGAACCTTGTTCATGCTGTTCAGCGCCGTGACAGAGCCGGAATTCACAGGGATGTTCTGGTCCAGATTCATGGCTCCAGAATGCAGATGGACAACTGCTGGGTTAGTGGCGAAGTTGATGGTCTGCGCACCCTTGTTGGTGATTTCAATCGTGATGTCATACGACAGTTGGGGACATTCGCCCAGTGCCGGGCTCACCAGGGCGGTGAGGGCAGCGTCAATGGCGGGTATCGCATCCGCATAGGCACCCATGTAGGTGACCTCGGAACGGTTCATCCCGCGAATGTCCTCCATGACGGCACTGTTGCGCCAGCATTCCAAACCCGTGAAAGAGGACGGCAGCAACGATTGCGTGACATTCGCAAAAGGAGGCAGCAGCGAGATGCTGTGGTTGAGGTTTGTGTCCGCAGCTTCCAACTCCGCGACGGTGTTTCTCGGAACCGTCTTGTAGGCTATCACGCCAGAACCGGAATGGAAATCGTTGTAACTGCCGTGTGCCTTTGATGACGAGTTCAGATAGAGCGGATAGTCCGTGTTGTCACTGCACACCACCTGGTTCAGCAGCAGGTTGTTGTGCAGGTATGTGGCCAGATTGCCTGTGGCGTTTATATACAAGGCCGCTGAATTGCTGTACGGAGCGTCAGACTTGACCAGGAAGCTGTTGTTGACCAGTCTGAGACCGTTGCTGCTGTTGATCTGCATGGCATAGCTGTTGGCCGAGGTCACCGGGTAAAGAATCACCTCGTTGTTGTAAAGGTAGCCGGTGATGTTGTTCGTCGAGGAGCTGGAGGTGACATAAATACCCGCCGTTCCGTTGCCCACATGAACACGGTTACCGCGGATATAGAAGTCCGCGGAATTGGCGGCGTTGCCCAGATATATACCGTATTCCAACTTGACGACTGAATCGACGGTGTTGTTCCTGATATCTGCTCCCACTGGATAATCCGTGTAAATACCGGTGAAATTCTGCGGGTTGGTGGAAACCACCTGCTTGATATGGTTGTTGATGATCGGTCCATTGGTGTATTTCGTGTAAATACCCCTGTAGCAAGAGGTTATATCACAGCCGTCAATGGTAACCTGGTTCTTGCGCGTGTTGGATCCCGTGTAATTGACACCGAAGTTACCGCCCGTGATCTCACAGTTGCGGATGACAATCGTGTCGGGATAGGTGGTGGCGGCTGTCGTGCGGGTCACCGCGCTGCTTGCCACATCCGTGGAGTGGGTGTTGTAAGCCGTGATCTTACAACCTTCGAACAAGATGTTGGTGCTTCCGTTTCCGCGGACCACCACACCACGTGAAGGAGTGGCAATCTCTTTACCCTGAATGGTCAGGTTCTTGAAGAAATAGTTCTTCACGTTGTTCGTGACAATCACCGTGTTCACATCGTCGCCCTGGAAGGTGATCGTGTTCTCAGCCGACTGGTTAATATAGTTCTCGGTAAAGTCAAAATCCGTATAGGTGCCCGGACGCAGGTGGAACACAGCAGGACCGCCAAGACCGCAGAACGACAGTGCCTCCTTGACCGCGTTCATGTCCGCGAAGTCTGGATTGACACCGCCCACGGTATAATCCCCTCTCAACAGACTGTCACAGGAATAGGGGGCAATCTCAAGAGTGTCGTTGGCATGGTAGCCGTCAACCTGCCCGTTACGGGTGTTCACAAAGACGGTCACGTAGTTGTAGCCGTGATGAGGTGTGAACGATCCTAAAGGCAATGACGACGGGATGTCGAAACAGATGTCGCCGGTCCACGTTAAAGTGGTGTCGTGGAACAACACGTTGTTCTCATCCCGGACCTGTATGGTGAATGTACCCGAGGTCATAGTGGAGGAGTTGGGGGAATGGAGAGCATCGCTTCGGTTCGTAAAATAGACCACGATGTCCTGCGGGGTGTTGGTGATCAGACAGTGCGGCATCGAGTTCAGACTGTCAAGACGGATATCATTCTGTTGAATGTTGGTATAGTTATGGTGTGCCACAAGGAAGGTGTCGAAGCGGGTACTGCTCCCGTGAGTGTCCTCCAGATAGATGTGGTAATAGATAGTATCCTGATAACAGATGCTGGGCAACTCCCACTGGGCCTGGATAGTGTGACCGCTGGCGATCGGACCACTGTTGCTGGTGAACGTGTTAGGAACTATGACCGTAGGGCCGCTGTTGATCTCATAGCTGAACTGCACCAGGTTCTCGGCAATGGAGTCGTTGTCGAACAGTTTGGCTTTAATGGTGTAGGGTCCCACGTCGTTGGTGAAAGAGTTGTTGGTGTTATAGAAGAACGGGGCGACCATGGTGATCGCAGGGCGTATCAGCTCGCAATTGGACAGGCGGACAACCACGTTGTCGATATACCAACCCGCACAGGTATCCGTACCGGAGGTGGACGGGGAGGTCTTGTTCAAACGCCACTGGAAACGGAAATGGGTGGGGTTGGTCCCTTCGAGGAAAATCTTGGAGGTGAGATCGATCATCTCGTGGTGCCACCATGTGTTGTTGGGAACCGCATAAAGTGAATTCGAGTTCCAGTTGGGGTACATTTTGTCAGACAAGGCACCGCCGCTGAAAGCAGAATTGTTGTTGCTTTTCGCATCGCCATAGTAGAAATCGCTGTTGCTGGCGAAGTTCAGCATTTTCCACTGTCCCCAGTTGTAGTTCCCGTACTCGTCAAACCCCTCGGCTACCTGATAGTACAAGGTGGCGTTGTCCAAGTAGTTAACCTTACAGATGTGGTCGAAATCGATATACACATAGTGTACATCCAAACCAGGTGAAGACAACGGAATGGCATCCGTAGAAGCCTGCGAGTTACCTGCGGATGAATACACCGGTGAGTGGAAAGAATTGACCGGGGATTTGTACAACGGCAAGTTATGCCATGTAGCGGGATACGTGTGGTTGGGGCCGACAATTCGCCAGTCACCGAGTGTGCCACCGCCCGCCGGCAAATGGGACACGGTCATCTTAATAGAATCTCCTTCGAAATTTTCTCTGAAGATAGTGGTGGTGTCCATAGGCTGTGCCAACAGCAGCACAGGAAACAAAACAACCAAAAGAACAAATAATCTTCTTTTCATATTTTTACACTTTATATTATTCCAAAACATTGATATTCAGCCTAATATATTTTACAACAATTACTTTCTGTCCATTTTTCCCTTATTGTATCAAAGTGGGCAAAACACAACTACACACACCTCACTTTAATTTAAACAAATAAGGTGGCAAAAATATAAAAAAAAATGTTTCGTCAGAAAAAAAAAAAGCTAACCGCGTAAAATTTCTTCGCACTCTTTCAACGAAGTAGCAGCCATCAATTTTATGCGTTTCGGTTTGAAATTGAAAACGCCCCGAAAATATCCGGCATACATGGTACGCATTTCAATCACAGCGGCCCGTTCACCCTTTGCGCTCATGTTTTCACGCAAATGTCTCATCACCAGGGAAACCCTTTCCTCATAATCGGGATCATGGCAGGGTTCTCCTTTCCGCAAAGCTTTGATTTGGCGGAATATCCATGGATTGCCGATGGCGGCGCGACCGATCATGACCGCATCCACACCGTATCTCGCCTGGTACTCCAAGGCTTTCTCCGCACTGTTTATATCCCCATTGCCGATGACGGGGATATGCATTCTGGGGTTGTTCTTGACCTCTCCGATAAGAGTCCAGTCGGCTTCTCCCCCGTATTGCTGGGCGCGTGTACGGCCGTGTATGGCAATCGCCTGTATGCCAATATCTTGCAATCGTTCCGCCACTTCCACGATGGGTTTGTCGGCACTCTCCCACCCCAAACGGGTCTTCACGGTCACTGGAAGGTCCACCGCTTTGACCACCGCGGAGGTGAGAGCCACCATCTTGGGGATGTCCTGCAGGATGGCGGACCCGGCACCTTTGCTCACAATCTTCTTGACCGGACAACCCCAATTAATGTCAATGAAATCGGGTTTGAACGCTGCGGCGTGCTGAGCTGCCGACACCAGCGCGGCCTCATTGCTGCCGAAAATCTGGACCCCGTATGGACGCTCCTCCTCGGTGAAATCCATTTTCCGGATACTCTTTTCCACCTCCCGTGACAAAGCATCGGAAGAGACAAACTCCGAAATCAAGACATCTGCACCATATTCCTTGCAGATACGACGGAACGCACCATCCGTAACCCCTTCCATCGGAGCCAAATAGACGGGAAAATCCATCTTCCGCAAAAAATTAATTATCGTTGTCATATTAGGCTGCAAAAATAAATTTTTTATCTTTGCAGCTTGAAAAAAAGAAGAATCACTAAATTTTAAAACGATGAAAAAAATTTTTGCATTATTGGCATTTGCTTTCGTATTCTGCTCATTATCAGCCCAAAGAGTTAATGAGACAGTTGCCTTGTTCGGCAAAGAGCAACTTAACGGATTTACCATAAACATCGCACAAACCCCTTCCGACATTGTCGAAAATGCCATGGCTGACAAATTCGAAAAAAACTTTTTGATGAAAGGCAGCAAGAAAAAAGGGTATTATGTGTATTCGAACCAACCCTGCTCCGCATTCGGAGAAGCACGCTATGATGTGTATTTCACAACCGCCGAAGTCGGGAAAAAGAAAAACAAAGCCACACAAGTCACCTTGGTCGTCTCCACAGGCAACCAAAATTGCATCACTTTCTCGAACGATCCCCGCACCTCCAGAAACATTGTCGCTTTCCTCGAAGCATTCCCCAACGATGTGGAGGCTTACAAAATCACTTTGAGAATCAACGAGTTAAAGGATGAAATTGCTTCTCTTGAAAAAGATCGCACCAACTTGGAGAAAGATCAGGAGAAAGCAAAGCAAAAAGCCACCAAGATGAATGAGGACATGCAACTCAATGTGGCACAGGTGGAAGCCAAAACCGCAGAAATCGCAAAACTCCAAGAGAGCTACAACCAAACACACAACGAATCCATCAAAGAACAGATTTCCACGGCTGCCAAAGAAAAACAAACACTTCAAAAATCACAATCCAGCATGCAGAAATCCCTTCTCAAACTGAACGATGAACTGCACAAGAACGATGTGAAATTGGAGGAAAATTTAAAGAATCTCGACAAAAAGAGAACTGAACTGCAACAACTTCAACGCTAAAGGACATGGCCACTATCATTGACGGAAAACTCATCTCCGAGAATATCAAAACGGAAATCGCCATTTCTGTTAAAGGTTTGTTGGACAAAGGGTTGCGCGCACCTCATCTTGCTGCAGTCATTGCTGGCGATGACGGGGCGGCGCTCAGCTACGTAAGCAGCATCGAGAAACAATGCAAAGGCGTGGGGTTCATTTCCTCCGTCTATCACCTCTCCGCCAACACCACGGAAGAGGAATTTCTATCCACGATAGACTTCCTGAACCGTGACGAGGAGATTGACGGCTATATCATCCAGATGCCGCTGCCGAAGCACATCTCCGTTGACAAAGTGACGGCTCACGTGGCCCCCGAAAAAGACATGGACTGCTTCCACCCCATGAATATGGGAAACCTGTTGTTGGGGAAGGACTGTTACCTGCCCGCCACGCCGCACGGAGTCATTGAGCTCATCCAACGGAGCAACATCGAGACTAAAGGCAAGAATTGCGTCATCGTAGGACGCAGCAATATTGTGGGAAAACCGCTGGCCATGCTAATGCTTCAGAAAAGCATTAACGCCACCGTGACCGTTTGCCACAGTCACACCCAGAATCTGAAAAAAGTGTGCCAACGTGCTGACATCCTTATTGTTGCCATCGGCCAACCCGAAATGATCACTGCCGACTACGTGAAAGAGGGAGCCACTGTGATTGACGTGGGCATCCACCGTCTCGAAGCACCTGAACTGCCAAAGGGGTACCGACTCTGCGGCGATGTCCTTTTCGATGAGGTGTCCAAGAAATGCGGGGCCATCACCCCTACCCCTGGCGGAACCGGCTCTATGACCACCGCCTGTCTGCTGCAAAACACCTTGAAGGCGCGATTGTTGAAAATCAACGAATAACGACCTTCCTTAGGAAAACGCAGAGGCGTGAAAAAACGTAGGGGCGTATGCGATACGCCCCTACGTTTTTTTGCAATAACTAATCCTTCTCTTTGACGCATCTTACGCTGATGCCATAACCGGAGTGGATGTCTGTGCGTTGGATTTCACTACAGTCATAGGTGATCTTGTATGCCGTGCTGTGAACCTCGCCATGAATCACCTCCGTGGCCCAGAAATAGGTATCCAACAGCATCCGCTCATACTGCTGGGCGGCACCGTTGTAATAACCCGCCGGCAAGGCCCTGAAGCCCGTGGCATCGTCGCCGCCACCGTCAAGCCAGTACAATGGTGAACGTAATCCGTTGGCTGTCAAGATGCTCGTGCCTCCTCCATACTGGTACAACTCTTCGTACTTTTCAGGTGTCGGCAGGTACCATCCCTCAGGACAGATACCGCGGATATGGCCGTGCTCGTTGATCACGCTGTCGTCCAAAGCGGCTTCCGCACAATACAGTCGGCCGTAGATATCCACATTCTGATCCACATCCGGGAAGGACTCGCTCTCATACTCATACACACATGGTATCGGATCCTCGCACTCGCCGCTCTCCACACACTCGTTCGGATCGCCGTAGCAGTTCGACAGCAGGTTGGTCTGCGTCCAGCAGTCGCAACCGATACGGACACCGTGATAGACGTTGCCCTCGCAGTCGATAGCGTCAGGACACTGCGGGAAGACCACCACAATGTGCTGGTCGCACGTCACCGTGTTGCCGCACACCAGGTCTGTCATCGTGTAGGTAATCGTCGTCGTGCCCTCGTAGTAGAGGTTTTCTTCAGGAATCTCGCTGTTTATCTCAAACGGCCATTCTGCAGGATAAATGGTTGCGGTCGGTGTACCGAACGCCTCGGGATAAATCTCCATCACGCAGTCACCGTATGCTAACGTGTCATAGTAGGTTGGAGGACAGATGATGTTCAGCTCGGCTACCGGAGCCGATGCAATCGTCACGTTCGTCGTGGCCTCGCAGCCGTTGGCGTCCGTGGCATGAATCGTGTAGCTGCCGCCCGACAAGCCGTTGAACACATTCGAGGACTGGTAGTTCACCCCGTCCAAGGAGTATTCTATCGGCTCAAGGCCGTCAGCTGCCGCCACCGTCACGCTGCCGTCATCGCCGCAAACCTCGTCAGTTTTGGAAATTGCCTGTATCGCGCTGTGGTTTATTGTCAAGTGCAACGTCACTACACTGTCGCAACCCAGCACATTGGTCGTATAGAACTGGTAATCACCCGATTCCGTATAGGTTTCTCCATGCCACATGAAGCTTCCGCAGGCAACCGCCATTGTGTCGCCCATCGCGCTGTGGTTTATCGTCAGGTGCAGCGTCACCACGCTGTCGCAACCCAATGCATTAGTCGTATTAAACTGGTAATCACCCGATTCCGTGTAAGTTTCTCCGTGCCAAGAGAAGCTTCCGCAGACAACCGCCGTAGTGTCACCGGTTGTGGCGTGGTTCAACGTCAGGTGCAGCGTCACCACGCTGTCGCAGCCGTGTACCGTTTCGTAGGTGAACGTCGGGGCTGTTGTCGGTGTTGACGTATATTCAACGCCGTGCCACGTGAAGCTTTCGCACGCCACCGCCGTTGTGTCTCCTGTCGCGCTGTGGTTGATCGTCAGGTTCAGGGTCACCACGCTGTCGCAGCCGTTGACCGTTTCGTAGGTGAACGTCGGGGCTGTTGTCGGTGTTGACGTGTATTCTACGCCGTGCCAGATGAAGCTGTCGCACGCCACCGCCGTCGTGTCTCCTGTCGCGCTGTGGTTGATCGTCAGGTGCAAGGTAACCACGCTGTCGCAACCCAATGAATTAGTCTTATTAAACTGGTAATCACCCGATTCCGTGTAGGTTTCTCCGTGCCACGTGAAGCTTCCGCAGGCAACCGCTGTTGTGTCGCCCGTCGCGCTGTGGTTTATCGTCAAGTGCAAGGTCACTACGCTGTCGCAGCCCAGCGTAGTGGTCGTATTAAACTGGTAATCACCCGATTCCGTATAGGTTTCTCCATGCCACAGGAAGCTTCCGCAGACAACCGCCGTCGTGTCGCCCGTCGCGCTGTGGTTGATCGTCAAGTGCAAGGTCACCACGCTGTCGCAACCCAATGCATTGGTCGTATTAAACTGGTAATCACCCGATTCCGTGTAGGTTTCTCCATGCCACATGAAGCTTCCGCAGGCAACCGCCATTGTATCGTCCGTCGTGCTGTGGTTGATCGTCAGGTGCAGCGTCACCACGCTGTCGCAACCCAGTGTATTGGTCGTATTAAACTGGTAATCACCCGATTCCGTGTAGGTTTCTCCATGCCACATGAAGCTTCCGCAGGCAACCGCCATTGTATCGCCCGTCGTGGCGTGGTTCAACGTCAGGTGCAGCGTCACCACGCTGTCGCAACCCAGCGCATTGGTCGTATTAAACTGGTAATCACCCGATTCCGTGTAGGTTTCTCCATGCCATGTAAAGCTTCCGCAGGCAACCGCCATTGTGTCGCCCGTCGTGCTGTGGTTGATCGTCAAGTGCAAGGTCACCACGCTGTCGCAACCCAATGCATTAGTCGTATTAAACTGGTAATCACCCGATTCCGTGTAAGTTTCTCCGTGCCAAGAGAAGATTCCGCAGGCAACCGCCATTGTATCGCCCGTCGTGCTGTGGTTGATCGTTAGGTGCAAGGTCAACACGCTGTCGCAACCCAGTGCATTGGTCGTATTAAACTGGTAATCACCCGATTCCGTGTAGGTTTCTCCATGCCACGTGAAGCTTTCGCACGCCACCGCCATTGTATCGCCCGTCGCGCTGTGGTTGATCGTCAGGTGCAGCGTCACCACGCTGTCACGACCTGTCACATCGGTCAAGATTTGCGTGTATTCGCCGGTTTCCGTATAAGTTTCGCCCCGCCAAGAAAAACTCTCGCAGGCCACTGCCGTCGTATCACCTTCAGCCCTTTGATTGACAATCAATTGTAGTGTAATAACGCTATCGCAGCCATTACTTCCCGTTAGTGTTTCCGTGTAAGTTTGAACACCTGGACCATTCACCGTAAACTCATGATTCGAGAACACTATCGTATATGGTTCATCCGCATACAACGTATCTTTGTATAATGTTTCGTGATGCACATATTCGTAATTCACCGTCAATGTCACAATGCTGTCGCAGCCGTTCTGCGTTTTCATTCGCAGGACAATCGTATTTTCCTCGCCAACATCTGTAATCACCTCCACCTCATCAGGTTTCAAGGACGAAGCAGTAACACTCCCATCGGCATTCACCGTAACCGACACTTGACCATTATAGTCAGTAGTATAAGTGTCACCACTCAAACACAAATCCAGCACATCTGAACTCTCACCCGTCGGGTTCACTGTCAGCGACAAGTAGGTTATCGTATCAATAGTGACTCCATTCAAGGTCAACTCACCAGGGAACTCATAATATCCGCTTCCTCCTGTCATCATATAATCAAATGGCTGACCTTCCCATTCCAAATGATCTGTCAAACTCCTCCAGGATCCATCATCACCATATTCAGCTTCACACACATCGAGTTCCTGTATGCTTTCCACGAACAAATACACGGTAATGACCGAATCACAGCCTCCATTAGTAGAATTAACATATTCTGTCTGCATATAAAGTCCCGGAGTAAAAACGTCATAAAAGGTCATGCAGGCTACAGTCACCTGATTGTCAATCACTCGCTCCGGCATGACAACGTAATAGAGCGTGTCATAAACAGGTCCTCCTTTTTCAAGATGCAGTCTAACCAAAGAATCACATCCGTCTTCGGTAAAGTAGGAGTATTCATAAACCCCTGGAGAAGTCAACTCTTCACCACCCCATATATAATAGCCGCAGGTATAAACCGTCGTGTCAACCACAATGTCGGAGCAAGGCTTCTCCATCACGGTAAGATGCAGTACCACAATGCTATCGCAACCTTCATCTGTCTGAAGAACAAGGTGATAATCTGCTTCATGAGGCGATGAAACGTCCAAGTCCACAAAGTGATCATCTATTTTGGATGTATATGGATTATCGGACACTATCGTGGTGTCATAAAGCCAAACCTCATCGGAGGGCGGATTGACCACGAGGGTGAACGTCACCATTGAGTCGCATCCTCGAACACCAGCGCCTTCCAAATTTTGGATAAAGGTATAAGTTCCCGGCTGCTGTACCGCCTCACTCAGTTCCTCGTAGGAAGCCACGTCTGGAGATATGCCGTATGGGTCTTCGTAATATCCTGATTCCCTTTGACATACCTCATCCTGAAGCGATACGGAATTGGATTGCATCGGAATAGCGATGGCCACGCCGGGGAATGTTTCCACTAAACCGCTCCAACCTGACGAAAGCATTCTGCCTCCTGTGAACAAAAGGGTGAGGGTGTCTCCGTATGAGAACAGCAAACCAGGATTGTCCACCCCTTCCGTAAAGTCATACAACAAAGAATCCAGATTCAATGCACCACCAGAGAAAACCAGCAAATGGGCTGTCGTGGAAAGATCCATCTTGTCGAAACTCACTGTAACTGGTCCCCCTTCCGAAGACACAAAGCGATGAACCAATATTTCATCCGCACTGTAATCCCCCATGTCGCCACCGGAATCATAGAGTTTAAGTCCGTGCCCGCAGACCATGTGCGTAAGTCCATCATGCATATTCAGCGTATCCTCATACAATCCATTCACGGTCGGGCATTTCCCCTCTTGTTCCACAGCGGCGTACAGCAGTGTCCGGTTCACTATCTCCGCAGTGTCATAATACGACCAATCCAGCTCATCGTACATGGTGTCCGACTTCAACCACCTCGTCAATTCATAATCGTCATACCATTTCAACGTATAAGGGGGATGCAGGGTGGCATGCGCTTTGAGGAGGGCGTCTCCACCGAAGCACACTGTGTCGTGTCGGGTTTGGATAGAGCAGGCATACAGAACGTCTGAACGGACATGCAGATACAGGGTGTCCTCTGGATTCGCACCTGCATATCCGCAACGACCATCGTCCACCATTACCGGATAGACCTTGGCCTCCGTGGTCGTAACATAAACATCCGTGACAGTTTCGCCCGACACGGCTGAATAATGACGCAGTTCCACGCCCTCCTTGTTGGAGAACGCCATGGTAAAGTTGACCACACTGTCAACAAACGGGCTGTGCGGGGTGAAGAAGAGTTTCACAGGCTGGCCAGGGCACACGGTGGTATCTGGAGACATCGTAACGCTTGGGGACTCGTTCACCATTAGGAAAACACTGTCGTAAAGGGTTTCCGCGCAACTATTGTTGTGTATGGCCACCTTGTACCAGCCATCGTTAGCCCCTCGTGGCACAAAGACTTGGGGATCCGATGTCAAGGAGTGAAATCCGTCGGGACCCGACCACTCATACTGCAGGACATCCCCGATTGACAATGCATGCACCTGGATAGTAGAGCCTTCGCAGGCATTAGTGACCGTCAAGCCTCCGTCAAACCATATTTTCTGCAAATCAGCCAAAGCCCGCGGATAAAAGTTCACATGAAAATAAGCATGGCATGAATCTTCCACCAGACAAGACATCTCTTGGTCGGATTGCATCGGAACATTCAAAAAAACACCTGTATTATTGACCGCAAGCACTTCTCCTTGCTTGTCTGGATGGTCAAACAAAGTGTAGGTATAAGGCTTGACACCGTTGGATCCCAACACAAAAGCATTTCCTGAAGTGGAAGACGAGTCGCACAATAGCGCATAAGCATATTCAAACTCCACCGTAGTCTCGTCAAAATACACTGTATCATAATATTCCAGCGGCTCACAGATATCATCAAACGGATTAGAAAACACTCTGAACACGTATGTCCCCGGCAGTGATATACGAATCAAATCGCCTGCCCTATATCTGTTCGGGCTATAACCGCCTGCCGGTCCGCTGACCACTTCAACAAGGAACGTCACTTCCAGAACCTCTTCATCCAAGGGCAAGCCCGTCTCAGCAGAAGTGTTGTACAATACCTTAAACAACTTTCCCCGTGTGTATTTCAAGTACTGATTAGCACACTCCCGAACTACCGAATAAGAGGGTTCTTCCACCAAACGGGTTCTGTATATATACGGAAAAACAATATGATCACTGACCGTGAACGAGTCACACGGGGTGATGATTTCAAATGTATAGGGTCCGGAAGGCAGACAATAATCCTTTAATGCCAAAGAACATCCGTCAACTCCACCCGACACCAGGGAGGTATTCTCCACACTTGTCTTGACAATCTGCCAACTTCGGCTATCCGAATGGTAAACTGCCTCGAAATTATAACGATTGTTGTACGGACTGACCACCAGCCGGACAATGGTGCCATCCGGATCCACCCTCGGAGTATATCCCGTATGGACAAGCACTTCACGCATCTGCTCACAGCAATGATCATCCCCTATATACGAGATTTTCCAACAATTCGAAGCCAGAACCTTGCGATGGTAAAAGGTCATGGTGTCAAGGGTTGCATAAAGTTCACAGCCCTTGGCATCCAACAGTTTTCGCTCTACAGGAATGGTGATGGTCGTGTCTTGTAAAGAGCCATAAATCCCTTCGATGTCTGTATCGTACAAATAGGAAAAATCCACAATTGTCGCTACTGTATCCTTTTTGATTACTCCGCCATTCCTCGCATCTGTATATTCCCACACCAGCGGATGCGTGTAATGGTAACGGTGATATATATGATCCTGACCCGCAGTCACCCTTTTGGGCACATATATTCCATCATTATAAAGATCGCTATAGTAACGGATACTGTAATAATGCCTATGCTGGTACGCAAAACGGATGCACGGGTTCGCATCGTAAACTATAGAATCAGGCAAATCGGCTGTGTCTTTTGGAAAATATTTCGGATTTGGTCTGTAATATTGGAACGTTTTCCTAAGAACAGTATCCACACAAAGCGAAATTTTATATTCCAGGGTGATATCCTTGTCCATAATATCGCAATACCTGCCTATTTCCGACACCGTGTCATAGACATTCATTGAGAAGCCATAAGAGGGCAGCTTTTTCCACTCACCCTCTGCAAGTCCCTCATAAACAAAACGATATCTAACATACTGATCCATCAATTCTTCATACAGGGAAGCATCCCTATCCAATTCCAAAATCACTCTCACAACATTGCTGTCATTGAAATCACCTGTGGAAGCATAAACATAAACATCATTCATTTTCGGCAGCTGGGCGGCCATAACATTTTGGTTTACACGAGGATAACCGTATCCGCAACCATCCTCCAAATAGAAATCCCAATTTCCGGCAGGCATACTGTCAAAAGTATAATAGTCTTTATAATCGTAAAAATCCGGATTTGTGCCGCTGTACTGACGGTCATCAAAGACTGTCGTTCGGAGCGTATCGCCGGTAACATGGTCGCGCACTGTGACCGTATAGGGGAAACGCCCTCTCAGAATCCGAAGCTGCACACGTCCGGTGTTCAGACAGCTCACCGACGGCACCAACCCCGCATACTCATACCTGCGCGGAATGTTGTACAAGGCCGCAACATCGGGTTTCTGATAAGTGGTGCCGACCACCATCAACAAATGCGTGTCCACGACAACATATCCGTCGCCTTCTTCAAGCAAGCCTTCCACACCCACAATGTAATTGCCGCTGTTGACCGTCATCGTGTCTGTCCCGCCCATATAATACCAACCCATATAATGGGCGGAATCCGATTCTGACAGTTTATAATACGCCCGCACTTGGGAAAGTCCTTCCGGCAACATCTCCAAAACATTTCCTTCGGGATCTGTCAACGCGTAGGCTATCTTGCCATTATTATAACACGAAGCATCTGTCACCGAAAATGACACATGAAATGGCCTTTCTTGCCCTTGCAATGAATACATACTGGCGACCAATATCACCATCAATAATAAATTCAGCTTTTTCATTATCTTATATTTTAAATTAATTGTAAATATTACATCATCTTTTATGAAAATTTTAACGCGACAAAAATAAAAAAATTCAACATCAAAACAACAAATAAATTAAATTATTTTTTATGTTTCGTTTTTTAAGAATTAACTGTTAAAATTAAGGACAAAAAAAAGGCGAGAAGAAAATTCTTCTCACCACAAATATTTACAGATCAACAAAATAACTACAAAGCGACCAATTTCATCACGCAAGAGGAACAATCAAAGATCAAACGGAATTTGAAACGTCCTGAAACAAGATAGAGGGGTTGTGGAGGGCATTTTTCGGAAGATTTTTTGCTGCACCATCCCATTTCGTGCCGCAAGCAGTACTTGCAAGTCATCACGATTTTGCCTGTATAATCCTCCGTCTTGTCCAACCCGTACTCAATCTCCCTTGCTCCAAAGTCCTCATACACAGATTTATGCGCTTCATTGGTGATATTACGAAGATAATCAGCATGTTGAAACAAGGTTTCAGGATGATAGCATAACGGAAGGTCTTTAGGACGGAAATGCTCCACTCGGACTGCTGCCAACCGATCCAACACTTTTGTTTTCAACTCGTTGATAAACCCAGCCCGAAGAAATACCGTGCATATTGGAATAACGATGTTGCGTGCCTCGAACGGTGTGCCGCCCAACTTCGACAAAGCCGTGCGCAGGGTTTCAGCCATTTTTTCCGGCTGCTGTGCCGGGACCAGCTCAAGACATTCCTCCACGAATGCTGTACATCCGTCTTCATCAACGACTGTAAGTCGCACTCTGTCAGACAGTTCCTCAAAACGCATATCCACCGCAATCTTCCGCTCCGCCGTCTTCCCCGACAGCACTTTCTCGAAATTCTTGTCTATATTTCTATATAGGGCAACTTTTGTAAACGACGACAACGGCTTATGTGGAATAATACGATTCCCTTCCACTCCATTTACCAAAAAGCCCTCCAACTCACCATCTGCATTGATGAAACACAGCCCGTCGCCGTTGACGATTGCGCCAACGAGCTTTTTGTCCTCGCCGGGGCTTCTCAAGGAAGATGTTTTTAAAAATTGGGGATTATAGAAATACTTTCCGTTGATTTGTTCTAAAGTGCCTATAGGCTCCCCTATCGCCTTCGGGGTGTCAAAGGAGGCAATTTGTTCGCGACGACCATCAATGAAATACTGAGTGTATTCGCGGTTGAAGGTTTTGTGCAGGTCGGGAGTGAAAAAAAAGCGGGTAATTCCGCTGCCAACCTGTTGACATTCAGGATGTCCCTCAAGTATGGCATCCAATCTCTGACGGTAAAAGGCAGTCACGTTCTTGACGTAACTTTCGTTCTTCAGCCGCCCTTCAACTTTAAAAGAGACAATGCCTGCTTTCAGCATAGCTTCGATATAATCGGCACGACACATGTCCTTGAGAGAAAGCAGATGTTTGCTGCATATCAGCGTTTTGCCGTTGGCGTCCTGCAGGTCGAAGCGGGTGCGGCAAATCTGGGCGCACTCTCCCCTATTGCCGCTTCTGCCCGTCATCATCCGGCTAATGTAGCACTGTCCGCTGTAACTCACACACAACGCGCCGTGTACAAAAGCTTCTAACTCAATGTCCGTTTGATTATGAATCTGTTGTATAGTTTCCAAGTCGGTTTCCCGCGCTAATACTGCCCGCGTGAAACCTAACTTTTCAAGGAACTGGATTCGCTCCACTGAATGGTTATGGCATTGCGTGCTCGCGTGCAAGGCTATCGGAGGAATGTCGAGTTTCAACAACCCTAAATCTTGAATCAACACGGCATCCACCCCAATGTTATATAACTCCCACAGCAGTTTTCTTGCTCCTTCTAACTCATTGTCATACAACAACGTATTAACAGTCACATGAACTTTGGAACCGTAGAGATGGGCATACCGCATCAGTTCCTCTATGTCGTGGAGGGAATTGCCTGCTGCCTGCCGCGCTCCGAAAGCCGATGCTCCGATATAAACGGCATCCGCGCCATGGTTGATGGCGGTCATGCCAGTCGAGAGATCCTTGGCGGGCAGCAAAAGCTCAATCTTACTCATCAGCAAAACGTTTCGCTTTCAACGGGAACTGTTCAGCCAGCTCGCCGGAAAAATAAAAGTCGTTGCAAATCACCCCGAAAGTGTAAATTGCATCATGCACGGTGATGTGCGAGCCGCCACATTGCGGGTCCGGACCCGGCTTGGAAGCCGCGAAACCGAGATTGAAAAGGGTGAACAGAATATCCGGACGGTTCACGATGTCGTAACCGGAACGCCGCCACTGCAACATTGTCTGGTGCAGGATACAGCCCGTGTAAATGTATGAGTAAAGATGGTTCCGGTAATTTGTAAGACGGCTTATACGTTCCGCCTGATGATTTTCTGTCTTGAAGTCGAGAATATGCTCGTAAGGCTTGCCCATATAGAAGATGGAGGCGGTGTCGGTGAGGTTGCGTTCCACCTGCATGGCGGTGAAATCCTTGATGCCGTTGACACCGAGCGAAAACTGCGACTGCACCGAAAGCACCTTCATCGGGCCGAGATACCGCTTGTACATCTCGCGCTTGCTGTTGAACAGGCGCACCTGCTCGCCCACAAGACAGCCCACAATCAATCTCGGCTCAACACCCGTAAGCCGCGCCGCCTCGTAAATCAAAGCCGAATCCTTCAAGATGGCGGCTTTCAACGCAGGCCAGGCGGAATCGTTCATCCAGGGAATCACATTTCCCTCAAATGGCTGCATTTTTTTGGATTTCAAGATATTATCCACATCATCGACCATCTTACGATAGGCGTCAGCGTGGTCATCCTCTTGCATGTACATGTTGGCGGCGTAAATCATCTCCTGTACCGCAGTGGGACGGTCGCTATACCGTGCGGCATTGAAGATGAGGTCGGCGTTTTTGGGATAAAACTGCCGGAGAACGGACAGATGTCGATAGCCGTTAAGTGCCGCCTCCTGACTGTTCACGGAATCAGAAGATGCCAAATAATGTTGACTTTCAGTAAGATATCGATTGTTTTTATCAGCACCGCCTTTGTTGTTGGTAAAGCCCAACTCAAAAAAAGCCCAAGCGCCAAGAATGCCTGCGCCAACCAGCGCAAACAGGTGCAACACAATCAAATAGAATTTCGTACGCCCTTTCAGCCGTTTCCACGATTTCCATAAGGAACGTTTCTTAAGCACCTTTTTCGTGGGTTGTTGCGACGTGTTATCAGATGATTGTAGAGACGCGCCATGGCACGCCTCTACAGAATGATTTGTCTCTTCCATCTCGTTTTTCGGCCTTAAACTTTAAACTTTGAACTTTGAACCTTACACCAGATTCGCAAATCCCATGAACGCCATAGCGAGGATGCCGGCGGTGATGAGCGCGATCGGAACGCCCTTCATGCCTTTGGGGATTTCCACCAGCTCGAGCTGCTCGCGCAGACCTGCGAAAATCGTGATGGCCAAGGTGAAACCTATAGCGATGGCAACCGCGTATATCGTGTTGTCAATCACGGAGAAACCGTGGCCGGGAATGATGGTTTGCTGGGTCACGTTGATGGCGACACCGAGGACAGCACAGTTTGTCGTGATCAGCGGCAAGAAGACACCCAATGCGCGGTACAGCGAGGGGCTGACCTTCTTGAGGATGATCTCCACCATCTGCACCAAGCTGGCGATGACCAAGATGAAGACAATGGTCTGCAGAAACGTGATTTCCAACGGAACAAGCACATACTTCTGCAGCAGCGAAGTGACCAACGTGGCCAATGCCATGACGAACGTAACGGCCGCGCCCATGCCGAGGGCGGTGTTCACCTTGCTGGAAACGCCCAAAAACGGGCATATACCGAGGAACTGCACCAAAATGATGTTGTTGACCAGTACAGCTCCGATTATCATTAATATATATTCCATTGTTTTATTTTATTCGTTTGTTATTTAACAGTGATCAGTGAACAGTGATCAGTGAATTGTGACTTGAGACTTATGAATATCATACGTCTCACGTCTTATTCAGCAGCGCAATGTTTCTTCTTCTCCTCTCTTTTGTTCACCAGGAAGCGCACGGCTGCCATCACAAAGCCGAAGACGAGGAACGCGCCAGGAGCCAACACGAAGATCAGGATGTGGTATTCGGCGGGGATGAACTGGAAGCCCATAATGGAGCCGGAACCCAGAATCTCACGGATAGCGCCGATTAGCGTCAGCGCAATGGTGAAGCCGATGCCCATTCCGAGACCGTCAAGCAGTGAGTCGAACACGGTGTTCTTGTTGGCGAAAGCTTCCGCACGGCCCAGCACAATGCAGTTCACCACAATCAACGGGATGAACACACCAAGGCTGGCCGACAATGAAGGCAGAAATCCCTGGATCAGCAGATCGATCATACTCACGAAAGTGGCGATGATGACGATGTAGCTCGGGATACGCACCTTGTCAGGGATGATGTTCTTCAACGCGGAGATGAGCATGTTGGACATCAGCAGCACGAAGGTCGTGGCCGCGCCCATACCCAAAGCGTTGGTCACCGAGGTGGTGACAGCCAGCGTCGGACAGCAGCCCAACACCAAAATCAAGGTCGGGTTCTCTCTGAAAAAACCCTTGGTCAATATACTTAACTTGCTGTTGTTATTATTGTTACTCATGATAATCCTCCTTTATTTTCATAAAAATGTCGTATGCGCGCTGCACAGCGTCACAATAGGCTCGGGAGGAGATGGTAGCTGCCGTGATGGCATCCACATCGCCGCCGTCCTTTTTAACCACCAGTTTGAAATCCGCAGGATTCTGATGGTTGAACTGCATCGCGAATTCGCTCTTGTCCTTGTTGATTTTGTCGCCCAAACCAGGAGTTTCGCCAGCTTTGAGCACTTCCGTATTCACAATGGTACCTTCCGCATCAAAACCGACCATCAGGTCAAAGCGTCCCGCGAAAGCTTTCTTGGTATAGGTTTCGATGCCTGCACCGCAAAGCTCACCGTCCTTGCCAATAGCCAAATGGACGGGGATCTCTTCGTTGTCGGCATCCACAATCACAGTGTCTCGCACCGTGCCTTCATAGTCGGGCAGAACGGCCTGCAGAGCCTTCTCTTTTTTCTCTTTCTGACCCAGTTCGATAGGTCCTTTGGTGAGGGCATAGACGCCTGTGAGGGCCAATGCCGCCAGCAGTGATATGCATGTCAGCACAATCACCAATCTCCAGATAGAATCTTTCTTTGCCATATCGATAGAATTTTAGGGTTAGTGAGCAAATTGTTTCGGTTTGAAGCCTTTGTTAATCAACGGCACCACAGCGTTCATCAGCAGGATGGAGAAGGAGACGCCTTCGGGGTAGGCGCCGAAGAGGCGGATGATGATCGTGAGCAAACCGCAGCCGCAGCCGAACACGATCATACCCCACGGAGAGGTCGGGGAGGTCACCATATCGGTGGCCATGAAGCAGGCACCGAGGATGAGACCGCCGGAGAGCAAGTGGATGAACGGGTTGACATACTCGGCAGGGTTCGCCAAGTGGAAAATGCCAGCCACCACAAACACCGTTGCGATGAATGACACGGGAATGTGCCATGTGATGATGCGTTTCCAAAGCAGGAAGGCCGCGCCGATGAGCAGGGCAATGGCTGAAACCTCACCGAAGCTGCCGCCCATCTGTCCGAGGAGCATGTTGGCGTAGGTCGGAATCTGGCTCAGATCGCCGCCCTCCTTGATAAGCCCGAGAGTCGTGGGACCCGTCACAGCATCGGCAAAACCCCAAATAGGAGTCGGCACCGGCCAGGAGGTCATCTGTACCGGGAAAGCGATGAGCAGGGTGACACGCGCCACCAATGCGGGGTTGAACGGGTTGTGGCCCAGACCGCCGAAGGGCATCTTCGCAATTCCAATGGCGACGATCGCACCAATCACCATGATCCATATCGGCAGATTGGAAGGCACGTTGAAGGCCAGCAAAAGACCTGTCACCACGGCAGATCCATCATCCACAGAGGGCTTCTGATGCAGCATGAAACGTTGGATGAGATACTCGAACAGCACACAACATCCAATGGAAACAGCCGTCAGGATGATGACAGGCAGCCCGAAATAATAGACGGATACCAGAAACGCCGGTACCAGCGAAAGAACCACCGACCACATAATCTTCTTCACAGACTCGTCGCTGTGAACGTGCGGTGATCCCGAAATGTGTAACAATTTATCCATACAGTGTGATTTTAATATCTCCTATTCTTATAAGTTCAAAGTTCAGGTTCAAAGTTATAGTTATTATTGTCAAATCTGTCCGCGCAATGCCAACAGCTCGTATTTGGCCTTCAGCAGTTGGATGCCATGAAGTTCTTGGTTCATAAGCGATTGCAGTTCATCATTATGTTGCCGAATATAGTCGATGGCGGTAATCGTGCCGTTTACCAACTGGCTGGAGGACGTCTTGGTGAGGTTCTTGTATTTGGCGGTGATTTGCTCGTCAAGGACAAGCATCTGCTCGATTCGGTGTATTTCGTTCAGTTTGTCCTGAATGGCAATCTGGTTGGCATTCCGGAAATCTTGCTCCTTGCTTTGCAGAATTTCCTTCTGGATGTTGATGACCTTACCCACTCCGGAAGTTTTCGCCCACTCGATGACCGGCACATGCAAATGCACGCCCGCCATATAATACCATTGATTTTTGTTCAGGTAATATGCATAGGTTGGACGACCGTAACCTCCTGTGGCAAAAAAGGAAAGGCTCGGAAGACTGTTGGAGAAATGCAATTTGCGCTGATACTCCAGCTGACGCTTCTGATTCTCGAAAATAGAGAATTCCAGCCGTTGGGAGTTTCCGTTGAACACATCCGTCTCTGGCAACACAGGAATGTCAAACACGACATCGCTTAAATCCTTTCCTGTCAAAATGGACAATGAACTGATGACGGAATTCTTTTTGGCTTTGATTTCCTCGTAATTCTGTTCTATTTTCAATGCCTCCAACTCCAGCTGCGACAATGTGTTAGCGGATATCACGCCTTCGTGCAGCAAAACTTTGAGCTGTTTGATCTGGTCATCAAAAGTACTCTGCACATTCTCAATGATTCCCATTTGCTTGTCAAGAATCAGATAGGAGAGATAGAGATTGATCACCTGAGCTTTGATTTCATTCATAGCCAGGTCGATCTTATAGATTTCAGCCTCATTTTTCAGATGCTCGTAACGACGACCGAAAAAGATTTTTCCACCCTCAAACACGGTCTGCTCGAAATCCAGGCCGATGTTGTATTGCATTTGGTAGGGAAGATTATTGTCGAAAGGGGAAACATCCGCATATTCTGTACCTTCCCACGGGTTATGTGCGGATTGATAGGTAAAATTCCCATTCAGGGAGAGTTTGGGGTACAAATGTGCTGAAGCGTTGCCTAAATTCTCCTTCAGAATCTGACCGTTGAGGTCTTTCTGTACATTTGCCGAAGTCTGCGCCACCGCCCAGCTCTGACACTGGTCAATGGTGACGTGTTCTTGCGCAAAGAGGTGGAAGCCAAAGGCCAACAGACAAAGAATCGCATATAACTTCCTCATAATCAACTATTACCTATAAAACATCATCCGAATGATAACAAACGGCAAATTTAATATTTTTTTTGATTTCGCGGAATATTTCGCAAAAATCACCGTATGAGCGTAACGGTGCCCGACTTGACCATTTTTTCTTCAGGTGTGCCGATTCGGGCATAATGGATTTTCCACACATACACGCCTTCCGGTGCCGGACTGCCGTTTATCTTGCCATCCCAGCCGAAGTTCGGGTCTTTGGTGTAGAAAATACGCTCGCCGGTGCGTGCGAATATCGAGAACTCATACCCCACCACATCGTTCACCCTCGGCAGGAAAATCTCGTTTTTGTTGTCCGTGTTGGGGGTGAAGCCTGACGGCACGAACAAGGCGAAATGATCTTCCACGGGCACCACCTGGATGGTGTCGTCGGAGCAGCCGTCCGAATTGCTGACCCTCAGAAGCACCGTCATAAACTCACTTTCCCTCAGATGATAGGTGTGGGACGGTTCCTCGTCACGCGAAGAGTGTCCGTCTCCGAAGTTCCACACATAATCGGTGATATCGTCTCCTGTGGAGTTATTGAAGAAGAAGACCTCCTCTCCGTTACTCGGTTCTTCGGGACCGAAGGTGAAGTCCGCATGAGGATATTCAGAGACGTGAATGGCGTTCTGGTATTTGGCGGAATCATTACAGCCGGGAGCGCTCTCCACAAACAAGGCTATGTCGTAATAGCCGGGTACGGGCAGTTTAATATGTTTGATGACAGGCTGAATGGTGCTTGGTGTGGCATCCAGGGAATCCTCTTTGATAATGGTATCGTTGATGAGTTTCCAGTGCAGATTTGAGGTGTCGGGATTGAACTGGATCCTCAGGGTCACGGAATCTCCCACACAGCCTTTGTTGGGCGAGTGGGTCAGATTGAAGGTGGGTTTGGGGACGATGTTGACCTGCACCGTCGCCGTGTCGGTCATGCAATTCCATTTGTCGGAGGCCACAACCCTGTAAGTGCCGCTCTGTCTGATTTTGCAAGGGGTGACTAGCGTGGAATCATCAGTACCAACAACCAAGTCGTTGACGATGCCAGTGCCTACAGTGTCAATCCAGTGATACGTGAACGACGGGACACCCCTGACTAACTGCACACTGAGTGTGTCAAGCGAGTCGCATCTTGTGATGATCGTGTCACGCAAGCGGATGCTGTCGTTGGCGCGGAGATAAACTTCAATTGTGTCTTTGTAAGGTTGGAAAGCATTCATAAATCCAGTTCCACTACATCCCTGTGTCTGAATTTCCAGTTTTACGGTTTTCACTGGATTATTTTGGGGAAACTGGGCTGTCGGCAGAACTTTAACATGAACCCGTTTGATAGTGCTATCTGCCTCATAGATGAACGAGGGTGAACTGAAATCAATGGGTGTACCATTCGACAAAGTGAGGGAATAGTCTTGCCCTAAAACAGCGTTCCCCGGTGCATTGATAGGGTTGATGATAATTTCGGTATAGCCGGTCCTCGCAGGATAAGGCAGCGTAAACGTCAAATCCAGCTCTCGACAATTCTGAATTATGGTGTCACCTACTCCCACACTTGTCTGCCATGCCGTATCAATAGTCACCCGCGGGCTGTAGAAACTGCCCTCTTCCAAAAACACACCGGAGTCATACAGAGTGTCACCCACATTAGATATTCCCAACTCCATGTGGTAAATTTGGCAGGCAAGGATGGCAGCCTCTGCTGACAAAGCCGTGGTATAACCGTCGTATTGGATACCATTTGAATTCCCATAGTTGCAAATAAAATACGATGAGTTGGAGGGAGATGTTCCCGGACCCGATGTACCTGCATAATGGTGTCCATGGTTGATAGTCCCGATGGACACCGGCGTTCCGTTTGGATTTGATGCCGTAATAGAACCTGGCACAACAGCGACATTTTTTGTGGTTGGTAGGAATGTCAATGGATCAACACCCGTCAAACGGAAAGCGAAAACATCATTCACATTGTCAGAATTGACATATTCACAATATTCTTCCGATGCAAATATATAATTGAAGGTAAATGTGTCAGCGGATGCCACAAAATCAAACTCCAAAACGGCTGCACTGGTAACTCTTGTTCCAGTAGTGTAATTAAGCAGCCAATTCGCATTATAATATGGAACTACAGGCTGTGCTTTGCTCGTAGAATTATTCGGTCCTGCTGCCACAGAGACATTGCCCGTGGTCATCACTAGTCCTGTATTAAACGGGAAATTGGTGAAGCCGTTTCGGTTGAAAGTACCTATTTGGGGATATGTGACAGTTGTCTGATTGTTAAACTTACCGGGTGATAAACCGAAACTACTTGTCGGATCAGGGTATCCCGACATCAACACACCTTCCCCTTGAAAATGTTGCTGTAAAATGGCATCCACAGACACATTTGCCTGCGAATTTACCGTCAGATTATTCTGTGCATTGGAGAAAACAAGCATCAATATGCCAAAAGCCAGAAAAACACTTTTTTTCATAAACAACAATTATATGTTGTATAACGAAAAAAAGGGATGGAGGTTACACTATTGGCTGTCAGCTTTTGGCTTTAGGTTCTTAACCAGCCGCTATTTCGCTTAATCACTAATGTTTCAGAACCGTCGCAGGACGCACTTGTCGGGCACGGGGTCGAGGGTGAATTCGGGTTCAAGTTCGAAAACAGACTCTTCCTTGACGTGGATGATGATCAGACCGCTCTCTCTGGCCAGTTCGTAGGCACCCTCTTCGAAATTCACGGCGGCGACACCGGCCAGCACCTCCTTGTCCGCATGTTCGGGGCAGAGTTTCTTGAAACGGGCCATCTTCTTGAGGATTTTCCTGATATCCCTTTTCTCGCAGTCGGCTTTGACCTCCACTGCTATAACCATGGTCTCTCCATATTCCATCACATCGATTTCCATCGCAGTTTGCCGTGTGTCTTTGTCGCCAATCTGCACCCGTTTGCAGCACCGGCTGATGGGATAGCCCGCGTCTATGAACATCTTGCGGGACGCGGGGCCGAGAAGACCCTCAACGATGTTTCCAGTGACGGAGGACACCTGTCTGGCGAGATTGGAAACGGCCTCCGTTGCTCTGTTCACACTCTTGTCTAACTCGTCCATCCTTGCTTTGAATTTTTTGTCATCCTCCTCCCTCTGTTTTTTGAAGTACTCGTCAGACTCCTTCATTCGCCTGTCGAAATCTTCTCGGGATTTTTTCAAATCTTCATCGAACTTACGATGCCTTTCCTCGTCCTCCTCTTGGGACTTCCTGAGACTTTCATCAAATTCCTCTCTGGATTTCTTCAGATCCTCATCAAACTTACGATGCCTTTCCTCGTCCTCCTCCCGGGACTTCTTCAAATCCTCTTCAAACTTACGATGCCTTTCCTCGTCCTCCTCCCGGGACTTCTTCAGTTCCTCTTCAAACTTTCGATGCCTTTCCTCGTCCTCCTCCCGGGACTTCCTGAGACTTTCATCAAACTCCTGATGCCATTTTTCCCTCTTCTCATCAGACCTCTTCATGGCTGCATCAAAGCTGACGGAATGTTCGTGAAGAATTTTACGCAACTCGCGCATATCGCGCTCATGTTCACGATGGGCACGGTCATGCTCGTCGCGGGCGACATCCCAATAGGTTTCGCGCTCCTGTTGTTTTTGTTCTTCCTCTCGTCTTTTCATTCGCATCTCACTGATCATCAGTTCGTTTTTCTCAATTCGCCGGGTGTTTTCCAACACCATCTGCCTTAACTGTGGCAGCTCCATTTCTGCAATTTGCTTTTCTGTTTCCATACAGGTTAGTTTTAAACATTAATAATTAGTTTGGTTTATTCCTTATCATTCTATTATGTGTTCATGCACATAAGGATAATATACATGGACGTGAGTGATACTTAGCGTATGCGATACACCCATACAATGCACGTCATACGCCCATCGTATTCTCACGCCGCAAAAATACAAAAATTTTGATTAAATTATTATCAAAAATAAAATTTTTATTTATTTTTGACAATCAATAATTTACACTTGTGTATTTTCAATAATTTAACTAATATTAAACTATTCTACTTCGATTTCATCCACAAAAAGCCAGGCCGGATGTCCAAATCCAGTGTGCCCGCTCGGCAGCTGATGGCCGGTGATGCGCACACGAACGTACTGCGCGTTCACAGGCTCGAAGGAAAACCTGTAGGATTCAATGCTGTTAATATGATCCCAATCCGCAAGTCCATAGTGCTCTTCCACTACTCTGCGGAATTTCTTGCCGTCATCAGAAACAAAAACCTCACAGTCTTTCGGGTTGTAAATCCAGTCGTTAATATTGATGATACTGTTAAACGTCACCTGCTGTATCTCCGTGGGCTGCTGCAGGTCGATGGTAGCCTCTAACGGCGTGCCCCAAAAGCCGATCCAGCGGCCGGTGCGGTAGTTCTGGTTGCCGTGCAAACCATCAATGAGCGTGGACGCCCCCGCGTAGGCGTAGTTCTCGTGCGGCGGCTCCGTCAACGTCACGGGTTTCATCGAGGACTTCGAGAACCGGAACTTCGTCTTGTACTCGGATGTCTGTCCGTCGGGACGGATCAGTACCGCCCGGAAGTCCGTGTTCTTGCGTACCTCAACAATGTCGGAATAGAGTGTGCCTTTGGCAGGGTCGCTGCCGTCGAGCGAATAGCGGATTTCTCCTTCCCCGAATTTAGACAACACGATGTCAATGCAGCCTTTGTCATAGTTGGGAATCACTTCCGCCTGCAAGTCAAAAATATGATGCGCATAGTTGTATTGATACACATCGTAGAGTTTGGCCATCTTGAAACATCGCTTTATAAAATCCTGATAATTACGTTGTTCCGAACAACACCACTGTAATTCAGCGAGGGCAGCCATACGCGGCAGCGCGTCGTATTCCACATCTTTGAAACTATGGATATACTCACCCCAGATATTGGCCTGCACCCCGATGATGTGCTTTTTCTGGTTCTCGGAAAGCGCATCCGGAAGCGGGTTGAAGGAATAGACACGCTCCACAGGCAGGTATCCGTCAGCGGCGACAGGTTCCTCTTCAGGAGTCAGCGACTGCCCTTGGCTGAAGTAGAGGTAGTCACCAGGGGACATCACAACATCGTGGCCCTTCTTGGCCGCCTCGATGCCGCCGGAAGTGCCGCGCCAGCTCATGATCATCGCCGTTGAACTGATGCTGCCTTCCAGAATCTCGTCCCAGCCGATAATGCGGCGGCCGCGCGCCTTCACCACCCTTTCCATCCGGTTCATCACATAGCTCTGCAGATGGTCCTCCGCCGAGAAACGCCCGTCATCATGCAGTCCGAGTTGCTGGATCTTCGCCTGACATTTCGGGCACTCTTTCCAACGAGTCTTCGGACACTCATCACCGCCGATGTGGATAATGTCTGAAGGGAACACGTTCATCACCTCGTTGAGGACATCCTCCAGAAAGCGCATGGCGTCCTCGTTGCCGGCACAGATCACCTCATCCGTCACGCCCCAGCGTTGCCACACCTCGTAGGGACCGCCCGTGCAGCCGTACTGCGGGTAAGTGGCCAACACCGCCTGCGTATGGCCGGGCAGGTCTATTTCGGGAACAATGGTGATATGGCGGTCGGCGGCATAATCCACCAAGTCACGAAGCTCATCCTGCGTGTAGAAGCCGCCATGCCGCACGCTGTCGTACTGATTGGTGTTGCGGCCCACCACTGTGCCGTCGCGCCATGCTCCGATTTTGGTCAGCTCGGGATATTTCTTGATTTCCATACGCCAACCCTGATCATCCGTAAGATGGAAATGGAACTTGTTGATATTGTGCATCGCCATCATATCGAGATAGCGTTTCACAGAGTCAAGCGGGATGAAGTGGCGGCTCACATCGAGGTGCATGCCACGATAGGTGAACTGCGGGAAATCCTGGATGGTGCCGGCGGGGAAATGCACCACATCGACCTTCTCGCCGGCAGGCATGCTCTTGCGCAACGTCTGGATTCCATAGAAAACGCCTGCGGCATCCGTTCCCGTAACCACAATCCGCTCCGGCGTGATGTCAATCTCATAACCATCGGAATGGCCTTCCGCCGCTCCGCAATGCTCGTCGTCCACCACCAGAAAAACCCCTGTGCGAGTGGAAGCCTCAATGGGCTTGATCTGGAAATCCCTGTCCATAAGGTCAGACAGATATTCCGCAAGAAACTCGGCCTCGCGCCGCAACGAGTCTCCCTCGTCATAATAAATAATGGTATTCTTCGTCAGCGCGAATGGCGTGTCTTTGTTCAAGTCAATCTGTTTGGGAAGCGGAATCACCTGGTAATCAGCCTCCGAGATCTTCTGTTTACAGCCTGCGAACAATCCACAGCACAGCATTATGCACAAGACAAGACAGCATTTTGCGTATAATTTTCTCATAATTTGACGATATTTCCATTTGAAACGGCAAAGATAGTTTTTTTTGATTAATAAAAAAAATTTTATCTTTGCGGCTGTTTTTTTAGAAGCAACCCTCTTTGAACTTTGAACCTAATCGTTCTACCAAGCTCTTGCCCCTGACGGGGACTGCTCAAGGAAAACTATTTGAATCTTTGAAACTTGAAACTATAAACGATATGCAAACCATCAATCCCCAAGAAAATTACGAGGCCACACGTGCCGCGATAGGCTATGTGGACCGCAAGGAGGCCACCCAGGCCGACTATGACCGCATCGGGTTCATGTCGGGGCTGGAAGTGCACCAGCAACTGGCCACCAAGGAGAAACTGTTCTGCCGCTGTCCCGCCGGCATCTTCCAGAAACCGGACCAGTTCGACGCGGAGCTGCTGCGTCACATGCGCCCCACCCTATCGGAAATGGGCGAATACGACGGCACCGCGCTCATGGAGTTCAAGACGCGCAAGAACATCATCTACCGCATCGCTCACCGCACGGCGTGTACCTACGAGGTCGACGACACCCCTCCGTTCCCAATCAACCCCGAGGCGCTGCAGTACGCCCTCGAAATCACCCTCGCCTCCAAGCTGAAGGTCGTGGGCGAGGTTCACATCACCCGCAAGCAGTACCTCGACGGTTCCATCCCGACGGGCTTCCAGCGCACCGCCATCCTCGGCATCGACGGCGAGATTCCGTTGCGCCACAAGAAGGTGCGCCTCATCCAGCTCAGCGTGGAGGAAGACGCCTGCCGCGAGGTTTCCGACATCGGACACACCCGCATCTACCGCACCGACCGTCTGGGAATGCCTCTGATTGAAACGGTTACATACCCTGACATGGTGAACCCCGACGAGGTGGAGGAGGCCGGCAACGTGATCCGTTTCCTGAACCGCAGCACCGGCCGTGTGCGCACGGGCATCGGCGCGGGACGCCAGGACGTGAACGTGAGCTGTAAGGGCGGCACCCGCATCGAGGTGAAGGGCGTGGCCCACACGAAATGGATTCCGGAGGTCACCCATGTGGAGTGTTTCCGCCAGTGGGCACTGCTCGCCATCCGTGAGCAACTCAAGTCCCGCATCAAAAAAGAGAATTGGAAAATGAACTATATGGAGCTCAACCCCAAGGAGTTCCACTTCTACTTCGACCCCATCACCGATGCCATCAAACGCGGGGAGAAAGTCTATGCCGTCAACCTGCCGCAGTTCGCCGGCCTGCTGTCGCACTTCACGCAGCCCGGCCATCCGTTCTACTGCGAATTCGCGGAACGGCTGAAGGTCATCGCCTGTATCGAGCGTCCGAACATGGCCACCAGCGAGGACTTGGAGGACGTGGTGAGCCGCAGCGTGTTCGAAAAGGCCGCCAAAGCGCTGAACGCTGGCGACAACGACGCGCAGATCATCTTCTGGGCTGCTGACGACGACGTGAAGACCGCTTTGGAGACCATCGAGGAGCGTGCCCTGATGGCCTTCGACGGTGTGCCGCAGGAGACCCGCAAGGCGCTGCCCGACGGCACCACCATCTTCGAGCGCGTGCTGCCCGGCGCCGACCGCATGTACCCCGACACCGACTCCGCACCCATCCCGCTCACCAACGACTACATCGAGGGGCTGCGCAAGAACATTCCCGAATCCATCGCCGACCGCTACGCCCAGCTCGACCAGTGGGGTGTACCCGCCGACTGCTACAAATACATCCTTACCTACAACTATTTCCCGCTCATCAAGCGCATCACCGACGAGCTCGGTGTCTGTCCGAAATATCTCGGCACTTTCTTCGGCCATCGGCTCAAACATCTGCACGGCCAGTACGGAAAGCTTCCGTTCTACGCCGAGCGGGTCTATGACCTTTTCGCTTTCCTGAAAGAGAAAAACCTCGACAAGTCCATCGCTCCAGATTTGCTGAAGTTGCTGTTCGAGTACCCGACCGCCGACTTCACGGAAATGCTGAAATCCACCGGCTACCGAAAGATGACTAAGCAGGAGATTGAAGAAAGCATGGGCATCATGGCCGAGGTCTTCCAGCCGCGCCGCAAACACACCACCGACGAGGACAAACGCAATTACCTCCTCGGCTGCGCCCGCGAACATGGTGCCGGCAACGCCGCCTTCACAGAATTAGCAACCAAGTAATTTACTGATCACTGTTCACTGATCACTAATCACTGTAATTATGGAAAACAACGACAAAGTAACATTCCAAGGATATAAAGGCAGAGCACTGGAAATGCTCAAAAAATACGACGTCCACGTGTGGGACAAGGCTGAGGTCGAGACCACCCGCGGGCACTTCTCGGGCAAAATCCTGCCCCGCGCCGAGAACACCGACGACATCCACATCGTCATGAAGGTGGCCACGGGCTACAACATCGGCATCGACATCGAAACGGTGACCGATATGAAGGGCGAGCGCGACCCGCAGCCCGTATTCAAGATTCCGGAGAAGGAGTTCCCCTACACGCCCGGTCTGCCGCACGTGAAGCTGCTCGGCACCGGCGGCACCATCGCCTCTCGGTTGGACTACCGCACCGGCGCGGTGATTCCCGCCTTCTCGCCCGGCGAGCTCTATGGAGCCGTGCCCGAGTTGGCCGACATCTGCAATCTGGAGACCGAAAAGGTCTTCGCCGTCTTCTCCGAGAATATGTCTCCGACGGAGTACATGGCTTTGGCCAACAAGATCGGCGACGAAATCAAGAAAGGTATCGAGGGCATCGTCATCGGTCACGGTACGGACACGTTAGCACACACCGCCACCGCGTTGACCTACATGTGCCAGAACCTGCCCATGCCGGTGGTGTTGGTCGGCTCGCAGAGAAGTTCCGACCGTCCGAGTTCCGACGCGGCGTTGAACCTCATGCACGCCATGACGGCCGCCGGTCACGGTGACATCGCCGAGGTGATGGTCTGCATGTTCGGACCCACCAGCGACGACTACGGTTTCCTGCACCGCGGCACCCGCGTGAGGAAGATGCACAGCTCCTACCGCTCCACGTTCCGCACCATCGGTGACACGCCGTTGGCGACCGTGAACCGCAAGGACGGCGTGCAGCCCATCAAGGAGGTCTATAACCACCGTCGCCACGGCGAGCAGCATCGCAAGGTGGAGGTCATCACCAACTACGAAGACTACAAACGCAGCTTGGCGCTGAACGACCCGAACGTCACCCGCATCGTGCCGACGTTCGACGACCGCGTGGCCATCCTCTATTACTATCCGGGCATGAAACCCGACGTGTTGGATGCGTTGATCGACAATGGCTACAAGGGCATTGTGTGGAACGGCACTGGATTGGGCCACGTCAACAAGCACATGTTCGACGCCATCCAGCGGGCCACCGACGCAGGTGTACACCAGTACATGAGCGTGCAGACCATCTGGGGCTACACCCACATGTTCGTCTATGACACCGGCCGCGACATGATGGCGCGCGGCATCATCCCCGCCGACAACATGCTGGCGGAGAGCTCCTACATCAAACTCGGCTGGGCGCTGGGATTGACCAAAGACAGCGGCCAGAAGCGCGAGGACGTGAAGAAGTTGATGCTCACCCCCATCAACGACGAAATCACCAAACGCGAGCCCTACGACGGCTACCTCGTCTATCAAGGCGGTGTGCCGGAGGTGGAGGAGTTCGTGAAGAAGGTAAGGAAGTAGCGGTTTGCGATTTACGGTTTGCGGTATCAGAGATCGCAAACCGCAAACCGCAAAAAAGAGACGTGGCGGGGGTCGCGTCTCTTTTTCATTCCTGCTAAAGCAGTTACGGCAGGTTCCATCGTCAATGGTAGATTCCACGCTTGTCGATGTTGAAAACGCGGACACTCTTTTTGACGTGCGCCAAAAATTTTTTTTCACCCCATTGTAGTATTTGCCTTTCTTTTTTCGTTATTACAATTGTGAGACCGCAGGATCCTTTCGAAGCCATGCTCCACCGCCACAGGGGGTTGCTTTTCTCGCTTTGCCGGCATTACAGTCGGCGGGGAGTGGAGGTTGACGACCTGTTGCAGGAAGTCACCGTGGCACTTTGGCGGGACAGCGAACGGCTTCTCTCCCTTTCTGCAGTGCCGCAGACGGCGTTGATCTGGAAAATCGGACGAAACAAGATCATCGACTGCTTGAGAAGAGAGAAAGAGACCGAGGCATTGCCGGAAGGCTACGAGGTGCCCGACGAGGATCGCACGCTGCTCCGTGAGCTGCACGAACGGATTGCCCTGCTGGACGAGCCTGACCGCACCATAGTGCGCTTGCAATTAGAGGGATACGACTACGAGGAGATTGGCGAGCGAGTGGGGATGACCGTGAAGAATGTGAGTGTGAGGTTGGTGAGAATCAAAGAGAAATTAAGAAAATCAATGGATATATGACAGAAAACCAATTTGACGAATTATGGCAACGGGCCGAGGCCGAAGGCTACAGCCAACGGCTGGCGGCGGAATACCCCGCCTGGCGGCGGAAACAGAACCGCATCATCACCGCGGTGACCTCTTTGGTGGTCGTGGTGGCTGTGGCAGTGTCGGTTCTCACCATACAACAAAGACAAATCCGGACTTACGAGAAAGTATATTGTAATCGTGTCGGCACCGCCGATGCTCAATGGGCCTCCTTGGCCGCTGAAATGTTGATGGAATAATGAAAAGACTGATTATCATACTGATGATGCTGCTTCCGATAGCGGCAATGTCGCAAAGTGAGCTGTACAAGCGCTTCGCCTCCCGGCAGGAACTCTCCGTGGCGCAAGTGAGCGGTTTCAAGCTCAACGAAAGCGAACGGGTAGATGTTGTACTCATTGTCGCTGACGACGAGGCGGCGTGGCAACGGTTGACCAAGGAATTGAACATCAAAGGAGAGGATGGCTCTGTGAGTTGGTTGGGCGACATCAAGAACCCTGCACAGCGCGTGAAATGGACGGGCGCTCCTGTTTTGCGGGTGGTGGCCTCCCACGCACGCCGTACGGTGGCCCTCTACCGCGTCAACACGGAGGCACAATACGATGCTCTTCTTGATTATCAACTAAACAATATGAAACAAGAAAAAAGAAAATAGAAAACACTATGAAAAGAACACATAAATTCACCGCAATATTGGCGGTATTGGCATTTGTCTTCGCAGCGTGCGAACATCCTATAAATCCTACTCCCGGAGGCGATGAGGGCAACAACGACCCCAAAGAGCGTGTCATCGTTTACACAGTGGGACAAACTGAAAACCGCCAGACATTGGATACCGAAGGCGAATGGGACGCCCTGCTGGATGTGCTCTGCAACCAAGCAAAGAACGGCCAAACGGTGACCTTCTACAACATGAGCCAGATTACCTACTACCAAAACAATGGGGCAGGCGGCACCAAGGCGGCAAAGACTTTCAGCACCACTGACCGCGATGCGATGAAAGCCTGGATGAAGGAGAGGGAGAAAGAAGGGCTTACCGTGGTCGTCACCTACGACAACGGCACGTGGAACGGGTTGGCATACGCTTCCGCACCGCCCGCAAGCACTTCGGTGGACATCATCGGCACGTGGCATTTCATCTGCTCGGTGGTCAACTACATCGATCAGAACGGCACCTTGACGGGCAGTGATCTCTTCGTTCCGGAAGACGGCGGTGGCTCCATGCACTACACCTTCTATAACGACGGCACCATGTCACTGACTTTCAACGGAATGGACGGCACCACGGCCACGGACAACTCCACATGGACGCTCGGCAACGACGGCGAACTCTGCAGCGAACTCTTGCCGAATGGTGGCTGTTGGAACGTCAATTGGCTTACCGACAACACCATGATCATGTCCCGCGTTGACCTTGGCACTGAAGAGGGAGATCTCTTATATCAACTGCAATTTGAAAGAGAATAAAAAAAAATTTCACCACTGTAGTTTTTCATTCTCTTGATGCGTTCTTACAACAGAAACAATCAAATTTATTCAATAATCAAAATTAAAAATCAAAACAGTATGAAGAAAAACATTTTTGCAATCGCATTCATCGCCATCACCCTCTGCATGGCATCTTGTCAAAGAGACCCCATCGTCCCTGGAAATGGTGACACTCCTGCCAACACTCCCAGAGTGGCCGTCACTTCCGACCTCATCGGCACCGACTGGACAGCTAATCTGCCTCTTGAAGACCTGCTCCAAGCTATGACCGGTATGAGCCTCAGCGACTATGGTTGCCAACTCCCCGAAGGCTTTGACGCCAACATGACTTTCAACCTCAGTTTCGACAACGAGTACGCACACTTCACCTTCGGCGACAACATGACTGTGATTAACGTGGCTGAATTAGCCGGCGAATACACTAACGAGGAAATCGAAAACATGGATCTTGCATACGTCTATGACGGCAGCACCCACACCGGCACTCTGACAGCTGTTGGCAACGACGAGAACGGTGATCCCATCAACTATCAGATTGTCTTCACCTACAACGACAATGACGACACTATCACCATCAACTTGCAATTTGCTAATGCAGAGGATGAAGACAACGTCATCAGCTTTCCGTTAGTGTTCCAACGCAACGAAGTGGAAGCATAATCGTTATCCGTACATACAAATGCAAACGGCATCCGTGGAATCCTGCGGATGCCGTTTTTTTTTTATGGTGTGAAATAATATTTCTCTGAGAAGAATCATCCCTTTATTTTAACTGTTAAAAATCGAATAGTTAGAATTAAATCTGTGTTCGTGTAAAAACTCACATCACCTTGCGTTCATACTCTAATCCTTCAGGATGCCCGAAATTAAATAGCAACCCTACTTTCATTTTCGTGGCTTTTAGGTAATTATATACTTGGACGCGATTCCAATCATCTAATTCCATCACCGCCTTAAGTTCGACTATAATCTTATCGTAACAAATAAAGTCCGGACGGAACCTTTTTTTCAATTTTACCCCATCGTAATAGATTTCAATTTCCGGTTCACGTACAAAAGGAATGTTCCTTCTTTGAAACTCTATTTCCAATGCCTCTTGGTATATTGGCTCAACAAAACCTGAACCAAGAACATTATAGACACGCATAGCAGCTCCATTAATTGCGTAAGTTTCTGATTTGCAATAAAATTCCATACTTTTTCGTTTTCAAACTTTATAATTAATTTTGTTTTTTCGGCCGCAAAAATACAAAATAATTTAATACGATAGATAATTTTTTTTAAATACACCGTATTCGTCTCAATGGTGATGTACTCTTGGTAATATTCGATTGCCGATAATTCGAACACGGATTTCACAGATTTACACAGATGATGGAATGCATGTCTGTGTATAATATTTGTGTCTATCTGTGTATCTGTGTATCTGTGTGCTGTGTGCATCTGTGTATATCTGTGTGCATCTGTGTTCGTGTAAAAAGATCGCATCACCTTGCGAATAGGCAAGAGCTGCTGGCGGTATGTGGTGTTAGTAGTTAGTCTGCAACGCAAATCGTGCAATCAACGGTTAAAAACGAGAAACAATCCATAGTCCTGCACTTGACGATATGCCAAAAGCAGGTCTCCAACCATCAGAACTGGAAGTAGATAAACGGCTGCAAGTCCGCGGTGACGAACTGGTAGAGCACGAAGACGGCCACGACCACGATGAGACCCATCAGCCAGAGCGGGAGCATGGCGAAGTTGATGCGGTACCAGCGTTTCCAACGGTCAGGGAGCCAGTGGATGAAAAAGCAATTCTGCCATTCCGACATCTTCTTCCTCTTCTCAGGGATGCTGATTGATTTGTCAGCATTTGTGACCACGTCTTCCATGATTGATTTCAGAAAACGCGGCAGGTTGTTCTTCATTAGGACAGGCTTGCTGCGATGGTGTAACAGGTTGTCTTTGATAACCAACGCCACAGTATCCGTCTTGTCTTCCATACAGTCGACCTGCATCCTAACGCTCTAATTCCGTAAATTTGTTTCATTTTTATTACTGATAGACAACCAAGTCGTTGCTAATAAATAGATCAGCAATGATTCTGATTCGCAACTATTACGTCTTGCTCGTCTGGAAGATCGCCTCCGCCGTGGCCTTTGGCTTTGATGCACTCGCTGGAAACAGAAGAAGGAGTTTGTGGAAATTGTTTTTGAATAAGTTGATGGAAACCTAAAAAAATATTTTTCAAAATGTCATGTAATATTAAAATTTTTGTATTTTTGCAACCGAATTAAAAACAAAATACTTTAAGAAATTATGGCAAAACCAATTGAAGCAACCCCAGTATTGAAAGGAGACGATGCGTTTGAGTTTGTCTCTGAAATGGAAAACGGCACAAAGGCCTCTGAAGAGGAAAAGAAAAGTGTTGAGCAAGGAGCATCTTTCCTTGAATCAATGTTGACTTTCGTTTTCTAACATCCTTTTTATGAGAATAATACGTCTTACACCAGACTATACGTTTGGTTCTTTTAACTGTGAAGAGCCCGACCTAAATGATTTTTTGCTTACAGATGCAAAAGAGTACGCATCAAGGCTGTTGGCCGTCACATATCTCATTGAGTCCAATGGTGACGTTGCAGCTTTTTTCTATATATCCAACGACCGTATCTCATTGTCCGAGAGCGACAAAACAACATGGCGTCGGATTAAGAGTGCCTTCCCTCACCGCAAACATCGCAGTGACTATCCCGCAGTCAAAATTGGTCGTCTCGGAGTGGACTATCGATACAAGGAACAAGGGTTGGGCTCTTCCATTCTAAACTTTGTAAAAAAGGCTTTTATTACGAATAATCGCACAGGATGTTGTTTTGTGACTGTAGATGCATTGCCTTCGGCCGTGAACTTTTACAAACTCAACGGATTCCATTTACTGCGAAAATCTGATAGAGAAAATGCCGAAACAATTCCCATGTATTTTAATCTAACCCGCTTGGTATAAATATGTTAAAATGAAAAACAACACTGTGATTATATGACAGCAGCTACAGATGCCTATGACACAAAACAATTAACACCTACTTTTTGTTAAAAACGATAAGCAATCCATAGTCCTGCACTTGACGATATGCCAAAAGCGGGTCTCCAGCCATCAGAACTGGAAGTAAATAAACGGCTGCAGGTCCGCGGTGACGAACTGGTAGAGCACGAAGACGGCCGCGACCACGATGAGACCCATCAGCCAGAGCGGGAGCATGGCGAAGTTGATGCGGTACCAGCGTTTCCAACGGTCAGGAAGCCAGTGGATGACCATGCCGAGAACGAACATGATGAAGACGAACTTGTAGTTGGCGATGATATCGGGGATAGCCGCGACGTTCCACTGCCCGCCAATGCTGTTGACCATCGCCTTGGCGGTCTCCCACGCCGTCTCGTTGGCGGTGGCCGGGTCGAGGTTGGAGCCGGAACGGAAGAACAACCGCGTGAACGAAATAAAGACAAACGTCTGGATGATGCCCCACGTCTTGTCTAACCATTCTACCGTTTTGTCGGGCTTGATGAGCGTGAAGATGGTCTTGATGAGCGTTCCCGCGAACCACACGCCGCTCCACACCACGCCGATCATCAGCGCGGGATGCGGCCACAAGTGGTTAGTAATCAAGAAGGTGACGAATATCACCGTGGCGATGGTGCTGCGCACGAGCATATTGCCGTGTCGCCAGATTTTGTACGACAGGATACCAATGCCGTTCAAGCCGCCCCAGATCATGAAGTTCCACGAGGCACCGTGCCACAAACCGCCTAACAACATGGTATTCATCATATTGAGGTTGGTACTGATCTTCAGCCGTGCCTTCTTGCTCACTAATGAGGCTACGAGCAGCGCCAGCGCGATGCCGCCGATGATGCAGGTAATCACCACGCTCTTGGTGAGCAGGATGATGACCGCCGCGATGAGCGAGATGCAAAGGTAGGTGCCGAACGTGGCGTTGCGGTTGCCGCCCAACGGGATGTAAAGGTAGTCTTTCAGCCAGTTGGAGAGCGAAATGTGCCATCGCTTCCAGAAATTGCCTGGGTTGGTAGCTTTGTACGGCGAGTTGAAGTTCTTGGGCAGGTAGAAGCCCATCAGCATGGCCACGCCGATGGCAATGTCGGTGTAGCCCGAGAAGTCGGCATAGACCTGCAGCGAATAGACGAACAGCGCCGACAAGTTCTCAAACGCGGTGAACAATGACGGGTTATTGAAGACCCTGTCCACGAAATTGACCGCCAGATAGTCGCTCATAATCAGCTTCTTGGCCAAGCCGTTGAGAATCCAGAAGACGGCGATGCCGAACTGCCGACGGGTGAGGAAGAACTTCTTGTAAAGCTGCGGCACGAACTGGTCGGCACGCACAATCGGGCCAGCGACCAACTGCGGGAAAAACGACACGTAGAACCCGAAGTCAAGAATATTGGAAACGTGCGCAATCTTCCGCTTATAAACATCTACCAAGTAGCTGATATTCTGGAAAGTATAGAATGAAATACCCACGGGCAGCAATATTTTGGAAGCATCAAAATAGTTGGTGCCCGTCCAGTTGTTGGTCCATTGCGCCAGCCAGTTGATGACCTCATGCTCGCTACCGACAATCGTATTGTAAGCGTCGGTGCAGAAGTAGGCGTACTTGAAATAGAAGAGTATCAGCAAGTTAATAACCACGCCCGAAATCATGAACGTCTTGCGCCAGCCGTTTCGCTGCGACTTGTCCATGAAAACACCGAGGAAGTAGTCCAAGAAGGTGTCAAACAGCAAGATGAGGACGAAGAGGCCGGAGGTTTTGTAGTAGAAAAGTAAGCTGACGAAGAAGAGGAACGTATTGCGTAACAACCGTTTGCGATGGAATAGCGCGAAGAAGGCGAACACGATGGCGAAGAATGCCCAGAAATTGAACTGGGTGAACAACAACGGATGCGTCTCATCAAACGAGAACAGGTTGATCAGAAATTGCGAAACGTTCTCCCAGGTCATTGCTGTAATGTTTTAAGGGGTTGGACAAAAGCGTGCCAAAAGAGGTCGCCGATAAGGTTGTAGCCGTTGACGGTGAAATGGACGCGGTCTTTCTGAGCCAATCCTTTGGCCTGCCATTTGGCCATGGATCCGAGCCCGCCCATCACCTCGAACTGGTCCCAGCAGGCACCACCCGTGAGATTCGCTAACCGGTGCATGACATCGCTCACCTCAGGACCAGTCTTATTCACGGAGTAACGGCCCTTCTTACCGCGCTTCCACGTGTCGTTGTTCGACAGGAAGATGAACGCACAGTCGGGATTGGCCTCGCGAATGCGGGCGATCAGCTGCAAGTAATTGTTCTTGAAGACCATGGAGTCGAAATCGTTGCCGAAAGCATCATTCACGCCAATACCGAAAATCACCAAATCGGGCGGGAAGGCCTTGAGGTCACGAACGAAGTTCTTGCACCGCAAATAGGATGGCACAGCCGCACCGTTGACACCTATGGATGTGAATGTTACGCCCGGTTTTCCGTTCTTCAACCAGAGCCCGTTAACGAAGAAGGTGTCTGCCGCACCGCAGGGGAAGTAGAAGGTGAACTCCTGCAGGGGACGACCGGGATAAAAGTAGTAACGCTCGTTTTCTAGGTCGGCTTCGTCAGGGAAACGCCATATCGTATCGTATTTCAACACGGGATCGATGTAGTGACCGTTGGAGCGGCCGAAGAGCACAAGCGTGTCGGTGGCGAAGTCATAATCCGGCTCGTTCATCGTGAATTTGATGGACTGTACCGACTGCGTGCAATAGACGGAAATCCCCGACATTCCGAGCGGTGACGGGTACTGCTGATAGACGTTGCGGATTAGCGAGAAAACGTCGGAGCGGGTGATTTTGTAGTCGCGGGGGTTGTTGCAGGCATTTGCCGCCGAGTATGGGAAAATTAACCCACGGTCAGCTGGTTCGCCACCGTATTCGGCCAAGACATGCTTGCGGATGCGGTGCGACATCGTGCCCGCCTGCACGTGCGAGCCGCCGATGTGCATAATGTGGACGTTGCCCTTGCGAGTACGGTTCACACGGCCCCACTTCTCGTAGAAGCGCACCAATGTCATGCTGTCCCTGCCCCAGCAAAGCGTGTCGTCGTTGAAACGTATGAAGGAGAATGTAGAGTCGTAGGACGAAAACAACTCGGGAAGCACCCACACAGCGGAGGTGTCGGCCTCCATCACCAGCGCGACGCTGTCAGCAGTCTCGTCGGTCTGTGCGAAAACGTTCAACGCACAGAGTGTCAATATGATGCAGATTAGTTTTCGGCGGCCTCCCATAAATTGTCGAATTGTTCGGCACCCATCTTTCGACGGGTGGTGTAGAGTTCATACATCGTCGCGAAATTCTCAGCCAAGGTCTTGCCTACATAGTTCGCGCCGGCAGGGGTGAAATGCACGTAGTCGGGACCGGCCCAGCCTTTCTTCACCCAGGCAATCATAGCGTTTCGGCCGCCCATCACCTCATACAAGTCCCAGTAAGCCACGTGGTTGCGCAGACACATATTGCGTAGGCTGTCCACCATCGCGGGCAAGAATTTGTAAGTCTGCAGCGAACCACCGTAGGAGTGGCTCATGTCAGACGGCCCAATGAAAAGCAGGGTGGCATTTGGACAGACACTCTTGATGCGACGTATCTGCTTCTGCATCAGAGCGCAATAGTCGTTGATAGACTTGGTGCTATAGGTTGAAGGCATCTGATTGCCACCGAATTGCAAGATAATCAGCCCTACGTTCGAATTTTGGTAACATTTGCGCAGAATGGAGTCAGTGACGAGGGTGAACTGGTTGCCGGAGGAGCTGCGCAACGGGATGTTATCGACGCTCACGCCCGGACCGTTATCAATCATGATGCCGTAAATATCAGCCGTGCCTTGCATGTTGATGCGTAGAGAAGCAGTGGTCGAGTCCGTCTGCCAGCGCATAGCGTGGATACCCGCGCCTTCGCTCGTGCAGGTGGAGTCGAAGCCGTGTTTGCGGTCGGTGAGGGTGGCGCGGAACTTGCCGTCGTGATCGTTGTAGAGCATCGTGACGCGGGAGAACCGTTTCACGCGGCTGTCGGTGCGCTTGTTGGAGGTGGCATTCGCGGTGAAGGTGCCGCTGCCAGTAAGACGGTAGCATTTCAACATCAGTCCGTAGTTGCCACGCGCCCGCGCTCCGTCGCCGTAGGTCGAATAGAGGGTGAACGCGCCGCTGGCCGACTGGCTCACCGCGTAGGACGCAACGGTCTGGATGGCAGGCACCAAGCCTGGGCCGCCGCCGCCGAATTTCGACTGCATCCAGGTGCGGAGGTTGCCGGAAATGCGGTCCATCTCGATTTGCGAGTCGCCATAGTGGAGCACGCGCACAACCTCATCCTTGGATCTTGCCGAAGCCGCTTTCGCAAAGAATTTGTCGAAATAGGTGACATCGCCATCGGGAAGGTAAAAATGTCCTTCCGAAGCAAGAGTGGTCTTGAAATGTTCAAGCGTATCGAGTTGCTCCTCAACACGTTTCTGCTTGATAGAGTCTTCCTTGGCAATTTCCGCGATAATAGCCTCGCGCTTCTTACGGTTGAAGAGTGTGGGTTTAGGGATGCGTTTGTCACGAGAAAGACTGTCACCGGGCAAATCAGGCAGGTCTGCATCAGGGTCCGCCAGCACTTTTTCGATGGAAGGGAAGTTAACAGTGTGTTTGGCAAGCGTAATGCCCTCTTCGGGATAGAAGAAGCTGATAATCCCTAAACAAGTGATTATCAAAATGATGAATAACGCTATCTGCCAAGGTTTCATTCCTTTTCTACCCTATTTTTTGAGGGCGCAAAGGTACAAAAAAAGTTCATAATTAGTACATTAGCGGAACTTTCTGTCAGAACATAGACGTGAGACGTTGGACGTGAGACGTTTGGACTTGTGGCAGAGACGTTGCGGAAGCTCTAAAAAATGTATTTTTGCGCTTTGATTATTCAATTTACCAAATAATGAAAAAATTTATAACTATTTGTATAACAGTGTTATCTGTTGTTATTATAACTGCCTGTAAGAGCGGAAATAACGTAGATGGCACGGCTAAAGTTGAAGGAAGCTATACCTACGAGCACGCCTTCAACTATAACCTCAACGGCGCCCACCTCGACGTACACGAGACCGGCACGATGGACTTTTACCCTGGCGGCACAGCCCTCGACTCGGCGCGGCAAGTCTATACCGCCACCCTTCAGGATGGCACGACAGTGACGTATGTATTCAACTACGTCAGTCCCAGCAAATGGCGTTTGGAAGGGGAGGATTTCTACTTCGCCGGCATCAAGGAAAGTTTCCGGATGGAGTTGGTTGAAAGCGATAAAGAGAAAGAGGACGAACTGGCGCAGGAGATCATCAAGGTCGTCAGCGGCAGCATCGACTATGAGTACAAATTCCATCTTGACACGCTGACGGAGAAGAAGCTGCAATGGAGTTTCACCTACCGCGACGGCCACAGCGACACGTGGGAGTTCTATCGAGTCAAGTAGTGACTTTTTCCGCTAAATGAAAATCTTTCCCTGTATTTTTGCTACTTTTGCCGCCGGAAAATTCTAAACAAAAACAAATATGAAAAACATTGTCATTCTGCTGTCTTTGAGCATCTTATTCTTCGGCTGCACGAAAGATTGGGGGACTCCTGTCACCAAAAACTATCCCATCAACGGGGCTTACACAAAACTTGACGTGAGCAATGCCTTCGAGGTGACGGTCAGCGACCAAGTGACCGATGTGGTCGTCACCGTGGGCGATCTGGCGCACGAAAGAGTGGTGGTGAAAGTGGTGAACGGTGAATTGCAAATCGGATTCAAACCGAACACAATGTATAACGGAAAAGCCGCTGCCGTCATCCCTGCCACTGCCAACCTGTACGGCCTTGATCTCAGTGGGGCCTCTTCATTCACAGGAGATCTTAGAGGGAACAATGTGAACATAGAACTTTCCGGTGCGTCAACCTATCGGGGCACTATTGAAGCTACCGAACTGAACATTGACCTATCGGGGGCTTCGGATGCCATTATAAACGGTGTTTGCCAGACCAAGATGGAGATAGACCTGAGCGGGGCCAGCACTTTGAAAGCGGCTGACCTTCCAGCTATGTCGATTTTTGGGGATATGAGTGGCGCCAGCGATGCCGATGTCACGGTCTGCTCTGCTCTGAATGTCGAACTCAGCGGGGCCAGCACGCTCACGTACGGGACCTCCTCTGAAGAGTGTCATCCCAATGTCAACTGCCCTGCTTCTGGCGGCTCGGTTGTCAAACCGCGTAATTAACGGCACTGCCCTATTGTTGATTGCCCTATGGACTTCCATATTTACGGTACACAAAACAAACCAACCCTCCTCCTGCTCCCCGGCTTGGGCGTGTCGCATGAGATTTTCCTTCCGTTAATAGAATTGCTGAAGGAGGACTTCCGCATCATCACGGTGGATGTTGACGGATTCCTGCTCGGCAAGCCCTCCCGTTTCACCTCCGTCGATGACCAGGCGGCGCAGGCCATCCGCTATGTGCAAGTGAACCTTAGCGGACGGTTAGATGTCGCCTACGGTCTCTCGTTGGGCGGGAAAATCCTCTCGCGGATGCTGGAGCGCGACGAAATTGTGATCGACCACGCTATTATGGACGCCGCGCCGCTGTTGCCGCTACCCAAGTGGACGGTGGGACCGCTTCGCTACTACCAAGCTCTCAACGTGTGGACCTGCTATCATTGGACCGGTTTCTGGCGGTGGCTGTTCCACTCGCACTACTTCGATGTGCTGCTGGATGAGGTGAAGAAAGTTTTTCCGTCGGACAAAACTCGCGCTGTTTTAGAAGGCTATAAATCGGTATATACCAACAAGTTGGAATCCATTCACGGAGCCGACATACACTACTGGTACGGCACCAAGGAGGCCTTCGTCGCCAAACCGCAGGCCAAGCATTTGCTCACGCTCTGCCCGGAAGCGCGCGTGGAGGTCTTCCCGAAGATGAACCACGGACAACTATTGGTGGACCACCCGGAGGAGGTGGCGAAGAGAGTAGAGATAATAGTTAATAGTTAAGAGTTTTCCTTGAGCAGCCCCGATAGGGGCAACAGCTCGGTAGAGATAACAATTAAAACGTTATAAGATGAACAAATTCAAAGAAATCTTCGGGTACGCACTCGGCTTCGTGCTGTTTGTGGTGCTGATCCCCGTAATCATGTGGCTCTGTTCTGGTCGGCCCGCCACAGATGTCAATACCGCACAAGTCATCATCACGTTAATTCTCGCTCTAGTAGGCTTGGCATTGAGCATCTGGGCCATCGTCTATATGCGTCGCGTGGGCGACGGCAACCCGATGGACGCCTTCGGTCATGAGGTCGCCCCGCGCACCAAACACCTGATGACCGACGGCCCCTACCGTCTCAGCCGCAACCCGATGCTGACCGGCATATTCGTCTATCTGATAGGCTGTTGCCTCTGGTTGTGGACTTGGCAGTCAGTGGTGGTGTTCTTAGTGTTCGTGGCCATTATGCTCGTGCAAGTGCGTACGGAAGAAGAACGTCTCCGCCGCGACTTCGGCGAAGAATACGAAAAGTATTGCAACCAGACAGGACGCTTTTTTCCAAAAATCCGAAAAAATAGTTGATGTTTATAGGAGAATTGATTTCGTTGTTCGTTGCCCTTTCGTGGACCGCCACCGCCCTCTTCGCCGAGGTGGGTTCGAAGCGTATGGGCTCGTTGCCGTTCAATACGATCCGGATGACGATGTCGCTGTGCTTCCTCGTCCTCACCCTATGGTTGGTGATGGGCGTCCCCTACCCGCGCTACGCTGACGGCGGCACATGGAGCTGGCTGTTGCTCTCGGGCTTGGTCGGCTACGTCATCGGCGACTACTGCCTGATGCAGGGTTATATCCACATCGGGTCGCGCTTCGGGCAGCTCTTCATGACCCTTTCGGCGCCCACGGCGGCACTCACGGGACGAATACTTCTTGGCGAGCAGATGCGCCCGGTCGCAATCCTTGGAATGGTCGTCACCCTGAGCGGTATCGCCCTGTCGATTCTCTCGAAAAACGATGATTCGGAACATCACGGATTGCGTTTCAAGTTGCCCGCCAAGGGCATCTTCTACGCGGCGATGGCTGGCATCTGTCAAGGTTTCGGGTTGGTGCTCAGCAAGATGGGACTACAACACTACGATGCGGCACTCACAGCACTCAATATTTCCCAAGACGCGGTCTTTGAGGGGGCGTTGCTGCCGTTGCCGGTCAGCATCTGCGTGCCCTTCGCCGCCACCACTATCCGCGCCTACATCGGGTTGGCGGGCTTCTTCCTGTCGTTGATGCTGTTCAGCAAGGACGGATTAGCGAAGCTGCACAGCGCCGTCCGCGACCGCAAGGCGATGTGGTGCGTGTTCGCCTCCACCATCTTCGGCCCATTCATCGGGGTCAGCGCATCTCTGTTGGCCACGATGTACACCTCCGCGGGCATCGCGCAGACCATCTTCGCCCTCACGCCCATCCTCATCATCGCCCCGGCGGCCATTCTGTTCCACCAAAAGGTGACCGTCCGCGAGGTCATCGGTGCCGTCATCAGCGTGGCGGGGGTGTGTCTGTTTTTCGTTTAGTCATCAGCAGAACTCGCTGACTTGCGAAGAAAAGAAGTCTGCGAAAATCTGCGCAGTCTGCGGGATAGTATCCGAGAAAATAGTACTTTTGCATCTCAAATTTCAAAGTGCAATAGAATGAAAAGTCCCAAACTGATACTGCTCCTCGCAGTTGTGACGCTGACCGCCGTCTCCTGCGGTTCCAAGAAAGAAACCCCGAAAGAGGAAGCCCCAAAAATGCTGGTCCTTTACTACTCCCAGACCGGCAACACCAAGGCCGTGGCGGTGGAAATCGCCAACAAGCTCGGTGCCGACATCGAGGAAATCACGATGGTGAATCCCTACGATCCTGATTTCCAGGCGACCATCGACCGTTGCAAGAAAGATCAAGAGCAGGGCATCCTCCCTGAGATTCTGCCCGTCAAAGCGGACATCGCCAACTATGATGTCATCTTCCTCGGCTTCCCCGTTTGGTTCGGGACGTACGCGCCGCCGGTGACCACTTTCCTCAACAGCGCCGACTTCAACGGTAAGAAGATCGTGCCGTTCTGCACCTTCGGCAGCGGCGGACTGGAGTCCAGCGTAAAGGACTTGGCGGCGGCTGAGCCCGGTGCGGAGATCCTTCCCGGCTACGGAGTCCGCGCCGCCCGTTTGGAGGCGATGCCCCAAGAGGTTGACAACTTCCTGAAAGCCAACGGATTCCTTGAGGGCGAATACACCCCGTTGGCGGACTTTCCCGTGCAGCACGAGGCAAGCGCTGAAGAGGCCGCCATCTTCGACGCGGCTGTCGATGGTTACCCGATGATCCACGCCAAGGCCAAGACGGTAGCCTCCCGCGAGCTCCCCGACGGCACCGAATACCTCTTCACCGCCGTCAACCTTCCCCGCGAGGACAAGCCGGACATGCCCACCGACGAGATTCAGGTCTATGTGACGGTGGAGAAAGACAAAGCACCGGTGTTCACGAAGGTGATACGGTAGTTTGCTTTCCCGCGGAACTCGCTGATTTTCGCAGAAAAAAATCTGCGTCAGTCTGCGAAGTTTGCGGGGAAAAAATACGACAAACTGCAACCTTTTGACACTTTTGTGTCATTATTGTAAAGTTGTTTAAATGAACTCAATATGAAAAACATCTCCTTTGTGCTGGTTATCCTCTCGTTGCTGTTCTCGGGTATGGCGCAGGAGCACGAAAACCGTGACTATCGTGCTGAACTTGATTTGCTGGGCGGTTTTCCCCTCTTCGCGCTCGCACCTGACGGAACCTGCTGGCTGACATCGGGGCGGGGCAAAGTCTATTACACCGATGACATCCACTCCGACTGGCATTGCGCCTCACCGCTCTTTCTCGTTAACGATAACACTTGGATAACCGTACATCAGTTCTCTTTTATAGACACAAACACCGCCATGGCCGTCACATACGACGAATGGGGGAAAAGGAGTCATTGCTATCGCACTGAAGACCGTGGCAAAAGTTGGTTACAGCAAACCGTAAGCGGGGATGTTGTTCTCCAACAAGTTTGCACAGATGGCCAAGGTCATATTTGGTTGACTGGATCCGGCAAAGAAGCTGTTCTCTATTATTCCGAAGACCATGGCGTAACCTTCACGCCACTGGAACGGCCGGTTATTTCAACAGATTGGGTAAATGTCACGGCATTTGACATGCGCGACGGGCAGTACGGCTTAGCTGGAGTCAACATCAAGCACGACACCTTTCCGCTCATGCTGACGGAAGACAATTGGCGCACTTCAAAGCGGATTCCCTCTCCGTTAGGAGAAGGTAAAGAAATCAACAAGGTGCTGATATGGAATGATTTATGGGTGATTCGGCAAGGAAGAGAGGTCTATTACTCCTCTTCTCAAGATCTTCAGTGGCAGCGTTTTCCAGTCAAAGTCACGGATTTTTATCCTGACAGGGAACGCGGACATCTGATTGCCATCACCGACAATCTTGACTTGCTTGATTTCAGCTCCCCCACGGATTACCGGCCGTTCACCCGCGAACCGCTGCCCGCAAAGCCTGCAGAGGCCGCTGTCTATCACGGAAAATTGTATGTATGGACGGTCGGTGGCTTCCTCTGCAAGGCAGACGAGGATGGGGTGGTTTTCGCTTTCCGTGGCTATACTTCGGATGAGGGCATCGAAAAACCCTATATGGTGAGGGACGGCGGCCAGCAGCTTTGGGGCGTTGACTTCCGCAACACGCTCTGCTTCGCCGACAAATCGGATGGCAGATGGTATCGCAAGCAGTATCTCCCAATGGATGTCGAAACATTCAAACTATTAAGTGACAGTGTGGCGCTGTTTTGGGACGGGCAGCGGCATTACACGTACTCCCTTGCCGACGATCAGCTGCGTCCTTACACCCTTTCCGCGCCTTTGGAGGGTTTTCTGAAAGCACCGATAATCGAGGTCGTTCTCTGCGGCGGGCTTACCAAATATCGTAGAGACACGGTCCGTTATCTTGTCACATCTGACGGCGATCTGCAGGCGAGCCATGCCACGTTGGTCTTGGACCAGTATGATCCGTGCTTTCCGAAAGCCAACGCCAAATACAAACGGAAAAGCATAAAGTTCCCGCATACCGCCAGTCGTCACGAATTGGACAGCATTCTTCGCGACATCAACCGCGACTACACCCGCATTCCCAATATCACCGAATTTCAAATCACCGAAAAAGACCGCCGGAAATACTACAAACTATTGGACGAATTGGACAAAAAGGACATGATGTATGTGTACCCCAGAAGAAGAACTAATGCTTTTGATTATGATTATGCGGAGAATTTCTACCAATCAGTGCCAGATCGGATCGACACGCTGAGTGCCAACACAGTACGGAAAATCCTGTACAAAGATGAAAATTGGAGGACGACTGGCGGAGTCTATTGGTTCGAGGTTCAGGTCATCAACAGCCGTCATGACACGCTCAGTTTTATCCATTTCAATTTGCGTAACGAATATGCCTGGTTCATCCCGTGGTTGACGGAATACAACGGCATACCGTTCCGGTGTTACAGCATGGCACTTTCACGCTGGGTGTCGGAGTGCCTTCCAGAGAAGTTTCACGTCAAGGGGAGTTTCGACAACGCCCGTTTCCTGCTGCAGATAGCGGACTATCTCTGGAAGCGGGAGGAATAGGGTTTACGGTAGTTTCCAAAATCTTCGGGAAAACCAATAAAAGTGTATTTTCGCGGCCTCTTATCAAACAAATTTCTAAACGTTAAAAAATGAAAGAAAAGACTGCATTCATCACTGGGGCCAACAAAGGAATCGGATTTGGCATAGCGAAACATCTCGGCTTGAGCGGCTGGAGAATCATCATCGGGGCGCGAAATCAGGAGCGTGCGGAGAAGGCCATCCGCGAGCTTACCGCCTTGGGCATCGACGTGCCCGGATGGGTATGCGTGGAGCTGGCCGACCTTGCGAGCGTGGAAAACGCCGCCCGCGAGCTGAACGACAAACACCCTGAACTTTCGCTGTTGGTGAACAACGCCGGTATCCCGGGTGACATGGGCGTGGACAGCCTCCATACGGAACTCAGCGACATCCGGGCAACCCTTGACGTGAACTTCATCGGCACTTTCGCGCTCACCAAGCTGCTGATGCCTCTGCTTGCGAAGAACCACGGCCGGATTGTCAACGTCACCGTGCCGTCGGAAATCAGTCCCTACTGGCACCCGTTGGCCTACGTGACGAGCAAGGCCGCCCAAAACGCCATGATGGGCGTGATGGCCATCGAGTTCCAGCAAAACAACACCCCGATGGAGATTTTCTCGGTGCACCCGGGACCCACCACCACCGACCTCAACGGCAACATGAGTCTCCCCGGCTTCCACGACATCGACACGGTAGGTGAGAAGATGGCCGAGCTCATCAACGATGGTCAAAGCCACCAAGGCGAATTCGTGGAACTTTACCCGATTGTGAAAGAAGATTAGCCGAATGGCTTTTTCGCAGAACTCGCTGATTTGCGCGGAAAATGATCTGCGATAGTCTGCGCAGTCTGCGGGAGAAGCAAAACATAAAGGATATGACCACAAAACTCTTTTTCCAAGCCCTGACAAAGTTCCTCGCCGGATTGATACTGGTGGGGGCGTTGCTGTTTGTGTCGGCGGGCACCTTCGCCTACTGGCAGGGATGGCTTTTCATCGCCCTGCTGTTCGGGCCGATGCTCATTGCGGGCGTGGTGCTGTTGCTCCGCCAGCCCGAGCTGTTGCGCAAACGGTTGGATGCCAAAGAGAAACAAGGGGAACAGAAGTGGGTGGTCGCGTTAAGCGGCCTGATGTTCCTCGCAATGTTCGTGGTGGCCGGCCTCAACTATCGTTTCCAATGGTGTCTCTTGCCGGATTGGGCGGTATATGTGGCCTCCGTGGTGTTCCTGATCGGCTACGCCCTCTACGCCGAGGTGCTCCGCGAGAACGTCTGGCTGTCGCGCACCATCGAAGTGCAGGAGCATCAGAAGGTAGTGGACACGGGGCTGTACGGCATTGTCCGGCATCCGATGTACGCCGCCACATTGGTACTTTTCCTCGCTATGCCCATGGTGTTGGCTTCCCCGTGGTCGTTTCTGATTATGCTGCTCTACATCCCCATCATCGCCAAGCGTATCCGCAACGAGGAGACCGTCTTGGAGCAGGGACTTGAAGGGTACACGGAGTATAAACAGAAAGTTCGCTACAAAGTGATTCCGTTTGTGTGGTAGTGAGATGCCCGCGGAATCTGCTGATTTGCGCAGAAAAAAGGTCTGCATCAGTCTGCGAAGTCTGCGGGAGAAACTATTTCAGCGCCCCGACCGGACACGCCTTCTTGCACTGTTGGCAGAGGATGCACTCGGTGGCGTTCTTCCGCTTGCGCGAGTTGTTGTTGACCTCCACCTCCATCGGACAGACTTTCAGGCACTTGTCGCAATGGATGCACTTCTCCTCATCGCACTTGATGCGCAGTAACGAGAAGTAGCTCATCGGTTTGAGGAACACCGTGATCGGGCAGATGTACTTGCAGAAGGCGCGGTTGTCCTTCAACACGACAGCCAGGACGATTCCGACGGCGTAGTAGAGCACATTCCCGGCCACGAAAAGGTAGAACATCGTGGTTTTGTCGGCTTTGCCGAGGCACATCAGCAGGATGACGATGGCGAGCGACAGCGCGAACATCACATAGCGCACCCATCCGAAGGATTTCCGTGGTTTCGCGGGCTGCTTGTACGGCAACAGGTCGAGAATCATCGCGGTCCAGCAGGCAAACCCGCACCAGCCGCGCCCGAACAGCAATGGTCCGAAGATCTTTGCAATGAGGTAATGCAGCACCCCCGCCCCGACGACCCCGGAGAGCAGGTAGTACCAGAATCCCTCCATCTGCATATTCTCGCGACAGATGAGCCCGAGGAACACCAAAATGTAGCTGCCAACGGTGAACTGCACGAACTCGCGGGCGTGTTTCCACCCCGCCGCCATCAATATTCCCCCGACACCGAGGCAGATGCCGATGTAAGAAAAGTTCAACAGAAAGAAGAGATTTCCTGTTGAGAGCCAAAGCGATACGGCAATGACCTCGAAAATGGCGAACAGGAGGATGGGGGTTCTGTATTTCTTCATAACGGGATGTTTTTATGGGCGCGAAAATAGGAAAAATATTTTCCCGCAAAACTCGCAGACTTGCGCTTTGACATAGTGGTTCGTTATTTTTGACAAAAATACATTTTTTAGACAATCTGCTTTCTATCCGAAAAAGTATTATCTTTGCAGCCGAAAATATTTAATTGTATTACAAATGGAAACTATTGTAAGAAAGAACACTTCGTTCCGTCTTAGAACAGACCTGTTGGAACGGCTGAAACAAAATGCCGCCAAGGTGAACAGAACGCTTAACAACTATGTGGAAAGCGTTCTGCTTGACGTGGTTTATGATGAGCCCAACGATATAACAAAAGCGGCTATCGCAGAAGCCATGTCAGGGCGTAACCAAAATAAGGTCTATGATAGTGTGGACGACTTGTTAGATGATTTGAGTGCGACAGAATGAAAAAACTGCAACCAACCACTCAGTACAAAAAAGACTTTAAACGTATCAAGAATAACGTTGAAAAAGTCGCACTGCTTAGGGAAGTTCTCCTTTTGTTGCAAAAAGGGAAACCTATTCCAGCGGAATATTTCCCCCATAAACTCCACGGCAGGTACAAAGGTTGTATGGAATGCCATATTCAAGGGGATTTTCTGCTGATTTGGATTGACGAAGTGAACAATATCATCCAGCTCGTCAGATTGGGAAGTCACGTGGAATTGTTTGGACAATAGTCCCCTGCAGATTTGCTCAGAAAAATGTAGGGATGCACCGTGGCACGTCTCTACAATCAATACCTTTCGATGAAATCCCTTACCAACAGGAACAGCGGCTCGTACGTGTCGAACACCGCGTGTTCCCAGTCGTCGTTGACGGTGTGGTAGTACTGGAACGCGTCGCCGCTCTCGTTCTCGAAGAGGATGCACGGCACGTGGCGCAGGGCGAACGGATAGTGGTCGCTGTTTCCCTCCAGCTCGGCACGGTTCAGTCCCTTGAAATGGTGTTTCTCATCGTTGATTCGCTCCATCAAAGCGTAACCACGCAATCCCTCGTCGCTGACCTCGCAGTACTGCACCGGGTTGTTGTCGCCGATCATATCGATGTTGAACAGGTACTTGATCTGTGAGAGCGGCACGACGGGGTTGTGATCCACGTAATACTCCGAGCCGCGCAGATTGGCGTCCTCGCCGGAGAAAGCGATGAAGTACATATCGTACTCGGGACGGTTCTTGGCGTAATAGGCCGCGAGCGTCACGATGGCGGCGGTTCCGGAGGCGTTGTCGTTGGCCCCCGCATAGAACACCTTCTTGCCAAGGTTGCCGAGGTGGTCGTAGTGCGCCGTGAAAACGTAGCAGCTGTCGTGCCGCCGACCCTCCACCTTGGCGATGACGTTGAAGAGCTCGTAGTCCTTTAGAAACTCGTTCTCGATGTTGACGGTGATGGTCTTGGCATCCTTCGGGAAGTCGGAAGTGGCCCAGATGACGGGCTTGCCCATCACCTTCTCGCCGTATGCCTTGTAGAATTTAAGCAAGGGAGGCCACGTCTGGATCATCCCGGCGTTGGCGCACTCAGTACCGCCCCAAATCTTCTGGAAGTCGCCGTAATGACGGTAGGAGAACCAGAAGTCGCAGACCACGAAGCAGTCCTTGTACTCGGGTTTCGCCAGGTCGGCGAACATTTTCGCTGCATCGTAGTTGTTCGTATCGACATAGTAGAGTTTGTAGGTGCCACGCACGCCCGGCGAGTATTCACGCATCGAGAAATCGACACCCGGGGTCAATTTCTTGCCGTCAACGGACATTTTCATTTTGCCCGGAAATGTGTTGATGTCGATGGTGAACTCTTGTCGCCAGAGTTCATTGGCGCCCGCCTTGGCAAATTCTCCCAAGAGATAAGTTCCTGCCTTGTTGGCGCCGCCGTAGGCATAGCCGCGCCCTTGGTATTTCGCGGAACTCAGCTCCTTGACAATCTGTTTGTAATATGCCAGATCCTGCGCCTGCAGTGAAGTTTCGGGAATCAACGCCGCCAATAGGAACGCCAATGCTAAAAGAGTCAGTTTTTTCATTGCTTCGGGTATTAAATTCAGCAGCAAAAATACAAAAATATTTCTCGCAGATTTCGCAGACTAACGCAGACTTTTTTCTGCGTAAATCTGCGAGTTCTGCGGGAGATAATATTTTTCCGCCAAATGAAAACACATTCCCGCATTTTGCGTACTTTTGCCGCCGGAAAAAAAGTGCCTTATGAGAAAACATTGGATTGACAATCTGCGTTGGGTCACCGTACTGTTAGTGCTGTTGTACCACGTCATCTACTTTTACAACAACAAGGGCGTTTTCGGTGGCGTGGGCGGTTTCGGCGACGGTCCGCAGTACCAGGATGTGCTGATGTACATCCTCTATCCGTGGTTCATGCCGCTGCTGTTCATTCTGGCGGGCATCAGCGCAAAGTACGCGTTGGACAGACATTCCGGCAAGGAGTGGTTCAAGTCACGCACCCTGAAGCTGCTGGTTCCTTCCACCATCGGATTGTTTGTCTTTCAGTGGATGACGGGCTATTTCAACACCCTCGTGGCCCGACAAGATGTGCTGGCTTCCCTAAAGCAGCCTGCTTTGTATTTCCTTTGGGTGATTAGTGGCACAGGACCGTTGTGGTTTATCCAGGATCTGTGGCTGTTCTCGCTGATTCTGCTGCTGATACGGCGGATAACGAGGAACTGGCATTTCAAAATAAAGAATGAGAAGGTTAAAAAACACCTTCACGACAACGAACCATATCTCCTGAACATTTTAACCTTGATTATTTGTGTGCTGTATTGGCTCGGCGGGCAAACGCTTATTTTCAACCCGCGCCCCGAATCCGCAGACGGACTCTACAACCTCTACAAGCCGCTGTTCTACCTTATTTTCTTCCTGCTGGGCTATTATTGCTTCTCGTCAAAGAAGATACAAAAATACCTGTCTGATGGTTGGTGGATAGATATGGCTTGCGCCATTGTGGCTTGCGTTTATCTTTTATTTGACACATACGGCGAGAACAACACCACACCGCAGTATCTTGCCGACCCCTTCAACTGCATCTATGGCGGGTTTATGTGTCTCGCCATGATGGGTTGGTTTATAGCCAAATTCGACAAAACCAACGCCTTTGCCGGATATATGACCCGCTCCAGTTTCGGTATCTATATCGTTCATTACCTGATTATTGCAAGCATTGGCTCCATGATGTTTTATTACACTCAGCTACCGCCTGTGGCGATGTATCTTATTCTTATTGTAGCGGTTTTCACCCTGTCGCCACTGATTTACGAAACCCTCCGGAGGATTCCATTTGTGCGGTGGTGTGTGTTGGGGGAGAAGAAAAGTAAAGTAAATAAATAATTGATATACAATGACAAGCAAAGGTTCAAACAAACACACTCTTCGCTGGGTTCTGATTGTGTCGCTCGCCATTGCACTTTGGGGCGTTTTCGCTTGGGTGTATTTCTACGGATACTTCGGCGGCTTCACGAAAGTAAAACCAATTGATACCGAGGAATTTGCGAAATGCGCAGGCGACATCTCCTACATCACTATCCCCGATTCCGTCCGCATCATCGGATTAGGCGAGGCGACGCATGGCAACGTCGAGTTTCAGCAGCTCAAGCTGGATGTTTTCAAACTGATGGTTGAGAAATACAGCGTGCGGGCATTCGCGCTGGAGGGCGACTACGGCGGCTGCGAGGCGGTCAACCGCTATATCCACGGCGGCCCGGGCACGGCGCAGGAGGCGGCCGCGGCCATCGGCTTCCCCATCTATCGAACCAAGGAGATGGCGCAGCTTATTGACTGGATGCGCAATTACAACGCAACGGCAAAAGAAGGCGAAGACCTTCGCTTCTACGGCTTCGACATGCAACTTTACGAAAACAATTACAAGTATCTGTTAGAGGCCGCCAAGACTTTTGCAATTCCGACGGTGGAACTGGAGAAACTTTGGGACAAATCGGAGGGCAAATATTCAGCCTCCATCACTGTCGACCAAAAAGCGAAAGTGATAGAAAAAGTGAAGCAGGATTTGCTGCAGTTGAACGACTCAACAGCGACGCAAGCGGTGCATTTTGCGGATATGCTGCTCCAAAATATCGCCGTAGGGAAGGTGATTGACAATATGTTGAACGGGAATGTGTTGCGAGACTCGCTTATGTTCGTGAACACGCACTGGATTATGGGGCAGGAGGAGGCTCGTGGCAACAAATGTGTTTTTATCTCAGGGCATAACGGGCACATCCAGCGTGTCCATGATTACGGAAAGGACGGGAAGGCCATGGGTGCGCTTTTGTCTGACGAACTCGGCAAGGCCTATTTCGCCATCGGCACCGATTTCTACAAAGCGAAAGTCAGTTTGCCGAAAGGCAAGAGCGGCAAACGAAGCAACCACACTTTCTTCTCGAAAGACCCTCTATCCAATGCCGCCAAACAATGCGGATACAAGATTTGTTGGCTCGATTTTTCGAGAATCCCGGACGGCTCCACACTCAAACATCAGATTACGGATTACACGTGGATGGGTGACGTGGGCGAAGGTTACTCCCCACTCATGGCCATTTTCCCACAGGCCTATCGCGACTGGGTGTCTCCAACGTTGCTCTACGATGGGGTGATTTTCGTGACTGACACGCACCCGATAGCGGTTCTCAAGGAAACAGAACAGTAATCTTAACCAACAACCACCAACAGCGAAGCTCACCAACACGAAGTAATAAACAGCCGAAGGCTAACCAACAGCGAAGCTCACCAACATTCACTTAAAATATGAACTGGACCGTCATCATCATCGAAACCCTCGTCATGACCGCCGCGTTCACGGCCATGATCCTGATTCCGCTCGTGAAGAACCCCGTGTGGTGGATTCACGACTATCCGGAGGACATCCAAGAAGAGTACTTCAAAACGCACGAGCGCGTGCCGTCGAAGTTCTTCACCAAGACCGTGCTGCTCAAGAAGGGTTTTGCGCTGCTCGTCACCTTGGCCGTGATGCTCGGTCTGATGAAGTTGGCCGGCGCCTACAACTTCTGGTCGGCGTTCGCACTGAGCTACGGCATCTGGCTCGTCATCGATTGGTACGACTGCTTCTTTCTCGACTGGGTGCTCTTCGCCAATATGAAATCCGTGCGCCTGCCCGGCACCGAGCACATGGACGCGGCCTACCATCAGAAAAAGTACCACTTCGTGCAGTCGCTGTGGGGAATGCTCATCGGATTGGTTCCGTGTTTGATTGGGGCGGGGGTGTATGCGTGGTTGTGCTGTTGATTTTATCTCCACGTATCCCGCGGATTTTCACGTATATCAATATTGTCACGAACTCTCCAGACATTTATACGCGAAGAAGATATTTCTACGAGATTTGAGAGAGAATAAAAAATAGATAGTATGCTAAAACTCGAAAAATTCCTGACTCTTTTCATCGCCATCGGCGCGGTGACTGGTGCCGCGATGATGTGGATCGACCCCACGGGCGTAATGTGGGGCGGTGAGCCACTGTTGGAGATGCTGCGTGCGAAGATGCCCTGGCCGGACGTCTTCTTCCGCGACTTCATCCCGTCTGGCTTCGTGCTACTGTTTCTGAACGGCGTCACCCAATTCGCGGCGGCATACCTGCTCTTCAAGAAGCACCCGCTCGCCCTATGGGCGGTTCTCGCCTGCGGCATCATCCTCATGCTCTGGATCGTCCTCGAATGGTGGGTGTGGGGGTTCAACGCCATGAGCAACATCTACTTCGTACTCGGACTCATGGAAGCCGTGGCGGCAGTGGTATGTTTAAGACCAAAAAACAGAAAAAGTAAATAAAACTTGATTGTCATTTAAGGAATTTGTATATTTTTGCCGCCTCAAAAAAACAATCTTATGAAGAAAATGAATATCCCTTTGATGGGCACCCTGTTGATACTGTCCATCGTTGTTTGCCCGATCCTCTATTTCACTGTGGGTCCCACATTGGATGAGGCGCAGTTGGAAGTGCTCAAGATTTTGGGCATCATTGTGTCTTGCAGCGCTGCTTTCTGCTTTATTGTGGGCGAGCTCACTGGAAACAACAGTCAGATGGACAAGCTTTGGAGCCTGCTACCTATCGTTTACACGTGGGTGATTGCCGTCAAAGGCGGTATGAGTGCCCGTTTGGTGGTGATGGCTGTCCTGGCCACCCTTTGGGGCCTCCGTCTCACGATGAATTTCGCCCGCAAAGGGGCATACAAACTCAAGTTCTGGGAAGGGGAAGAGGACTACCGATGGGCCATTCTCCGCTCTGGCCCGCCTTTCCAAAAACGCTGGGTTTGGGCGTTATTCGACCTCTTCTTCATCTCCATATACCAAAACGTGCTGGTGTTGATGACCACCTTCCCGGCATTAGTGGCCATGGGGTCCGACAAACCTTTCGGCTGGTTGGATGCCGTCGCGGCCGTGTTGATGTTAGGATTCATCATCTGGGAGACCGTTGCTGACGAGCAGCAATGGAAATTCCAGACCCGCAAGTGGGCGATGATCAAAGAGGGGAAAAAGTTGGAGGATCTGCCCGCTCCATACAACAAAGGATTCAACACCACGGGCCTCTGGGGACGGAGCCGCCATCCCAACTATTTCGCCGAACAGTCCATTTGGGTGTGCTTCTACCTCTTTTCCATCGCTGCCGGAATCGGCATTCTCAACTGGAGCGTGATCGGCGCGCTGCTGTTGGTGGTCCTGTTCCAGGGAAGTTCGTCTCTGGCGGAAGAAATCAGCGGAGGAAAGTATCCGGAATACGAGAAGTACTGCCAGAGCGTTCCTCGGTTCTTCCCTGGCAAGAAATATGACAAGTAATTAAGAATCTCCAAAAGTTTTGAGAAACAGATGCTTGCGATGCTAAATCAGCACCGCAGCATTTTTTCGCGTAAGTGCACGTATCCAGCTTCGTTGAAGCGATATTGGATAGGAGCATGAGGCGACTTCCGCTCTTCGTCGCTTTGTGCCACGGGGGTGATGATGCCCGACGACAGGAACTTTTTCTGGAAGTTGCGGCGGTCAAACTCTTTGCTGAATACGTGGGTGTAGAGCCGTTGCATCTCCGGCAGGGTGAAGATGTCGTCCACGAGGAGAAAGGCGACGGGGGAGTTGATGAAGGCGAGTCGTAGCTTCCAGAGGGCCATGCGGCAGATCTTCTCGTGGTCGAAGGCCAGGCGGGGCATCTCATGGATGTTGAACCAGCGGGCCTCCTTCGCGTCATCGCCGGCGGCAGCCTTGATTTGGTTCGGGCGCACGACCGATGCGAACGCGACCGAGATAGTTCGGCTTCGCGGGTCTCGATCCAAATCGCTAAATGACCCCACCTCGTAGAAGTGTTTGGGGGTGAGCCCCGTTTCCTCCTTCAGTTCGCGACGCGCGGCCTCCTCCAAGGTTTCGTCCGGCTCCAGAAAACCGCCCGGGAAAGCCCATTGTCCCTTGTATGGTTCATTCCCACGTTTGATTAACAACACGTTGAGATTAGTGCCGTCAAAACTGAACACCACAATGTCCGCCGTCACTGCCGGCCGCCAATAATCGTATGTATAGACTCCTTTTTCTCCCATAATTCTGTGTGATTTTTACACGCGGCAAAGATACAATTTTAATGGTTATGGGTTATAGGTTATTGGTTATTGAAGGTTAGAGGGTTAAAGGGTTAGAGGGGGTTGAACAAATATGCTTTGTGGGGACAGGAACAATTTTCTTGCGAAATACCACTCTGAAAATTTACTATTCAAGCTTGATTAGTTAAATTGTTTTTTATATTCAGTTGACACTCAATGTCGAACAAATTCCGCAAAAGTATTGACAGGAGAGCATTTTTGTACTATCTTTGCGAACAAATTCGAAAAGATTTTAAGAGACAAGATACAATTATATTTGCGTTATTCTATTTCCAATTCAAAACGATGCAAAAGTTCAACTTTGACAAAGACGAAGTTTCCTCTTTTTCGGAAGTCCCATCTGCAGATTTCATCGACATCCTGCTGCAAGGAGGTGTGCGGGCGGACGAGGCGGCATACTATTTGCTGCACCATCGGGTCAACTTCCAGCTGAAAAGGCGGTTCGAGGTGTACCACTCCCGTTTGGCGGACGATTTCGATGATGTGGTCGAGGATTTCTTCCTATACCTGCGCGAAGGAAATGACAGCGTGGACGGCGGGGACCGCACTCCTTACCGGTCACTGCAAAGTATCCGTAACAAGGAGGTCTTTGAGGCCTGGCTTGTCAGGACCTTCCGAAACTACCTCGCTGTGCGAGCTGCCGCAGAAAAGCAGTTCCTTCATGCGGGAATCTCAGCCGAAAGCGTTGCCAGTCCCGACATTTCCAATGCAGCTGATGATATTGGCATCAGTGATGTCAGTGACACCCCTAACGTCGCTGATGTCACTAACCCCTTCGCATCCTGCGAAATTTCCGAAATTCCCGACACTCTTCAGACCGACGAGTGGATTCTTTCCGTTGCCGCCAGCCTGATCGCCTACGCACACCAGACCTTCAACCCGAACTACCGCTTCGTCCTCTTCCGTTCCTTGCTGTCGATGCTCAACCAGCAGCATTCATTGTCGAACGAGGCGGTGGCCAAAGCCCTTGGGATGACCTGCCTTTCATACCGAGTAACTGCTCATCGTGCGAAGTGCAGCCTTGCGAAACTTCGCGACCGCCTGCTTCGTGGCGAATCTCTCCCTCTTGACGACGTCCACCTGCAGATGGCGCGGCACATCAACGATGACTTCTCGAACCTCTATCCCACCTTGTCGGTTTACTATGATCAGATCATCGACACGTTGCCTTGTGCCGCCGCCATCAGGCAACTTCGCCAGCAACACCGTGAAACCACCGGTCATACGCTTCATGAACCCACGGCATCCTATTTTGCCCGACTCACCGTCAAGGGCTTCTGGTGCAAGCTGAACCAGTGTCTGATTCCGTCGCATCCTTAAAAACGCGAGGAAGGAACATAATACGCAACAGTTGTATTTTTGCCATCACGCGATTGAAGGCCTTCGCCAGCGGGGTGTCACTCTGTATGGGTTCTATCAATTCTTTCATAATTTCACAATCTTATTACCGTTATTGGATACTTCTGCTCGTTTCGCCTACTGGGAAACCACCTGGTCGCCCGTTGCGCCCCAAGGTCTATCTCGTTATAGAGAATCCAGACAAAGCGTCCTTGTATAATGTATATCATGATCTTGTCTTTCTTTTTAGTTCGTACCATTGAACAGTCAAATCGCATTTGTTTTTATCTCTAAGTATGGAAAACAACAGAAATGTTACACCCCAGCGAAAAAATTTTTTTCTTCTGTTTTAAGTGTAACATTTTCCCTTTTTCCATACTATATGGGCAGAAACAATTAAAAATGCAATAAAATGAAAACATTATCAATAATATTAGGCAAAGAAAACCAACTCCCCACAGCCCAAGTTTCAGGCTAATTTCACACTATATCAAAAAACTGTGTAGTTAATACACAGCATAACGTTTTTTTACTATTTTTGCACCCGTTTTAAATTAGGTAAAAAGTTTATTCTAATTTATTGTGTTATAGAAAATTACTAAAGAAAAAGACATGCAGATAATGAAGAAAAGTTTGGCTTACTTGTTGGCAGGAGTGATGGTGTGTGGACTGGCTACAAGGTTGCAGGCGCAGGATTCCGTCCATGTGAATCTGGATAAGGCCATCGAAATCGCCCTCTCCGAGTCGCCGACAATGCGCATCGCCGACCGCTCCGTCGATATCAAACGGGAGTACAAGAAAGAGCAGATCGTGTCGCTCTTCCCCGACGTGTCGGTGGCGGCCAACTATAACCGCACGCTGCTCAAGCAAACGATGTCAATGGACATGGGCGGACAGACGATGAACATCAAGGTGGGTCGCGACAACACCTACTCTGTCGGGGCTAACCTGAGTCTGCCGATAGTCTCTTTCCCGCTTTGGTCGAGCTTGAAACTCAGCTCCATGGACATTGAGATGGCACTGGAGTCTGCGAGGTCATCGAAGATTGAGCTGGTCAACCAGGTGAAACAGGCCTACTACACCTATCTGTTGGCCAAACAGTCGTATGACGTCCTGCAAAGCAGTTACGCTCATCTGGAAGAAAGCAACAAGCTGGTTACTAACTCTTTCGAACAAGGCTTGGTCTCCGAATTCGAGAAATTGCGCTCCGATGTGGCGTTGCAGAACCAGCGTCCGCAGGTGAATTCTGCCGCCAAATCGGTAAAGTTGGCCGGTATGCGCCTGAAGGTGCTTCTCGGCATGGATGTCAATGAACCTGTGATTTTTGATGGACAACTATCTGATTACGAGCAGAGTGTGCTTGCAGCCACAATGCCCTCCGAAAGTGACGTACAACTGATGTACAACTCCGCGTTGCGGCAATTGGACCTCGGCATAGACCAGTTGGAGCAGTCCAAGAAGATTCTCGTCGGTTCCTCCCTGCCGATGCTCGCCTTGGCCGGCGCTTTCCAGTATTCCGGCATGGGTGACGACGGCGGCACGTTCACCAACTACCCCTACTCTTACGTCGCCTTGTCGTTGCAAGTACCCATAGTTGGTTGGGCTTCAACCCATTACAAGCTAAAACAGGCGGACATGAACATCGCGAACATGCGTGACCAGCGTGCGGACGTGGAACGCAACCTCCGCCTCGGTGTGCAGAGCTACCTGAACGATATGCAACAGGCCATTGAGGACATTGCCGCCGACAGCGAGACCATGCGGCAGGCGCAGAAAGCTTACGATATTGCCCAAAAACAGTACGAAGTCGGCATGAACACCTGGCTCGACCTCAACACCGCCGAACTCACTCTCACCACCACCCAGCTCACCTATTGCCAGGCCATCTTCAACTATCTCGTGGCGAAAGCGAACTTGGAAGCAACGCTAGGGAATGAGTAATGAGTAATTAGCAATTAAACGAAAAACCCCAATAAAAAAGAAAAGATATTCATTGAGCAGCCCCGCAGGGGCAAGAGCTCGGTAGAACAATTGAGAAAAAAAGGCATCAAATATGAAAAGAATCGCGAACGTAACTATTTTATTGGCAATCGCCATGTTGGTCATGGGTGGTTGCAAGAAAAAAGAGGCCGTCACTGCCGGCGGACAGACGATGACCATCCGCACGCAGGAAGTGCATGTGGAGGATGTGGACCAGACCTTCGAATATACCGCTATCGTGGAGGCCAACGCCGTGAACAACATCGCCCCGCTCACCGGCGGCCGTATCGACAAGATCTACGTTGAAGTCGGCGACCGTGTGGCCAAGGGCAAGGTGCTCGTGCAGATGAACGAAAACAGTCTGAGACAATCGAAATCGCAGCTCGACAACCTTAAAGCCAGCTTCAAGCGAATCGACGAGCTCTACAAGGTCGGCGGATGCTCCAAGTCCGACTGGGATGCTATGAAGACCCAGCTTGATGTGGCGCAGACCACATACGACAACCTGTTGGAGAACACGCAGTTAATCAGTCCTATTTCGGGAGTCATCAGTGCCCGTAACTACGACAGTGGCGACCTCTTCGGCGGTCTGCCCGTGGTAACGGTTCAGCAAATCACCCCCGTGAAGATGAAGATCAACCTCTCCGAAACCCTGTTTAAGCAGGTGAAAGTCGGCACGCCGGTAAGTATCAAGGTGGACGCTTACGGTGAAGAGGAGTTCAAGGGCAAAATCAGTCTGATTTACCCGACGATGGACGGCGCCACGCACACCTTCCCCGTGGAGGTGCAGTTGGCCAACACCGACAGTCGCGTGCGCCCGGGCATGTACGCCCGCGTGACCATCAACTTCGGCACGCAGAAGCACGTGGTTGTCCCCGACGAGGCCATTTTCCGTCAGCAGGGCTCCGGCAACCGCTATGTCTATGTCTATAAGGACGGCAAGGTCTCCTTCAACCAGGTGGAGATCGGCCGCCACTTGGACAAATCCTACGAGCTGCTCTCCGGCAACGTCCAGGACGGCGACATGGTGGCCACCACGGGTCTCGCGCGTCTGAAAGACGGGTTGGAAGTCAATGTTGCGAAATAATGGTTATGGGTTATAGGTTATTGGTTATTGAAGCTGGGTTAAGGTGAAACAGGGTTAAGGGTTAGCATTAATAATCAGTGTTAGGTAAATAAAAAATCATTGAGCAGCCCCGATAGGGCAAGAGCTCTGTATTAGAAAAGATAAATTGTAATATGAGTTTATACCAGAAAGCGGTCGCGAGACCTATCATGACAGGGCTGATATACATTGCCGTCATCATCATCGGCATCTTCTCCCTGGCCAAGCTGCCGGTGGACCTCTTCCCCCACATGGACAGCAACACCATCATGGTGCTCACCGTATATGGCGGCGCCAGCGCGGAAGACATCGAGGACAACGTGTCCAAACCCATCGAGAACGTGCTCAACACCTTGAGCGACCTCAAGCACATCACTTCCAACTCCAAAGAGAATTACTCTATTGTCTATCTGGAGTTTGAGTACGGTGTGGATATTGAGCAGAAAACCAACGACGTGCGCGACAAGTTGGATATGGTGAAGTCGGCGTTGCCCGACGGCGCCAACCAGCCCTACTTGTTCAAGTTCAGCGCCGATGACATGCCAATTATGATGCTGTCGGTGCAGTCGGGACAGAGCACGCAGGCGTTGTACAAGATCTTGGACGACAAGGTTTCCTCCCCGTTGTCACGTGTCAGCGGTGTGGGTGCAGTCTCCATCGCCGGCGCCCCGCAACGCGAAATCCAGGTCTATTGCGACCCCTACAAGTTGGAGAGTTACAACCTCACCATCGAGACTATCGCCCAGATCCTCGGTGCGGAGAACCGCAACGTTTCCCTCGGTATCATGGACGTAGGTTCCAAGACCTACTCCATGCGCGTGGATGGCGAGTTCAACAGCGCGGATGAGATGGAAGACGTGGTGGTTGGCAGCTACGCCAACAAAAACGTCTATCTGAGGGACGTAGCTGTGGTGCGCGACACCCTGCAGGAACGTATGCAGGAGTCCTACACCGACGGTGAACGCGGCGCCATGGTCATCATCCAAAAGCAGACCGGTGCCAACACGGTGCAGATCTGTAAAAAAGTGTTGAAGGAACTGCCTGACATTCAGCGTTCCCTGCCTGCCGACGTGAAATTGGACGTGCTGGTTGACAACTCCGACAACATCACCAACACAATTGACAGCTTGGAAGAGACTATCCTGATTATCTTGCTGTTAGTGGTTGTGGTCGTGCTCTTCTTCTTGGGAAGATGGCGCGCCACCATCATCATCGCCCTCGTGGTGCCCGTTTCCTTGATAGCGGCGTTCATCTACTTGCTGGCCACTGGTAATACATTGAATATCATTTCGTTGTCATCTATATCCATCGCCATCGGTCTGGTGGTCGATGACTCCATTGTGGTGTTGGAGAACATCACCACGCATATCGAACGAGGGTCGAAGCCCAAGGCGGCGGCCGTGTTCGCCACCAGTGAGGTATCTCTATCTATTATCGCTTCCACCTTGGTGATTATCGCTGTGTTCTTGCCGTTGACCTTCCTCACCGGTATGGCTGGTGTCCTCTTCAAACAGTTGGGCTGGATTGTCACCATCGTGATTGCCGTCTCCTTGGCGGCCGCTATGACGCTGACCCCGATGCTCTGTTCCCTCTTGCTGAAGAAGAATCCGAAAAAGAGCAAATGGTTCGCCAAAGTGTATGGTCCTATCGAGCGATTCCTCATCCGTTTGGACGAAGGTTACGCCAAGGTGCTCCGCTGGTGCGTCAACCACCGGAAAACCGTCGTTGGTTTCGCCTCCATCATCTTCCTGGCCAGCCTTTCGCTGCTGTTGGTGATTCCCACCGAGTTCTTCCCGACGCAGGATAACGCCCGTCTGAGCGTCACCGTGAAGCTGCCGCAGGGTACCCGCGTAGAGACCACCAAGGCGTTGGGCGACCAGATTGTGAAGGAGATCCGGGAGAAATATCCGAACGAAATCAAGACCATCAACTACTCCGTGGGTATGCCCGACGAGGACAACACCTTCAGTTTGATGCGAGAGAACGGCACGCACCTGCTCTCCTTCAACATCCGTTTGGTGAAGAAGACCGAACGTGACAAGTTCATCACGGAGATTTCCGACGGCATCCGCGAACTGTTGCGGCAGCACATCGAAATCGTCTCCTCCACGGTCAGCACCGGCCAAGGCAATATGGGAGGACAATCGACCGTCGATATTGAGCTCTACTGTTACGACTTCAACACCACTGACCAGTTCGCCGCCGACCTCGCCGCGCGTATGCGGCAGGTAGAGGGCTGCTCCGAGGTGGTGATCAGCCGTGACGAATATACGCCCGAGTTGGAAGTGGTCTTCGATCGTCAGAAGTTGGCCGAGAACGGACTCAACTCCACGACAGCGGCTGGTTACGTGCGCAACCGCTTTAACGGTTACACGGCATCGCAGTTCCGTGAGGACGGCGACGAGTACAACATCCGTGTGCGTTACGCACCCGAGTTCCGTAATGACATCCACGCTATTGAAAACATCCTGATGTACAACAATATGGGCAAAGGCATCCGCGTGGGTGACGTGGCCACGGTAGAGGAAACCTTCACCCCGCCGACCATCGTCCGTAAGGACCGTGAACGTATGGTCAAAGTCTCCTGTGTGGTGGCCAAGGGCGCCGCGTTGAGTGAACTGGTGGCTTCCGCGCAGCACGAACTCGACCAGATGGACGTCCCCTCTACGTTGGATTACAAGATCGGCGGTACGTGGGAAGACCAGCAGGATGCTTTCGGTGACATGTTTATGCTGATGGCGCTGATTATCATCCTCGTCTATGTGGTGATGGCCGCCCAGTTCGAATCGTTCACCTACCCATTCGTCATCATGCTCTCCATCCTCTTCGCACTCACCGGCGTGTTGATCGGCCTGGCCGTGACGCGTACGGCATTGGGTATCATGGCGTTGATTGGATTGATGATGTTGATCGGTATTGTAGTGAAGAATGGTATCGTGCTCATCGACTACACCAGCTTGTGTGTCGAGCGCGGCATGACCATCAAGGACGCTGTCGTCGCCGGCGGTCGTTCCCGTCTGCGCCCGATCTTGATGACCACCTTGACCACGGTGCTCGGTATGATTCCGTTGGCCGTTGACAAGGGTGAGGGCGCCGAGATGTGGAACTCCATGGGTATGGTCGTGGCCTGGGGTCTGACCTTCTCCACCATGGTGACGTTGATCCTCATCCCGATCATCTACAGTAAGTTCGCTGAGTGGAACGCCCGTGGCGCTGCCCGCCGCCGTGCCCGCCGCGAACGCAACAAAGCATTAGGTGTCAACGAGGTGTAATTGGCTATTAGCTTTTGGCTATTAGCTATTAGCAATTGCTGAACGTAAAACGCTATGTATATTAAAACATAATTCCTTGAGCAGCCCCGAAAGGGCAAGACGCACGAAGCGCTAATAACCCCACACAAGGCGAAGCCGCAGTGTGGGGTAGGCAGAAACAATTAAACAAATAGATACGAAAAATGAAAGCAGTCTTCATATCCCTATATCAGGCCTTCTACGATGAGGTCATGGAAATTTTAGACAAGAACGAAATCCGCGGGTTCACCTTCTGGAACGAGGTGCAGGGTCGCGGCAGCCACGACGGGGAGCCGCACTACGGCACCCACGCCTGGCCGACGTTAAACTCCGCCGTGCTGGCCTTCGTGCCGGACGAGAAGGTGAAGCCGTTGCTCCACGACATCCACGAGCTGGACGTTTCCGCCGAGCAGCAGGGTTTGCGCGCCTTCGTGCTGAATGCCGAGGAGATTACGGACAAGGACATGTAAAGACATATCATGGCGCGTCTCTACTGACCACGCAAATCGATCTCTCACGTTGTTCCTATGGAATCTATTTCGTGCAAACGGGTGACGGCGCGGTGACGAAGGTGGTGATGGCGAGATAATCTGTCATTCGTTTTCTGCATATAATCTGCATTTTTTGCAGGACAAGCGGCTAAAAATGCTATCTTTGCCGCACTTTTCAATTGATTGCCTTTATGATTACCAAAATCGTGCTCACCGGCGGTCCTTGTGCCGGCAAAACCACTACTAATGAGCGTATTGAGGAGTTCTTCTCCAAATTAGGGTACGCCGTGTTCACCTTGCCAGAGGCCGCCACGCTGTTCATCAAGGCGGGGGCGGAATTCCTCACTCAGGACAAAAACCTCTATTTTGAGATTCACAAGAACATGATGCGGTTCCTTTTGGAGATGGAAGAGGATTTTTACCGCATCGCCGAGGCCACAGGTAAGCCGGCTCTCATCATCAACGACCGTGGTGCCATGGACCTTTCGGCCTATATGACGCCCGAAGATTGGCAACGGCTGCTTCGCGAAATCGGTCATACTGAAGAAGAGTTGCTGAACCGTTACAAGGCAGTCTTCCACCTCTGCACCAGTGCGAAAGGCGCCCCGAACAGCTACACCCTCAGCAACAACTCTGCCCGTATGGAGGAGACCCTCGCGGAAGCCATCCAAGTTGATGACAACCTCATCAAAGCGTGGCAAAAACACCCCAACCTTCACCTCATCCAGTCCGAAGAATTTGTCAAAGATAAAATCGACAAAGTCCTGCTCGGCATTGCCCAAGTACTTGACATCCACGACTCCGTCAAAGACCTCATCCTCTAATCCTCCGGTTCTCTCATCCTCTCATCCTCTCATCCTCTCATCCTCTCATCCTCTCATCCTCTCATCCTCTTATCCTCTTATCCTCTTATCCTCCCCCTAAAACCGGTACATCCCCTGCACCCTCACTTCCGTCTTGTGCGGCTTGTCAATATAGGTCAAGCCGCTGCTAATGTCGCGTCTGTCCAGATAGTGCGTTCGTGACACTCTGAACCACACGCTGAAGTTCTGGATTTTGTAACGCAATATCAAGTACGCCCGCATCCCTTGATAGTAGTACGAGCCAATGGTAAACGCATAATAGACATCGTTTTCGTAGGCATACAGGCGCTCTTCGTAACTGTCCGTGTCAAAATAGGCCACTCGGAGATGAAGACTGAGTTGCGGTTTCCGAAAGCTGAAAGCCAGATCCTGATACATCAGTATTCCTTTGTTCCAATGCCTCTGATCCGGACCCTTGTTGAACACCATGCTGACTTCCGTTTTGGTATTCAGAAACGGCCACGGGGCATTCGTCCATTGCAGTCGTAATCTATGCCGACATTGTTCCACAAGGCGATGCATGTATAGGTCTTCACTTTCGTTTTTCGGCTTTGTTCGCCATTGGTATCGGAGATACAGCGTGCTTTTTCGGGTGAGACGGCACATCAAAAGGAGTCCGGCGTCCGTTCCCTGCACGGGCGCATCCGTACGATAAGTCAGCCATTTCAGCCGATAGTAGTCGCAGAACAGATCCGCCTCCACCTTTCTGGAAAGGATGAGATGCCCGGTAAGATAGACACCGAACTCACCGCCGTCACCCGAAGCCGCCCGGAACCCGCTGCCCATAGGAGACTGATAGCCCGTGGCGTAATATCGCGTCAACGCGGCTACCTGAAGCACTGGGGTGACGGGGATGAGTGCGGCCTGCAACAAGGCAGGTTTCCCCTTTTCATTGAAGGCCACCTCTCCGAAGAACAACGCTTTGCCTGCCAGTGCCTGATACGATACGCTGGCGTTCCATTGACGAGGTTGGATTAGCGACCGCCATTTCTCCCCTACCCTCGCGCTATCGGAGTATTCCCCGATGCAGACCGCCTGGACACCGATTGCGAACCGTGCCTGCCGATATGCGGCCGCGCAGCCAAGCGCTGTGAACTGCGTCTCCGTCACCGCTCCAGCAAAGCCACTCCCCGACCAATGGGCATTCCCCAGCGTGAACGCCGCTCCCCTGAAAAACTCGCTTTCGTTGGTGGTTGCCACAGGACGAATCCCTTCGCTGAAGCGGCGTATTGCCGACACTCCCCCACCCTTTCCGGTCATCATGGAGGAGCCCAGCACCAGCCCTTGCCCGAAATTCAACCGGTAATCCCCAACCACGGCACATTTCAACCATTTTATGTTCTTCACATACAGCGACCCCGAATAGTGGTCGAACCCGTATTTTTGGTCGCCTCGGAAAAACGCCTCACCGGCATCTTTCTCCCCTGCAATGCGGAAACCGAAATGCTGGCGGATGTCGAAATCGTAACGGAATTGCAAGTGAACTGGCGACCCTTCATAATGGTTCGCCCTCGAGGTGTCATACCCCGCCTGTCGCTCAACTACCTGTCCATAACGCAGCCAAAGCACACTTTTGCTGCTTTTCATCAACTGTCGGAAAGAAGGGCGTTGTTTTGGCGGCGGCAAAATAACCACTCTGTCAAACAATCTACGCATATCCAAATCCGTGAAACCGTCTATTGCAGCTAACTCGTAAATGCTATACAGCTGACCGTAATTTTCAATGTACAGCTGCAATTGATAGTATTGGTAATCAGTTAATTGCAATACTGTCACCGCCACTTCATAGCTCAAGTTGTTCAGATTTGGACGACTGTTCTCATAAACATCCTCCATCTGTTCGAGCATTTCCTCGCTGACATTCTCTTCGTTTTCCAAATCGTCCATTTGAAGCATCCAACTTTCGACGGAGCTCTCCAACAGCCGAGTGGAATCCTGCTGGGCGAATCCAGCTGTCGGGATGATTGTCGTTATCATCATTATACTCCTTAATATTATCTTGTTTTTCATGTTTGTTTTTTGTTTTTTGTGATTAGTGATCAGTGAATAGTGAACAGTGAACAGTTATAGCCATAGTCATAGTTATAGTCATTGTTATAGTCATTGTTTAGGCGCATCAAACCACCACCCTCCGATTTCAGGCGAGACCGAAATCCGATAATACCATGATGCTCGTACCGAAAACAGGAATTCTTTGTATATCAGTCCAACAAACAGACCGATGTGACTGTTTGAACCATCAACAGCGAGCAAAAGAGGAGCAATTGGCTGTGTCATAAACCTGCCATTCACTTCCCATGCACCAGGCAAGAGCTTGGAGATTGTCACTGACAGAAGTAATTTCCGTATGGGCAACCAAGTGCCACCAAGACTAAATCTCAGAGGGATAACCTCTTGTCCTACAACGCCATAATGAAGCATAAATGGGTTATAGACAGCTGCATCAAGCCATAACTTAGGAGAAACTTTACACGCAAAAGCGAAATCCGTACAAAGTGAGTGATGCGGTGGGTACCCTCTGGCATGCGCCATCATATAAAAAACACGAGCAGACATGGAAAAGCGTTCTCCAAAATCCCTCCCGTAGCCAATCCCCAACTCCATATTACCGTAATTCGTGTACCCATAGTGATTTACAGATGCCAGCACGCGATTCTTCCCTATAGACAACATCCCATAAACTTCAGCGTACATCATCTCCTTCGTTCCAAAATCATTGCGAAAATGGGCACTTGCGAAAGAATGGTGAAAACAACTCAAAGCCGGCATTTCGGCAAAAACATCGGCATTGTGAACACGCATAAGCCATTCCTGAGATCTACCTTCGGCAGGCAACGCTATATACAAACAGCTGAAAAACAGTATCTTTATGATCTTTTTCTTTTTCATGATTTCAATAAATTGTTTCAATGCAAAAATACATCAATGAAAAGCGTTTGTCAAGTTAAAAATTGTTAATAATTTTAATGCAAATTTTTAACATACAATATTATTATATGGCTTGTTACAATTTACTACAGAGACGTTTCAGTAAACGTCTCTACTGCGTATTCGCAATTTGTGTATTTTTGCCGCCATGACTGATCCGAATAAAAATATCCGCATAGAAGATTACGACTACCCGCTGCCGGAGTCACGCATCGCCATGTATCCCGTTGCCCAACGGGATCAATCCAAACTATTGATTTACAACAAAAAAGACAAAAAAATCACCGATGCGCAATTCCACCAGTTACCTGAATTCTTGACAGATAATCATTGGTTGGTATTCAATAATTCCAAGGTGATTCATGCGCGGTTGTTGGTACACAACACCACCGGCGCCGCTATCGAAATTTTCTGTCTCGAACCGCTTGCCCCCACTGCGGATCCTGCCGTCGCGTTCACATTGAGCGGTTGCGTCACGTGGAAGTGCATGGTCGGAAATGCCCGGAAGTGGAAGCATCCCTTGGAGATAGAAGTACCTATTAACGAAAGGGTTATCCACATCAAAGCGGAACACGGGGAAGCCATCGAGGGCACGTTTGAAGTCACTTTCACCTGGAACGAATCCGATGTTTCTTTCGCTGAATGGATTGAGGCATACGGGAAAGTACCGTTGCCTCCATATATCCATCGTGACGCAGAAGACAGTGACACAGAACGTTATCAGACCGTATATGCCCGTCATGACGGCTCTGTGGCCGCCCCTACCGCCGGACTTCACTTCACCGATGAACTACTGCATTCTCTTAACGAGAAAGGAATTGAAACAGAATACGTTACACTTCATGTAGGAGCAGGCACTTTCAAACCCGTATCATCAGAAACTATCGGCGGTCATTTTATGCACGAGGAGAAGATTCTGATTACTGAAGATTTTATTCGTAAATTATTGAAAAACAGCAACAAGCAGCTAGTTGCCGTGGGCACGACTGTTACGCGCACGTTGGAATCGCTCTTTGTCATCGGTGCAAAACTACACCTCGGACTGGACCAGCCGCTTTTGGTGGAGCAATGGGAAACCTACGAAAACCCCGCAATTCATCAAGTGACGGTGGAGCAGTCGTTAACAGCCATTCTCAACCACCTCAAAACGCACGACACGGACATGTTGCGGGCCAGTACCCGGCTCATCATCCTGCCGACTTACACGCGACATATTGTCAACGGGCTGATTACCAATTTCCATCAGCCGAAAAGTACACTTTTGTTGTTGATTTCCAATTTTTTAGGAGACGATTGGCATACGGTTTACCGGCACGCCTTGGAAAATGGATATCGTTTTCTCAGTTATGGCGATGCAAATCTATATCTCTGATTTGCCCTCGTCCACTTTATTCTGCACCATATTCTCCCAACGCAGGAATGCATTGGTCTGAACATCATAAAAGACATTGTAAAACGTTCTGGCCCAATAGTTCCGCGTTCCGAAACCAGCAGGGTTTTTTAGAAATTTCTCGCAAACCACCACCTCTTGCGTTTCTGTTTTCGTAATCACTACCCAGATGGCTGCAGTTTTAACAGTCGTGTCAAACGACTCCACCACAAACGAAAGCGCATACGGGTATGCTTTTGGGAGTGTCAACTCTGACATATATTCTACCATCTGGTCATCTGTAAAAACGTCTTTTATGTCAATATATTTGGCAAGCAAATTGCTGATTTTCACAGATTTGTTTAATTTTGTCACGGCAGACAAATCGTAGTGCATCACGGGTTTCCGGAAACTCATACGGATGTCGTACTTTTTTTGGTCGTTCAAAATCAACTTGTTCCATTCCTGAAAATAATGCTGCATGATTTCCTGAGAATAATCGAAACCGGCACGAGTGAACTTGGCCTTGGAGAAATTCACCCCGACCCATAGTATCTCCCTGACACTCAAGAAATCTACAAACAAATCTTCATTCATGTACATACGCAACCACCTTTCAAAAGATCATGACAAATCCACTGTTTCCCACTCCGTTTGAAGACGGCAATACTCTGTATTACCATCTGCGGAAAAAATGGCCGTATTGAAGCAACTGTCGGAAACGGGTTCCATACACACTATATATCGGTTGCCAAGCTTGGCTTGAGCAATGAATTTGACCGCCACGCCGGTGATTCTGTGCGTCTGTCGGAAAGACTCGCTCATCGCATCAAAAGCCCACTGGATATAATGAGCATTGTTGACGTGTTTGTTTATGTCGATATCAGAATGCCGCACATCTATTGGCTCAGGAAGCGTATCCGGAAGCCTTATCGGCCCGATTTTCATCGGTTTAAGCTCTAATGCGCTACGATCCAGCGGGCAGAAACAACCGTCGAAAATGTTCATGCGCTGAGGTTGCCCTTTCTCTTTGTCCAAAATTGCCCACACGGTGCTTGCCGCAACCAAGACTTGTCCGTCGGAACCTACGATTTCTATGTCGCGCGGGGAAGTGGCCGCACCCGATTTTCTCACCCATGTACGCATCGTAACCTCTTCAGTCCACTTAGGCAAACGGTTGATTTTCATCTGGATTTTGATGATCACCCAGAAAAAACCACGCTCGCGAAGACTATGCCAGCCAGCCCCTAAAATGGTAGCATGGCGGTCGCTCATCTCCTGCATCAGCTGAAACAGTGAACAGACCGTCATCTGGGACCTGTCATCTACAAAATAGGACGGGATTATGAGTTTTTTCTCTAAAATCGGCAATGGTTCCATGTCGCGTATATTTTACCACATTCCATCAAATGTTGTCCAAATCTCATCACCCAGTTTCCAAGCGCGCTCAACGGCTTCATTTCCACAAATATCAGTAAAGTTAGTCAACACCTGGATAGCATCATCATAACGATCCTGCCTGATCAGTTCCATCGCTTCCTGTTCGATGACAAAATGCTCTTTGATGAACTCTTTCTGCATTGGTTTCCACACATTGTCCACCACAACATGCATATCCCCCCATCGTTGTGCGGCCAACGTACCCACGCGGTTGAACGCCCACCACGCGGCATCCCTGCTAAAACCTGTCAGGCGACCGTCCGTCTTATACGTTTCCGGCAGATCTGTAACATTCGCATAAATAGGCACATAGATGGAAGAGGCGACATTGTCCAAGGCGAACCAGCACAACGCACCCACCTCATCGGGCAGCCAGTTGCGGCATTGAATGATGGTGGCATAAACTGTGAAATGTACCGCAATACTGCGTTCGCCGCGCTCATTCCAGCCGCCGTTGATGCGGTGCAGCTTCAATTCATCAAGCTTCATGAAGGGATTGGCCATCGGGGAAATGACATTTTTTCCATCTTTATCCGTGACTGTCAACGTCTTGCGCATGTCATACGGAGTTCCTTCGTAATAGTCATGGAAAATGCTCATCATCTTCTCCAAGGTAACCAATGTATCAGGTTTCACTGAAAACGGATAGTTTTCAGCGTTCGGGTCGAGGTGGAGGGAAGGGGCCACGAGGTCGAACACGCGCCATTCCCTACGGCGGCAAGCCATCATCGTGCGGGTCTGCGGCGCGTATGCGTATGCGAAACGGAAGGTCTCTTTACCATCCCACCAACCGTTATCTTTGGCTAACGAATAGACGTTGTCGGAAGCCATGAAATAATCTTTGTCTTTAAGGTTGATTTCGCGAATGGTGGATGCATTAGCATTAACAGCCACATGGTCGTCGGGAACGCGCTGTGCCGCCCAGACTGCCCCCACCTTGTCTTTTCCGGGACCAAGGATTTCCAGATGCCAGACCTCGTCCTTGTCGGCGATGGTCAGGCACTCGCCGGCATCAATCCAACCGTATTTTTTCAGCAGCACGCCCGCGGTTTCAATAGCTTCGCGAGCGGTGCAGCAACGTTGCAGCAGCAGCATGCAAAGCCGCTGACAATCAATAAGTCCGCTATCGGATTGCAGTTCCTTTCGACCGCCGAACGTCGATTCGCCAATGGCCAACTGCGCCTCGTTCACGCAAGGATAGGCCGTGTTGAGGAACTGGTAGGTGTGCTCCACCTGCGGAATCTCACCGATGAGGATGTTGTCATAGCGTTGCATCTGGCCGGGAAGCTGCTTTTTCGCCCATTGACGCTTATAGAGGGGTTGCATCGCGCCGCGCTCGTAATCCTGCTCGGGGGTCACGTAAATGTTCGTGCGCGAGCGATGGCTGTCGTCCGTGTGCGAGGTCATCACCGAACCGTCCGCCGATGCCTTTTTGCCCACCGTGATGGAGGTGCATTCCATGCCGTCGGACTCGAAATCAGCGACGTTCTGCGCCGAAACGGATACTATCCATAAAAATGCTACTACAACTAAGAAAAATCTTTTCATATCTTTGGCTGTTGGCTGTTAGCTATTGGCTTAAAAATAAAATGCAAAAGTACAATTTTTACGGAATATCTTCATAGAAAAAAGACGAAAAAACTTGTGTGCGACAATCCATAATATCACCACAACAATCAAAGATTTTTATATTTTTGCGGTCTTAAAAAACAAAGAAACAAATGGGATACTTTATCATTTTTATCGTATTGATGGTTGCGAGCTGGATTGTGCAGAAAACCCTGACCTCGCGTATTGAGAAATATTCTAAAACCCCTATCAGCAGTGGGCTTTCCGGTAAAGAAGTGGCCGAAAAGATGCTGCGGGACAATGGGATTTATGACGTGCAAGTGACTTGCACCAGCGGTTTCCTCACCGACCATTACGACCCGACAAAGAAGGTTGTGAACCTGAGTCAGGGCGTGTTTGAGGGCCGCAACATCGCTTCCGCCGCCGTCGCCGCGCACGAATGCGGTCACGCCGTGCAACACGCCACCGCCTACCGCTGGCTCACCATGCGCTCCAAGCTGGTGCCCGCCGTGCAGTTCGGCTCCCGTTTTTCGCAATGGATTCTGCTGGCCGGTATTGTGTTGCTGAGCATTTCCAACCTCATAGGACAATGGGTCCTGCTGGTGGGCATCGTCCTGTTCGCCCTCACTACCCTCTTCTCCGTCATCACCCTTCCCGTGGAATATAACGCCTCCGAGCGCGCTGTGGAATGGCTTGAAAGCAACGCCATCACGACCGGAGACGAGACTGTCATGGCCAAGGATGCCCTCAAGTGGGCTGCCCGCACCTACCTCATCGCCGCCATCTCCTCGCTGGCAACATTACTGTATTATGTGATGATTTTCCTTGGAGGAAGACGCGACTGATAATTATGAATTCAGAATGATGAATGCTGAATAACTTTAGTTTGAACGCTTTTTTTACATTTCCTCTAAAAGCCAAAAGCAAACAGCCAATAGCCAAATCAAACAACCAAATAATAAAAGACAATGAAGAAGATTGGTATAATATTGATAATCTGCATGTTATTCATTCCCGCATTTGCGCAGGTGCAGGTATATCCGTTGAAGGAATTCCCGGAGAAAGGGGTGAAGTATGTGGGCAAGGTGCAATATGCGCTGCCGACCACCACGTTGAAAGTGACAGTCTCCGTGTCTAAAGTGCAGGACATTCGCGGTTATTTCGCCGACTATGCCGAGAGTTTGCTCGGCCTTACGAACATCATCCAACAGAACCGCACCTACTACAAACTCAATTCTGTTGACATTGAGCCGATTGCAGCTCCTGATGAGTCAAAAGTCTTCGTGGCTTACACCTCAAATACTGACCTCGCAAAATTGTGGCAGGAGGAAAGCATGACCGCAACCGATGTACTTGCTGCGACACCGCCCATCACCTACACGACCCACACCGCTACGCTACCTGATTTCTTCAAGAACTACGCCGACATCTCTTACACGCAGCAGTCAGAGACGTTTGTTGATACCAAAATCATTGACGGTGTGGTGACGCAAGTGCCTGCCAGTCATACAAAAACCGTTTCCAAAAGTTTCGAAAGCAAAGCCCGCGAGGCCGCCGATGCCATAGTGAAAAGTCGCAAGGACCAATACAATCTTGCCGCTGGAGAACAGGAAACCCCTTATTCCGGCGAGGCCATCCAGACGATGCTGACAGAACTCAAAAGCTGGGAAAACAACTATATGAGCTTGTTTACTGGTGTATCCATTTCTGACACAGTGGTTTACGTATTTTATGTCACCCCGGAGAACCTTACCCCTACCACCGCATTCTATTTCAATGCCACGAAAGGTTTTAACCAGAGAGAAGGGGCGGCTGCCGATGCCTACAGTTTGATCTTCAACAGGATCTACAAAGATAATATTACCAAAATTATCGAATTCAATTATCCGGAGTACAGTTATATCACCCGCGACAAAAAGCCCGTCCAGGTTTCGCTTACGCACGCCAACGACAAAATCCATGATTTCGGTGTCATCAACATGCACCAGGCCGGCTCCCTCCAAACCTTCCACCCTTACTCCAAACAAGTGGTAGGAATCAAAGGTATCGGTTTCGTCTTCTAAACAGGGGCGAAAAACTCCAAAGTCTCAAGTCTTACGTCTCAAAAATTGACAATAATGACAACACCCAAATACTTTATCGTGGCACTCCTTTCTGCAACGGTCTGTTTCACAGGCTGCCAGAAGATGGAACAGAACAAACTGAACCGCCAGATGAAGAAGATGGCGAAAATCTATCTGCAACAGGAGCAGGTAACCGATTATCAAAAGCTGACCATTACCAGTGTGGACACGCTGACGGAATACGGTTATGCCAAACTCACCTCCGAGTTGCTTGAAAACATGGAGGGTGTGTATGAGCAGATGTATTGGGATGATTCGGACGACACTGCCCGACGCGAGGTTATCAGTTTGTACCTAAACGAGATAAAACGGACCAAAGCGGATATGGACGACTTGATCGACAACGGCGACCTCCTAACCGAAGGGATCACGCTCTTCATGGTGACGGGCAATTTAGAGAAAGACGGCAACAAGCAAGAGTTTATGTTTCTGGTGAATCCGGACAAGAAGTCGCTGCACACGTTAGATCCTTTCGGTGACAATTTATTATATAAGGATGCGGAGTGATGTATCCCTGGGGCAACGAACGACGTTTTCACGCATACGGCCATTATTGTAAAACCCATTTCGGCGGGCGCATTCAAAAGCTGCCCGTGGATGCCGGTTTTTCGTGCCCGAACCGTGTGAACCGTTCGCAAGGTGGGTGTACCTACTGTGCCAACAATGCCTTTACGCCATCCTATCTTACTGAAAACAACGACGTTGCAACACAGTTGGAAAACGGAAAACGGTTCTTCGAGAAGCGCTATCCTTCCAACAACGGTTATTTTGCCTATTTCCAGGCATACACAAACACTGACGCCCCTCTTGAGGTTCTTCGTCAGAAATATGAAGCTGCCTTACAAATTCCTGACATCAAAGGAATTATCGTTTCCACCCGTCCGGATTGTCTTCCCGACGAGGTTCTGGATTACCTTTCGGAATTAAACAGCCGCACCTACCTCACGGTGGAATTAGGCGTGGAAAGTTTTCACAATGAGACACTTGTACATATTCATCGGGGACATACGGTGGAATGCACCTTTAATGCCTTCGAAAAACTGCATTCACGGAATATTCCCGTTGGGGCGCACCTGATTTTCGGATTGCCGGGCGAGAAACCGGAGCAATGGCTTTCGGACGTGAAGATGCTCAACGAGTTGCGGCCACAGTTTGTGAAATTCCACCAGTTGCAGATTTTCAAGAACACAGCCATGGAAACGGAATACAACGACCACCCCGAGCGTTTTCACCCGCTCTCCGCCGACGAGTATGTACGGTTTCTGTGTGATTATCTTGAACGAATGTCGCCTGAAATCGTGATTGAGCGTTTCTCTGCCGAAGTGCCGCCACGTTATCTCGCTGTCTCCCAGTGGAATCTGTTGCGTCACGATGCACTTGTACGCAAGATCGAGGAGGAGCTTGAGAGAAAGGACAGTTGGCAGGGCTCAATGACACATAATATATGATTCGCAGGAAATGATACGCGATCAAAAACTTTAAAAACTTGCGAAATCTAAAATTAAAATTAACTAATAATTATTAATTTTAATTATCAAAAATTGCAAGCCGCTGATTCTCAATATTATTTATTTTCAAAAAAAGTCTTGACAAAAGCTTATTTTTGTTGTATCTTTGCTGCGTTAAAAATTAATTTATGGAAAAAACAAATCCCATTGAAGAGGCACGGAGATATGTGACCAACGCGGAAAAGGTCATCCAGAAAGCGAATTTTGACCCAATGGTAAAATTGTATTCAGACAGCAAGTATGTCAAAATGGCCAGAGACACGCTTTGGAAAGGTTGTCTGATTGCTTTAGATGCAATCCTGAACATTCGCAAAGGCAAAGGCCGCCCTTCCATTAAGAAATACATGGAAGCAGCCGGCAAGCGTGACCGCAAATTACTGGCCGCCATTGTGTCTGGCTATGACATCATGCACCTTACCATGGGTTATGATGGAACCAAGAACAAAAAAGTCTGCGATATTGGCTTTGAAAACGCCAACGCCATCATAGATCGATGCGCAGTGCTATACAACGGTTTGCAATGCGCGTGAGAGCCGATTCACCGTGAATAAAAGCAGAATATTATGTTGATAAGAACGAACAATTGTGCATTGATGGGGGTGGCCGCGATACCCATCATGGTGGAGGTGAATGTTGATAACGGCATCGGTTTCCACTTGGTCGGATTGCCCGACAGCGCGGTGAAGGAGAGTCAGCAGCGCATCGAGACCGCGCTGAACATCTACGGCTATAAGATACCCGGGCGGAAAATCGTGGTGAATATGGCGCCAGCGGACATCCGCAAAGAGGGTTCTGCGTACGATTTGACCCTGGCCATCGGCATCTTGGCCGCTTCCGAACAGATTGCGGGAGCGTCGGAGCTGGAAGACTACTACATTATGGGGGAGCTGTCG
>OMYJ01000007.1 GCA_900315245.1 uncultured Bacteroidales bacterium
CGCCGGCCGTCGCGCCGAAGCTGTGTCCTTCCCATGTGTAGCTCTCGCCCTGGCACATCGTGTGAGCGGCGTTCTCGTTGTAGGTCGGGTTCACCGTCAAATGCAACCTCACCACACTGTCGCACCCTCCATCCACTCTCACCGTATCATAATAAATCCCGCTGGTGGTGTAGGTCGTGCCCCGCCATTCGTAGCTCTCGCACGCTACCGCCGCCGTGTCCCTTGTCGGCTCCGGCACCCACGTCCAAAAATAACATTCCCCAACCAACTCAAGACGGTACAGTTTCGGTTTTTTAGAAAAATTAAAATAGCTGAATTTATTGCCATTAGTAGTACTCAATTCCTCCCCATTACTTGAAATGCTGACTTCTTCATTAGCGTTGTATGCGATAGTATTAGGGAAGGGCGCGTTGGGGTCGGTGGCAATTTCTTGACTTCCAGCAATCCCTCCAATATACCAACCGCTTTTGGTTCTGAAGGAATAGTATTCGCCTCCTAATCGTGAGATGAGAAAAGTGGAAGCGTTGATGCCAGGGTTATTTTCGAGTTTAATTGTATCGTTTTGATTACCGTTAGTAGAAATAGTAGAAGTAACACAGTTAGTAGTTGCGTTCAAATCATTTGGGTGTAGATTCCCATCGAAAACTTTCGTAGTACCTTGCAAGTTAGTGTAAGCAATCAGATACTCTCCGCTCCAATCAGTGGTGTCTGCGGTCACTTTCCGGAAAAGGGTGTCTATGGGACAACCTACACGCTTATATACAGCATACAAGGTACCGTTAACTGAAGGGTTGTAGGAGGAATCGGCAGCATATAGGGGGGAGGGTATTATGTTTATGGAATCAACGATAGAGTCTGTCGTCCACCCGACAAACTCGAATTCGGAATTGCAAGGTGTGGCGGAGGGTAATGTGATTCCCGAAAGACAGTCTTCTTCTGTCAGGAAGTTGGGGTTACATGTGCCGTTGCCGGGATTCAAATAAACGGTAGCGGGATTCTCGTGCAAGATAGTCAGATTAAGAGTGACCACGCTGTCACAGCCACCTATGGTCAGCGTGTCGTGATAGGTGCCACTTTCACTGTATGTATGATTGCGCCAGCTATAGTCTTGGCAGGCAATCACTGTCGTGTCGCTGGAAGGCAACGGCGGAAAACTCGTGTACAAGCAACCTCCTGGATTGTACCGGTACAATTGAATAGAATCATGTGCTACTGTGTAATAACGGAAACGAGGATTCGATGGATTCCCATATGGATCATCATAGAAAAAAAGATGTGGTCCGCCAGCTCCAGAAATAACTATATTGCCGTTATGGATGGAGATGTCATTTTTGTATTGGTTGTCATGGCTTGTATCCAAGCCCTTGGTCGTATTATCACGACCTATATAATATCCGCTGTGTGACTTAATGGTGTATTTTGTGTTCTCTTCCGGGTGCGAGGAGATAGTGAATGTTTTGTTAAAGAAATTGCCAGTGATAAGATGGTTGCTGTTGTTGGGAATAGTAATAAAATTATGGTTTTGGTCTAATGTATTCAGACTTCCGTCAAATATTTTTATGCTGTCGTTTGTTGTGCGGGCAATTAGATACCTCCCATTCCAGTTGCCGCTATTGAGAGTGGCGGTGACCTTGTTGAATTTTGTCTGAGTACATTTCATATACACCGCATACAGTGTGTCATTCGTTAAAGACTGAAATGCATCACCTTGCAGGTGTAAGGGTGTAGGGGCGGTGCTCGTGGTGTCGTTCACGGGCTCTGTGGACCAGCCTGCGAACACATAGCCTTGGCTTTCAGCGTATGCGCAGGGTGTGGCATCCGGCAAAAAAGCTCCGTTCTCGCAATCCAAGGTTATTTCGGTCTCTTCGCAGGCTCCTCCGCAAGGATCAAGAGTTATGGTGGGATTGGCTTTCACCATCACCGTGAACACCCTGTCGTACCAGCAGTGCATTACGGGGTCGAATAACCGAAGCGTGTAGTCGAAGGTCGTGTCGTGGGACACCTGCGGCGCGGTGAAAACAAGGGTCGTATCACTTTCGTTATGGACAAAATTCCAATTATCGGAAATCGTTCCATCCAATAACACCACCGCACTGTCTATTGTGTTGCCAGCAGGGGTCAATATCCCATCGGCAAATACGATTTCCCAGTCAAAGAGAGTACCTGTAATAAAATCACTTCCAAAATCTATAATTTCGATAGTCCAAATACCATTTACTGGACATCCGATTAAATTAGAAAAAGATTCGTCTGGATGATAAAATTGCTCATTTGAAGAAATGTGTGTTGAATCGAAAGAGCCATCACCATAAACAGCATTACTTGCCACTACATTATTTTGCCCATTTTCCTCTCTGTAAATAATACCATCTCCAAAAGCATAGGTATAATTACTGCTGTTATTGTCTGACCAACAATAATTCCAGCCTGAGTCATTGAATTCTCCAAAAGCTGGTAAAAAATAAAAGCATGTCTGTCCTTGCCACTCTCCACCTGTAATATCGGGTGCACAAGTCAACGGATATTGTGAACCTTCTTTATATAGTATGTTAACAACGGAGTCTGCAGGACATTTTAATCTAATATTAATATCAAAAGCAAATTCATGTTCGATATTTAACCTTACATATTGGATGTCATTGACATTTCGGATTGTATCAATGTATCCTGAGTATGTGATAGGAGAAGAGCATATACAATTGTCTAACTCATCACCTTCTGGTATGGGTGTTTCTATAGCAAAAGTTACATTCGTATCTCGCGGCGCAATAACAACATCATTCGTGTTGTTGTAACCGATGGAAAATGTGTCAGTCTGTCCCGAGCATATCGTGACAGGAAAAACCCAAGAGGAGATTATGGAGTCAACATCGTTTGTGCAGTTGCGGCACTCTACATTCTGCCCGTACCCCACAGCCGACAAAAGCAAAAACAGAACCAGCATAGCTGGGACGATGAACTTCCGATGATGTATATGTAGCGTGTATAACATTGAAAATCAGCTTTTTATTGTATCCAAAATTTCGTTGATTCTGTCCACGATAATTTAGCAAAAATACATTTTTTAACAATATAAAAAGTGAATAATATGTAATATTGTAGTAACCCTTTTTTGTGAATTTGTTGTTGTCTTCATTCGAGAATGATTTTGTTTAAAATTTGACCGCAAAAATAAAAAATATTTTAATATATCTTATCTGTTATTTGATTCTTTTCTGTTGCGAATTTAAAACAAAAAAGAGACGCACCTCCGCACGTCTCTCCCAAACAATGATGAAATCATTGTTTATTCTTCATTCTTCATTATACATTGTAAATTATACATTATACATTGTACATTGTAAATTGTACATTAAGAATTCATTCGTCTATCCAGCTCCTGCGCAATATACGAGGCCACGTCGTCGGCGTAGGTGTTGGCGCCGAAACCGGCGTCGTAGCCCAACTCCTTGGCTAACTCGTGCGTGATACGAGGTCCGCCGCACACCACAATCAGCTTGTCGCGCAAGCCCTCGGCCTCCAACATCTCGATCAACTCAGTGAGGTTCTGGATGTGCACGTCTTTCTGCGTCACCGTCTGCGACACCAACAAAGCGTCGGCGTGCAGCTCCACGGCCTTGGCAATGAACTCCTCGTTCGGCACCTGACTGCCCATGTTCAACGCATCGAACATGTCGTAACGCTCTATGCCATAGTGACCTGCGTAGCCCTTCATGTTCATGATTGCATCGATGCCAACCGTGTGCGCGTCTGTGCCCGTGCTGGCACCTACCACCACGATCTTCCGTCCGATGTGCTCGCGGATGAAGTCGTCCGTCTCCGGCATCGACCACACCGTGGATTCCACCTTCGGCACGTGGATGGTCGTGTAATCCACCGTGTGCGTGCAGGCACCATAGCAGTTTACAAACGTGAATCCGTCTGTAAGCTCTTTGAAATAAACGACTTGAGGGTTGTCAAAACCCATCTTTTTCATCAATTGTTTTGCGGCCTCCACGGCTTCGTCACCGCAAGGCACCGGCAAGGTGAAACTCAATTGCGTCTTGCCGTCGTTCATCGTGTCGCCGTAAGGCTTCACCTTGGTTAAATCTAAGGTCTGATCAAAGTCCTTTTGATCCATTGAATATAATCCACCGCTCATAGTTTCGTTATTTTAGGGGTTTTAAGGTTTGATAATATTATTTCGTAAAATTTTAATAATTTCGTATTAGCTTTTGGCTGTTAGCTGTTGGCTTTTAGCTAGCCACGGCACTCGTTAGACTCCCCCTTTTAAGGGGGCCAGGGGGGATTACAGCCAATAGCTAAAAGCTAATAGCTAATGGCCAGTAGTTAGCTTTTCACTCCTACGAAGTAGTCCTCTTTGTCGTCGAAGAGCACGTTAAACGAGGTCATGCTGCCGTAGATCCGGGAGATGTACTGCTGGAGGTTGACTTTCTCCTCGTCGGTGAGGCTTGCGCTGCTGTTGATGTTCTGTTCGAGCACGCGCAGGCGGTCGCGCATCATGACGATCTTGTGGAAGAAGGTCTCCACGGGAATCTCCTTGGGAGCTAAATCCTTGTTGGCGGGCTGCAGAATCATCGTGCCACCCTGCCATTTCTTGCCTAACTCGGCTTTGTATTCGATGCCGTTGTATTGGGTCAGAATCTGGGTCAGCACCTGCTTGAACTCACGGATGTTGAGCTTCGGGGTGTCGTCTTCGACATCATTGGCCTCAACCACCTCCAACTCTACGGCCGCCTTGGAGAACTCCAACTCGCCGCCGCGCACGAAGATGATCTTGTACGTCAACGCATTGTTCTGGCTGATGATGCCCTCGCCGTACTTCTCGTGACTGACGCGGGTTCCTACCGGGAGGTTGTCTATGTCGTAGTTTGTATCCATATTACTCGTTTTTGTGTCCCCCACACTGCGCTTCGCTGGTGTGGGCTTATTAGCATTTCGTAAGTTTTGTCTCTTCGAGACTGGTTAAGGATTATTTTTTATGTTTATATTACTACCCCGCCTTACGGCACCCCTTCTAAAATAGAAGGGGAATTGGGGTCGCCCGTCACCAACTGCTGTGACGAAAGAGGGACGTAATTCCCCCCCCCCTTTAGGGGGGCTAGGGAGGTTACCACCGTTCCTTCATCATCTTGATGAACGGGTTGAAGTAGTTGTCGCCTTTAGTGACCACTCCGGCGAGGCCCTTGCCGCCGTCCTTCGGACGTTTCACGTCGCCGAAGATACCTTTCTCCAAAGCGGTGAAGAGTCCTTCCTGGACGATCTGCTGCAGCAGTTCGATGGCGTTGTTGAGGACCACTTTGGCGCGCTCACGGCAGATGCCGCCTTCACGGAATTCCATCTCCTCACCGATGCTGCGCATGTCGTTGAAGATGTAGCGGGCGTTCTCGATGGAGAGGTAACGGTCGCTCATGAAGGGCGTGTGGATGGCCTCGGTGGGCATACCCAACAGCTGGATACCCTGGTGCGTCCAGATACCGATGATGTTGAAGAGCGCGTCCTGGATGTGGCCGCGGAAGATGTTGCCCGTCATGAACTTGGTCGGGGGCATGTACTTCAGCGTGGCCTTCGGGAAAATCTCGCGGGTCATCTGCGCCTGCGCGAGCTCCAACAGGAAGCCGTTCTCCAAGCCCGGATCCATCTCGAAGGCGTGACCCAAGCCCATCTGCTCTTCGGGCAGACCGGCTAACAATGCCAATTGCTCGTTGATGAGATCGGAGGCGAGCACGGTGTGGGCGGCCTCCACGGCATCGGCGGTGGTGAGGTAGTTGTCCTCGCCAGTGTTGATGATGACGCCGGCATAGCCGTTGATGATGCGGGAGAAATATTGGTCAATAAGGGTTCTCTGCGGGTTAATGTCGCGGAAAAGGATGCCGTAGAGGGCGTCGTTGAGCATCACGTCGAGACGCTCCAAAGCGCCCATGGCCGCGATTTCCGGCATACAAAGTCCTGAACAGTAGTTGCATAAGCGGATGTAACGGCCTTGCTCTTCGCCCACTTCGTCAAGAGCCTTACGCATGATGCGGAAGTTTTCCTGCGTGGCGAACGTGCCGCCGAAGCCCTCGGTGGTCGCGCCGTAAGGCACATAGTCGAGCAAGCTCTGACCCGTGGTGCGGATCACGGCGATGACATCCGCGCCCTGGCGTGCACCGGCCTGCGCTTGGACGACATCCTCGTAGATGTTGCCCGTTGCGACGATGATGTAGAGGTACGGTTTCGGACCCTCGCCGATGGTGTTCAGGTATTCGTTACGTTTGGCCACGTTGCCCTTGATACGGGTGAGGCACTGTTCGATGTAAGGCTGAACCGCCTTCTGGATGTCAGCCAGCGGATGCAACGGCAATGCGGTGACGTTCAGCTGGTTGTTGGTGATGCGCTCGGCAATCTCCTGCGGGTTCGCGCCTGTCTCCAAGATGGCGTTGCCCATAAAGTAAAGCACGCCCTGACTGAGCACGCCGGCCTCCAAGAGCGCATCCACCACCCGGTTGGGAAGCGGCACGCCGTTCTCATCGACGCCGTCAATGCCGATCAGTCGGCAGAGCGTACGCTCCACCGTCACGGTCGTGTAACCATCGACAAACTCCTGAACCTGGTCCGCAATCTGCTTCGCCAACTGCTTCGCAGCAGCCACCTGGGTGAAATCCAGTCCAAGTTTTGATTTTTCTGCCATATTTTTTACCTTTTATATTAATGTAATCCTTTATAATATATACGTATGTCTCAAATCGGCAAAAATACAAAAAAATCGGATATGTAAAAAATGTATTTTTGCGCCCGAACAAGAAATACAGACAATTATGCAAGAATATCAAATCCGATTGATGACAATAGACGACTATGACCAGGTTTATGCGTTGTGGTCGATTACAGAAGGGATGGCGCTGCGTGGCTACGACGATTCCGCCGAGGGCATCGCCAAGTTCCTGAAAAAGAACCCCAATTCCAATTTCGTGGCGGTCATGGACGGTGAAATCGTGGGCGTGATCATGTGCGGTATGGACGGCCGCCGCGCCTATATCTACCACACCGTCGTGCGCAAAGACCTCCGCCAGCGCGGCATCGGCAAGGCGCTGCTCGGCATGGTCTATCATGCCATCGAGGCCGAGGGCATCAAGAAAAACGGGCTGCTGGTGATGCGCGACAACGAAATCGGCAACACCTTCTGGCGCATGCAGGGCTGGACCGAACGCACCGACCTTAATTATTACAGTAAGAACAACGTTGAACAATGAAACCTAATCCGTCGTGCCCGTAGGGGCGAATAATCATTCGCCCCTTATCGCGAATAATCATTCGCCCCTACGGATGTCATATATAATGCCAAAATGTCAGTGGTTTTTTCCTTGAGAATCACTGACATTTTTTTTTGGCACAGTTGTTGCTAAAGGATGTCGCGTCCCGAAAAAAGGACAGTGTAAAATCAACGAATTAGTAACAATAAAAATTATAAAACAATGGGTAAAATAATCGGAATAGACTTAGGAACAACCAATTCATGTGTTGCGGTGATGGAAGGCAGCGAGCCTGTCGTCATCCCCAACAGCGAAGGCAGAAGAACAACGCCTTCCATCGTGGCATTCGTGGGCGACAACGAGCGTAAGGTCGGTGACCCCGCCAAACGTCAGGCCATCACGAATCCCACCAAAACCATCTTCTCCATCAAGAGATTCATGGGTGAGACGTACGACCGCGTGACCAGCGAGGTGAGCCGCGTGCCTTACATCGTGGAACGCTCTTCCAACAACATGCCGAAAGTGAAGATCGACGACCGTTCTTACACCGCGCAGGAGATCTCCGCCATGATTCTGCAAAAGATGAAGAAAACGGCTGAAGATTATCTCGGCCAGGAAGTGACGGAAGCCGTCATCACGGTGCCCGCCTACTTCAGCGACTCCCAACGTCAGGCCACCAAGGAGGCCGGCGAGATTGCGGGCTTGAACGTGAAACGTATCATCAACGAACCTACCGCAGCCGCTCTGGCTTACGGTCTGGATAAGAAGAAAGCCGACTCCAAAGTGGCCGTGTTCGACCTCGGCGGCGGTACCTTCGATATCTCCATCCTCGAGTTGGGTGACGGTGTCTTCGAAGTGAAATCCACCAACGGTGACACGCACCTCGGTGGCGACGACTTCGACCACAAGATCATCGACTGGTTAGCCGGTGAGTTCATGAAAGACTATAATGTGGATCTGCGTAAGGATGCCATGGCTTTGCAGCGTCTGAAAGAGGCTGCCGAGAAGGCCAAGATCGAGCTCTCCAGCTCCAACTCCACGGAAATCAACCTGCCGTACATCATGCCGATCGACGGTGTTCCGCAACACTTGGTGCGTACCTTAACCCGCGCCCAGTTTGAGCAACTCTGTGACGACCTGATCCGCAAGACCATCGAGCCGTGTAAGAAAGCTTTGGCCGATGCTGGCTACAAGACCTCTGACATTGACGAGGTTATCCTCGTGGGCGGCTCCACCCGTATCCCTGCCATCCAGAAGGTGGTGGAAGACTTCTTCGGCAAGGTGCCTTCCAAGGGCGTGAACCCTGACGAAGTGGTGGCTATCGGTGCCTGTATCCAAGGCGGTGTGCTGAGCGGCGACGTGAAAGACATTCTGTTGCTTGATGTTACCCCACTGTCACTCGGTTTGGAGACCCTCGGCGGTGTGATGACCAAGCTTATCGATGCTAACACGACCATCCCGACCAAGAAGTCGCAGGTGTTCACCACCGCGGCCGACAACCAGACCTCCGTGGAGATCCACGTGTTGCAAGGCGAGCGTCCCATGGCGGCCCAGAACAAGAGCATCGGTCGTTTCCACTTGGACGGCATCCCGGCAGCTATGCGCGGCATCCCGCAAATCGAAGTCACCTTCGACATCGACTCCAACGGTATCCTGAACGTGACGGCTCACGACAAGGCTTCCGGCAAGGAGCAGAAGATCCGTATCGAGGCTTCCTCTGGTTTGAGCGACGACGAAATCAAGCGCATGAAAGCCGAGGCCGAAGCCAACGCTGACGCCGACAAGAAGGCCAAGGAGGAAATCGACAAGCTGAACAACGCTGACTCGTTGGTGTTCAACACCGAGAAGCAACTCAAGGAGTTCGGCGACAAGATCCCCGCTGACGACAAGGCCAAGATCGAGGCTGCGGCTGCGAAACTGAAGACCGCGCACGACAACAAGGATTTCAGCGGCATTGATACTGCTATGGCTGAACTGCAATCTGCTTGGAACGAGGCTTCACAGAAGATGTACGCTCAAGGCGGCGGCGCTCAACAGCAACCTGGCGCTGACTTCAACGGCGGTTTCAACCAACAGGCCGGTCCGCAAGGCCCACAGGGCGGCAACGGCGGTAACGACCAAGAGGTTCAAGATGTTGATTTTGAAGAAGTGAAATAATCCACGAAAAAACGTAGGGGCGAATAAACATTCGCCCCTACAATATACCCAAACGGGGGCTGATTCATCATCAGCCCCCGTTTTTTTATTCTCTTTTTTTCCAATATTTCTCCATCTCTTCCAATGATTTTCCGGTGGTTTCCGGCACCATCTTCCATATGAAGATGGCCGCGAGAACACCCATCAGACCGTAAATCCAATAGGAAAAACCGTGGTTGAACATCGCGGTAAGGGTCTCATTCTTGTCGAGCATCGGGAACGTCCAAGAAACCAAGAAGTTGGAAATCCATTGCGAGGCCACGGCAACGCTCATCACCATGGAGCGGATGGAGTTGGGGAAGATTTCCGACAGCAGCACCCAGCAGACGGGTCCCCACGACATGGCGAAGCCCGCCGTATAGACCAGCATGCAGACGAGCGAACCCATGCCCACATTATGTGTATAGAAAGTGGTGCCGAGGATGAGCATAGAGAGCGCCATCACGAGCGCACCGATGATCATCAGCGGGCGGCGGCCGAACTTATCGACGGTCAAGATAGCCAGGATGGTGAAGGAGAGGTTCACCGCGCCCACGATAATCTGCTGAAGCAGAGCGGTGTCGGTGGCCGCACCCATCGTCTTGAAGATTTCCGGGGCATAGTAAAGCACCACGTTGATACCGATGAATTGCTGCAGGGAGGCCAGCAGGACACCCACCACGATGATGCCGAGACCGTAGTTGCGGATCGGAACGATGAGCGAGATGAGGAAGCTGACCAACAGGGCGATTTCCAACGCGCTGTTGACCGAACAGAGTTTCAGAATGAAATAGCCCGCCACAAACAGGATAAGCCAGTCGAGCATGAAGAGGTAGAACGCCCGCATGGACTGCCCTTTCTCGTTCAGACTCTCGCGGATGGCCGACATCTCTTTTTCGGCATCGTCACCGGAAATCCTACGCAACACGTTGAGGGCTTTCTCTTCGCGACCGCGCATGACAAGATAGCGTGGGGTCTCGGGCACGAAGAAGAGGGCGACAAGGAATATACCCGCCGGGATCATCTCGGAGGCGAACATCTGCCGCCAGCCGATGGTGTGCAGCCAGGTGGCGTCACCGCGCCCTGCGATGTTGTAGTTCACGAAGTAGATGATCAACATGCCGAGGATGATGGCGAATTGGTTGAGGGAGACCAGCGTGCCACGCCGGTTCGAAGGTGAGATTTCAGCAATGTACATCGGAGAAAGCATGGAGGCAATGCCCACCCCCACACCGCCGCTGATGCGGTAGAAGACAAAGTGGTTGATGAAGGTGTAATCGCCGGAACCGGGAGGCCCCCAGAAGATTTCCGGCCATGCGGAACGGACTGCGGAGGCCAAAAAGAGTAGGGCGGCTATCATCAACGCCGGTTTGCGGCCGAGTTTCTGCGATAGCCAACCTGCCAGACAAGCCCCTATAATACAGCCGATTAGCGCGCTGCTCACCACAAATCCCTCCAGCGCGTTGGCCTGCGCTGCCGGAAGATTTTGAGGATCAATGAAGAAGACGCGCAACGACTCCACCGTACCGGAAATCACCGCTGTGTCGTAACCGAACAGCAAGCCGCCCATCGTGGCCACGAGCGTCAGCGCAAGAATGTAAAGTTTGTTACTCTTCATATCTTTCTGATTTTGGTTCAAGGTTCAAAAACTTGAAACCTGAAACTTGAAACTATTTACACATACATATTCACTATCATCTCATACAATTCCTGCTGGCCGCTAATCTGTTGCGGCTCGGGAAGTTGCAGGGCGATATTGCGCATGTCTTCCAACGTTAGCTTGCCTTCTTCGAAGGCTTTGCCTTGCCCTTCGTCGAAGGAGGCGTAGCGTTGGGCGCGTATCTTCAAAAGGTCGGAGTTTTCTATGATGGCAGCAGCCGTGAGCAACGCGCGGGCGAAAGCGTCCATGCCGCTGATGTGCGCATAGAAGAGATCCTCCAAATCGGTGGAGTTGCGACGCGTCTTGGCATCGAAATTGGTGCCGCCGGTGGTAAAGCCGCCACCCTGCAGAATCACCAACCACGCCATTGTCAGCTCGTAGATGTCGATGGGGAACTGGTCGGTATCCCAGCCGTTCTGGTAATCGCCGCGGTTGATATCGATGCTGCATAACATGCCCGCGTCGGCGGCGCACTGCAGCTCGTGCTCGAAGGTGTGGCCGGCCAGCGTCGCGTGGTTCACCTCGATGTTCAGGGCGAAGTCTTTGTCCAAACCATAATGGCGCAGGAACCCGATGACCGTTTCGGCATCCACATCGTACTGGTGCTTCGTGGGTTCCATCGGCTTCGGTTCCACGAGGAAGGTGCCCTTGAAGCCGTTCTTGCGGCCATAGTCACGGGCCATCGTCAACATCATGGCGAGGTGCTCCTTCTCGCGTTTCATGTCGGTGTTAAGCAACGACATGTACCCCTCGCGACCGCCCCAGAAGACGTAGTTCTGACCGCCCAATGCGATGCATGCGTCAATGGCGTTCTTGATCTGCGTGGCGGCGAATGTTGTGACATGGAAGTCGGGGTTGGTGGCCGCGCCGTTCATGTAACGTTTATGCCCGAACACGTTGGCCGTGGACCACAGAAGTTTCTGCCCCGTAGTCTGTTGCAGCCCTTTGGCATGCTCCACCATCGTGGCTAAGCGTTTCTCAAATTCCGCCAGCGTATCGCCGGGCTCCACCACATCCACATCGTGGAAACAGTAGTACGGGATCGAACACTTGGTCATGAACTCGAACGCGGCGTCCATCTTGTACTTGGCACGCGAAATCGGGTCGGCGGCGTTGTTCCACGGGAACGTTTTGGTAGGCCCGCCGAACTGATCGACCCCGTCGGCGCAGAGCGTGTGCCAGTAGGCCATCGCGAACTTGAGGTGTTCCTTCATGGTTTTGCCCATGACCACACGGCTCTCGTCATAATAGTGGAAAGCTAACGGATTCTTGGAATCCTTGCCTTCGAAATTGATTTTCCCGATATTGGGAAAAAATGCGGTTTGTCCTTGGTAATATTCCATATTGTTTATGATTTATTGCTAAGTTTAAGAATCAAATAGTTACGTGATATCCACACTTGTTGTCTTTCATCTTTCTTCATCGCCTCATCGCGTCATCGTCTCATCGCACATCCGCCAGCGTTCATACGCTTCCAGATAGGCGGACTTGTTTGCCACATCCGGTTCCACGACTGCCAGCTTGCGTAACGTCCGGAAGGCCTCCTCGGGCGTATCGTAATACCCGCAGCCGAGAGCGGCTCCGATGGCCGCGCCCATGGCTCCGTTGGTGTCGTACAGCTCGATGACGGCATTGGCGACCGTGGCCAGTGTGGTCTGGAAAATCGGACTCAAGAACATATTGGCGTGCCCGGCGCGGATGACCTTGCTGTCCATTCCGGTCTGCTGCATGATGTCCATGCCGTATTTGAACGAAAAGGCCACACCTTCCTGTGCGGCTCGTGCCAACGTATTGGCATTGTGGTTGTTAAAGTTCAAGCCATGGATAGAAGCCCCGATTTGTCGGTTCTCCAAAATACGCTCGGCACCGTTTCCGAAAGGCAAGACGGAAACGCCGTCGCAGCCGACAGGGGCCTGGGCGGCCATTTCGTTGAATTGTTCGTAACTCTTTTCAGGGGCCACCATCCGTTTCATCCAGGCATTCTGGATGCCCACTCCGTTGGTGCAGTGCATCACACCCAAGCGGGGAGCATTTGTGCTGTGGTTGACATGCGCGAAGATATTGATACGGGATTTTGGGTCGGTGTAGATTTGGTCGCTGATGCCATAGACCACGCCGGAAGTGCCGGCGGTTGCCGCCACCTCTCCCGGATTCAACACGTTGAGGGAAAGGGCGTTGTTGGGTTGGTCACCCGCCCGGTAACAGATGGGGATACCTGGGGCAAGACCCAATTCCGCCGCGGCTTCCGCAGTTAACCGTCCTTGTTCCCCGAAAGTCGGTGCCAAATCGGCAATCAGATTGGCAGGGATTCCGAGCTGCGACAGCAGAGGCTCTGACACACGATTCTCCTGAAAATCCCAGAAGATGCCCTCCGAAAGTCCTGGCACCGTGGTGCGTACCTCGCCGGTCATCCGCATGGCAATGTAGTCGCCCGGCAGCATGAATTTGTAGATTCGCTCGAAAAGTTCCGGCTCGTTCTCCCGCACCCATGCCAGTTTGGCGGCCGTGAAGTTGCCAGGATTGTTGAGCAAATGCTGCAGACAAAAGTCCTCCCCCAATGCCTCGAAAGCCCGGTTTCCGTATGGCACCGCCCGACTGTCACACCAAATGATGCTAGGACGGAGCACTTGTAACTTCTTGTCAACCAATACCAAACCATGCATCTGATAGGTGATGCCGATGGCTTGGATGTTGCGTGCGGCCTGGTGGGATTCACGCAAAGCGTTCCGTAACGCGGTTTTGAGATATGCCCACCAGTCGGACGGATTTTGTTCCGCCCAGCCGTTCTGAGGGGCCGAAATGGGGGCTTCGGATTGCGGAGCGAAAGCGGAGGCCACAGGTTGTCCCGAGGCGCCGTCCATGAGAACTACTTTCACAGAGGAACTGCCGATATCAATGCCTAAAAAACACATGTCCTTGTTATTTCGCCATATAGAAACATGCTGCAAAAATAGCAAAAATATGCTCATCTGCTGTCCGAGAAAAAATGTATTTTTGCACTCTTGTTATTGAAATAGAATATGGATAAAAAAGGTTTATATTTACCTGTAGTTGAAGAATTTTACTCGCTTCAGGGTGAAGGATACCATACGGGGAAGGCCGCATGGTTCATTCGTGTGGGCGGCTGCGAGGTGGGTTGCTCCTTCTGCGATGAGATGCGCACTTGGGACGCCACCAAATACCCGTTGGTTGACGTGGATGAGATCGTGGAACGGGCGGCGCAGAAACCTGCCAGAGCCGTGGTGGTCACCGGCGGCGAGCCCCTGCTCTACAACATGGGGCCTCTCTGCGCCAAGATGCACGAGCACGGAATCCACTGTTTCCTCGAAACCTCCGGTTCCCAACCCCTGTCCGGCGACTGGGACTGGATCTGTCTGTCGCCGAAATACGGCGCGGCACCGAAACCCGAAATCCTCGCCAAAGCCAACGAGCTGAAAGTCATCATCGGCAGTGAGGAGGATTTCATTTGGGCCGAAGAGAATGCCCGGAAGGTCAGCAAAAACTGTCTCCTCTTCCTCCAGCCCGACTGGAACCGCTGCAACGCCATCATCGGCCGCCTCGTGAACTACATCCTCGAACACCCCCAATGGCGCGTCTCCCTGCAAACCCATAAGTACATGCAAATACTTTAACCTCCTAACCCATAACCCCATAACCCCAAAACCCCATAAACTATAAACTATAAACCTATAACCCGGCTTCAATAACCAATAACCTATAACCAATAACCATTACCAAATGCGTGACGAACACGAAATGAACTTGAAAGAGCTGATTGGCCGTTTTGTGAGCCAGTCGGGGAAACAGCACCTGATGGACAAGCAGCTGCTGTTTGACCGTTGGCCGGAATATGTGGGGGATATCTGCGCCCAACTCTCGAAGTGCGAGGATCTCCGCAACGGCATCCTCTATGTTCGGGTGCAGAACGCTGCCCTCCGCTTCGAACTTTTTGGTCATAAATCACAGATATTGAAGAAGATGGAAAAAGACTTTGGCCCCCTGGTCCGCGATATTATGTTCCGCCAGTGACATCCCGTGGCAGCGCCGAAAGCCAAGGTCCATTTTTTTGTATTTTTGCATTTCAAATTATTCTAAATAAATATGAAAAGAGCGATTATCAGTGTGAGCAACAAGGAAGGCGTAGTGCCTTTCGCACAAGAACTTATAAAATTGGGTTATGAAATCATTTCCACGGGTGGCACGCGTAAGGCCTTGGAGGCTGCGGGCGTGAAAACCATTGGCATCAGTGATGTGACGGGCTTCCCCGAAATCATGGACGGGCGTGTGAAGACGTTGCATCCCAAAGTCCATGGCGGTCTCCTCTCCGTGCGCACCAACCCCGAGCATGTCAAGGAGATGGAAACCAACGGCATCGCCCCTATCGACATGGTGGTGGTGAACCTTTATCCGTTTAAGCAAACCATTGAGAAAGAGGGAACTACGTTTGAGGATGCCATCGAGAATATCGACATCGGAGGCCCTTCCATGTTGCGCAGCGCGGCCAAGAACCACGCTTTCGTGACGGTGGTGGTCGATAATGCCGACTACGCCACCGTGCTGGACGAACTCAAAGCGCACGGCGACACCACTTTGGAGACCCGTCGTCGTCTGGCCGCCAAAGTTTTCCGCCACACCGCCGCCTACGATACCTATATCTCCACATACCTGACGGAAAAGACAGGTGAGGAATATCCTGAGAATCTGACACTTACCTTTACCAAAAAGCAGTCGTTGCGTTATGGGGAGAACCCGCATCAGGATGCTGCGTTCTATGCCGGCAAGAAACAGGGATTCTCCATGGCTTGGGCAGAGCAACTACATGGTAAAGAGTTGTCGTACAACAATATACAAGACGCAGATGCCGCCTTGCAGATTCTGCGCGAATTCGACGGCCCGACAATGGTGGCCGTGAAACACAAGAACCCGTGCGGCGTGGGACTCGGTGCAACCGCTTTGGAGGCCTGGACCCGCGCTTACGAGGCTGACAGCGTCTCCATCTTCGGTGGCATCGTGGCCTCCAACCGCGAAATCGACCTGCCAACCGCAGAGGCGATGAAACCCGTCTTCCTCGAAATCATCCTTGCGCCTTCGTTCACGAAAGAGGCCTTTGACCATCTTTCCACCAAGAAAAACATCCGGCTGATGACTTTCAGCACCGACAAGGCTAATGCCGACGAGCGGATGTACGTCAGTGTGGCGGGTGGTCTGCTATGCCAGTCGCTCGACCGCAAACGTTTTGAGGATTACGAACTTAACGTGGTGACAGAGAAAGCTCCCACGGCAGCAGAGATGGAGAATCTGAAGCTCGCGATGACGATTTGCAAGCATGTGCGTTCCAACGCCATCACGGTGGCCTGCAACGGTTGCATCGCCGGTGTCGGAGCAGGACAGATGAACCGTGTGGGTGCCGCCCATATCGCCTTGGAAGAGGCTAAAGCAAAGGGACTTACTGCCAATCTTTGTCTCGCAAGTGATGCCTTCTTCCCCTTTGATGATGTGGTGAAGATGGCCAAGGAGTATGGTGTCACCGCCATCATCCAACCCGGCGGCAGCGTCCGCGACGAAGACTCGATCCGCGCCTGCAACGAGTTCGGGATCGCGATGGTGTTCACGGGGGTGAGGCACTTCAAACACTAGCCTTTTCAGCTATTAGCTTTTGGCTATTAGCTTTTAGCGATTGGCAGTTGCCGTCTGATGACATTTATCAGTTCGTTGATTTGTTTCTCAATGAGTTGTACTTTTTCTAATAACGACTCTAAAGTTTGATAATTGATGTACTCTAAATTATAAGCTATTTGTAATTGAGTTTCAACTTCAAATGCAGAACCAAGACTGATACTTAAAAAATGAATGAACTCTCTTTCAGATTCTCTTGCTGATCCTTCTGCAATATTTGATGAAATGGATACAGATGCTCTTCTTAACTGATCCCCCAAGCCATATCGCTCGTATGAAGGAAAATCTCGTACTATTTTGTAGATTTCTGTAGTAAATGAAACAGAATCTTTCCAAATGTTGTAATTTCTAAAGTTTCTCATCTCATTATGTTTTTATTAGTTAAAATTATAAAAGCTATAAAATAATATTTTGCAAATATACAAAATTTCACGAATAACAAAGCCAACAGCCAATAGCCAATAGCTAACAGCCAACAGCCAACAGCCAATAGCCATTAACAACCAACAATCATGCAAGTCTCAATCAACCCCAACATCGACGAATCCTGGAAAAAAGTCCTCTGGGACCAATTCCAGGCTCCGTATTTTGCGGAACTCAAGGCCTTTTTGGTGGAGGAGAAGAAGCACTATCTCGTATTTCCGCCGGGACCGAAAATTTTCAACGCGTTCAATTCCACACCGTTTGACAAGGTGAAGGTCGTGATTATCGGCCAGGACCCGTATCATGGGGAAGGGCAGGCGCACGGATTGTGTTTCTCGGTGCAGGACGGCGTGCCGATTCCGAAGTCGCTGCAGAACATTTTCAAGGAGCTGAGTACGGATGTTGGGTTCGTTCCACCGAGAAGCGGTAACCTGCAGTCGTGGGCGAACCAGGGTGTGTTGTTGCTCAACGCCACGCTCACTGTGCGCGCCCATCAAGCGGGATCGCACCAGCGTCATGGCTGGGAAACCTTCACAGACTGCGCCATTCAACGCCTCTCGGAGCAACGCGAAGGCTTGGTCTTCCTGCTTTGGGGAAACTATGCGATTGAGAAACAGCGTCTTATCGATACCTCCAAACATTATGTGCTCACGGCTCCGCACCCGTCACCGCTTTCCGCTTCAAGGGGCTTTTTTGGCTGCCGCCACTTCTCCCGCACCAACGAGATCCTGATGTCGATGGGGAAGGCACCGATTAATTGGCAACTGTAACGATGAAACGATGAAACGATGAGACGATGATGCGATGAGACGATGATGTTTAAAAGCCACAGTTAAGTTTAAAGTCATAGTTATTGTTAAAGTTAATAGCCAAAAGCCAACAGCCAATAGCCAACAGCCAATGTCCCCATTCCTGAACCATATTATCGACAAACTCCTCACAAACCGCGACATCCCCTTGCATGATGTTGCGGTGGTTTTGCCGAACCGTCGTGCGCGTCGCAGGCTGCTTCAGGGCTTGCACGAAGCCAATGGCGGCAAGGCGATGTTTGCGCCGCAGATTTTCCCGATGGAGGATTTCATCGCGTGGCTGTCGCCGCTTCACGTCATCGACCAAACGACCCAGCTGCTGAATTTGCATGCGGTCTCCAGCCAGTTTCCTGGAGAACGTTTCGAACTGCACAACATCCTCTCGTGGGGGATTGCCTTCCTCAAGGATATTAGCGACATGGATATGCAGTTGCAGGATGTTCCGGTCATCCTGCGGGAATATGCCGATGCCGCCAAATTCGAGGTTCCCTTTGGCAAGGACGAGCTTTCGGAAGGAGATCGTGAAAAGCTGAAATTCAATGACTTGTTAGCAGAAATATATGGATTGTTTGGAAAACAGTTACGAGAGAAGGGAGAAGCTTACGAAGGTATGTTGTATCGCGATTGTGCTGAACATATCGCCGATTATGCGAAAAAAATCCCCTTTAAGCGGCTTGTTTTCGCCGGCTTCTATGCGCTTTCGCCTGCAGAGCTGACAATTTTGCGCTATCTTCAGGAACATTTCCAAACGGAATTCTATTTCGATATTGATCCGTTTTATTGCCATTTGGAGGAAGTTAACGGCGGGTCCCGTATTCAACGGGAACCTTCCTTTTTCATCAAACGAAACTGCGAAAAGCTGCAGTTGGATCCTGCACGGCTTGAATTTAACGAGAAAAACTACGCCACAGTTTCCAAAGAGGTGAAAATTGTGGCCACGGCGCAGAATATGCGGCAGATCTACTGTGCGGTTGAGGAAATTGAACGCATCAAAAACCAGAAACGCCAGGGCAATCCCGATGCGGTGGATGAAAATGGGGTGGTGGATATGTCGGACACGGCAGTAGTGCTGGCGGACGAAGATCTGTTGTTGCCCTTCCTGTCGGCCTACAAACCTGACGATCTGAACATTAACGCGACTATGGGCTTCCCGTTCACGGCCACGCCGGTATGCTCGTTGCTGCTACAGCTGATGGCGGTTTACGAGTCGGTATTCGCACTGACGGCAGACGATAGTGCAGAACTATCCTTCAGTGGCGAACAGTTGGAGCTGTTATGGCAACACGAACTGCTTCGGACTGAGACCCCGTCAGAAGCCTTCTTCCCAACAGTTATTCGATATTCGCAACTTCCCAAAAAAGAGGTGTTTGAAAATCTTTCCAAAAACATAATCAGCCGTTGTTTCCCTTCCCTGCTGTCGCGTTTTTGCCAATATGCGGATTCAGTTACTAACGCTGAGAAATACAAGGAGTTATGGCAGGAAGTGATTCGCAGGCTGACGGAAATGCAGTCGCTCTTCGATGCTTGGTTCGGCCCAGACGAAACGGTGGATTTCGCTTTTGCCAAATTTGCCGTGACCAAGATGATGAACGAGGTGACCATTGCAATAAAGGGTGACCCTGACAGCGGTCTTCAGGTGATGGGACTGCTCGAAACCCGCATGATGGATTTTAAAAACATCATCATGCTGTCAGTGAATGAGGGCATCCTTCCCAAAGGAATCACCTACAATTCGCTGTTGCCCTTCGATTTCAAGTACAAATTCGACGGCAAAGAGGCGCTGCCCAACTACCTTTACCAAGACCAGGTGTATGCCTACCATTTTTTCCGTCTGCTGCAACGTGCGGAGAATGTGATGTTGATTTACAACAGCTCTTCCGACACGACGATGGCCGAAAAGAGCCGTTTCATCTCCCAGCTGGAGTTCGAGGTGAGGAACCAGCAGATGGAAGACCACATCCGCATCCAAAATCTCAAACAGGATTTTGATCTCTCCCTGCCGGTCAGAAAAGCGTTGAGCATCCCCAAGAGCGACGAACTACTCGAAAAACTTCACAAACACTCCTTTTCCGCTTCATCGCTGCAGACTTTCATCCTTTGTCCGCTCAAATTCTGTTTGCGCTACCTGATGAAGGTGCAACCCCCGACAATTCTTTCCGACAGATTAGAAGCCAACGAGTTGGGAACCGTCATCCACGCTATTTTCAACGCCGCTTTCGACGAAATTATTGCCTGCGAAAGTCATAGCGAACGTTATGCGGCTGTCTTGCAGAAGTATATCGACTTGTGTGATGAATTGGTTTGTGCTGAAATTCTCAAGTTGAGGGGTCGGGAGTCAATGTCCGCGAACGACTTAAGCCAAGGTTATTGGCTGATTAACCGGCGCATTATCAAAGAGACGGTGGTCAGCTATTTGGAGCGGGCGAAAACGGAGCTTCTTGACTCCCCGTGGAGGATTACATCCAACGAGATGAAGATTGATATTCAGGATTATACGGTTACTCCGGGGGATGGAAAACCCTCCTTCTTAGTGAAAATGACTGGCAGTATTGACCGGGTGCAGAAGAATGGGAATGGGGAGGTCATGATATTGGATTACAAGACGGGCAAAGTGGAAGAATCCAAACTCCGTCTTTCGGTGAAGAAGGATACGGAATTGACGGATGATGTCGTGCGAAACCTTATCAACACTGTTTTTACGGACAGCAAATACGACAAGCTGTTCCAACTTTTCACGTATTTGTTAATGTACGAACACAATGCCGGAGAATCGTCTTCTGTTGTGAAGGCTGGCATCCTCAGCACCCGAGAGGTCAGCAAAAACAGTCTTGTATATTTGTTTAAGGCGAGTATCTTGAAAGATGAAAATCTGATGACGTATAAACCTGATATACAAGAATGTATGAACAGTCTTTTTCTCCGAATCTTCGACAAGGAAACACCGTTCAGTCAGACGGAAAACGAGGAGGACTGCAAGAATTGTGATTTCCTGCACCTTTGTGGCCGACAGACGGTAGTGGGAAATTAAAGGTTAATAAAGGTTATAGGTTATGGGTTATAGGTTATGGAAGCTGGGAAATAGTGAATAGTGAGCTGTGATTAGTGAAAAGTTTATCTTAAGTCTAGGTCTAATCGGGTAAGGGTTGAAAAAAAACGGAGCTGGAACACCAGGGCATCCCAGCTCTGCCTTTTGTTAGCGGAATTTCAGATTAGGTGGACAGCCAATAAACCGAATGCTCGATAATATACCTCATGTCTTTCCCGTCAATTTTGAAATTGTCCCAAACTTCCATAACATTGTCGAATCGCATGAGGATGAGTTCATCGTGGTCGAAATCATACCATTCCAAATCCCATGGATCGCTTTTGTCGCAGAGGTATTTCCCGTCCCATTCGGGGTCGTCATTCCGAAGCCTAACCACATTGTTCGCCATGTCAATGTAATAGAATTTCTCGTTCTCTGTATAGAACAACGACAAATCCCAGTGAAGGCAGCCGATAACATAGTCGAACACGTCTTTGGTGTCATCGCTGCCAGCATCGTCTTTGCGGTCGGCGTCCCAACCCAGTTCGTCCTCGGTGAGGTCTAAAGACCCGTCTTTATAAGCGGGATTCCAAAAGTTTTTCTTGATGATTTTTTTGCTTTTCATATCAATCTTTTTTTTGTTTTTTGTAGTATTTCAAAGCACGTTCAACATAAAGTTTGTCGGTTTTAGTACACTCGAATTCATTTCTCCCATTATGTGACTTGCGCCAATATTCTCCTTTCTCGTTCAGTTGCCACCGATGGGTATGCGCCCCTACGAAATTGCCGTCTTTGTCATACACCAAATCGATAGTCTTTGAGATGCCATGAGTTCGTTTGTTATAAAAAGCGATGTGCTTAATACGTTCAGGATGTTTGGGGTCTGCAACATAATATCGTTGTGAAGTGAAAGAGTTCATAGGGGCTTTAGTGCGGTTACCTTTTGTTACAGCTACCACCTTGGTTTTTCCAATCATTCCAACAGTCTTATACCTGTCTTTAGTGTAAGACCCCAGCGTGTTGCTGACGAAATAAGAATATGATCCGTTACCTCCCATGGCGCATTCTGTTTAAGTGATTGTTAGGATAATAGGTGCTGATGCTCTCGTCCTCACCTGCAATCTTGTCGCCGTAGCGGATGATGTGGGTGGGATGAAGCCGTTTAAGCATTTCCTCATAACCTTTCTGCCAGAAGAAAACAGAACTCGGATTTCCGATGATGCCCATGCTGTTGACGGCCACTACAGAATTTGTAGGGAAACCGGCAAAGCAGTAGTCGTAACTGCGCGGGTCAGCCCAAACCACATTCGGGATTACTTTCACATCATGAAGCTGAAAGTACCTTGTCGCCATCTTGTTCAAGTAGGAATGGTACATTTTCACAGGCTCGGGCATATCTATCTTTATTGAGAAATCAAGCCCAATAACAACTGAAAAACCAGCAAGTATGGATGTGTATTTGGGCAGATCTTTCAAAACACATGTAAAATATGTGTCATCAATATAGAAATGAGGGCAGGCGGTCGTTGTGACGTGTCTGTTGTAATCAGCCCGTGCTTCATGAAAGGGGATGATGGATGTCGGCCATGCTCCATCGTAAGGTTCTACGATAGGCATTCCGTAATCGGTCAGGGTCATTCCGTCTAACAGTTCCAGACGAAATGGATCCTCATGTTTCTTGATAGTTTTTTTTGTGGCTGAAACATCTCTTGTTTCGATGACATAATTGCTGTCATCGAAAAGTTTCAATTGTTTTTCAAATGTCTTATACATAATCATAAGAATTTGGTTTTTAATGATTTAATAAATTTTTTCGCCGATTACGGGTGACATGTTGAAAAAAATTGCATCTTTGCAGCCTCCTTTCCGGTCTGCCACCCGTCTTCTGTTTTAGGACGAAAGTCTTAACCTCGGCGAAGTCAGACTTAGCACCGCGTTATTTGCCCATAGCGCGGTGTTTTTGTGTCCGTCTGTTTTCATTTAACTTTCTTTACATGCTTTCCTCCTTCCATTAAAATTTTCACTCTATGGGCCGACAGTTCACGGTTGTTGACTGTGCCTTGCCCGTCACTATCTTTGCCAAAACAAATTTCAATACATTCTGCAAAGGTGATTATTTTGCTGTGTTTGTGAAAATAGGCAGCTGTGATTTCGATTTGTTCTGACGTCAAAGTTTCTAATTGTTGCATTAGTTTGCTTTTATTCATGATTGGCATGTTGTCGTGTTGTCTGATTACGCAAAATTTTGTTCAACTCCGCTCTTGTTGATGTTTAGATAATACGCGGCCTTTGTCTCGGAAATCAGCCCTGCGGATAAAGCCTTATACACCAGACTCTCAAAACGGGAAGGTCTTTCATTGGCCGTTCTTGATCTTTCGACTTCCCTCTTGAAGGCAGGGTCGGCGTTCTTCCTTTTCATAAGGGTGACATAGCGGCTTTCGGGAATCAGATTTAGCCTTTTCGCCTTGTACATCAATGCGTCAATGGAAACACCGTACATCATCTGAATGTCAACAAACTGTCTCAGATGGATGTGCCAGCCGATTGTTCCTCCGACTAACTTGGCGAATATCTCGCTGGGTATCAGCACTTCGTTTGCGAACAGATGGCAGTAGGACTCTTTTTGTCTCGGGGTGGCTCCTTCGGGGAATGTCATCACAATGTGACCCAGTTCGTGCAATGCGGTGAATCGCTTCCTTTCAGGTGTGTAATTCTTGTTCAAGATGATGACTGGACATCCGTTGGCGAATCCGCTCAATCCGTCAAAGTCCTCGCCGGCTTCAATTTCCTGCACTTTCACCCCATGGCTCTCCAACAGGTTCACCACTCCGCAGATGCCTCCCAGCCCAAGTTCCCATTCTTTGCGGAGTTGGGCGGCTAATTCGCAGACCTTGTCTTCGCTGTCAACCACGGTATGAGAAAAGTCTATGTCGAATTTTGAGGTGAGTCCAAGTGCGTCTTCAATAGCGCAATATCGCTCTATGCCGTCCTTGACCTCTCCAATAATCATGTTTTTTTCTTTAACGGTCATCTTTGCTTTCTTTCTGAACTCGATGTTCTCCATAGACACCTCAAATGGTCTGAACAGAAAATCAGGTATGGTTTCCAGCGCCACGCAAAATGCTGACAGCACCTGTCCTGACGGCATCATTTTTCCTGCCTCGTATTTGTAGATGGCCTGCGGGGTCACCATGCCGTTCATTTTTTTGGACAGCTCTGCCATAGAGAGCCCCCGCATCTCCCTGACGCTCTTTAGCCGTTTTCCGAAAATCACTTTTTTTTCTTCCATATTGATAGGTTTTGATAACATTATTCATATCTTATTTCAGTTTGCAAAAATACATTTTTTTTTAATATACAAACCAGTGGCAAAAAAAAACAGAGGCTGTCACTGACAGCCTCTGTCGTATAAACACTAAACGTTACTCTAATACAAGAAGCTCAGCAGGATACCTGCGGCCACTGCGCTGCCGATGACACCGGCCACGTTGGGACCCATGGCGTGCATGAGCAGGAAGTTGGTGCGGTCGTACTTCTGACCCTCGACCAAGGAGACACGTGCTGCATCGGGCACGGCGGAAACGCCGGCGTTACCGATGAGCGGGTTGATCTTGTTGTCGCCCTTGAGGAAGAGGTTGAAGAACTTCACGAACAGCACGCCGGAAGCGGTGGCGATCACGAAGGAGAAGGCACCCAACACGAAGATGAGCACAGAGGCGGGACGCAGGAAGTTGGTGGCCTGCGTAGAAGCACCGACGGTGAGACCGATGAGGATGGTCACGATATCCACCAGCGGACCGGAGGCAGTGTTAGCCAGACGTTTGGTCACGCCGCTTTCTTTCAGCAGGTTACCGAAGAAGAGCATACCCAACAAAGGCAGACCCGTAGGCACGAGGAACGCGGTGAGCAGGATACACATCATCGGGAAGAGCACTTTCTCGCGGTGGCTTACCGCACGAGGCGGACGCATACGGATGAGGCGCTCTTGCGGGGTGGTCAGCGCGCGCATGATCGGGGGTTGGATCACCGGGACCAAGGCCATGTAGGAGTAGGCCGACACGGCGATGGCACCCATCATGCTCGGAGCCAACTTCGAGGAGATGAAGATGGCGGTAGGGCCGTCAGCACCACCGATGATACCGATAGCACCGGCTTCCATGGGGGTGAAACCCAGCAACAGGGCTGTGATGTAAGCCGCGAAAATACCGAACTGCGCGGCCGCGCCGATGAGAATCAGTTTCGGGTTGGAGATCAGGGCCGAGAAATCCGTCATGGCCCCGATGCCGAGGAAGATCAATGGCGGATAGAAACCTTTGACCACACCGAAATAGAGGTAGTTGAGCACGGCGCCGTTCTCATAAACACCCACCTGCAGACCATCGGTGAACGGGATGTTACCGATGATGATGCCGAATCCGATGGGCACGAGCAGCAGCGGCTCATATTCCTTGATAATTCCCAAAGCTATGAACACCAAGCCGATGCATATCATGATGATATGCCCCCAGGTGCAGTTTCCGAAACCGGAATAGCTCAGGAATTGCAATAATCCTTCTTTGAAAAACTCTAACATAATCTCAATCTTTTATGATGATGAAATTCCTTATTCAAAAACCACGAGCACCTGGCCTTCCATGACGGCGTCGCTCTTGTTGACCTTCACCTCTTTGATCACACCGTCGCGGTCAGCGTCGATGTTGTTCTCCATCTTCATGGCCTCGAGGAGGAGGAGGCGTTGGCCGACCTTCACAGCGTCACCCGGTTTCACGAACACGTCCAGAACGGTGCCGGGCAGCGGGGATGTGAGTGTGCCGCCACCACCTGTGGGAGCGGCGGGAGCCACTTTCTGCGCGGGAGCGGCTGCCTGGGCCTTCGGCGGCGCGGCCACCGTCACCACGGGTTTCACCACCGTGCGGGGTTTAAGTTCCATATCCAGTTCCACCTTGTAAGGTGCGCCGTTCACGGTCACATCGACCATGTTGTCTTCGATTTCACCGACTTCAACGGCGTATTTATTTCCGTAAATCTTAAAATTATAGGTTTTCATATTCTTTATCTCTGATTTTGGTGATTATCTTCTGGGGTTTCTCTTCATGGTAAGTTCTTTCTGAGCCCACGGCGAGTAGTGTTTGGAGGGCATGTTGATGGTGATGACCTCGCTCTCCTCGTCGTGCATGCTGCCGAAGTGCAGGTGCAGGGCTACGCCGATGGCGGCGATTTCCTCCGCGTTGGCTGCCTCAACCTCCTTGTCGTCAGCAGATTTCACGGCAGCTACGTTTGCTTTTGCCGCTTCTTCTTGTGCTTTGGACTTCTGGGTGGCGCGACGGCTCACGTAGTTGAAAATCTTCAGCATGATGTAGATCATGATCAACGCCGTGAACACCACGGCCATGGAGATGAGTGCCATGCCGATGCCGTAGGGGTCGTCGCGTTTGAGTTTGTCCTGCTTGGAGATTTTCACGCCCGTCTCATTGGAAGATGCCGGAGTGAACTCGCTCAAGAAGTCAAGTTCGCCAGACTGCCGTTTGCCCTGTTTGAAGGCTTTCGGGTCGCGAACTCCGTCTAACACGTAGCCGTAGGTGCGGGTGGTGTCACGCAATTCCACAGGATACTCCACGATGTCGAGCAACTCCTTGCCGTTGGAGCTGATGAGCGCGATGTAGTGCGTCTTCGACTCCGCAGGGGTGAAGTTGGCGTGGTAAGGCCCGTACAGCGGTGAATTGTCCAGAAAGAAAATCAGGAAGCTGCGTTGGGGCATGTACATTTTCTGGTCCGTGGGGATACGGTACCAGCGGGCTGGGATTTCGCCGCCTTTCTTGCCGGCTCTGGCCAGACCCGTCGTGTCGTCGGTGAGATAACAGCCGGTGATGTTGACCGTGTTGTAGGCGGTGTTGAAAATCTCCACCCACGGCACGTGACGGCCATACTCGTCGGCATAGTTATCCTCGTTCTTGATCATCATCTCGTTGAGGCGCAGGTCATGCACCGACTGGCCGAAGGAGGCCGTGACGGCGAACAGCGCGACAACGGTGAAGATATATTTGTAAATCGATTTCATAAATCTCTGAATTTATTGGTTTTTTTATTGTAGGGACGCGATTTATCGCGTCCGATTTTCTGATTATCGCGTCCGATTTTTAATATCGTGTCCGATTCACGGACGCGATGAATCGCGTCCCTACGGGATTGATTACAACGGCAGGTTATCGTGTTTCTTGGCCGGGTTCTCCAGACGTTTGTTACGCAGCGATTCGAGGGCGCGGATCACGCGGAAACGGGTGTTGCGCGGCTCGATAACATCGTCAATGTAACCGTATTGCGCGGCCACGTAAGGGTTGGAGAATTTCTGGCGGTATTCTTCCACTTTCTCGTCGAGGAATTTCTTGCGCTCGCCATCGTCCTCGATTTTCTTCATTTGGGAACCATAGAGAATTTCAGCTGCGCCGCTGCCGCCCATCACGGCGATTTCAGCGGTCGGCCATGCGTAGTTCACATCGCCGCGCAGGTGCTTGGAGCTCATGACGCAGTAGGCACCGCCGTAGTTCTTGCGCAGAATGACGGTGACCTTCGGCACGGTGCACTCGCCGTAAGCGTAAAGCAGTTTCGCGCCGTGCAGGATGATGCCGCCGTACTCTTGGCCGGTGCCGGGCAGGAAGCCGGGAACGTCAACCAACGTCACCAACGGGATGTTGAAGGCGTCGCAGAAACGGACGAAACGCGCACCCTTGCGGGAAGCGTTGATGTCCAATACGCCAGCCATGCACTTGGGCTGGTTGGCGACAATACCCACACACATGCCGTTGAGACGGGCGAAACCGACCACGATGTTTTGTGCGTAAGTGGCGTGTACCTCAAGGAACTTGCCGTCATCGACAATGCCGTTGATCACGTCCTTCACGTCGTAAGGCTGGTTCGGGTTGTCGGGGATGATGGAGTTGAGGCTGTCCTCCAGACGGTTTATTGGGTCTTCCGTCGGCTCGTATGGCGGTTCCTCCATATTGTTGGAGGGTAAATAGCTGATGAGCTCGCGCAGCAAGGCGATACCCGTCTCCTCATCGGGGACAGAGAACTGTGCTACACCGGACTTGGTGGAGTGGATGGTTGCGCCGCCGAGTTGCTCGGTGGTCACGTCCTCGCCAGTGACAGTCTTCACGACCTTCGGACCCGTCACGAACATGTAGCTGGAGTTCTGGGCCATCATGATGAAGTCGGTCAATGCGGGGGAATAGACTGCGCCGCCGGCACAAGGACCGAAGATGGCGGAGATTTGCGGCACCACGCCGGAAGCCAGAATGTTGCGTTGGAAAATCTCGGCATAGCCGGCCAGACTGTTGACACCCTCCTGGATACGGGCGCCGCCGGAGTCGTTGAAGCCGATGACGGGAGCACCGACCTTCATGGCCTGGTCCATCACTTTGCAGATTTTCGCGGCGAAGGTCTCGGAAAGAGAACCGCCGAAAACGGTGAAATCCTGAGAATAGACATACACCAGACGGCCATTCACCGTGCCGTAGCCGGTGACGACACCATCGGAGAGGAACTTTTCCTTCTCAATGCCGAAATTCACGCAGCGGTGGGTCACGAACATGTCGAACTCCTCAAAGCTGCCTTCGTCGAGGAACATCAGGATGCGCTCCCGCGCGGAATATTTGCCTTTGGCGTGCTGTTTGTCAATCTTGTCTTGACCGCCGCCCAAACGAGCCTTCTCCCTCAAGGACAAAAGCTCGTTGATTTTATCTTGCATTGCCATATTTGATTGGTATTTAGTTTGTTATAAATAATTTTTGAAATAAAATACACAATATATTACCCTCGCAAAAATACTAAATTTTTCAATGCGACATTGAATTTTTTTGCGGGATTTTCGGTTTGCGATTCAGGATTTACAATCGGCTTAGTTATAGTTATAGTTATGGTTATAGTCAGCCTCCTAAAAAGGCAGACAGTTACCAGCCATAGCTATCTAAAACAGCCAATAGCCAATAGTTAATAGCCAAAAGCTAACAGCCAAAAGCTAACAGCTAACACCCCGTCATCCGGAACATCACCACGGCGGCGGCGACGGCGGCGTTGAGGGACTCGGCGGTGTCGCGGCCTTGGGCGGCGGTGGGAATGGTGATGCGGCGGGTGACAGTGCTTGCCACTTCTGCGCTTATACCGTTCGATTCGTTGCCGATGACCAAAATGTCATTGCGGTTGAATTCGAACCGACGGATATCTTCACCACCGAGGAAGGTGCCGAGGATACGGCGGTAGGTGCTTTCCTGTTTCAGAAACTCAGGAAGTGAACGATAGTGTACGTGTATGTGCGTAAAGGAGCCCATAGTTGCCTGAATGACTTTGGGATTGTAGAATTCCACGCAGTCGGGGGAACATACAATATGCTGGATATCAAACCAATCGGCTGTGCGGATGATGGTGCCGAGATTGCCTGGGTCCGAAATGTGGTCGAGGGCGAGAACGGGCTGTTCAGCGGGGATGTCGGGAAGGGATTGCCGCTGAAGTGCAATTGCAAGCAGCTCCGGCGGAGTTTGCATAGTGCTGATGCGCGACATCTCCTCGGCGGTGACAAGGGTGGGGGAGAGGGAACTCAACCACACAGCATTGTCCGTCAAGGCGTTTTCAGTGGCGAAAATCTCCTCCACTTCAAAATCGGAAGCGCAAAGCATTTCCACGCTCTTATAGCCCTCCACCAGAAACAACCCACTTTCATCACGGAATTTCTTGGCGTGTAATTTACGGATTTGGGATATACGGTTTTTACTGATCATGTAATGGTTATAGGTTATAGGTTATGGGTTATAGAGGCAGGTGGTAGAGACACAAAATATTGCGTCTTTACATCGTGCGTTTTACGCCATCCTTTCAAACTCCCGAATCCTCTGCTTGTACTCCTCGCAAATGGGGATGGACTGATGGGTGGTTCGGTCGAAGCCGGCGAGGACGCTGAGGCAGGTGGTTTTCACGGTGTTGGTGTTGAGGTCGCGAAGCTGTTGCCGCATTTTCAGGCTCTTGTGGCCGATTTCAAAGATTTTGGATTCGCAGATCAGTTTGTCGTGGAACTCCACGGGTGCGGCAAAGTCCAGCTCTATATGCACCAAAACCAGATCGATGGTTTTCCAATCGACCTGGTTCTGTAACACTTTTTCCAAATAAAAACTCCGTCCAAGGTCAAAATAATGGCATTGGATGCCGTTATTGACGTGGACGAAGGGGTCTAAATCACTCATCCGCACCTGCACGGGCACGGAGACACGGAAATGCGTATCTTCTAGGAGCGGTTTAGAGGGCATTGATATGCTTCATCAAACCTGACTTCAGGTTGGCGGCTTTGTTCTTGTGAATCATGCCTCTTTTGGCGAGTCTGTCAATCATGGAGGTCATGGATGACAGTTTTTGGGTGGCCTCGCCTTTGTCGCTGATGGCGCGGATGTCTCTCAACGCGTTACGCATCGTTTTGGAGTAGTAACGGTTTGCTAATCTTTTCGTTTCGTTCGCTCTAATTCTCTTTAAAGATGACTTGTGATTTGCCATTATTTCTTACTTTTTTTATGTTTTTTCGTTTTAAATTTTCGGGCTGCAAAAATAGACTTTTTTTGCATATAATCAATCTTTTGTGAAAATATTTTTTCAACAGTCATGGGTAGGGTTATGAACAGGCCTTCTGAAGATTCCATTCTTGTTTGAAAGGAATGCCGAGTGCGTTGAGGCCGCTGGCGCGCAGCAAATGTTTGGACGCGTCATCAAGCCAAATCACGCGGACGCTGTTCCCTGAAGTGCTGAGTACCAGTCCGCCTTCCGCCTGCCAGCTGACGTGGGAAGCCTCCTCTTCGTTTATGCAGTAGATTTGTGGGTGCTGGTCATCGTGCCTCAGCTCGATTTTCGATTTGAGTTCCGGATAGAAGAACTCCTGAATCTTGTCCTGAATGAAATAGTAGTGATTGTTCAGGGTGCCGTTTTTCTCCTGGTACGGTGCGTGACCGCAGCCTTCGAGCGGGTACAGCTTGTTGCGCACATGTATGGTATCAAGGTGACGGTGAATGGCCTGCGACCCGTACATCTCGTCGAACATTCTTTCGCCGAGTTTGCTCCTTACGCCAGAGAAAGGAAAACCGTGGTCGAAGGGGACAACCTTGTCGCTGGTGCCGTGGAAGGAGACCACCGGGATGCGGCTGCCGTCCAGCTCATGCAGGTCGTAAACTGCGCCCCACATGTTCGCTATCGCCCTGATTTTCACTTTGTCACGGTGCTCGTTCCCGGAAGTGTGCAACGAACCGCATTTTTTCTGTAGCTTGTTTTTGGTCACGAACGGCGGACAGTTTTCGTTGTTCATGAACGCGGCTCCCAAGGCAGTGATGGAGCCGGCGCTGGTTCCTGCAAGGAAAATGTAGTCGGGGTCGATCCGGTATTCCTCAGCGTTAGCCACCAAGTATCGTAGTGCAGCGTGGGCATCCTGAATCGCCTGGTATCCGCATTGTTGGATGGAGCTTTTTGAGATGGTGAAGCCCAGACGATAATTAACAGAGGCTACAACATACCCGCATTTCGCGAAATTTTCGCACCATACCCGCATGTTACGGTTGCCTTTGTCACCGAAAAAGAAAGCCCCGCCGTGCAGCAGCACGAGCAGCGGATGCTTCTGCAGGCTGTCGTCGGGTGTATATAGGTCTAAAAACAAATCCAATTTTTTGGGAGCTGCTGTCTTGGGTAGCAGCTTGAGTATCATCCTGGTGTAGTTGGTGTCATCTTCCATAGGATAGCTGGTCCAGAAACCTTTAGCTGTTCCATATTTGACGTCAGAGGTCTTCGTGAAATCGTACTTCGGTTCGCGGTAACGGGTGGACTTGATTTCACGGCAGGCGGGCGCTGCGTAGTGCTTGAAGGAGATCTGGAACGTTTTCGCCTGTTTGCCTTGAGTCGTGATGGTGCCGAGGATTGCGGACGAGTCGGCGGCAATGGAGAAGGTTACCGGATCGTTTAAAGAACCGGCAACGAGCTTGTGGCCATTTGTCTCTCGCAGGAGCTTGAAACGTATGGGGGGAACACTGCTTTCCAGCGTGTCAATACGGTAATATTTTCCAGTAACCTTGCTTTTGTCCGCGGTTTCAATGCAAAGAGCATACGGCTGATCATTTATTTCACCTAAGAAGAACCCGCTGATGTCGGAAAACGAGAAATCGGCAAGTTCCAGATCTTCTACGAATTCTATCTTTTTCGGCTTGCCCAGCTCTTCTTGCCTTGGCTGAACCCCGTTTTTGGCTTTGTTCTTGCAGGAATCAGGAACAACAAGCAGGCATACCGCCAAGAGGAACAGCCATAGAACTGTCATGCGGCTTCTCAAATGGGATAATATGTCCGACTTTTTTACCATATTCACGAATCATGATGCAAATATACTGTTTTTTTCGGCAGCATGTAAATTGCAATCAACCCTTCGAAACTAAACGTCCGATTGCTAAAAAAATTATGAATTATGCATTATGCATTATGAATTAAAAAGTGGTCCCACAAGGGCTCGAACCTTGGACCCTCTGATTATGAGTCAGATGCTCTAACCAACTGAGCTATGGGACCCGACAGTAGAGACGTGCCATGGCGCGTCTTTACACTGCCAAAATTCAGGCGGCAAAAATACACTTTTTTTTAACATGTTATGTTTTTTGTTTATTGTCTTCATTTACTGGTTCTTGGCTAATAGATAATGCTTGATAGCCAACGCCTATCCTGCTTCAATAACCAATAACCTATAACCAATAACCATTAAAAATGTATTTTTGCCGTTCGGAAAGACAAAGGACAATGGCTGGTGAGTCGCATTTTCTACCGATTACCAAGAAGGAACTCGACTATTTGGGTTGGGATTACGTGGATGTCATCATCGTGAACGGTGATGCTTACGTGGACCATCCGTCTTTTGGTGCGGCGGTCATCGGGCGTGTGCTCGAGCGCGAAGGGTTGCGCGTGGCCATTTTGCCGCAGCCAAACTGGCAGGACGACCTCCGCGATTTCAAGAAGTTAGGGACTCCGCGTCTTTTCTTCGGGGTCACTTCCGGCAATATGGACTCCATGGTCAACCATTACACCGCCAACAAACGGCTGCGTAGCGATGACGCCTACACCGCTGGTGGCAAGGCCGGTTTCCGCCCCGACTATGCCACCTCCGTCTATTCCCGCATCCTGCGGCAGCTCTTCCCCGACACCCCCATCGTGCTTGGAGGTGTGGAAGCTTCCATGCGGCGGCTATCCCATTACGACTACTGGAGCGACACTCTCAAACCTTCCATCCTCCTTGACAGTCAGGCAGATGTGCTGGTCTATGGCATGGGCGAGCGGCCTATTGTACAGCTGGCGCATCTCATGCAACGCCCTGACTGGCGCGATCATCTTTCCGAATGTTCCCAAATTGCCTATATAGATAATAGTGTTAGCCGCTATAAGTCCGAAAATCCGATCCTGCTTCATGATTATGCTGAAGAGCTGAAAGATAAGCGTAAGTACGGAGAGAACTTTGTGACGATGGAGAAAGAATCGAACAAACGGGTGCAACGCACTTTGATCCAGCCCTATACGGATAAGTTTGTGGTGGTGCGGCCGCCGTTCCCCGTGGCTACGGAGGCCGAGATGGACAGTTTCGCCCTGTTTGACCGGATGAAAAACGCGCCGCATCCCAAATACTTGAAACGCGGCGACATACCCGCCTTCGAGATGATCAAGAACTCCATCACCATCCATCGGGGGTGTTTTGGTGGATGCAGCTTCTGCGCCATCGCCGCGCACCAGGGCAAGGCCATTGCTTCCCGCTCTGTGGAATCCGTTATGCAAGAAGTGGAGGATTTAGTGCAACGCCCTTATTTCAAGGGACATATCAGTGATTTGGGCGGTCCGTCCGCCAATATGTACAAGATGCATGGCAAAGATTTGTCGCAGTGTGAGAAGTGTGCGCGCGCTTCCTGTCTTGTGCCGAAAAAATGTCCGAATCTGGTCGCCGACCACCACGCCGTTACGGCTCTCTATCAGAAAGTGATGAACACCAACGGGGTGAAACATATCACTATCGGCAGCGGCATCCGTTACGATATGTTGCTGACTGACAATGAAAAAGAACGTATGCAACTTGGACTCGGGGAGTATCTCCGGCAAGTGGTGCGCCACCATGTTTCGGGACGTTTGAAAGTGGCCCCCGAACACACGGATTCCGAGGTTCTCGCCCTCATGCGCAAGCCCTCCTTTGACCATTTTCTCGATTTTCTCAAAGATTTCAACGAGGAAAACCGAAAATGTGGCAAAAACCAGCAGTTGATCCCCTATTTTATTGCCTCGCATCCCGGTTGCACAGTGGAAAAGATGAGCAAATTGTGCGACCTTACCCATCAATACCATCTTATGACTGATCAAGTGCAGGATTTCACGCCCACGCCCATGACCTACGCCACGGCGATGTATTATCTTGGTTATGATCCTTATACGGGCAAAAAAGTGCATGTGGCGAAGAGCAAACAGGAGCGTCAGGACCAGCATTTGTTCTTTTTCGCCGATTTGCCTGAAAACAAGAAAAAAATTCGAGTAATAAGAGCTAATTTACATAATAAAAGATAAGCCGAATCGTTATATCCGAGTGATTAATAAAATATCATTATGAAAAAAAACTTTATTTTGTTGATTTGTTGCATGATAACTTTAGGAAGTATCAATGCACAGCACCCCACACGACATTTTATTTCCTTGAGTCGTGGCTCCGCTTATTCGAACACCGTTCGTGTGCAACCCTCCTTGCCTGTCGTGTGTCTCGGTGGCATAAGCGATAATATCGGGCTGGGCTACCAGCTTCATCACAACCATTTCACTTTCGGTGTTGGGGTTGAGTATGACAATACCATTATGGCAAATATGTCCACGGAGGATATCACAACGGTAGGTTTTTTACATTATAATACAATTGAGAAAGGGATGACGGAGCTTTTGCACAACATGAGCTTCAACTTCCCGGTGATGTTAGGCGGGGAGTTTGGCAAATTCTATTTCAAGGCAGGCGTGGCGCCTTCTTTAAGTGTTTATGGAAACGGCGCTGTCATAGGACCTGCGCTCAACGATAACTCTGAGGTTTGGGATTATGAGGACATTCATCAGTATCGTTATAATCGCGATTTCCAACTTTATGCCCGTTTTGAGTTGGGCGGTTCTTTTGGGGAGTTTACCTCTTTTGATGAACTTGTCCAGCCTAAAGCCCGATTCTATCTTGGCGCATACGTGGATTATGGGATCTATGAAGAGGGACCGAAAAAAAGTATTGGATCATACGCACATTACGTCCCATACGCGATCAGCGACGAGGCATTTCATGATGTGACCATCCCGTTAAATGTGGGCCTGCGTTTCACCTGCTTGTTCAATGTGTCGAAGTAGCAACATCTCTTTTTTGAAAGATTGATCTGAGATTATGGGGACGATGCGCATATTCTGCGATTCGTCCCCATAAATTTTGTATTTTTGCATCCTTTTTGAATATGACGTTTATGGAAAATATGAAACCGAGAGTAAGATTTGCGCCGAGTCCCACGGGACCGCTCCACATCGGCGGCGTGCGTACCGCATTGTATAACTACCTGTTTGCCAAGAAACACGGCGGCACTTTCCTGCTGCGTATTGAGGATACCGACCAGACCCGCTTCGTGCCGGGCGCGGAGGAGTACATCATCGAGGCCTTTCAGTGGCTCGGACTCAAGTTCGACGAGGGTGTCGGCATAGGCGGCGAATTCGGCCCGTATAAACAATCGGAGCGCAAGCCTATGTACAAGCCATACGCTGAGCAACTTGTGCGTGATGGTTGGGCTTATTACGCCTTTGACACGCCTGAGGCTTTGGATGCGAAGCGCAAAGAAGCAGAAAGTCAGAAGAAGACCTTCCAATATGATGCTTCCACGCGTATGTCGATGGTCAACTCGCTGACGCTGAGCGCTGAAGAGACGAAAGCACGAATAGAGTCGGGTGCACCTTACGTGGTCCGTTTCAAATATCCCGAAAACACCGACATCCACGTCCATGACTTGATTCGCGGCGAGGTGGTGATTAATTCTAACCTGCTGGATGATAAGGTGTTGTATAAGTCCGATGGAATGCCGACCTACCATTTGGCCAACATTGTGGATGACCACACGATGCAGATCACTCACGTGATCCGCGGTGAGGAGTGGTTGCCGTCGGCACCGCTGCACGTGATGTTGTACAAGGCGTTTGGCTGGGAGGCTCCGCAGTTCGCACACCTGCCGCTGTTGCTCAAACCCGATGGCAATGGCAAGCTCAGCAAGCGCGACGGCGACCGTCTCGGATTCCCGGTTTTCCCGCTGGAGTGGCACGATCCCAAGAGCGGCGATGTTTCCTCGGGTTATCGCGAAAGCGGCTATCTGCCTGAAGCGGTGGTGAATATGTTGGCGTTGTTAGGATGGAATCCAGGCATTGAGCAGGAAATCTTCACCCTTGACGAGATGGTGGAGCTTTTCTCGTTGGAGAAAATCAGCAAATCCGGCGCGAAATTCTCTCTTGACAAGGCCAAATGGTTCAACCACGAATACATCCAGATGAAATCCGCGCAGGAACTGGCACCTTATTTTGCCAAGATCCTGGACGAAAAGGGCATTACCTATACCGAAGAGTATCTTTTGAAGGTCATTGACTTGATCAAGGATCGTCTCAACTTCATTCCCGATTTCTGGGAGCAGGCCGGCTACTTCTTCGTAGCCCCGACGGAGTACAGCGCGCAGGATCTGAAGAAGCGTTGGAAAGAGGGCACTGGCGAGAAATTGCGCGTCATTCTCCAACTGTTAGAACAGGACGAGGTCTTCGACATGCAGGCCGCCCACGACCGCGTGATGGAGCACATCAAAGCCAACGAATGGAACATGGGAGCTGTGCTCAACAGTCTGAGAATCGGTCTTGTAGGAGCCGCTCGAGGCCCCGAACTCTTTACTATGATCAGCGTTCTTGGCGTGGAAGAGACCCGCAAGCGCACTGAGACGGCGATTGCCGCGGTGGAGGGACGTTAGACTTAAGACTTAAGACGTTGCGAATAAAAGAAAAGACGTGAGGTTTATCATCTTAAATCTCACGTCTTTTCTTTTTCATCTCCTCCTCATATTCTCTTATCCTCCTCTCCTCTTATCCTCTTATCCTCTTATCCTCATATCTCGCACGTCATCAATCAATTGCCAGTCCTCCCATCGCCGTTTCCTTATACAAACTCGGCAGGTCTTTGCCCGTCAGGTTCATCGTTTTCACCACCTTGTCGAAGCTGATGAGGTGCTTGCCGTCGGACATCATGGCGAAGAGGTTGGCGTCGAGGGCGCGGAGGGCGGCGAAGGCGTTGCGCTCGATGCAGGGGATCTGCACGAGACCGCAGATGGGGTCGCAGGTAAGCCCGAGGTGGTGCTCCAAGCCCATCTCGGCGGCGTACTCGATCTGTTGTGGTGAGCCGCCGAAGAGCTGGTTGGCGGCGGCAGCGGCCATGGCGCACGCGGAGCCGATCTCGCCTTGGCAGCCCACTTCTGCTCCGGACAGGGAGGCGTTTGTGCGGATGATGTTACCGAAAAGTCCGGCCGTGGCCATCGCCTTCAGGATGAATTTGTCGCTGTAGTCATGGTTGTGCTTGAGGTGGTAGAGCACCGCCGGCAGCACGCCCGACGATCCGCAGGTGGGCGCGGTGACGATCTTGCCGCCCGAGGCGTTCTCCTCCGCCGTGGCCAAGGCGTAGGCCGACACGAGACAGCGGCCTTGCAGCGATGCCTTGTAGCTGCGCGCCTTCACGTAATACTGCGTGGCCTTCCGCTTGACGTACAGTCCGCCAGGCAGCACCCCGTCGTTCTGCAACCCTTTCTCGATGGTTGACTGCATCACCTTCCAACGCTCCTCCAAGAAGTCCCAAAGGTCGGCATCCTCGTGTTTTTCCACATATTCCCAGAAGTTCATGCCGTATTTCTCCACCAATTTCACGATTTCCGACATACTGTTCTCCTCATAGCGCTCTTCGTGGTCAATCACGGAGTGCTCATCCGCAATCTCCCCGCCGCCGATGCTGTAAATTTTCCACTGGTCTGTCACCTCCTCGCCTTTGAGCGATTCAAAGAGCATGGCGTTGGTGTGGAACTCGTGCTGGATTTCGGGTTTCCAGACGATTTCGGTGGGTTTCGGCGAAAGGGCGTTGATGATGGTCTTGTCGGTGAAGTGGCCCTTGCCGGTGGCCGCCAGACTTCCGTAGAGGGTCACGCGGTAGCCGTTGGCGTCGGGAGTTCTCTCTTTGAAGATCTCGGCCGCGCGGTGCGGTCCCATGGTGTGGCTGCTGGACGGTCCGTAGCCGATTTTGAAGATTTTCTTGATGGATTCCATCTTTTTAGTTTAAGGTTTAAGGGTTAAAAAGGAAACAGATAATAGGTAAAAGTGAATAGTGATTAGTGAATAGTGATTAGTGATTAGAATAAGGACATAGTCTCAGTAATAGCCAACAGCTAATTGCTCCAAAATTCCACCCATTTCCTCTCTTTTTCGCTGAACCCTTCCATTTCGCCTTTGTATTTCGGGTTCGGGAGGTACCATTCAGTGGATTCGAAATAATCTCGTAATGCTTTGTCTTTGAAGATGTAACCTCGGTAGGCGAAGGGCAGGTTCTTCAGGATGCGGCGCTGCTCGGGGGTGAATACGGTGTAATAGGGATCCTCCTTTTTACGCTCATCGGAAAGTGAAACAGGAATGTATTGCTTTTTAAATATGGCAATAATGTTTTCTGCGTCATAATCTTCTTCGTTGCCCCAGCTCCAGTACGAGATTGCCCAGTCTCGCCGTTGGCTGATGCGCAGTTCGCCCTCGGGGTGGAAATTAGCCTTGCGGAAGATGAGTCCGCCTTCCTGTATATGGAAGACAGGGGTCTCTTTCCCATTTGTGATACCCCAAGTCGTGTCGATTGAAACTCTTCCTTTTCCGAGAATGCTCCATTCATCGGCGGATTTGAAAAATTCGGGGAAGATATGAAACGATTCGTGTGGACCAATATTGATGTTCAACTGGAAGTTGTCGATCTGGTGGTTGGCCCAGCGGTTGGCCGCTGTCAGCACGTATGGGAAATAGAACTCCTCCTCCACGGAACTTGACAGGTCGAAGTCGTAGGTGTGCTGGATGATGTTCAGTCCGGGACGGAATTTTGTCTTGAAATAATAGACGTAATCTACGGGCATGCTTCCCGGATAATCCCAAGCGGCTATCGTGTCTTCGATTTGTTTTCGCGTCCAACTTTGGATGCGTCCGTTGATATAATACTGTGATGGCACATAGTTTCCGTTGTCATCATAATGGCCGTTTCCCACATGTGCTATATCAAAAGAGAGCGATTCTCCGTTCATGACAACCTTGAAATTCCGGATGTGCGGGTGTTTCGGGTAAAACTCCATAGGATCGGGACCGTTGTAGGGCGACTCAGCCTCGAACCCGACCAGCAGTTCCTTCTCGCCCACGGGGTTGAAGAACTCATAATAGACGGTCACCTCGATATGGTCGCCCACCCGGTTGAGGGTCAACACCTCCTTCTTCACGCTGATGTCGGTCTCCGTGATTGGAATCAGCTGGTTGCCGGAAGCGTAGAAGACACCATCGTTGGCGGTGGCGAAAAATGCTGAGAGACAGTAGAATATGACAATAATAAGTTTTTTCATAGCGGATTTGGTTTACAGGTGCGAAATTACGAAAAATATTTTTTTCTCAACGAATGCAATATACAACTAATTTTTTCGTTGTATGATTAAAAAATAAATTATATCTTTGCCGCGCCGATTTCAATGTAGAATGATGAATGTAGAATGAAGAATATAAATTGTTAGAACACAGATCACTGATCACCAATCACTGATCACTAAATAATATTACAATGAAAGAATTAACCAAAGCAGAAGAACAGGTGATGCAGGTGCTGTGGCAGATCAAACAGGGATTCGCCGCCGACATCATCGCCAATTTTCCGGAACCGAAGCCGGCTTACAACACCATGCTGACCGTGGTGCGCATTCTCGAAAAGAAGGGGTTCGTGTCGCACGAGACCTTTGGGAAGTCGAACCGCTACTACCCGTTGGTGAGCAAGGAACAGTACTCGGAGTCGTTCATGCAGCAGTTCGTGCGCAACTACTTCGACAACTCCTTCAAGTCGATGGTCTCCTTTTTTGCTAACAACCAGGATATTACGTTGGAAGAGCTGGACGACATCCGTCGCATGATCGATGCCGTTCCGCAAGATGATTCACCCGCAAAAACCGAACAGTTATGAAAACGATCCTTTTTTCCGCCATCGCCATGGCACTGTTTTTCGGTTTCTATTGGCTGACATTGCGCCGGAGTAACTTGTTCCGCTTGCGCCGGTTCTACCTTGTGGGCACATTGGCACTTTCGTTGGTGCTGCCGTTTGTCTCTCTTGAGATGCCGAGTCGTGTGACCGCTGTAGCGCAACCTTATACGCAACATTTTGGGATGACGCAGGAACCAGCTGTTGTTCAAGTAGATGTGGCTGGGGAAACAAAAACTGAGGCTGTTGAATCAACGGCAGATATGACAAATATGACAACTGAGACAAGGGGAACGACAGAAACTGCCAAAACATTTTCTTTTAAGGATATAATATGGTATGGATACGTCCTCGGTTGCGGGATGGCTTTTATCCTACTGGTTGTCAAGCTTTTTAAGACTTTTAGGTACTATCGGCGCAGTGAGTTGTCGGATGAGCTTTCGACGGGCGACATGTGCGTGCGGGTGTTGGGCGAGCCTGACGGCAACCTTCCGTTCTCGTTCCTGCGCTCGGTCTTCGTGAATCCGGAAGTGTTCACGGAGAGCGAGTTGCAGCAGGTGCTGCGTCACGAGCGGACGCACATCCGCCAGCGTCACACGTGGGATCTGCTCTTCACGGAAGCGGTGCGGGTGTTGCAATGGTTCAACCCCTTCATTTACTTGTATGCTAAGGAGTTGAGCAGCGTTCACGAGTATCTTGCAGACGAGCAGGTGTTAGCGCATGGTGTCTCCAAACGCGACTACCTTGAACTGCTGTACAAGCAGTTGTGCGTGGGCAAGTTCGTGCCCGTAGGCAACAGCTTCCGTCACCTGCTGACCAAGAAGCGGATTCTGATGATGAGCCAGCCGGTAAAACGCAGAGTGTCAGCGTGGTGGATGCTCGCGCTCGTCCCCATCATCGTCGGACTCTTGTTGGTGAACTGTCATCCGAAAACGGAGGAGGCGGCCGATGAGTTGTTAGGGGAGGAAGTGACTATCGATGAGCCAGTTTGCGAGAATCCGGACGTGATGCCGGAGTTTCCGGGTGGTATTCAACAATATATGGACAATCTTTTCGATAGCATGCAATTTCCGGAGATTGCCAAACAGCATCGTTTCACTGGCATGTATCTGGTACGTTTCATTGTGGAGAAAAACGGTAAGGTTTATATCACGAATATTGATACAACTTGGAGGAGAACATTGGATGCGGAAGGTGACGGGAAACAAATAGTGCAGATTGAAGGTGAAAGAGCCGAGAAAGGGAAAGAGAGAATTGTGGTTAACCGTGTTGACTATCAGGGTTTTGTTTCGAAGATAGACTCAGCTAACCATGCTGAGATTGACAGGGCATTCCGCAATGCACCGGCTTGCAAACCCGCCTTGAAAGATGGTCGCCCCGTGCGCTGCGAACTCCGTCTGCCGTTCTTCTTTGTTTTCGAGATGTTTCGTCCTCTTGGAGAAAGCAGAACGCCAGAGGATATGATCCCTCATATCGCACACTACACTATTGATACCATCCCCGCTAAAGAACTTGTTGTGGATATCACATCTGATAGAATTGCAATAGAGAACAAGAAGTGATTTTCAAAAATAGTTTGTGCTCATGAATTGTCCAGTGCGCACCGAATCTTTCTGCCATGTGCAGGATGCAACCCATCTCAGTACTCCCACACGAAACGAACGAAGTGAGTATTACCAAAAGATGAAGAAGCACCTACCGTGGGCGAGGATCATGTTCAAAGCGGTTACGCTGAAGAATTCGGTGAACAAAACGGTGAAGAGCCGTTAGGATTGTCGGTTTTTCTGTCGATATTAAAGGATTGTGGCCACCTTGTTCAAAAGGGGTGGTTCGCGTCGGGTGCGCTGCTGCTCTTCCACTTCGCGCTGGGCAATGACAAGGCAGTCGTGCTCGTAGCCGTATTGCAGGCGCATCCAGAAATCGTAAGGAATGCCCAACTCCTTTTCCAGTGCCATCGCCACTGCGGTGGTGAAACTGCGCTTGCCCTTGATAAGCTCGTTCAGATGGCTGGGCTGGATGCCTATTGCTTTGGCCAGCTCTTTTTGTTTGATGCCGCGCTCTTTCAACTCCTCGGCAAGTGTTTCTCCGGGATGCACCGCTCGGAAAGCTGTGATTCTGTTATCGTTGTCCATAGTGTGATTCATCAAGTTCTATGACGGTTATTCTTATTCCATTTTCCAATTCCTGAAACAAAAGCCGTTATACTCTTCCATTCATCACTCTCACTGAGCTCAATCCAATTTTCCTGAGCTGCTCGTAATGTAGATAGCTCAACTGTTTCAAGTCGCTGCACTTGGCAACACCCTGCAAATCGTTAAACACACGGTCTAAAGCCCATAAGAATTTCTTGTCTCGGGTGTATTTTTGTACCTTTTGCTATTGAGTCGTTATAAGTTTTTCTAATTCAACATCTTCAAATGATACGTTCATTGTTTTGAGAGTTTGCAAAAATAATAAAAATTCCCAATATTGGGAATTTTCTTGTTTTCGTGTTTGAATTTTTCACGGCCAAAGATACGAAATCAAACTGTACAGAAATCGTCTGTTGTGATTTTGCCATAAGTTACCATTTGCGGTATCTTTATTGTAATTAGAGAGATAAAAATAGACAAAGTTATTATATGGGCTTAGATTGACTCTTTTCAAAAAAAACACATTTGGAGATTATTTCGGAGAAAATTTAAAAAAATGGACACAGAATCGCATACACGCCGCCGGACACGCCAACAATGCGGGTCTGCACACTTGACGGTGTACGTTAGGGATTGAAGCGTCGTCTCCTACGCGCCGGAACGCCCAGATAAATAATAAAACAACCATAAACTAATTATTTAGTTGTATAATTAAAAAATTAGTTGTATCTTTGCCGCGTAATTGATTATGAACTTAAAACCAAAGGATTATGAAAAGAATCATGGTGGCCATCCTCGTGATGGTGGTGACAGGAAGGGCGTTCGCGCAGCAAAACGATACCGTTTCAGTCGCAAAGTCGGACACGATTGTCCCGAAGAAGACCACGGAACTGCCCGAGGTGGGCATCACCGCGAAGAAGCCCGTCTATATGACCGATGGGGAAAAGACGATGTACAACGTTTCGGAAGACCCTGCGGTTCAGTCGGGTACGGCGGCGGACGCGCTGCAGAACGCGCCGGGCGTGGAGGTCGATGTGGAGGGCAATATCACCCTGCGCGGAGTCTCATCGGTACAGATATGGCTTAACAATCGACCTGCCAACATGAACGCCGAAGCCCTCAAAATCCTTCTGCAGCAGATGCCCGCCAGCGACATCGAGAAGATTGAGGTCATCACTAACCCCTCGGCGCGGTACAGTGCGCAGGGTGCGGGCGGCATCATCAACATCGTCACCGTTTCCGACATCAGGAAAAACAGCTTCCTGAGCTTCGGGGCGAAGGGATCCTCCGCGCCCGAGGCCATTCCCTTCCTCTCCTATGTTTATGCCAACAAAAAGTTCACCATCAGCACCTATCTGCAATATTGGTATAGCACTTCCCTGCACGACAGACTTTCAGAATCAGCTATTTACGACGATTCGGGGAGGCTTTCTTCCACAGATTCCTCGCATTCTATCAGACGGTTTCGAGAAGACCAGACCGGGCTGTTCCTGAACGCCTCTTGGATGCCCGACACCGCGAATATGGTCTATTTTTACGGTGGTTTTTATCCGCAACTGACGCATTATAACGCTGTGGACACCACTTCTTGGACGGAGTATCTCTACAATCCCGGGGATTATTCCTATCATAATACGGTGCACAACAGATCCGGGATTTTGTCGGGCTTCGTGGGGTTGTGGTATGAGCATAAATTCAACAACCAAGGGCATAAGTTGAGTACTTCAGCCATATATGCGGGGCAGGGATATCGCCTGAGCGGTGATCTCCAACGCGACTATCTTTCACCAAGGCTTGCGGATCGTGACTGGTTGCAAACAAATGATTACCAGTATCATAGGGAAAGTGTGTCAGTCGATTACACAATCCCATATCATCAGAACGGCGAGGTGGAGACGGGGGTCTCGGGAAGCTATTCTTACAACAAGCAGCTTTTGACTGTGGACACGTTGGTGGCAGCCGATTTGGGGCGTTACTATGTGAATGACGCAGTGCGTTCGATGAACGCGCGCAATCAGGACGGGGCTTTCGACGCATACGTCACCCTGCAGCACCGTTTCGGCGGCTTCACGCTGAAGGGCGGGCTGCGCTCCGAGCTGCTGTCGCTGAACTTAGACTATCCCGATTTCCCTGCCGACAACGTTCGGAAGCTCTATTGGGGACTTTTCCCATCCATCCACCTGAGCTATCGTACGAAGAACATGCACAACTTCAAGCTGAGCTACACGCGGCGGGTGAACAATCCGCAGGCCTCCGACCTGACCACCTACCGCAGATACGGGGAGGACAGCTTCAGTACGGGCAATCCCGACCTGCGGCAAGCGTTCACCAACTCCGTGGAGGCGGGCTGGACGAAGTATATCAACAAGTTCGGCAATGTGGGCGTCAACGCGTGGTTCAAGAACACGAAAGACGAGTTCTCCAGTCTTGCGGATGTCTGCTACGACCCGTTTTTCGGAAGGATGGTCTATTTTTCGCAGCCCATCAACGCGGGCAAGACCCTGAACACGGGTGCGGAGGTGAATGTTACGTACCAGCTCAAGAGCTTCATGAACATCCGTTTTTATGGCAATGTCTATTACACGAAGTCGGCGTTCCAGTTCCGCGACGAAGAACAGCCCTATACGACGGAAAATTTGGGTTACAGTTTCCGGCTGAACTTTTGGGCGAAGCTGTGGAAGGTGTTGGAGGTGAACGCCGCCGCCAATTATCAGTCGCAGAACGTGTTCCTGTTCACCACGGTGCGGCCGAGCTACAGCATCGACCTCGGGTTGCGGGCGGAGTTCTGGAAGCGGCGCATCGCGGTGTGGGTGAATGTGGACGACCTTTTCGACTGGAACCGCAACGCGACCGTAAACGCCAATCCGTATTACAGTTACAGCGACTCCACGCGTGTGAGCTATCGGGCGCGGACGGTGCGGTTCGGGCTGTCGTTCAAGTTCGGGAAGATGGAGCTGGAGGGCTCGCAGGCTGGCCAAGGCCAAGGGGAACGGAGGTAGCCACGGATTCCCGCGGATATATCTCCACGTATCACGCGGATCTCACGGAAAATTTTTTTTCTCGTGATCCGTGCGATCCGCGGAGATATTGTTTCCACGGATTACGTGGTGTTGCACGGATTTTTTTCGGAGCACACAATAATCGTAAAATTGTTTCGTTGTGATATTTTACAAAATATTAAAATATGACAAATAAAAAATTTTTTGAAGACGAAGTGATTTACGAAATTATTGGTGGTTCCATGGAGGTGTACAACCATCTTGGTCCAGGCCTTCTGGAAAGTGTTTATGGGAAAGCCATGATTCACGAGCTGAGGTTGAGGGGGTTGTCGGTAAAGACGCAAGTGCCAGTGCCTGTGATGTACAAAGGATGTTGCGTTTCCGATGACCTTCGGGTTGATTTATTGGTGGAAGATTCCATTCTGGTTGAGCTGAAAGCCGTTGAGCGTTTGATGCCTGTGCATTTCAAACAAACAAGAACCTACATGAAGCTGTTGGGCAAATCGACGGGGTTGCTCATCAATTTTGACGTGGGGGATTTCAAAGACGGCTATAAAGTGCTGAGGAGCAGGACGTGATCTCCACGGATGATATCTCCGCGTATCGCGCGGATCTCACGTAAAATTTTTCCTCGTGATCCGCGCGATTCGCGGAGATAATGTCTCCACTTATCACACGTATCTCACGGAATTATTTTCTCGTGATCCGTGCGATCCGCTGAGATGATATTGCTGCGGATTATGCGGATGTCGCTTGTCAATTATGGTAATCTCCGTTCCCGGTGTTTGCCAACTGCCGTTTCATCGTGCGAATGTTCCAGTTTGCAGGCCGTTTCTTGGCGATGAAAAATGGAAAACCTTGGTCAATCCACTGCTTTCGGTACGTTGAATAGGTATGCCCTTCGGAGTCGTCATCGAAGCCGAATTCAAAGCCGCAGCACGAGCAGATCACGTATGTGGGACAGCCGTGTTCGTCGTGCGGAGGCTCTGGCAAACGGTCATATCCGCAAATGGGATATGATAAAATCCTTCTTACTCATGACGATGGTTTAAGTCGGTTGGTTTAGATCCTCACCCGTTAAGATGTTGTACCAGAAATTCACGCATCGACTCTGTAGAGACATCATAAAATCCAAATCCTCACTAATTCGGTGGCCCAGCTGTATGGCTAAAGCCGTACCGCCGCACAAAGTGTAGGGTTTGATGCATTCCAGTTGTGACACGTTGTCGATGATGGCTTCAATGTTCGGGGTTAATCCTTTACGCATAGTGAGTTATTTTTTTCAGATGTGACATTTCCTGGCGGTGGAGGAACGCTTCAGGTTTTTTGATGTGGAAGAAGACGAGCGCGATCATCACATTCAGGTCGAAAAGGTACTCCCCTTGGACGGCCATATTCTCACGCCATACTTTTTGAATGTATTTTTTAGGGAAAAGTTCGAATAACTTTGCGATATCATCCATGTCGAGATGCACAAACACTTTTTCGATCAGCAATTCATCAGGCAGATTGTTTGCCGTGACATTGTCGTAAGACCAGAAAGCGTGTGCCTGCTCCAGTCTCTCGAACAACTCTCGTCTGAGACTCTCCTTGTATTGCTGGATTTTGTATTCGTTCTGGATTTTCAGGATTTTGCCTTCGGGAAGAGCAAACAGAGATTCGATTTTCAGGGACAATGGAAGCGTTATTTCTCTTTGGTCAAGCACAATATAGCTCAGCATCTGACGTGAGATACCCAATTCCCTTGCCAACGCCGACTGGTTGTAATGGTCTCTGACCATCAATTTGCTGATATATTGCCCTGCACTTTGTTTCAAAACAGTAATTATAATAACGAACGTGCAAAAATACAAAAAATGTCAACAAATGGGTTGACAAAAAAATCCATTTTTTTCTTAAGGCTATTCTTCCTTTTTCCATTGCCCTTCCACAAAATAGTATCTCCCCGGCGGCAGCATCGCGGCGGAGAGGATGACGTCGCGGCGCCAAACTTTGTCGGATATGGTGATATCGTGCCAGCCCTCCTTGGACTCGCAAATGGCAGTGTCGGTGTGATTGTCGATAACAATGGAAGGATACCTTGGCTTGTTGTTCGTCAGAAAGATCTCCCGAGACCAAGCCGCGAGACTGTCTGTATATAAGTCGCTTACTAATTGGGCGGTTTCCGAATTTACCATAGTGTCAAAGAGAACTTCCAAACTCATACAGTTGTCTCCGCTTAATTCGCAATGCCAGGGTCCTTTGTCACCTGTGGATCTTGACACCCAAGACGGTAGGAAATAACGATTCGGGTATTCTTGTTTGAATTCTTTCGTCAGTGTTCTGCACAATTCCATTTGCTGCTTCAACACTGTCGTGTCCTGGTGTTCCACAGCGTAACAAAGTTTGTTAGCTATGCATGTCAGTCTTGCGGTGCGCCCTCCTTGTGGTACCCATACCGAAGCGAGTTGTCCGCTATAGTTGAAATAATGGGTGGTGCCGTCATTGCCAAGACTCAAACTCTGGAGGTGAGTGGCTGTCTTGGTGGCATGTTCAAACAGCTCGGCTATACATTGGGATTGTTCTTCGGAAACATTCAGTGTGAATCGGTCGACAGGGTTTGTGTTGAAGCTGTTTACCAGTGATTGTATTTGTTTTTGCTGCTTTTTTTCGCGTTTCCGGAAATCCTTTGATTGGGCATAATCAACCGCCGTTATGTAATGCCAAACGCTTTCTTTCGCTTTGTTCAAAATCAACTGATTCTTGCCAACTATAAGGGCATATTCCGGGGAAAAGCTTGGTGCACAGAGATAGTATGTGCTAAAATTTGCCATATATGTATAGCTTATCCCTTCTGGCTTTTCGCTTGTAACTAACAGACGGAATAACGTTTCGTTTCCGTTTTCATAATAATCATATATCCCGTATGACTCAGGCGTGAGGAAATCCTGTGCCCTGCCGCACACCATTGCGGCCAACAACGCGAGAATCAAGGTGGATTTACGCATATTCATAGCGGTTTTCGTTTTTTTTTTGTCGCGAAAATACAATTTTTCCACGAGACTTGCGATTCTTGATTTTAATAATTAATAGTTAAGAAATGAAATGAAAAATTTTCTTGAAAAATAATGTTGTTGTTTCAAAATAAAATGTATTTTTGCAGCTGAAAAAATAATAGTTTATACGAAGTAAAACTTACCCGTTATGGCACCTAAAAGAAATTCGAAGGATGATGCAAAGAAGGCGAAAAGGCCTAGAAAAAAAATCAAATACATCAAAATCGTTGAGTTGACTGAGGACCCATACAACCTCAACTAATATGTCTCGATATTTTCTTGACACTCACATTGTTGGCTGGCTTCTGAGCAATAGTCCAAAATTAGACGAAGAACTGAGGTATGATATTGAATATCCTAGTGGTAATCAATATGTCATCTCAGAGTTTGTCCTTTTGGAACTACTTCATCTTAAGCAACTTGGTAAAATTCAGATTAATGGAAGCGCAAGGGATATTCTTAGTTCAATAGAAACTTTGAATGTTGGTCTCGAGCCAATCACAGACAAGGTATTTGAGGTCTTAGATGAAATTCCGATTTTGACCATTGGCAATGATAGACATTCTGATATGATAGATCGCATCATTATCGCGCAAAGTATAGCTGATAAGTGTACGTTGATAAGTCATGACAGAAAGTTTCCCTATTATCGACCATACGGTTTGCTGCTCAATTGATGTTGGTAATTCATAGAGGAGCTGAGCCATGCGATGGAATAACACAAAAACAGGTACGGCAGTCATCCCGCCGTACCTGTAGTAATACGTAGGGGCGAATAATTATTCGCCCCTACATTGTAATAATCGTTGCCTATTTTTTGTGGCGTTTCTTTCTCGCCAGCTCGTTGGGCTCCAACGCCATCTGTTCGCCGTGGAGAAGGGAGGCCACGCCTTCGACGTGCTTCTTGTCGGGCAGCGGGCTGCAGGTGTTCTCCTGATAGTCCTCAGGCTCGGTGTAGGTGGTGATGACGCCTTCGTAGTTGCGCAGGATTACCTTGTGCGGGCTCTGGGAGATGACGTACTGAGGCATCACGGGAATCTTGCCGCCGCCGCCAGGAGCGTCCACCACGAAGGTCGGCACGCAGTAGCCGGAGGTGTGTCCGCGCAGGTTCTCGATGATCTCGATACCCTTGGAGACGGGCGTGCGGAAATGCTCCAGACCCATGGAGAGGTCGCATTGGTAGATGTAGTACGGACGCACGCGCATGCGCACGAGGTCGTGCACGAGCTGCTTCATGATTTCGGTGTCGTCGTTCACGCCGCGCAACAGCACGGTCTGGTTGCCGAGCGGCACACCGGCATCCGCCAGTTTGGCGCAAGCGGCCATCGCTTCTTCGGTCACCTCGTTGGGGTGGTTGAAGTGGGTGTTGAGCCAAATCGGATGGTATTTCTTGAGCATGTTGACAAGATCGTCGGTGATGCGCTGCGGGCAGACCACAGGGGTGCGGGAGCCCAAGCGGATGATCTCCACATGCGGGATGGCGCGCAGGCGTTGGATGATGGATTCGAGCATCTTGTCGCCCACCATCAAAGCGTCACCGCCGGAGAGCAGCACGTCGCGCACTTGCGGGGTGCGGGCGATGTAGTCGATGGCGGCCTGGATGCGGTCCTGCGTGGATTCGCAGTCGTGCTGGCCGGCGAAACGTCTGCGGGTGCAGTGACGGCAGTACATGGAGCACATGTCCGTGATGAGGAACAGCACTCTGTCGGGATAGCGGTGGGTGAGGCCGGGAACCGGGGAGTCCTCATCCTCGTGCAGCGGGTCGAGGAGGTCGGCGGGTGATTGGTGTACCTCGGCGGCCGTCGGGATGGCCTGGCGGCGGATCGGGCAGTGCGGGTTGTTCGGGTCGATAAGACTCAGATAATACGGGGTGATGGCCATACGGAGGGTGGCGAGGGATTTCTTCACGCCCTCTTCCTCAGCCGGGGTCAACTCGATGTATTTCTTCAGTTCTTCGAGTGTTTCCACTCTGTTGCGGACTTGCCATCTCCAATCGTTCCATTCAGCGTCGGTAACGTTGGGGAAAAGTTCTTTTCTTCTGCTTGCCATATTGATAATGAATTGATTTTACCTAAAAATTTCTATTTCTGATATTTCGCCTTGAGTACCTTGATCATATCAACGGTCATAGAGGCGAGGTCATATTGCGGTTTGAAACCCCATTCCTCGCGGGCGCAGTGGTCGTCCATCTGGTTCGGCCAGGAGTCGGCGATGGTCTGGCGCAGTTCGTCGTATTGGTACTCCATCTGGAAGTCGGGAATATGCTTCTTGATCTCGTTGAAAATCATTTCCGGTTCGAAGCTCATAGCCGTGATGTTGAAGGAGTTACGGTGTACCAACTTGCTCGGATCGGCTTCCATGAGGTCCATAGCGGCTTTCAGAGCATCGGGCATGTACATCATGTCCATGAAGGTGCCTTTCGCGATGGGGCAGATGAATTTCTCGCCCTTCACGGCGGCGTAGTAGATTTCCACAGCGTAGTCGGTGGTGCCGCCGCCGGGGAGCGTCACGTTGGAGATCAGGCCAGGGAAGCGCACTGAACGGGTATCCACGCCGAAGCGTTTGAAATAGTAGTCACTGAGCAGCTCGCCGGTGACCTTGGTGACACCGTAGATCGTCTTGGGACGTTGGATGGTATCCTGTGGGGTCATGTCGTGCGGCGTGTCGGGACCGAAAGCGCCGATGGAGCTGGGGGTAAAGAGGGAGCAACCCATCTCGCGGGAAACTTCCAGACAGTTGATGAGCGCGCCCACGCCTACGTTCCAGCCCAACATCGGGTTGGCCTCTGCCTTTGCGGAGAGGATGGCGGCAAGGTTGTAAATCGCGTCGATGTTGTATTTTTTCACCGCGTCGGCGATGTCTTGCGCGTTGGTGGCGTCAATTTTGCAGGAAGGACCGGCATCCGCCAAATCGCCCTTCAGGGGGTAAACCATGTCGGCGGCAACCACGTTGTCCGTACCATAAACTGCACGCAATGCGGGGGTTAACTCGGAACCAATTTGTCCGCATGCACCAATGACCAAAATCTTCTTCATTGTTATCTTATTTTTTGTGAATACAATTTTTGAGGGTGCAAAAGTACACAATATTCTAAAATAATAGGCATCAAAAGTTTATTTTTTGTCACTTTATATCGAAAGACAAAGACTAATGACTATGACTATAACTTTTGACCAATAGCCTTCTAACCTTGAACCCTTGAACTTTGAACAAAAAAACGGACGTGACCATCGTCACATCCGTTTTCCGTTTGATTCGTCGGGGTGAGAAGACTCGAACTTCCGACCCCTTGCACCCCATGCAAGTGCGCTAGCCAACTGCGCCACACCCCGAGTCATTTACGGCGGCAAAGATACTATTTTTTTTGTTGTGTCGGCAAGTGTGAACTTTTTTTTATTTTATCTTTATGTTTTTGAAATTCAGATAGATATTTGAGGGTGTTAAAGAAAGACCTCCTGTTCTTCGCTGGATGATGGGATTGTTTTTCGGTGATTTTATGAAATGAAATGCGATTATCGGTATAGGACTTACCAATCCTCTTCCTCTGTCTCAAGCTCAAGTCTTGTGGCCGCGTCATAATATCTTTTGAAGACTTCCGCGCCATGGTGTAAGGGTGGGGGAGTGTCTGGATTTTGCAACAACTCGTTGCAGAACGTGAAAATCTTCTCGTTGGCGAACACCACGCACTTCACGCGGGCGCGGGTGAGAGCCACGTTCAGGCGGTTCGGACTGTAGAAAAACTCCAGATGGTCTTCCACCTCCGCAGGATTGGAGTTGGACATACTATATATAATGTAATCCTTTTCCTGTCCTTGCATCCGTTCCACCGTATCGACAAAGATGGTCTGCGCTATTTCCGCGCCGGCCTTTTCCAACAACGCCCGTCTGATTTCGCGGATCTGTGCCCGGTAGGGACTCATGATGCCGATCTCGCTGACTGGCACACCGTTGCACAGCAGGTCGGTCACTATGTCGGCGGTGAGGTTGGCCTCGTAGGGGGAACGGCCGAGCGAGTCGAACTCGTGATGAATGACTAACAACTCGTTGGAGGGGTGCCTGACGATTTGCGGCGCGGATGGACAGTTAAAATCGGTATAAGGCTGCTGCAACGCATGTTTCGCGGCAATGCGTCCGCTGTAGAACAGTCGGTTCGGGATGCTGATCAGGTTTTCGTTGAGGCGGTACGATTGGTCTAGAAGGGTGATGTCTTGCGGGTAGAGGTCGGCGAGCCGTTTGAAGATGCTGCCGTCGAAGAAGCGGTTGCCGGTGTCCTGCGGCACGATGGGGTCGAGCTGCTGGTGGTCGCCGACGAAGATGAGCCGCGAGCCGCGCATGATGGCGGGCAGCGCGAGTGGGATGCTCATTTGTGCGGCCTCGTCCATGATGACGTAGTCGAAGAGCCAGCCGTCCAGCTTTTTGGACGCGGGCGCGCAGAGGGCGAAAGGGGTGCCGCCCACCAAGAAACCATCCTGCGAAAGCTCAGAATCGTGCTGATATTCGTAACGTTTTAGCGACTTTTTGCGTGTGATGTGCGGATTGTTCATGATTTCGTCCGCCTGGTGCCGTTCCCCAACCTTCACCACGAACCGTTTGTCCTGCAGTTCGTTGGCGATGGCGTTGAGGCAGTTGTTAATGGCGGTGTGGGTGGGTGCGGTCACGAAAACCTTCTTGCCCATTTTCATCAGGTAATAGACGATTTTCGCGATGGTGAAGGTCTTGCCCGTGCCCGGCGGCCCTTGGATCAGATGGAAATAGTTGCAAACGAAGGATTTGCGGATGGCTTCGTTCTGCGAAGGGTTGCCACAGTCCGGCGACGGCGATTCGCGGTACTGGTTGTGGAATTGTCCGGTGAGGAACCGTTCGAGGTGCTCGCAGTAGTCGGGGTTACCGTAAAGGTTCTCCCACGTGGCGCGGAGCAGTCGCTGGGTGATGTTTGAGTTTACGGCATTCACTTCCCAGCCGTCATGCGGGTAGTTTCTGATATCCAGCATGTTGTGTTGGTATTCGTAACTATTGGAGCGCAGCACGAAGTCGTTCACATCGTCCAGTTCGATCTCCATGATGAAAGAGTGCGGGCCGTGACTGAGCCGCACCTGCGTGCCCTCGCGGAATTTGGAGATGTTGTAGTCGCAGTGGATATGCACGCGGTTGATGTAGCGTAGGGCGCCGGTCGGAGCGGGCACGAAGCGAGAGGGCGCCCCGTCGTAGAACTCGAACTCCGCGTGCAGGTTGGTCATCGTGTAGCCCCGGCTCACGCGTTCGCGCAACGGCCGTTCCATCAGTTCGTTGTATTCCTGATCCTGCCGTTGCTGCTGGATGTCGATGGCGTCGGAAAGCTTTTCGAGAAAGTGTGTCATAATTGTAAGTTTTAGCGTGTGTTGTTATTATTAGGCAAAAGGCAAAAGGCAAAAGGTAAAAGGTAAAAGGCAAAAGGTAAAAGGCAAAAGGCAATAGGGATTAGGATAGTTGTTGGTGAAGTTTGTTTATGATAGAGGTTAGCATTTTTTTTATTTCAGAAATAGTGGCAGTTAATGATTTAACGATTTCCGAAGATAAGGGATGAATTTTTTGGCATAAAAGTATTTGGGTTTCCAATTCGTATGCGGAACCTCTTGCAATGGTTAGAAATTGGGCATAGCTTTTAGGCGTTTGTCGCCCATATCCTTCAGCGATATTTGAAGGAATAGAAACTGCGGCTCTTCTCATTTGATCAGACAAGCCGTAGGTCTCTTCTTTGGGTAGCATTTTAGTGGTTTTATATACGTCAACCACTAAATTCATGGCTTTTTGCCACACTAATAAATCTTTGTAATCATTAATCTTATTCATAATATAATGTTTTGGTATTTAATATGACTTTTGTTTTCTGTTGCCTGTTGCCTGTTGCCTGTTGCCTGTTGCCTGTTGCCTGTTGCCTGTTGCCTGTTGCCTATTGCCTGATACTTAAAGAAATAAGCGCGGCAATCATTTCCCGCACTTCCTGAACGCGGTAGTCGGAGAGCTTAATCGTGTAATACCGGTCGTATTCCGGATGTAGCACGCAGAGGATCATGGAGGAGATTTTCATGCCGTACTCGGTTTCGAGGATGTATTTGTAGAAGCTCTGCTGGAGCTCGTAGTGGTAGTAGCTGGAGTTGTCGAGGTGGGAGAGGATGGAGAGGCCGCGGCCTGTGCCGTATTTCTTGGGGTAGCCGTCGATGATGAGGTTCTTGCTGCGCTTCCAGTCAACCATCACGAAGTTGCCATCGGGCTTGCGGAAGAGCGCATCGACGGTGCCGGCAATGCCGTACTGCGGGAGCGTGACGATCTTCTCCGCATCGTAAAATTCGAGCCCGCGCCTGAGAATCTGCTCCTCATGGAACTTAAGGAAGAGCTGGAATTCCTTGAAATCCTCTTCGTGAGGTCTCCCTTTCAGGAAATATTCGATTTGCTGGTGCATGAACGTGCCGCGCTCGGAGGGCTCGAGCATCTTGCGGACGACCTCTTCGCGGGTTTTACCCGATTCGGTCATAAAGTGCTCGATGTAGGCCTCCTCATCAAAGAAGGGAAAGAATTTCTCGATAAGAGTGGTCACGGAGGTGTAGTCTGCCGTGCCGGTCTGGTTGCGGGCGTCGGCATACGTGTGCGAAGCCTCGTTGAAGACGATGTCAGGGTGGACGGATCTGTATGACCGGGAATCGTTCTCAGCCACCTTCTCGCGCAGTTCGGGAAGGAACTCGGGCTGCCCGAACGACTGGATCTGCAGGAGCTTCTCGCGAGACAGCTCCTTCTCCATTTCCACCGCCTCTTTTTGTGTCCACCGCTGTTCTGGCTGCACGATTCCGTCGAGTACCTCGTTTTCCCCTTTCAATGTGGCAACGATCCGCCGAAGCAGCTCCACGCAAGCATCAGCCTGCTCGTGTACCTGCCGTTCGGTGAACCGCACCACCGTCCATCCGCAGTCGTTGAAGTATCGGACGCGCACCGCATCCTTGCCTTCCGTATAATGCATCGGGAAACGGTACCAACCGTGGTAAGGCGCGTCAATCTCCACGTCAATGAGGATGCCGTTACTCTCATCCATCAGTGCCATCCCAGGTTCGTAAGGGATAGCGCGACAAAGGACATCCAGATGGCAATCTTGATGCAAAATGGTACCCAAACCGCTGTTTTTCAATATATTGAAAAAATAATCATCGGAAAAACCGTGAATATCGGAACGGCCGGACTGCGGCGGCGTGACATCCGCATTATTCGTTGACCATGAAATGATCGGGTAATTTGTTTTCATCGTTTTTATCGTATCATTACATATTTCGCAAAATTCATTTTAATTCGCCGACCCCTTCTCCTCGTATTTTTCCAGCACAATCCCGAAACTCTCAATCCCCTCTACCACATCGGTTCTCATGCCGTGAGTGACGGTGAAGATGTACTCGCCGTTGTAGGAAAATCTCACCTTCGGCTGGAACAGGAACTTGTTGTCTTTCAGCCTTCCCTGGCCGCGCCCGGTCCAGTTGCCGAACTTGTCGCAGAGGATGAACCCTAACGTGTCTTGCTCGGTGTGACCATCGGGGTATTTCGTCCTCATGAAGACATAAAAGTTCTGCGTTTCGAAGTCGGTGGTGTTGCGGATCAGGAAGTACATGTTGTAGTACTGCATGGAGTCTTCGATGTTCATCTTGAAATACAGCGGCTTGTCAACCGCCCATTTCTCGTGCGGCACCGATTTGACCTCGCTGTAGTAGGTTTTCGGGTTGCAGCTGCAGAATAGCAGTGCGACGCAGGCGATGATGAATGTGATGCGTTTCATGGGGTTAGGAATCTGCAATGTGTTTGAGTTCTTCGGCACTGACGTTTCCGCCTTCCTCCATCTTCTTCTGGTTGACGACGGCGAAACCTTCTAAGTTCTCGGGCATCTTGCCCTGCTCGTTCATTTTGATGATCTGTTTCACCCGGTCAAGCGGAATGGAGAAGAGGTTATTGGGATCGTCCTGATAGGCGTACCATACCAGCTTCTTGAAGATGTCAATTTTGTTGTATATACCCTTGCCTTTCTGGGTTTTCAGCACCACATGAGGGGAAGGGAACTCTTTGAGTTCGCGTTGGTAGGTTTCCTGCTCGAAATTGAGGCAGCATTTGAGTTTGCCGCACATACCGGCGAGCTTCTGCGGGTTAAGGGAGAGCTGCTGGGTGCGGGCGGTGTTGGTGGAAACGGACTGGAAGTTGGTGAGCCACTGCGAGCAGCAGAGTTCGCGGCCGCAGGAGCCGATGCCGCCCAACCGTGCTGCTTCTTGCCGCACACCGATCTGACGCATCTCGATACGGATGTGGAACTGCTCAGCCAGAATCTTGATCAGTTCGCGGAAATCCACACGCTCCTCGGCGGAATAGTAGAAGATGGCTTTCGTGCCGTCGCCTTGGTACTCCACATCGTTGACCTTCATCTTCAGGTCGAGGTCCCAAGCCGTGTAGCGCGAGGAGAGCATGGTGGTGTACTCCTTATCGACGGTGGCGATCCACTCTTCGATGTCGGCATAGCGGGCGTGTCGGTAGAGTTTTTTCGTGACATCCTCCGGCTTCACGTGCTTGGCCTGCATCTGCCGCTGTACCTGTAAACCGAGCATGGAGACAATGCCGATGTCGTGACCGGTGTTGGCCTCCACAGCCACGATGTCGCCCACCTTGATAGTGGCATTTGGCGGCAGCAAGAAGAAATCTTTGTGGCTGTTTTTGAAGCGCACCTCGGCGATGGGGAACTCCAGATGCTCCAGTCCAATCTCAAGGTTGTCCATCCAGTTCATGGAGGGCAGCTTGCAGGAACTGTACTGGTATTGCGAGCAATGCGCGTGTTCCGGATTGGGAAGATCTTTCAAACCGCGGGTGTGGAAGATGTTGGCAGCAATTTTGCCGGCCTCATGCGACACACCTGTGCGGATGTCGATGTCAAGATATTGCTCCCAATCTTCGCCTTGTGACGGGACGTTGCTTTCAAGATCCTGTTTGTCAATGGCAGCGGTCTTCCGCCGCAGACTCTTGGTGGCCTCCTCCAACTCCTCGGCGGTCATCGTGTCGAAATATTCACGGTCTTCTTCCGTTTCATCTTCGGAATGCTCAAGGGAGGGATCTTTCAGCAGCCGTTCGCCTTTGGCTTTGTTTTTCTCGCGCCGACGGTTGTTGTTGTCTTTGCGATTACGGTTATTGTCAGCGTTTTGTCCTTTGTCCGCTTCTTGCCCTTTCCCCTTGTTTTGTCCTTTATCCGCGCTTTTTTCCTTCTCTTTGGGTGCCTCGTTTTGCGTAGGCTCCGGGCGGTCCGCCTTATTCGTCGCCTTATCTTCAACGTTCTTGTTGTCAGTTGTATTTACGTTCGCATGGGTCTCTTTCTGAAGTTCATCACCGTCGTTCCTGCGGTGGTTTCTGCGTCTATTATTGTCGTTTCTCATTTCAAAAGTAATTAAGCGGCAAAGATACGATTTTTTTAATGAAGAATGATGAATGATGAATGCTGAATGTAGAATGAAGAATGATGAATGAAGAATGATGAATGTAGAATGTAGAATGTAGAATGATGAAGAAGAATTGGATTGATAATTCGCCTAATTCGCAAAATTCGCCGATAATTCGTCTAATTCGTAAAATTCGCAGAAGAAAAAGGGGAGTCGGCAAGACTCCCCTCAAAGTATCTAAATTAAAATGAACTTACTTTCTCGGTTCTTCGTCGCGGCCGGCTTTCTTCTTGTTCAGCTTCAACAAATCGTAAGCCAACGGGTTGGACACGAAGATACCGGAGTAGGTACCGAACGCGATACCGACGAACATGGCGAACACGAATCCGCGGATGACTTCGCCGCCGAAGATGAAGATCACCAACAGGGTGACCAAGGTGGTGGCGGCGGTGTTCACGTTACGTCCCAACGTGCCGTTGATAGCGGCGTTGAAGTTGGCGTAGTTGCTGCGTTTCGGGTACAGAGCCAAGTTCTCACGCACACGGTCGAAGATGACCACCACGTTGTTGATGGAGTAACCGATGACCGTCAAGATAGCGGCGATGAAGTTCTGGTCGATTTCCATCGTGAACGGCAGCACCTTGTAGAACAAGGAGAACATACCGATGGTCAGGAAGGAGTCGTGGAACAGGGCGAAGACACCGGCCATACCGAACTGCCAGTTGCGGAAACGGATGGCGATGTAGATGAAGATCAACACCAGGGAAGCCAGCACGGCCCAGAAAGCGTTGCGCAACAGCTCGCGGGCGACTGTGGGCTGGATCTTCGATGACGACTGGATACCACGGACATCGTTGGTCAGATGTGTGAAGTCGTATTCAGTGAGATCCTTCTTGTCATAGAAGCCCTTCAAAGCGTTGTAAAGTTTCTTCTCACAAAGTTCGTCGTCCTTCACGTCGTTGCTCTCAATCTTGTAGTTGGTCACGATACGGACTTGGTTGTTGCTACCGAAGGTCTTGACCTCGGGGGAACCGCCGAATTCTTTGATGACAGCCTCACGGACATCCTTGGTGATGACATCCTTGTCGAAGCGCACCACATAGCTGCGGCCGCCGGTGAAGTCAACACCGGGTTGCAGACCGAGAGTGAAGAAGGAGATCAGGGAGATGATGATCAAGGAACCGGAAAGGATATAGAAGAACTTTCTGGTCTTGAGGAAGTCGAAATGAGTGTTGGTGAACGCATTGATAGTCAGCGGGGTGCCAACGGAGAACTCTTTGCCTCTCTTAAGACGAGCCTCGATGATCACGCGAGCCACAAGGATGGCGGTGAACAAGGATGACAAGATACCGATGATCAACGTGGTGGCGAAACCTTGAATAGGACCGGAACCGAAGATGTACAGCACGATAGCGGTGATCAAGGTGGTGACGTTACCGTCGATGATGGCGGAGTAGGAGTGTTTGAAACCTTCGTCGATGGCCACGCGCATACCCTTGCCGGCGCGCACTTCCTCGCGCACGCGTTCATATATAATCACGTTCGCATCGACAGCCATACCCAAGGTGAGGACGATACCGGCGATACCAGGCAGCGTCAGGACAGCACCCATGGAGGCGAGAATGCCGATGATGAAGAAGACGTTCATCAACAGGGCGAGGTCAGCGACCAGACCGGCACGGCTGTAGTAGAAGAACATGTAGATGATGACTAACAGGAAGGCACCGAGGAAGGAGAGCAAACCGGAACGGATGGATTCCTTACCCAGTGTAGGACCGACGATTTCGGATTGGACAATGTTGACGCCAGCCTCCAGGTTACCGGAGTTCAGCACGGTGGCGAGGTCCTTCGCTTCTTCGATGGTGAAGTTACCGGAGATTTCGGAGTTGCCGTTCGGAATCTCACTGCGCACGGTAGGTGCGGAATAGACGAACTGGTCGAGCACGATAGCGATGTTGGTCATCTTGGTGCTGTTGTTGGCGGCCTCGCGGGTGATCTTGCGCCACTCGTCGGCGGCTTGGTCTTCCATAGACATGGTGACGACCACGCGGTTGTTTTGGTCAACGTCCTGACGGGCGGTGCGCACCACGCGGTTGCCTCCGATGGTTTCAGAGCTCAACAGCGGTCCGAAACGCTCGTTTTTGCGTTTGAGAGGGTAGAGGGGGAACAGGTTGCCCATTTCGCGTTCAGCGGAACCCCAGTAAAACACCACATTGGGGTCGCCGAGGATGCGGCTCAGTTCAGGGAGGAGCTGGTCAACATGCGGCATTTCAGCTTCCTTGAAATAAGCGATGGCGATACCGCCAGCAGTGGCTGCATGGCTGAGGATGGCGCCTTCGCCAATCTCTTCGTCTTCCTCGTCCTCATCTTCGTCAGCGGGAACGGTGTTGTCCAAAGCTGCGAGGGTGGTGTCAGCGGCGAGAGCAGCGTCCAGTGCGGTGTCGGCCTCGGATTTCGGGGCGGCATTCTTTCTGGCCTGCAACTCTTGGGCTAATTTGGCGTCGGCTTCGGCGAAGCGCTGTTGGATGGACTTGCCGCCAACCACGTCGTTATAGACTTCCCAGAACTCCAGCTTGGCGGTGCTCTTCAACAGGTCGGTGACACGCTCGGGTTCCTTCACGCCGGGCAGCTCCACGAGGATACGGCCGCCTTGCAGCATCTGCAGGTTGGGCTGTGCCACACCGAAACGGTCGATACGGGTACGCAGGATCTTGAACGTACGATCGACAATCTCGTTGCTCTCCTTGCGGATGAAACTGATAATGTCGTCGTCGGAGGCGTTCTTCAAACCTGAACGTTCGCCGAAATAGGTGCGCAGGTTGGCGTTGTTGAGGTTCAGCGCCTTTTTCTCCGCGTTGAAGTTCTTCACGAAAATATCGATAAAGTCACCGTTCACCGTCTTGGCGTATTCGGTCTGTGCCTTCTCAAAGGCGTTCTTGAACAGTTGGTCGTCAGTGTTGGTGGCCAAGCTCTTCACAGCGTCGGGCATGGAAATCTCCAGGGTCACGTTCATACCGCCCTTCAAGTCCAGACCCAGGTTCAACTCTTTGTACTTACATTGTTTGTAAGTGTTTCCGAGATAGACGGTTGAGTCGTTCATGCCGGTCAGATACTGGCGCGTGCGGGCATCCACCAGGGAATCAACCAAATGCTTTTCGAGCATAACGTCACCGTTAGCCGCTTTCTTTACTTCCGCGATGGCTGTGGGGTCATTGGCGAATTTTGCCGCCTTGTTTTCCACTCTCCAAGAAGCGAAGGAGAAGGACAAACAATAGATACAAACCAGCGCAATTAGGATAGTAAAGAATAAAATCAGTCCTTTGTTTTTCATCTTTCTTTCTATTAATTTTTTGATTTATAAATATTTATAACTTTCTCAACCTAATTTTTTTAAGGCCGCAAATATACAAAAATTGTCGTATTATTTTATATAAAAGAAAAAATATTGTTGGCAGATGATTTATGGCGGTGTGCTAACGGCACCAGCTATCCCTCAATTTGACGAATGGCTTCTCCACGGAATGGTAGAGCAGCAGGGAAACGGAAATCACTATCAGCCAATAGAGTCCATAACCCCAAGCGCCCATATTTTGGAAGACAGCGGAGAAGTGCTTGTTGACGATTTGTATGACTAAAAGGTTGGTCAAGAACATCGCGTAGGAAAGCACACTCAAATGAGAGATTAGCTCCCCGACAACGGTGGAATACGATTGGATCCGGCTCATAAATGGAAACCATAAGGCAATGGCTATGGGAGGGATGGTCAGGGAGAACACATCTGTGTAAACAGTGCCGATATGTGGTGGTATGAAAAAGGAAGCAATCATCAGCGCAATGCCGGCTATCAGACATGTAACCGCATGACGGTCCCAAAACATAGGTGCATATATCTTTATCCAAACGGCCAGCACCCCGATGTAAATGCAGTCGCAACGCGAAGCCACGGTTTTGCGAATCCATACATCCCACCAGAAAATATCGGAGGCGTGACTGGCGACGGCAGCGCGGTATCCAAGAGACAACAGTATAAAAAAGAGGCAGATAAACGGAGTGGCCTTACGCGGACTTATCCGTATGGAGATAATGGTCAGCAGCATAGGGAAGATAAGATAGAACCACCATTGCACGGAAAGCGACCAAGATTCCCAGTAAAAGTTGTAGAAAGGGGTGAAAAGATTCTGAGTGAACGTGAAAAATTGCCAAAGAGGGAACTCGTGTATATCGCCGTTGACAATGCCTCTGCTGACAAGGATGAGGTAAACCAGCAGGATGGCATAGTAGTTGGGAAGGATGCGAAGAGCGGTTCTGGCATAGAAACGGAGGGTCTTGTGGATATCTACCCGTTGGTTCTTTTGGGCGTATGAAAGGAACGATCCGCCAATCAGATAGCCGCTGAGCACAAAGAAAATGTCAACACCGCGAGGGTGCGGCAGCGAAATGAGAGGTTCCAACCAAGAGTCAGCCAGCAAATGTGAACTATGCCCATGCACCACGCAAATGATGGCGAAAGCACGCAGCAAATCCAGCCCGAAAATCCGTTTTTTGTCAATGTTTATCCCTAACATGGTGCAAAATACGGCTGCAAAAATACAAAAATAAGCGATTGTTCGTGGGTATTCGTAATTTGTGTACCTTTGCCGCTCAAAAAACGAATTATATGGCCGACGAAAAAAAAATCATTTTCTCGATGGTGAATGTCAGCAAGACGTTCCCGCCGCAAAAACAAGTGCTTAAAAACATATACCTCTCCTTTTTCTATGGAGCGAAGATTGGCGTGCTCGGTCTTAACGGCGCGGGAAAGTCCTCGTTGCTGAAGATCATCGCCGGAATAGACAAGTCCTATCAGGGCGAGGTGGTCTTCTCCCCGGGCTATTCCATAGGCTATCTTCCGCAGGAACCGCAAATAGATGACAATCTGACGGTTAAGGAGGTGGTGATGCAAGGCGTTCAGCCCATTGTGGATATATTAAAGGAATACGAAGAGGTGAACATGAAGTTTTCGGAGCCAATGAGCGACGACGAGATGAACAAGCTCATTGAACGACAGGGCGAACTCACCGACCTCATCGAGCAATACGATGCCTGGGAACTGGATTCCAAACTGGAGCGTGCTATGGATGCGTTGCGCTGTCCCGACGGCGACACGCCCGCCAAGAACCTCTCCGGAGGTGAACGCCGCCGCGTGGCCCTCTGCCGTCTGCTCCTCACCGAACCCGACATCCTGCTCCTCGACGAGCCTACCAACCACCTCGATGCTGAATCGGTGGAGTGGTTGGAGGCTCATCTGCAGCAATATAAGGGCACGGTCATCGCCGTCACCCACGACCGCTATTTCCTCGACCACGTGGCTGGCTGGATCCTCGAACTCGACCGCGGCGAAGGCATCCCGTGGCAGGGTAACTACTCATCGTGGCTGGAACAGAAAGCCAACCGTCTCGCTATGGAGCAGAAGCAGGAGAGCAAGCGCATGAAGACGTTAGAGCGCGAGCTGGAGTGGGTGCGCATGGCTCCAAAAGCCCGTCACGCCAAGTCGAAAGCCCGTCTGAGCGCCTACGACAAACTGCTCAACGAGGATGTGAAGGAGAAGGAGGAAAAACTGCAGATTTTCATCCCCAATGGACCGCGTTTGGGTAACAATGTCATTGAGGCGTGCCATGTGCGCAAGGCCTTCGGCGACAAGTTGCTCTTCGACGACCTCAACTTCAACCTGCCGCCCAACGGCATTGTGGGGGTCATCGGACCGAATGGTGCGGGAAAAACCACACTTTTCCGCCTCATCATGGGACTCGAAAAGCCGGACAGCGGCGACTTCAAAGTTGGCGAGACCGTGAAGGTGGGCTATATCGATCAACAACACACGGTCATTGATCCCGAAAAGAGCGTCTGGGAAGTTGTTTCCGAGGGCAACGAACAGATCATGATGGGCGGACGGCTCATCAACTCGCGGGCCTACCTGTCGCGGTTTAACTTCGGTGGCACCGACCAGAACAAGAAAGCCGGGGTGCTCTCCGGTGGTGAGCGCAACCGTCTGCATCTCGCACTTACACTCAAGTCGGAAGCCAACGTGCTGCTTTTGGACGAGCCTACCAACGATATCGATGTCAACACGTTGCGGGCCTTGGAGGAGGGTTTGGAGAACTTCGCGGGTTGTGCGGTGGTCATCTCCCACGACCGCTGGTTCCTCGACCGCATCTGCACCCACATCCTCGCATTTGAAGGCGACTCGCAGGTCTATTTCTACGAAGGCAGCTACACCGAATACGAGGAAAACAAGAAGATGCGTCTCGGCAACGAAGCCCCGAAACGGATTCGCTATAAGAAGATTACGGTGATTTGAAGCGATGAAGAGTGATAAGATGATGAGATGATAAGGTGAATAGTACGTATAATATCAGTTCACTGATCACTATTCACTGTTCACTAATCACAAAAAAAATGTATTTTTGCAGGTTTATTTGAGATAGAAATATGAAGAAAAGATTTTGGATCCTATTTTTGGCATGCGCTTGTCTGATGATGGGCGCTTGTCAGAACAGCAAGAAGAACAACACCCCCGAGGCGGTCACCGAGTCGTTCCTGAAAGCTTTTTACACGGCTGACTTTACACAAATGTACCAGGTTACGACCAAAAAATCGCAGGTGGTGATCAAACAGCTCCAAGCCGGCATGAAAGACAGACCTGAGCAGCTTGAGACAATGCGTAAACGTAAAATCGAATTTACGGAGACTAAAATCGTCAACCAGACAGATTCCACAGCTTTGTGTGCCAGCACTTTCAAAGTGGATGGTGAAGACACGCAGGCCGAATGGGAGCTCCTGAAAGAGAATGACGAGTGGAAAGTGACGATGGTGCTTCCGTGACGAAACGTTCAAAAAAACTTCAATAACCAATAACCCATAACCCATAACCATTACAAAGATGAATTTTGTAGAAGAATTGAGATGGCGTGGCATGTTGCATGACATCATGCCTGGAACCGAAGAGTTGTTTAACAAAGAAGTATGTTCCGTCTATCTGGGTATTGACCCTACGGCGGATTCACTGCATATTGGCCATTTGGTGGGCATCATGATGTTGTCGCACCTGCAGCGTTGCGGTCACCGGCCCATAGCTCTGCTCGGCGGCGCTACCGGTATGATTGGCGACCCCTCCGGCAAGAGCCAAGAACGTAACCTTTTGGATGAGGCTACGTTACGCCACAACCAAGAGTGTATCAAGAAGCAGTTAAGCAAGTTCCTTGATTTCGACAGTAAGGAACCCAATGCCGCCCTGCTGGTCAACAATTACGACTGGATGAGCAAGTTCTCTTTCTTGGAGTTTATTCGTGATATCGGCAAGCATTTGACCGTCAATTACATGATGGCGAAGGATTCCGTGAAGAAGCGTTTCAACGGCGAGGGCGATGGAATGTCGTTCACCGAATTTTCCTACCAGTTGGTGCAGGGCTACGATTTCCTGCATCTCTACCAGACACAGAACTGCAAGGTGCAGATGGGTGGCTCCGACCAGTGGGGCAACATCACCACCGGCACGGAACTCATCCGCCGTATGCTCAACGGCGAGGCTTACGCGCTCACCTGTCCGCTCATTACCAAGGCCGACGGCGGCAAGTTCGGAAAGACCGAGAAGGGCAACGTATGGCTTGATCCCGCCCGCACCTCCCCGTATGCCTTCTACCAGTTCTGGCTCAACTGCTCCGATGACGACAGCAAACGTTACATCCGCATCTTCACCCATTTCACGAAAGAGGAGATTGAAGAGATGGAGCGTCAACACGATGCAGAGCCGCACTTGCGCATCCTGCAAAAGGCGTTAGCGAAGGATTTGACCGTGCGTGTACACTCGCAAGAAGACTACGATGCAGCCGTCAACGCTTCCGAAATTCTCTTCGGCAAAGGCACCGCCGAGAACCTTGCCGCCCTTTCCGAGGAGATGTTCCTCTCTGTGTTTGAGGGTGTTCCGCAATTTGAGGTGCCGATGACCGTTCTCGACGAAACCTGCGGCGTGGTCGATTTCCTCGCCAAATACACCCAAGTTTTCAACTCCAACGGCGAAGCCCGCCGGATGCTGAAAGACAACGGTGTCGCCATCAACAAGACCAAGGTGAAGGAAGACAAAACCGTCACCAAAGACGACCTCCTCAACGGCAAATATGTCTTCGTGCAAAAAGGCAAAAAGAACTACTATATCGTCAAATTCGTCTAACTTTAACTACTAACTATTAACTATTAACTACTAACTGCTTCAATAACCTATAACCTATAACCAATAACCATTACCATGGGTTACATCAGTCTCATCCTCCTCATCCTCCTCGGCATCGTCCTGATGATCCTGGATTTCCTCGTCATCCCCGGCGGGGTGGTGGCTATTATCGGGGTGTTGTGCATGATTGCCGGAGTGGTCACTGCGTTTGTGCAGTTCGGCACTACGGTTGGATTCCTCACGCTCGTGCTCACAGCAATCCTTACTATCGGCTTCTTCTGGTTGATGATGCGGACGAAGACGTGGCGTAAACTTCAGCTTAAAACACAGATAGACAGCAAGATGAACGAGGTTGATGAGTCCAAGCTGAAAGAGGGGATGGAAGGCGTTGCTATTTCTCGTCTCGCCCCGACCGGTACCGGACTTTTCGGTGATGCCGAAGCGGAAGTTGTCTCCATGCAGGGTTTCATCGATGAAAATTCACCCATTGTAATCCATAAAATCGAAGGAAGCAAAATAATCGTAGAAGTTTCTCATCAAAATTAATACATTATGACACAAACTGTTATCACAATCGTGATTGTATTGGCGCTGGTCATCCTCTTTTTCTGGATGGTGCCCTTGCGCTTGTGGTTCATCGCCATACTGAACGGTGTCCACGTCTCTTTAGTGCAACTGATTCTGATGCGCTGGCGTCGTGTTCCGCCGGATATGATTGTCAACTCGATGATTACGGCTTCGAAAGCGGGCATTGACATCAGTCGCGACCAACTGGAAGCTCACTACCTTGCGGGCGGTCACGTGAAACCTGTCGTCAACGCACTGATTTCCGCCGACAAGGCCAACATTACCCTTGATTTCAAAGCGGCCACAGCTATCGATCTGGCCGGGCGTAACGTGTTGGAGGCCATCCAGACGTCCGTGAACCCGAAAGTCATCAACACGCCTCCGGTGGCGGCTGTTGCGAAGGACGGCATTCAGCTGATTGCCAAAGCAAGAGTGACCGTGCGCACGAATATCCGCCAGTTGGTGGGCGGTGCCGGCGAAGAGACTATCATCGCCCGTGTAGGTGAGGGTATCGTCTCCGCCATCGGTTCCGCTGACACGCACAAGTCGGTGCTTGAGAACCCGGATTCCATCTCCAAACTCGTGTTGACCAAGGGCTTGGACTCTGGTACGGCGTTTGAAATCCTCTCCATTGACATCGCGGATGTGGATGTGGGTAAGAACATCGGTGCTATGCTGCAGATGGACCAGGCCAATGCCGACAAAAACATCGCGCAGGCCAAAGCCGAAGAGCGTCGCGCTATGGCTGTGGCGCAAGAGCAGGAGATGAAGGCCAAGGCGCAAGAAGCTCGTGCTCAGGTGATTCTCGCCGAAGCGGAGGTTCCGAGAGCTCTTGCCGATGCTTTCCGTAGCGGCAATCTCGGTGTGATGGACTACTACAAGTTGGAGAACATCAAGGCCGACACCTCCATGCGCGACGGTATCAGCAAGATGGGACAAGGCGGCCAGAATCCGTCAAAAAAATAGTGAAATGAACGTTAAGACATTCATCATCTGCATCATTTTGAGCATAACAGCTTTTGGTTATGCTCAAAATGTTTCTGCTCCGAAGTTCAAGTATCAGTACAGAATGGTGCGGTTGGATTCAACGTATGATGCGAAAGTGAACCCGAAACTGGCCAAATATGTGGCAAAGAAGCAGGCGCAGATAGAAAAACAAATGCAGGTGGTGATTGCGCACACAGATCAGGAACTGGAGTCTTTTGCACTTGAAAGTCCGCTTTCCAACTTTCTGACAGACATCCTGTTGGATGAAGCGTCAAAGTATATTAAAGACACAACCTTCGACAATCTTGACGTTTCGATGCTCAACTTCGGAGGTATCCGCACCTCCATGCCTGCTGGCGATGTCACGGTCGGCGATTTGTATCGTATTTCGCCATTTGACAATTATCTGACTTTTATTGTGTTGAAAGGCAGTGAATTAAGAAAAGCCTTGAACCGATTCAACGACAAATTCAACGCTCCCTACGCCGGTGTGTCTATTGTTTACAAAAACAACAAACCTGTTAAAATTATGGTGCAGGGTAAACCTATTGACGACAATCGATTCTATAAGCTCGTCACCCTCAATTTCATCTCTGACGGTGGCGACCATCTTCTGGAAAACATTCATTATGAGAAGATTGAATACACTACGATGACGTTTCGCGATTTTCTGATTGCAGAATTGAAAGCGATGACTTCGAGGGGCGAAAAGATTGTGGGCAAAAAGGATGGGAGAGCAGTTGTTGATTAGGATAATGAAGAATGTAGAATGAATATATAAAAAATGAATAGAGAAATGTTATTGATAAAGTGGAAAATAGTTGCTGTGTGCTTTCTGACTTCGGTGTTCTCTTTTGCAGGAGTGCTGACGGCGCAGACGCAAGGCACGGGCAACCGCGTGTTTACCATAAACCATGTCCCTTTGAAGATGGTGTTTGTGAAGGGTGGAGATCTGGAGCTGGGATGTGTCGCAGAACGGGATGACAGCTGTAAGGCAAAGGAGGTTCCCGCCCATAATGTCACGCTGACAGACTTTTACATCGGGGAGACGGAGGTGACGCAGGCGCAGTGGATGGCGGTGATGGGACGTGACAACAATCCGAGTTATTGGAAAGGCAACACACTCCCTGTTGAACGTGTGAGCTGGATGGAGTGCCACCGGTTCATTGTCCGACTGAACAAGTATCTTGCCTCTGAACTGCCTGAAGGTTATCATTTCGCATTGCCCTCCGAGGCACAATGGGAATACGCCGCTCGTGGCGGTCTGAAAAGTGCGGGCGTGCGTTATGCCGGCAGCAACGATCTCAAGCAGATTGCATGGTTCTATGACAACAGTAGCCAGCGCACCCACGACGTGCGGATCAAAACAGCCAACGAGTTAGGCATTTTTGATATGAGCGGGAATGTTTGGGAATGGTGTGAAGACTGGTACGATGAGGACTTCTACGCGGAGAATACGGACTGGCACAACCCTATGAACAATCAGGAAACCTCCTATCGCGTGCAACGGGGCGGCAGCTGGAACTATGCGGCTTCGTACAGCAGGTGCGCCACCCGCGACCGCGGAAGCATCCATTCCCGTTATGAGGACTGCGGGTTTCGGGTTGCATTGGTACCGAGATAAAAAAAAACTCCGCAATTGCGGAGTTTTTTTTTATCGTTAAAACGCATACTTCAAATGCAGAAGAAGATGCCACGTTGAGGACAAGTTGTTATAGACTGACCACGTGGGTTGAGTGAAGCTGTATTTCCCGTTTTCCTTGTCATAGCGCAGGATTGTCTCGCTGTCGAGCACACGGTAGGCGCCCCATTTGCTGCAGAACAGGTTGCCGAGATTGTTGATGTCCACACCGACCTCAAGGGATTGCTTGTGCCCCGAGAGGTTAAAGTAGAACTCCTGCGCGACCTTGAGGTTGATGCGGTTGAGCCACGGAGCCTTTCCGCCGTTGCGCTTGGAATATTCGCCTCTATGTTTGCTCAAGTAGCGGTCGTTGCTGATAAATTCCTCGAATGCGGCACGGCTCTCCTCGGAAGAGAAAGGCATGGCGGCTAACTCCTCGGCAGTGGGGATGTATATCAGCTGCGGGCTGGTGAGTCCACTGACGTTGCCGATGAGGTAGGAGTGTCGGGTCATATAGTACCCGTTGTAAACCCCCATGTTGAGGCCTTCATAGATAATTCCAAGTTTGGTGGCAGTGCGCTTGCCCTCTTTGATGGTATAGCCGAGACCGGCAATCACACGGTGCGGAGCCACGTATGCGGAATAACCCAACTCAGGGCTGTTACAATCGTTAACAGTCGCAGTGTTTGCAAACGTTGACACTTGGTCTGCGTTACCGTCAGAGAGGTTTGTGGCGTGGCTGAACGTGTAGGCCGCAAAAAGGTTTAGTCCGAAGCGGAAATTCTTGGTCAGCTGGGCGGAGACGGAAAAATACTTTCCGTGCTGACCTTTTTCGTTATGCAGGTAATAACCGTGCATGATGGATCCTTGTCTGTTGGTAATGTTCTCGCTGACGTAGTGCGTACGCGCCTCCGGTTCGCCGGGCAACTGTATAGTGCCATCTTCTCTATAACCTAACAAGGAAGCGTAAACTTCGTTAAAGTTAAAGGAATAAATCCCTTCCACGGTGGCCTTGATATTGCCAGGGATGAGAACATCAAGTGCGAGAGATGACTTCCAGCTTGTCGGCATCTTCAAATCTTTGGCCAAAATGGTGGCGTATGAAGGGGCAGGCAGTCCCTGACGGCTGTAGTTGTGGCTGGCGTAGATGTTGTTGATGATATCTTCCCGGTCAGGATCGAACCCGACCACATCGGAACCTGTTGAGGTGTTGGCAATATATTGGTACTGCAGGCAGTTGGAGTTGCCGATAGCACTCACTAACCACACGTTGGGGATTCGTCCTGTGAAGAGACCAGTTCCGCCTCGAAGGATGACCTTACGGTTATGGGTGATGTCCCAGTTGAATCCGATGCGAGGAGCAAAGTGCATATTGAATTGCGGGTAGTCAGCAGTGCTGAGGCCTGCAAAGGAACTGTTCGGATGTGCGGAAACTATCTGGTCGAAATCCACGTTGCGGTTGTCATAGCGGAAACGGATGAACGGCATCTCCAGACGCAGACCTACCGTCAGCTTGAAGAACTTGCTGAAGACCATCTCGTCCTGTCCATACAGAGAAAGTTGGCTGTGGTTGAAAGTGGGGAATACCTGTTCCGTGGGGTCGTCGCTATTAGCGTGGGTGATCATTAACAGCGCCGGGCCTGCCCCTTCCACACCATTGACATCGTCAACAAACGATTGCCAGGAATCATAGACATACCATCCGGCACCACCCTGCATGAAACCGTTCACGATGTGGTTCCACTCGATCTGCACACCCGCAAGGATGTCATGGATGCCCGTTTTATAGGTGAACTCATCGGTGGCGGTAAAGGAGTTCACCCGACGTAGGTTGCCGTATGTGAACGGATCCGGACCGAATGTGGTGAACATACCCAACTGCTGGTCTCCGTTCATGTCAATATAAGGTGCCATAATATCCACTGTCGGAAAGAGGTTGCCCACGAAGGAACGAGGCTCGTTCTGCCGCGACCAGGTAAGACGCAGCATGTTGCCGCCCTGTTCATTCATCAGGCGGGTGTTCAGCTCGGCAGCCATCGTGGTGAAATTCAAGATCTGGTTATACCGCGCCGACTCAAACGGCAGCGCGTATTGAGACCGACGACCGGCATCATCACTATTCACTATGAAAATGGTGTCTCCATAGGGAACCCGGGTGTCTTTGCCTCCCAACGGACTCATAGAAGTGGAAGGAGGATTGGACACGGCAACATGCGTGTGGCTCACCCTGATATGGAACATGTTGTTTTCGTTGATGCGCCAGTCTATGCGTGCGAAAAGCTTGTAGTCAGGGGTTTTGATAGAGTAGTCCTGATAATTGCCGGGGTTGTAACCGAACTTGTCGCTCAGGAATTGCCGGATATCCTCCATCTGCGACACTGTCGGACGGCTGTAGCCGGAACTGCCGCCATAGCTGTAGTCTGAGTTAGGACGGGCTTGGATAGGGGAGCCTGATTCGTAGTCCAATGTATATTCTCCATTGAGGAAAAAGAAGAGCCTGTTTTTAACAATGGGTCCACCCACCGTGAATCCTAACGTGTTTTTCGATGTTGAAGAACTGGTCAAGCGGGAATCGCCCACCTTATGACCTTGCAGCGCACTGCCTTTCATGTAGTCGTATATGGAGCCATGCCATGTGTTCGTGCCGTGCTTGGTGACCATGTTGATGGAGCTGCCTAAGAATCCGCTGTGGCGGACATTGAAGGGGGTGATGTTGACATCAAGGCGGTCAATGGCGTCGATGGAGATGGGGGTGCCGCCAGCCGGCAGGCTCGAGCCGATGCCGAAGGCGTTGTTGAAACTGGCACCATCCACTGAGACCACCGAGCTACGGTAATTGCCGCCGCCGATGGAGACACCATCGTCGGTGCCGATGCTTTGCGGCGTGAGTTTAAGCACATCATAGAGGCTGCGGTTGACAGAGGGAACGATTCCAATCTCTTTGGTACCGAAATGCGTACTCGCTCCGGAACGGCGGATGTTCATCGGAAAGTTGAGATCGTCTCCGAACACAGTTACCTCCTCCAGACGCACGGAAGAGGCCGTAAGCACAACATCCACGACTACAGCTTCGGCCAACGGGGCTTCCACATCCGTCACTACCATCGTCTTGTAGTTGAGCCGTTCCACTCTCACTGTGTAAGGGCCTCCAGCCAGTATGTTGTTAATCACGTAGTTGCCCTTTTTATTGGAAATGGCATAATACGGGATGCCGCTCGGTTCGTGTACAATGGTGATCACGGCATCCGGTATCGGTTCTTTGCCGTCGCTGATATTACCGGTGATGGTGGAAGTAGTGGTCTGCGCAAATGCAGTCAGCCCACAAACAGAAAACAATACGGATAACAAAATAATGGCAAAATGGCCACTTAACACTCTTGAAAAACGTGATATATGCTTCATTGACTTCAATTTTTCAATAGAAATAAGGTTTCTGTAAAACACAGAAAAACAATTGGCAAAATTACAAAAAATATAAGGACACTGAATAATCCTGTCTTGATTTTTCAAAAAAAATAAACAACTTGTTATAGGAGGCACAACGTCCGCATAAAAAAACTATTTTTGCCGCTTGTTTAACTGTCGGCTAAAAGCCAATAGCTAAAAGCCAACAGCCAAAGTTCATAGTTATAGTCATAGTCATAGTTATAGTCATAGTTATATGGTAACATTCTGTATTTCTTTAGCATTACTCGTTCTCGGGTACCTGTTTTACGGACGTTTCGTGGAGAAGGTGTTCGGTGTGGATGAAAAACGTCAGACCCCGGCCACCACGATGGCCGACGGCGTGGATTACGTGCCGATGAAGCCGTGGAAACTCTTCCTGATCCAGTTTCTGAACATCGCTGGTGTTGGTCCGATCTGCGGTGCCATCATGGGGGCGCAGTTTGGCACTGCCTCATATCTTTGGATTGTCTTTGGTTGCATCTTCGGCGGTGCCGTCCACGACTATCTTTCCGGTATGATTTCCCTTCGGAACAATGGCTGCAGCCTTCCAGAAACCCATGGCACCTACCTCGGTAACGGGGTCAAGCAGTTCATGCGCGGTTTTATGGTGCTGCTGATGATTCTGGTCGGCGTGGTTTTCGTGAACACACCTGCGCAACTGTTGCAGACCCAGTTCACCCCCAATATGAGTGTCTATATCTGGGTGGTTATCATCTTGCTTTACTATCTGGTAGCCACATTGTTACCCATTGATAAGGTGATTGGGCGCATCTATCCTGTGTTTGGCTTTCTACTGATGGGTATGGCTGTGGCCATCGTGGTTGCCTTCGCCATTTACCGGCCTGAAATCCCCGAAATCTGGAGCGGATTGCAGAACCGTCATCCGCAGGCCGCCACCAATCCCATCTTCCCGATGATGTTCATCAGCATCGCGTGCGGTGCAGTTTCTGGTTTCCATGCCACGCAATCGACCTTGGTGGCGCGCTGCATGACCAATGAACGTCAAGGTCGCCATATCTTCTACGGTGCCATGATTGTGGAGGGTATCGTCGCCCTGATCTGGGCAGCCGCGGCCGCCTACTTCTACCATTCTGATGCAGCGTTGCAGTCCAAGAGCGGTCCAGCCATGGTCGGCCATATAGCCAACACGTGGTTTCCTGTGGTTATCGCGGTCATCACGATTCTCGGTGTCATTAGCGCGGCGGTCACTTCCGGCGACACAGCGTTGCGCTCCGCCCGTCTCATCGTTGCCGATTTCATGCATCTGGAGCAGAAAAGTATCAAAAAACGTTTGTGGATTGCCATTCCGCTCTTCGCTGTCACGGGTGGACTGCTTGTGTTCAGCCTTGCTGCTCCGTCAGGCTTCCAGGTAATCTGGCAGTATTTCTCCTGGGCCAACCAGCTGCTCGCCGCCTTCACTTTGTGGGCAGTCACCGTCTATCTACGTCGCAATAAGGAAAAACCCTACTATTGGATTGCGCTGATTCCGGCGCTTTTCATGACGATGGTCACGGTCAGCTTCGTGTTCGTCTCCCCAACATTCCTCGGTGCATTCCTTCCCCGCACGGTAGGTTACATCCTCGCCGCTGTGGTCACGGTTGGCACGGTGTGCTGGTTCTTCCATAAGGAAGGCCGTAAGGGAATGAAGAATGAAGAATGAAGGGGTTAGTAGTCTTCTCTTCTTAATAAATTGCTGGTAATCATTCTGTTATCTTCAACAGGGAATCTTAAATACCCGTAATTGGCTTCGGCCACCGACATTTTGTGGTGCAGCTGTTGTGATAGTTTCCGTTGCCGGAATTCTTTCACCGCGGCTTCGGATTCGTAAAAAAGATATTGTAGGAAATCCAGAACTTGTTTGCTCTTTTTCTGTCCTTCTGCCACCATTTGCGGGGTGTTCTGACACAACACTTGGATATTCGGAATCTGTGGCAACAGCGCTGAATAATCAGTGATATCAGCCTGTTTGTCAATGGAAAGCAGGAACAGATAATCTGCTTGCGGATATGAAAAATGAATTTTTGAAAGACCTTGATTGTTGAAGAGATAATATTCGTCTTCAAACAGCAGTCCTCCTAAAAGCGGATTCTGCTGATCCATGGATAAGGCGGTTGGTGCAGTGACATGGTTGGCCAGAATTACCATGTTAACATCGTATTCCATGTTGAAATTGGTGAGGTACATCGGAAATTTCAAATCGGGGTGAACATCCTCCAGCAAGATGTTCCCGATGTAGGTGCATGGAAGATCAAAGTGCTTTTGTACATTGACTGCGAAAGAAAAATGAGTCAATGGCGACTGCACCCAGCATAGCCAATAGTCTTTGGCACTCCCGAATGCATCCAAGGAGATGATTTGTGCTGTGTTTTTCTTTTTTGAAGCCATGGGAAAGATTAAAACAGAACTTCTTAAAGACAACTCTGTTTCCTAATAGTGGAGCGTATGAGAATCGAACTCACGACCTCTTGACTGCCAGTCAAACGCTCTAGCCAACTGAGCTAACGCCCCAAAGTAAGCCTGATGATCAGGCTATTGTCCTACTTCAGACTTTGATTTCAACGTCAACGCCGCTGGGCAATTCCAGCTTCATCAAAGCGTCGATGGTCTGAGTGGTGGTACCGTAAATGTCCAGGATTCTCTTGTAGGTGGAAAGCTGGAATTGCTCTCTTGACTTCTTGTTGACGAAGGTGGAGCGGTTCACGGTGAAGATTTTCTTGTGGGTCGGAAGCGGAATAGGGCCAACGAGCACCACTTTGTCGTCCTTCACGCTGTTCACAGTCTTGACGATCTTCTCGGCAGACTTGTCAACCAACGTGTGGTCGAATGATTTCAGTTTGATTCTAATTCTATGAGCCATTTATCTTTATTGTTTAATTGTTTAACCGTTATTTATTGGCAGTAGCCAGTTTACATTTGCTTGTTTGTTTTTTTGTGAACAGTGAACAGTGATTAGTGATCAGTATGTTCATCGTTCATTCATTCTCTAAAGAATAAATCGTCCCACATTCATGATGTAGTCTTTGATCTCAGGGGTGACCTCCGCGTATTTCATGAATTCCATACTGAAGGTTGCCCGTCCTGAGGTGATGGAGCGTAATGTAGTCACATATCCGAACATTTCAGCCAGAGGCACTTGCGCCGTGATAATCTGGAAACCGACCTTTGCGTCGATTTGTTCTAACACGGAGCGCCTGCGGTTGAGGTCGCCGGTGACATTGCCGATGTACTCGTCCGGGGTGGTGATTTCCACTTTCATGATCGGTTCGAGTATCGCGGTGTCAATCTCTTTCAACGCCTCGCGGAAGCCGATCTTCGCGCAGACCTCAAACGACAGGGCGTCAGAGTCTGTGGGGTGGGATTCGCCGTCCGTGACCGTCACCGAGAGGGCTTCGACTGGGAAACCGTACTTGCCATTTGACATGGCCATCTTGAATCCCTTTTCGGCACCGAGGATGTAATTCTTCGGTACGGCGTCGCCTTTGATCTCGTTGCTGAACTGCAATCCTTTGGCGTCCAACGGCAGCGGGTCGATTCTGAAGTCCAGTACCGCAAAAGATCCGCGTCCGCCGTTTTGGCGTTTGTAGGCTTCGCGGTGCTGCACCGGTACGAGAATCGCCTCTTTGTAAGCCACGCGCGGTTTGCCGTGGTTGCAATCGACGTTGAACTCGCGTTTCAGACGGTCCAGCAGGATTTCCAAATGCAACTCGCCCATGCCGCTGATCAGCGTTTGTCCCGATTCAGAATCCTCCTTCACCTGGAAGGTGGGGTCTTCGTCGGCCAGCTTGGTGAGTGCCAGCATCAGCTTCTCTTCATCGTCTTTCGTCTTCGGCTCGATGGCGATTTGGATCACGGGTTCCGGGAACACGATGTTCTCCAGAATCACGGGATGCCGTTCGTCCGTCAAGCTGTCGCCGGTGTGAATGTCTTTCATGCCGACGAGGGCGACGATGTTTCCTGCGGTCGCGCTCTCCAACGGCTGTTGCTTGTTGGAGTGCATCTGCAGGATTTTGGCTGCGCGTTCCTTTTTGCCGGAGGTGACGTTGTAGAGGCTTTCTCCCGCTTTCAGCTCGCCGGAATAGACCTTGATGAAGGTCAGTTTTCCGATGTACGGGTCGGTGGCGATCTTGAAAGCCAGAGCTGCGAAAGGTTCCTTCACATCGGCCTTGCGGGTCTCTTTCTCCTCGCTTTTCGGGTTCACGCCCTCGATAGCGGGCATGTCGAGCGGGGAGGGGAGATACTTCACGATGGCGTCAATCAGTCGTTGCACCCCTTTGTTCTTGAAAGAGGAACCGCAGAGAACGGGTTCGATCTTTCTTTCCAAAGTCGCTTTGCGTATTGTCTCCTCCATTTCCTCTATGGTGATGCTGTCGGGGTCATCGAAGTATTTCTCCATGATGGTCTCGTTCAGCTCCGAGAGGGTTTCGAGGAGGCGGGTGCGGTACTGCTCGACGTCGTCGCTCATGTCGGCGGGGATGGGCACTTCGTGGTAGGTGCTACCGAGGTCATCCTCGTCCCATTCGTAGGCCTTCATTTCGAGAAGGTCAACGACGCCGGTGAAGTTGTCTTCGCTGCCGATGGGCAGTTGGAGGGGCAGGGGGTGGGCCTTGAGTTTGTCCTGAATCTGGTTCACGACGGCGTAGAAGTTGGCGCCGGCGCGGTCCATCTTGTTGACGTAGCAGATGCGTGCCACGTCGTACTTGTTGGCCTGCCTCCAGACGGTCTCCGACTGGGCCTCCACGCCTCCGACGGCGCAGAATATGGCTACAGCTCCATCCAATATTCTCAAAGAACGTTCGACCTCGACGGTGAAATCAACGTGACCCGGGGTGTCGATGATGTTGATCTTATAGTCTTGGTCATTGTATTTCCACATCACTGTGGTTGCCGCGCTGGTGATGGTGATTCCGCGTTCCTGCTCCTGCACCATCCAGTCCATCGTGGCGGTTCCCTCATCCACTTCACCGATTTTGTAGCTTTTCCCGGTGTAGTACAGAATGCGCTCCGTTGTCGTGGTCTTGCCTGCGTCAATATGGGCCATTATGCCGATATTGCGTATCTGATGCAAATCCTCTGCCATCGTTTCGAAAACTGTACGGTAAGGTGAAATGAAAATGGGGGTGGCGTGGCCGGACTACATGCGCATGTGAGCGAATGCCTTGTTGGCCTCTGCCATTCTGTGAATCTCCTCTTTCTTCTTGAAAGCGGCGCCTTCACTCTTGTATGCTGCCATGATCTCCTGGGCAAGCTTGTCAGCCATCGTTTTCTCGTGGCGTTTGCGTGCGAAGGTGATCAGGTTCTTCATACCTACAGACTGCTTTCTGCCCGGCTTGATCTCCTCGGGGACGGGGAGGGTGGTACCACCCACGCGGCGGCTCTTGACCTCCACGCTCGGGGTGACGTTTTCGAGGGCTTTCTTCCACACTTCGAGACCGTTCTCCTTGGTCTTCTCGCTCACGATGTCGATAGCGCCGTAGAAGATTTCGAAAGCAAGGTTCTTTTTGCCTTTCAACATGATGTTGTTGACGAATTTGGTTACCTGTTCGTCATTGAATTTCGGATCCGGAAGAATGATCCTTTTCTTTGCATGTGAATTTCTCATACTTTTGTATCTTCAATAATTTTGGTTATTTACTCTTGAATCGCCAATCGCGGCGTTCAATTTACACTTTAAGGGAATTTTTATTTACCAGCGGCTTTTTTGGGACGTTTTGCACCGTATTTGGAGCGTCCTTGCAGACGGCCGTCAACGCCGGCGGAGTCAAGGGCACCGCGAACGATGTGATAACGGACACCGGGGAGGTCTTTCACACGACCGCCGCGCACCAGCACGATGCTGTGCTCCTGCAGGTTGTGGCCTTCACCGGGGATGTAGGCGTTCACCTCTTTGCCGTTGGTCATTCTAACTCTGGCCACCTTACGCATGGCTGAATTAGGTTTTTTCGGCGTGGTGGTGTACACTCTCAAGCAAACACCGCGTCTCTGCGGGCATGCGTCCAAAGCCTTTGACTTACTTTGAGCGGTAAGTCTTTTTCTTCCCTTTCTTACTAATTGTTGAATGGTAGGCATAAACTTTTTTTCCTTTTAATTTTTTGATTTTAAGTTCTTTTTACACTAAAATTTCGGGCTGCAAAAATACACTTTTTTTAATTCCCAATCATTGAGGCAAATAATTTTTTTTCAACAGGTGTTTATTTTGCCGAAACACGTTTTTGTGACGTGAGACGTGAGACTTAAGACGTGGGACTTAAGACGTTAGACTTTTGACTTGAGACGTGAGAATTTTGGGTAGTGTCATGCTTACGTCTAATGTTTTCATTTACATCCCATTCATCGTTTTTTATCGTTTCATCGTTTCATCGTTTCATCGCTTCATCGAAAAATTCGCATAATTCGCATAATTCGCCGACAATGCAATCGTATAAACCTTTTCCCCGTCGTCATGAATCACTACGATGCGGATGTTTTGTTCATCTTGCTCGATTTTTATCCGAGCATTCGGGGATTGCGGCGCGGAATTGACAACCAATGAACCGTAGCCGCTATAGCTATAACTGTATTCTGTTCGGTCAGGGTCGAAATCCGGAAGCGCTATACCATTTATATATATATAGGACAACCGTTTGTTATACACCATTTCGATGTCGTCGATGGACAGCTTGTCGCCTGAGTGGCCGCCTTTGGCGATCTTGTTGGTGGAGAAGCAGGCCAAGATGTACGAAGGCGTGCGCGTGGCGGACTTCACCACACGGTTCTGTTCGTCATAGTAGGTGAAGGCGAACTTGTACTGGTGCCATTTCCCGTCGTTGGGGTCTTTGAACTCGCAGAAGGCGTTTCCGATCTTGCCCTTCTGCGCCGTGGCGGGAGTGTGTGTCGAGATGTCTTTGTACGCTATGTTGCCGTGGAGGTGGAACTTCGCGACGGCCACATTGGAGGGCTTCTTCATGTCGAACTTGCACCAGAAATAGACCGAGTCGGGGCGGCCGGTGAAAGCCATGGCGGCCTTGTGCCCGCATTTGTTGTCCTTGTCGCTGTAGGTGCAGTTGTCGGGGTTCTTGTTGTCCGTTGAGGCGAACTGCATCTGTCCCGTGGTGAGCACCCCGTTGACGATATTGCCCGCGAGCGAGGTCGATTGGATCTCGCAGCCGTAGCCCGTGTGGCCCGACACGCGGTTGCTGTGGTTCTTGGTCATCGGACCGCACCCCCACGAGTAGATGCCCTTCAGCTGGCAGTCCGCGTCGCCGTAGGAGTGCCACTGCTTGGGCACGGCATCCCCTTTCCCGACACTCGTCCACTGCTCAAAGTCGCGGTTCGCCATCTGCGTCTGCGCGACAGCGTAATTGATAATGGATAATGGATAATTGATAATTAAACTCGTCATTACGAGCCACAACCTTCTATTTCGCTTACTATTCATCGTTTCATTCATCGTTTCATCGTTTCATCGCTTCATCGTTTCATCGTTTCATCGCCTCATCGTTTCATCGTTTCATCGCTTCATCGTTTCATCGCTTCATCGCCTCATCGCCTCATCGTCAGTCCCGCCAGAACAACGTCCGCACATACTCCGAGAAATAGACCCGCCAGTTCCGCCAGGTGTGGCCGCCTGCGGAGCTGTACATCGTGTAGGGGATGTGTTTGCGCTGCATCTTCTTGCAGAATTTGTTGATGCGGTAGTGGAAGAGGTCACAGGTGCCGCCGCTGATCCAGTATTGGGAATAAGTGCTCTGCGGCAACTGCTTTTTCCCGACTACTGGCGAGAACAGTCCGATGGACGAGAAAGTGCTGTCGTAAAGGTTGGCAAGGTTGGCGGATTGTTTCGCACCGGCGGAAAGACCGGCCACGGCACGTTGCCCCGGACGTTGGGAAAAAGAGTAGCGTCCGCTCAGGAATGAGTCGATTTCGGGGTAGCATTTTTCGAACTCCATCTTGTTCCAAGTATGGTAGAGCAAAATGTTCTTGAACAAACCGACCTCCTCTTTTTGTGATATCAGGCATACGGGGTTGGCATCCGGCATGACCAAAATCATGGGCTTTGCTTTTTCCTGAACGATCAGATTGTCAAGTATCTGTGCTGCTCTTCCCCGGTCATTCCACGCTGTTTCGTTGCCGTTGAGTCCGTGAAGTAGATAGAGAACGGGGTAAGAAACGCTTTCCGAATAGTGTGGCGGGGTGTAAACGATGACTCGTCTGGGCTTCTCCTCATTCCTGCTTTGGAACACCAGCGTGTCCATCTTCCCGCGCATCGGGTTGCTCACATAGAGATCAGTTTGTGTCGTGCCGTTGAGGATGAAGACACTCATTTTTTTGCTCTGCACTCGGATAGAATCAGGGTTGTTGGGGTCGGGAAAACGTCGCGTGTCGCTCCCGAACTGGTAAGTGTAAACCTCCGGTGGCAAGGGTGGGGTGGTGTAAGCCCATAATCCGGAACTGTCTTTGGACATCTTTGCGGAATGGTAATTCTCGGTGCGGATGATCGGGGTCTCCTTCCGCAGTTTGCAGTCGCAATAGACCTTGACCGACTTCGCGTCGGGGTTTTGGTATAGAAACGTCACAGACCCGTCAGGATGCAGGAAGATGGAATCACGTGGCGCCTCCTGCGCGTTCCCACAGGTCAGAGACAGTATTAACAAGACAATTAGTACGCAGAGTGTCATTTTATTTAGATTTTTCATGATCTTCGATGGCCTCTTTCAGCATTTCTTCAAACTGGGTGATGGAATTGTCGATGTTGTACTTCGCGGCAGATTCGGAATATATCTTTTCCATTCGTTGTTTCTCTTCAGGATTGTCGAGCCAGTAGTCGATGGCGCGGGCGAGGTCTTTGGGGTCGCCGGCTTTGAACAGACTGCGTTCGTCAAGGGCGAACTGCTTGGTGGCGGAAAGGGAGCTGTTGGAGATGACCGGCACCAGCCCGGTGGCGAAGGCCTCGATACAGGAGATGGCCTCCGATTCCATGTCCGATGCGTGAACGTACAAGTCGCACTGCGCCAGCAAGTTGATCAGTTTTTCCTTTGGGAGATAGGTGAAGATGGGCGGATTCTTCAGTTGCTGTCCTAATTTGTAATATTGTTTGAATTTCGGACCTTTTCCGGCGAAAACCAGCTGGATTTTGTCGCCGTATTTGGAATATTGCAACGCATTTATGATGATGTCTTGGCGTTTTTCACCGGCCAGCCGTCCGACCATCATGATGAGGATTTTGTCGGCAAACATAGGCTCTTTGGGCCGCTTCGTCCAAGTGAAATCCGACTGGATGCCATTGGAGATAGCATGGATTTTGGCCGTGTACCCTCGCCTCTCAATCTCACTTGCCATAAACTGTGATGGGGTGTGAATGTGTGTGTAATGGTTGTAGGTTACGTTCCGGAATATCTTGTAAATCATATCGTTGACCCATGTCACTTTTCCTAATCCGAAGCTGGAGGTGATGTTCTCGGCTTGCACGTGGAATGCGGATGTCGATGGTTTGCCCATTTTGTCGGCGATTTTTTTGGTCTTGTTTTCCAGCATGAAGGGCATGAAGCAGTGGACGATGTCCGCCCATTGTACCGCCTCCTTGATGATTCTTTTCTTGCATTTGGCGAATTGGAAGCCGTGTTTCTCGATCAGTCCTTGGAAAAAGGGGATTTTCAGCATGGGCATACTGTAAACGTTCTCGTGGGTCTCGTCGCAGGAGGTGAGAATCCGCACCTCGTGACCGCGTTTGCGAAGTTCGTCCGCAAACCGTTGTGCCGAGATGCTGGTGCCGTTGTTGTTGGTGAAATAGGCGTCGATGACAAATAATATTTTCATAATGCTATATTGTTTTAAGATTTTTTAAGATTAATAATTATCTGATTTATAAGTATATAAAAATGTTAATTTCAAAAATCGGGTTTAAAAATAAAAAGTCGGCAAAAATACAAAGATTTTGATATGCTCGGAATTTGTGGAAAAAAAGTATTCGAATGATGGCGTGGACTGTTTGCGGTTTGCGATAAATTGACGATGATGGGTGGATGAGATGAAGAAGGCCGATGAATGAGAGATGAATGGGCGATGAAAAACGATGAAAGACGATGAATAGATGATGAACGGGGAATGATACTACGACCGAATGACTCTTATTCAGCTAATTTGATAATTGGCTCGTCCAATGCAATGGAAATCTGTACAAGAGTGCGAATGGTGAAATTTGGGAAACCCGTGATCCAATGCGAAACTGCCGCTTCGTCTTTCCCCAATTTGCGCGCCAGATCACGCTGAGACATGTTCTTTTCCTTGAGAATCTTGTCGATTCGGGCAATAATGCTCGCCGACAGCTCCACCTCCGACATGATCTCCGGCGAAACTTGCTCCACTTTTGACTTGAACCACTCTTGCTTGTTGTTCATATTTCGAAAACGATATTGTCTGTACCTATAAGTTCCTTTTCGTTAACGCTGATATAGCCTTTCTCGATATTTTCCTTCAGAATCTTCTCAAAACGTTGCAGGTCTAAAACATAACCAAACAGTTTAGGGTTTTCCTGATAACTCTTTGTACTTTTCACCCCACCATTTCCAAGAATGACGATTTGTTCGGAAATGCGAAGGCAGTATAATCTTAATTTGCCCCCTTTTATGGGTATTGCATGTACATTGTCTTTCATTTTTCCTTCAGGACGGAAAAACCTTTCCAAAGCCCCTTTTTCTAAAATAACTTGCAATGCTGCGATAATTCTTTGGTAATCAGAATTATATTGAGCATTCATTTCAAATTCCGACACAAACTTCTCAAATTCGGTTGTGCCATCTTTCTCGAAGCTGATGGAGTAAAGTGTGGTTTTATTCGACTCGGATATTATATCCAATGTGGTCTTCTTATTCATAACGCGGCAAAATTATAAAAATAATTGATATAAATGTCAAGTTTCTTTTTTTATTGTTTTCATGATGTCAATTCTATCTGATTATTCCATACGGTTTAATAAGTTTTCTTGGGCAAAGATACAACAAAACGTCCCGTTTGTCAAGGGTTTTGCGTAATTTTTTTCTCGCTGGGAATCAATTATTTGCAAATTTGACGTTAACCATTAGTCTTGTGATTGTAAATTTTAGAGTCGTGATTTCGCAGAAAATGGGCGATGAATGAACGATGATGAGAGGATTGACGATGACACGATGAAAAACGAAGAGACGATGAATATTTATGGCTAATTCGTGGTAAATTCGTGACAATTCGTGTTTAAAAAGAGCCTCCCCTTGCGAGTCCCAGGTTCCGTTTGGCCGGTCAAGGCGTCGCTTTAATGTTATGCAGTGGGTTTCGGAAATGCGTGTTGTTTTCGTTAAGAGAAGGCGGCCAAACGGAATGGTGCATTTGCTGGTCGTGTCGGTTTGTTTGGTTGCTACGTGCGCGAAGCAGCCCGCTGAAGGGCTCGGTGGCGATGCCATGACCGATTGAAACAGAATAATGTGTATCTTCGCGCCGATTTGTTTCACATTGAAAAATCAGTATAAAGCAATGAATGTCAGCGTTTTTGAAATATTGATGCTGCTCTGTTTCGCGTGCAGCTGGCCCTTTTCCATCGTAAAAGCCCTTCGAACTAAAGTGGTTCTCGGCAAAAGCCCCGTCTTCATGACAATCATCATTCTGGGCTATGTGTTCGGAATCTTGCACAAAGTGTTCTACAATTATGATTGGGTCGTCTATCTGTATCTGTTTAATTTGCTGATCGTTTCGTTCGATTTGTTCCTGTACTTCAAGTACATTGGACAGAATCGCCGCGACTTGATGTCCGAAAAAAAAGATTCTTGATACGTTTGTTGTTGTTATAACTTTGTTGTTTGGACGGAGTCAATGGAATAATGACGGAGAAGAAAATGAAAAATAACTTTCGCAAAGTGTGCCTTTTTGCTGCAGCATTTCTCTCGTATATGTGGGTGGATGCTCAAAACGCTGATAGCGTGTCTGTCTCTGCTGACACCACCGTTCTTCCCATGGCCACTGGCTATGACTGGGTCTCCTACCGCGGAAAGGCTGACATCATCGACACGGGCGGCACGCGCACCTGCAATTTCTATATGGTCAACCGCACCGACAGTATCCTTTACCTGAACATCCATGCGTATGGCGTGGAGTTGATACGCGCGGTTTTCACACCCGACAGCATAAAATACGTCAACAAACTGACCCAACAGTATTTTTGCGACACCTACACTCCGATCAATAAATTTCTTCCGTTCACCTTTGATTTCCAGACCGTTCAGGCGCTCTTCAACGGTGAGACGGAGAAGCTGCCTCAAGGGAAAAAACTCTCGTACGAGTATTCTGCTTTTGCCCCTGTGGATAGTACAAGCTCGTTTTTCACCGAGTTCGTTTTCAAAGAGCTGAACAGGGTGATTGAAATCCGGGGTAAAATAAAGTTGATCAGGTTAAATGTGCCGGGGGTTACCAGCATCAGGATTCCGGAAAAGTTTGAGAGGATAACGCTATAAGTATGTCTTCGGAAACTCTCAGTTCTCAACAGATTAAGTCGTGGGCGGCGGCGGTCGGTTTTCAGGATTGCGGCATCGCGCGTGCGCGTGTGCTTTCGGAAGCGGAGGAAGAATTCAGGCACTCGATCGATAACGCATACCATGCCGACATGCATTATCTGGAGCGTAACATCGACAATCGTTTCAACCCTGATACGCTTCTCTCCGGTTGCAAGTCGGTGATTGTGTTGACATACAACTATTTAACAGATGATCGTCCGAAATCCGACCGATATCAATTGGCCAGATATACATGGATTCAGGACTACCACGTTCTGGTGAAGAATCTCTTGGACGATTTAGCAGAAAAGATTGTAAACAATTATCCATCAGTAAAATACAGGGTTACGGTGGATAGTTCTGCCATTGCCGAGAAACGATGGGCGATGGAGGCAGGGGTAGGGTATATGGGTAAGAACGGGTTGATACACAACAAGAACGGATCATTCTTTGTCATCGGCATCTTGTTGGTGGATCAGTTTTGCGACATTTATGATGAATCTTTGCCAAAATCGGATTGTGGCAAGTGCGAAATTTGTGTGAAAAGCTGCCCCGTGAATGCCTTGGAAACACCTTTTCAAGTGGATGCCAGGCGTTGCGTTTCCTATCATAATACAGAAGATAAAATACCGAATTACAGTGAGTTGGCATCGCAAAAATATATCTTCGGGTGTGATATTTGCCAAGAGGTTTGTCCGCATAACAAGAAAAAAAATGTCAACCCGTTGAACGTATCGAAAAATTCCTTATTTTTGCCGCTCAAAAATGATGACTTGGAAGCGTTAAGTGAAGCGGATTTCAAGCATTATTTTTCAAATACTTCGATTCTGAGAAGGAAGTATGAAAGATTTCGTTCTTTGATAGAAGCGAAAAGGCAACAAGAGCATCGTAGAATGGAACCACAGGAAATAATCCAATATGCCACGAAAGTGTTGAGTGAAGAAGCCGAAGCGGTGTCAAAACTCACTGGTTATCTGGATGAAAATTTTGTGAAGGCCGTTCATGAGATTCTGAATTGCAAGGGTCGCGTCATTGTGACAGGCATTGGCAAGAGTGCTATCATCGGGCAGAAGATTGTCGGAACGTTCAATTCCACAGGAACCCCCGCGGTATTCATGCATGCCGCCGACGCGGTTCACGGTGACCTGGGCATCATCCAAAAGGATGACATTGTGATTTGCCTCTCCAAAAGCGGGAACACGCCGGAAATTTCCGTCCTGATACCGTTTTTGAAAGCTAACGGGAACATCCTCATCGCTATTGTCGGCGCTATGGAATCCCTTCTGGCAAAAGAAGCGCACTATGTGCTGAATTGCACAGTGTCGCGCGAGGCAAGCCCCAACAACCTGGCCCCGACCAGCAGTGCGATGGCTCAGTTGGCCATAGGCGACGCCCTCGCTTCAACGCTTATCAAGATGCGCGGTTTCACGACGGAAGACTTCGCGAAAGTGCATCCCGGCGGAATCCTCGGAAGAAGAACCCGACTGAAAGTCGAGGACCTCTACAAAATGAACGAGGTGCCTTCAGTAAAGGAGGACGCCAGTATGCAGGAGGTTATATTGGAGATCTCCGGCAAGCGTTTGGGAGTGACGGCAGTCGTAGATGATGACAAGGTGGTCGGTGCGATCACAGACGGTGATCTGCGCCGTGCCATCCAACATCACCAGGATGTCATGTCGCTCAAAGCAGGCGACATCATGACCCGGAAACCTAAAACCATCCACGAGAACACCCTCGCCGTGGATGCGTTACAGATGATGAAAGACCATCACATCACAAACATCTTTGTGGTGGATGAAAAGGGAAAATACCTCGGCGTGATTCATATTCACGACATTATCAAAGAGGGTATATATTGAGCCCAGGTGGCGGAATGGTAGACGCGCTACATTCAGGGTGTAGTATCCGAACGGATGTGCAAGTTCGACTCTTGTTCTGGGCACTCAAAGGAAAGACGGTTAAAATGGCCGTCTTTCATTGTTTTAGAATCTTTCATTATGGCCAAGTTATTCATCGTACCGACCCCTATCGGAAATCTTGAAGATATCACTCTTCGCGCTCTCAATGTCTTGAAGGCCGCGGATTTGATCCTCTGCGAGGACACGCGCACCACGAAGAACCTGCTCCAACATTATGCTATCGAGGGCAAACGCTGCATGGCTTACCATATCTTCAACGAGCATGAACAAGTCGGGAACTACATCCGCATGATTCAGCAGGTGGAAACCACAGCACTTGTAAGCGATGCAGGTACCCCAGGCATCTCTGACCCTGGATTTCTGCTGGTCCGGGAGGCTCTGAAGCAAGAAGTGGAGGTTGAGTGCCTGCCGGGTCCCACCGCATTCGTGCCCGCTCTTATCCAATCGGGCTTTCCCTGCAGCAGCTTTTATTTTTACGGCTTTCTGCCCCATAAAAAAGGAAAGGAAACCCTCTTGAAACGTTTCGCCGAGATGGAAGAGACGGTCGTTTTCTACGAATCTCCGCACCGGCTGTTGAAAACATTAGAGAAGATGGTTGAGGTTATGGGTGGCGAACACCCAGTGGCGGTGGCCAAGGAATTAACCAAAATCCATTCCTTCACTTTCAGAGGAACTCTTGCCGAGGCTGTTCAATACTTTGAAAACCAGCCTGTAAAGGGGGAGTTTGTACTGATAGTTTGAAAAGTGTTTGAAAAATTACAACCATGAAAACAAAATATTACGAAAACAAGAAGCCTTTTCGCCGTATCATTCGCTCACCCCTTTGTGCAGACTGATTCTTTGATCAATTTTAATCATCAAGTTTTTCTGTTCGCTATTCTTAAAAACGCCTCCTTTCTTTTGTTATTTGACAATCAGTTTCTTCGTCACGCGCCCGAACGGGGTGACTGCTTTGAGTAAATAGCATCCAGGAGTGACCGTTTCGATATTGAACTTGTCACCGGGTTGCACATGTATCCAGAAAGCTACGAGATTGCCGCTCATGTCATAAAGCGCCAACTCTGCTGCAAAGTCGCAAATGTTCCACTGGAAGTATTTCTCGGCAGGATTTGGAAAGGGATCGGCTTTCGGTGACTCGTTGTGCTGAGCAATGCCGGCCTCATCCCCTTGTTGCCGTTTGTCGATGACGATGTTGTTGAGCTGTGTGTTCCCGCTGTTAGCCGCAGCAAGCAACCATCGGATATAGCGTGTCTCTTCCGAAAGGGTGTAACTTCCTTGATGTGAATAGGATTCGGTACTTATGTCTGTCTCGCTCAGCGTGGCCACTGTTGACCAATTAGTGCCATCGGCAGACTCGCTTACCACAAACAGTATTCCGCTGTAGGTGGAAGGGTTGCCCCCTTTGGTCCCTTTTACATCGAACGAGAGATTCTCAGGTGCGCTGTCGAGATGTGCTATCAGAGTTGCCTGGCCTGCGTTTTTAGATTCGAATTTAGCCGAACCGTCTGCGTACGAGGCTCCCAGTTTGACACTTCGGAAGCCGGGCAATAATTTCACCTCCATTTTGTCCACCTGGCTGTTGTCGGAAATGTCGAAAGGCAGCGTTACTAATGAAGTAGTGTCCAGGATGGTGAATTGCGCGGTGAGTATGCCGCTGTTGTACATGCCTTCTTTTTCAGCAAACGCTTTCAAGGTTAGAGTGCTGTCAATGGTTATCGGCCCTGAGTACAGGGGCGATTGACTGTTCGGAATGGTGCCGTCCAATGTGTATCGGATGGCTGCGTCGGACGTTGAGCATTCAATAAGTATGGTCTGCGGCTCGTAATAAGTACCTGCAGAAGGGGTACAGGTCGGCGTTGACACCGTTTCCAGTACTGCTTCATTGCCGTCCGTGATGCTGATGTCGTCGATACGCAGCTCCACGTTGGCAGTGTTAGAAAAACGGATGTGTAGATGAGGATGGACGGGTATGTTTGGATAACAAACACGGTACCAGCCTGTTGTGCCGGTGCCAGTGGGCAAGGTGTCTTCTATCTGAAGACTTGTCCATACGATGCTGTCTGTGGAAAACTCCACCATAAGGTGACTGCCGTTCTCTGCTTTGGTCTTGCGAAGACCGCAATACAGTTTCACGGTGGCGTTTGTGGCCGCCGCCGTGTTGATTCCCGAAATCTGGAACCATTTGACAGTGTCATTGATCATGACATTCCCTCCTCCGGATGATCCTCCGTATCCTGTTGATGCACTTGATGTTCGCACATCACATGTTCCGTTACCTGTATATGATACTGTGGTGTTCTGCCAACCAGTATAGTCTTGAATGAGGGTGTTGGAGGATGGAATACCCATGTCCTCTTCAAACAGGATGTTCTGTCCTACGCTCTTTGACGTGATTCCAGATATAAGCATCAAAGCTAATATTGCTGTTTTAATGTGGATGATTTTTTGTGTCATTTCTTCTTTTTTTCAAATGAATAATTCAATAATCAAAACCACGGCAAATATAATATTATTTAATAATAAATAAATGTTTGGTAAAAATTATTGTGAATAAATTTTCTATACATCTGTAAAACAAGCAGATGGAAAATCTACAATTGCAATAACTAACTAAACTTAGTTAATTTTATTTTTAAAATTAACTAATATCAGTGAAAATAAAAAACAAAGGGGGAGGAAAATGGCAGGATTTTTAAAATTCGGCGCACTGGTCGGCGACTTGTTGCATCAGCCACATGGGGGTTGAGGTGGCCCCGCAGATACCGATGCTTTCCGCCTGTGACAGGTCGAGTTGTTGTAGCTGTTCGACATTGGTAAGGAAAAAGCTTCGGGGGTTGTGTTCCTTGCATATATTATATAGGTATAGGCCATTGGAACTTTTTTCACCGGATACGAAGAGGATGATGTCGAAGCTGGAGGCGAAATCAGCGATTTGTTTGGCTCGCGAGGAGACTTTTCCGCAGATTGTGTCCTCATATTCGAACCAGTCGGCGTGCCCTGCTGACCGGTATCGCGATTGGATAGTGTCGATCAATTTTCGGTAGTTTTCCAGACTTTGTGTGGTTTGGGAGTAGAGGATGGCGGGGCGGCCGAAATCGATGCAGTTGATGTCTTCGGGTGACGAGATGACGATGCCGGTGTTCTCTGTTTGTCCTAGCAGGCCAATAACCTCGGCATGGCCTTTTTTTCCGTAAATTAAGATTTGTTTCCCTGATTTGTTCCTCATGTATTCGCCAAGAATGCGCTTTTGCAGCTTGAGAACAACGGGGCAGGTGGCGTCAATCAGATGGATGTTGTTTTCTTCCGCGATGTGGTATGTCTCTGGCGGTTCCCCGTGCGCACGTATAAGCACAGTGGTGTCTTTAAGTGACATGAACTGGTCATAGTCAATGATTTGCAACCCGATATCTGACAAGCGTTGCACCTCTTCGCTGTTGTGGACAATATCGCCAAGACAATAGAGAGTGCTGTGCTCCATAAGGTATTTTTCCGCTGTTCGGATGGCGTTGATCACGCCGAAGCAGAAACCGGAGTTTTGGTCAACGACGATTTTCTTGGGCATGGCTACCAGTTGTCGGGGAACAGGGAATCGACAAATTCAACGCGGTTGAAGATTTGGAGTTGGTGGATTTTTTCTCCGACTCCGATATATTTGATGGGAACCTGGAACTGGTCGGAGATGCCGATGACCACGCCACCTTTTGCGGTGCCGTCCAGTTTGGTGATGGCCAGTGCGTTGACTTCGGTGGCGGCGGTGAACTGCTTGGCCTGTTCAAAAGCGTTTTGGCCGGTGGAGCCGTCAAGGACGAGCAGCACCTCGTGCGGGCCGTCGGGGACGAGTTTGCGGATGACATTCTTGATCTTCACCAACTCGTTCATGAGGTTGACCTTGTTGTGGAGTCGGCCGGCGGTGTCGATGATGACAACCTGGCTCTTGTTGGCGATGGCGGACTTCACAGTGTCGTATGCCACAGCAGCGGGGTCGGATCCCATTTTCTGGGCCACGATGGGCACATCGCAACGGTTGGCCCATTCGGTCAGCTGGTCGATAGCGGCGGCACGGAATGTGTCTGCAGCACCGAGCGTGACGGAATAGCCACGTTTCTTGAACTGGTATGCCAGTTTTCCTATGGTGGTGGTCTTGCCCACGCCGTTCACGCCCACCACGAGGATGATATAGGGCGTTTCCATTTCCGGAATCACGAAATCGTTCTCTTTTTCGAGATCGTTTTCGAGGAGCAGTCCGGCAATTTCCTCCTTCAGTATCATGTTCACCTGGTCGGTGCCCAGATATTTGTCTTTGGATACACGCTTCTCGATGCGTTCGATGATTTTGAGGGTGGTCTCGATGCCCACGTCCGAAGTGACCAGCACTTCCTCCAGGTTGTCAAGCACCTCGTCATCCACTTTTGATTTACCAACGATGGTTTTTGCGAGTTTTTTGAAGAAATTCTCCTTGGATTTCTGCAATCCTTCGTTCAATTCCTTCTTTTGTTCCTCGTTAATCTCGTTTTTTTTATCTTTTTTGAAAAATGAAAAGAATCCCATATTGCTTAAAAAAATACGGCTGCAAATATACGAAAAAAGGCGGGCAGGCGCCCACCTTTTTTCAACCATGAAAACAAAATATTACTTTTTAGCCAAAAAGTCTTTTACGGAGGAGGACTCTACAATCGCTTCCTTGAAGGTGTAGGCTCCAGTTTTCGGTGAGCGTTCCATTCTTACCACGCGGGTGTAGGTTACGCCACCTTCTCTTTTCAATGATGCAACAACTTTCTTTGCCATCTCTTCTCAGTTTTTGTTATTTAACTTCTTTGTGAATCGTCATTTTCTTTAAATACGGATTGTACTTCTTCAGTTCCAATCTGTCGGGAGTGTTTTTTCTGTTCTTTGTCGTAATATATCTAGACATCCCTGGCACTCCACTTGCCTTTTGCTCGGTGCACTCCAAGATTACTTGTTGACGTGCTTCTTTCGTTTTCTTTGCCATTTCTTTATATCAAATTTTAACGCGGCAAAAATACACTTTTTTTTAATTCTCTGACTTGTTTAATTAATTTTAGGAAATAATTTTATTAACAGTTGTTAATTGTCTGATTGTTAATTGTTTATATATCATTTTCGTGCTGAAGCAAATCCCATAGTTGATCTTTTAATTCAGTGAGGCGCCAATTTGTGACGGCGGAAATGCATAAAACGGGAAAATATTTCGCTAATTTGTCTTCCAACGACCGTGCGTCTTTTTCTGAGATGAGGTCGCATTTGGTGATGGCGAGCATCCAATTTTTGTCCAGAAGTTCCGGATTGAATTGCTTGAGTTCGTTTTGGAGAATCTTAAGTTCCTTTTTGATTTGTGTGACCGTTTTCACCTTGCCTTCGTCATCTGCGGCGGGAATCATAAACAGCAGGGCGGCATTGCGTTCTATGTGGCGGAGGAAGCGCAGGCCGATTCCTTTGCCTTCCGAGGCCCCCTCGATAATACCGGGGATGTCGGCGATGACAAATGATTGGAAATCGCGGTAAGCAACCATGCCGAGATTCGGTTTTAAAGTGGTGAAAGGGTAGTCGGCGATCTTCGGCCGCGCATTGGAGAGCTGTGTGATTAACGTGGACTTGCCTGCGTTGGGAAATCCGACCAGCCCTATGTCAGCCAACACTTTAAGTTCCAGGGATATCCATCCTTCCGTGCCTTCTTCGCCCGGTTGAGCGAAACGGGGTGTTTGATGCGTGGCGTTCTTGAAGTGGACGTTGCCGAGACCGCCGCGCCCGCCTTTCATAACAACGACCTCTTGGCCGTCCTCAAGCACCTCGCCCACATACTCGTCCGTGTCAACGAGACGGATAATGGTTCCGAGCGGCACTTCGATGTAAGCATTGTCGCCGTCCTTACCGAAACATTGGTTTTTCTGACCGTTGCCGCCGTGTTCCGCGAACACGTGCTTGGTGTAGCGAAGGTGCAGCAGGGTCCATAAGTTACGGTTGCCGCGAGCAATGATGCTGCCGCCCTTGCCGCCGTCGCCGCCGTCAGGACCCGCCTTGGGGTTGTGCGCCGTCCGCGCCAGATGTGCCGAACCCGAGCCGCCGTTGCCCGATCTGCCGAATATCTTTACATAGTCTATGAATTGTTCTTCTGCCATTCTTTAATGGTTATTGGTTATGGGTTATTGGTTATTGAAGCTGGTGATTGTTGTTGGTGAATAGTGAATAGTGATTGGTGAATAGTGATTGGTGAATAGTGATTAGAGGTTCTTCATCGTCATTAATCGTTGAATGACGCGGCAAAAGTACGATTTTTTCGGGATATCATCGGATCAATGTGACATTCCCTTTCAGTTCCAACTCATCGCCGTCCATGCACTTGCCTTTGAAATAGTAGTCATAAACACCCCTTTGGCATTCTTTCTTCTTGAAAGAGCCGTCCCAGCCGACGGTCTTGTCGTGCGTTTCGAAAATCTTTTCGCCTAAACGATTGTAAATCACGAAATAACATTCGTCTAATATGTCGCTGCGAACGTACAGAATATCGTTTACACCGTCACCGTTGGGGGTGAAACTGTTTGGGATAAACACAAACGGCATGTCACAAGTTACCGGATCCACTTTGACGGTGACCGTATCGGTGAGTGCGCATCCGAAAGTGTCAGTGACGGTAATGGTAAAGGTGGTTGTCTCGGTGGGGGAGGCGGTGGTGACGGGACGATAAGGCGTATCCACTATGGTTGGGGGAGTCCATGAGTATGTGTAGTCGCTTCCATAATCGTTTGTATATAAGGTTGTTTTATGGTATGCGAGCACATTGGTGGGGGAGCACCAAGCCTGTAGTGAATCCTGAAATGTGCCTACTCTCACCTTAATCACGCCGTTTGCCGTGGCTGTGCATCCGTTGATGTCTGTGACGGTGACTGAGTAGTTGGTGGTTTGTTGTGGGGTGAATGTCGGATTTGCCTCTGTGGATGCCTCGCCGTCGTCCAACTGCCATTGGTATTGGTAAGGTTGAGTGCCGCCACCGCAAAGCACTTGTGCTGAAACCTCGTTTTCAAAACATAGCAGATAGTTCGGATTGTCAGTTATTTCCATTTTGATTACGGTGATAGAATGAGGGATTATTCTGATACAGTAATCGGTAGTCACGCGTGCGTAATAGCTTCGCGAAGAAGTTGGAGATACCGTCGCGGATAAAGTGTTGGCTGCAATAATATTTTGGAAATCAGGGGATTCAGACCAATCCACCACATAATTGTCTGTGGTGGCAACATTGATGGATAGAGTGGTGCTTTCCCCGACGCAAATAATGGAGTCTCCAGATATTGAGGCGGAAACATCGTGAACATCCACTTGTTGGAAGATCGTGTCCACGCAGGCGGCGGTGGAGGCTGTTAATGAGTATAGAGTGGATTGGGTGGGGGTGGCTATGGGGTTGGAAATGGTCGGATTGTTCAGGTTTTCCGCCGGCGACCACAGGTAGTCCACCCCGATAGACGGCGGGACTCCCAATTCGGCATATTCACCGGTGCAGATATTGACCGTGGGCAAGGTGGATTGGGTGTTGGAGAGCACCAGTATCCGTTTCCGAAGTGTGTCGGCCACATTGCAGCTTCCCAGATCATGTATAATCAGGGTCACTTCGTAGTATCCCGTTTGGGCATAAACATGGTAGGGCTCCCACTGATTCGAGGTGTTGCCGTCACCGAAATTCCACGAAATGTCTGTTTGTGAACTGATTGTTTGCGAATAGTTGGTGAAGAAGACGGTGTCGGGCAGACAAACGACGTTGGGCATCAGGAAATCGGCCACCACCACGGGCAAACTGAAATCGATTTTGATAACTCCGAGATTGCAGTTGGAACTTCCGTTAAGGTTGGCATAGACGTTGTCGGGAGTTGTGGGGAAGCTGCTCTGTCCACCGCATCCCGCACACACGGCTTGGTAAATTTTGCCGTGTTTGTCGAACCGGCTGGTGCCGCCGTCCACGTGTTCTCGTGCGGAACCGGCCGCGCCACCGAAGTAAGTCGCATAAATCAGGTTGCTGGCATCGTCGCTGATGGCCATGAAATAGAAATCGCTGCCGTCGGTGGTGGATTGGAAAGCGCCATCGGTGACGGGAAGTCCGTTGGTGCCTCCGAATCCGTTCAACTGGCGGGAACCCCATCCGGAGAGGTAGATGTTGTCGCAGTAATCCACCAACATGGCGGTGGGGGAGATGTCCGGTCCGCCATTGCCGGACCCGAGGGCCGTGGACCAAATGGAAGTGCCAAGGTCTTTCGACAATTTGATCAAAAACTGACCGCCTCCGGTCACATAATAACCGACATTTTGAACCCATTGGGTGCCATCGGCAGATGTCTGCCCCAGCAAATGTGGAAAGTCTTCGTCGTCACCCTTAATCAAATAGGCCTGATCGTAATTGGATTTTCCCAAATAGGTGCTTTGCAGTAACAAACTGCCGTTCGAGGAAAGGTGCGCCACGAATCCGTCAACGGAAGCGCCGTTGTCAGCATGGGCGGGTTGATAGACATTTGGGGTGATGGGTAGATCTACGGATGTGGTGCCGCCACAGAAATAGATGCTTTTGTCAGCCGCCACATACATGCTGTAACCCGCATCATTACTGGAACCGCCGAAATAGGTACACCAGATTAGCGAGGAAAGGTCTTGGCTGAATTTGAAGACACAGACACTTTGATTGCCGGAATTGCTTGGTTGGTAACAATTTGCGGTGACGGGGAAGTCTGACGAACTTGTGGAGGAAACCACATAGACATTACTGTTCCCATCTACGATGATTTCACCCCGATTGTCGTCAGCGTAGTTTTTGCGAAGCCCGGAGGCGGTGTTGACCCCGTCGTTTCCGCTGCCACCGATGTAAGTGGATGCTGGCAGCTGCGTGCCGTCCGCACTTAGCTTGGCGACGAAGATATCGGATCCGGCGGGAAAATCCATGCTGGTGGAGAGGGAGATGTTCGGGCCGCCGTTGAAGGAGGTGTCGAACGCATCTGCAGTGACAGGGAAGTCAGCAGACCCCGTAGTACCGAAAATGTAAAGCTCGTCATTGTCGTTCACATACAGACTGTGCGGAATGTCGGCGGCGGTGCCTCCAATGTAAGTGGAATAGTGCAGGAAACTGCCCGTGGCATCAAATTTGGAGATGGCAATATCCACATCCCCGGCAAAGTCGGTTTGATAGGCGCCGAGGGCGGGGACGAGAGGATAACCCACACCAAAGACAATGCCGCCGCCATAGAGGTTGCCGTGTGAGTCGTAGGTGGCGGTATAGCCCCAGTTGTCAGCGGTGGAACCTGAGTAAGAGGAGAAAACCACCGTCGGGTCAATCACTAACGGCAAAGCTGGGTCGTATTGGTCGAGGGTGAACGATACAATGTCTTTTGAAAGGGAGTAAGAACACTTGATGGGGATTGTATCTCCTTTATCATCAATTTGATAAGCGAACGGAGCGAGTTCCAATACGCGATCCACAGCAGTGTGCAGCAATAATTCTTCCCCCATTTTGGAGATACTTTTCAGTCCGTCGTAGCGTAGCCGGATTTGCTTCGGGTCACCTCCCGGAGCAATATGAAATTCGTATTTCAGATAATCACCATCCCCTAAGAAATATAAATCAATATTGGGGTATAGCTGATTGTATTCCAAATGATGATAGGCGGATACATGGGATGCCCAGCCTTTGGCAGAGCGGCCTGTATAAAAATTGTAATAATGTTCGAAAGGTTGAATGCCGTTCACCTTGATATCATTCAAGGCATTCATGAACGTCACCCGGTAGGCAGCGGCGTCGATAAAAGATGACGGGAAGGGTTTCCCCGAATGTTTGGCCTCGTGGAAAGCCTCTAATTGGTTCGGGTCTAATTGTGCGACAAGGAAAGAGTTATGTTCAAAGAAAAGAGCGCCGCCGTACATAGTGGCTTTGTACAGCACGGGGGATTCCCATTGACCGAGATTCTGCACAAATTCCCATCGCCCTGCCGACAGGGTGTCGATGGGCTTTCGTGCCCACAAATTCACCACGGACAATAAGGTGAGTGTGAATAAAATCAATCTCTTCATCCCGAAAATTTGCCGCAAACATACATAAAATATGAATATACGCGGAAAATGTTCCGATCTTGTAATAAAAACAGAATGGTTAAAAAGTGGTGTACAGGCAGGAGATGTCGCCTTCGGAACGAACCATGAACAGCAATAATACCAGAATGAATATTGCTATGGTAATCAATACTTTAACGATTCTCTTTTTCCAAAACATATTCTCTGATTTTCTGATAGATTAAAAATGCGCCATAACTGTTTGGATGCTGCCAGTCATCGAAAGTGGCGGGATTGGCGGAGAGCTCGGAGCAGTCTATGTATTGCGCTCCCTCCTTTTCCAATAATCGGATGGTGTTGGTCACAACCAGTTGAATGTCATTTAGATATTCTGGATGAATTTGTTCGAAGGCGGCTCGGTTGTAGGGGCCGACCACAAACGTGGCATCCACCCCATGTTCGCGGCACAGTCGGACCATCGTGCGCAATTCGTCGTAACGGTACTGCTCCTCAGGATATGGTCGCAGCATATAGGAATAGACATTGAACGTGCTGGAAATATTCAACGAATAGTTGTGCTGGTTGCTGTCCGGAGGAGTACAATTCCGTGCCTTTCGGTTTATCCAAGCTGTGTCAGCCCATGTCAGACGATGATAAAACTTGGTGGGATCCAGCGCAAAGGCAAGGTCCTGATGATATTTCCGGCGAACCCGGTCTGCCATACACGAAAGAGGTTCCACAATCCTGTCCGATAATCGCACATTGCGACGATTTACCTTCAAAATATGGTCAACATCTTGATCCTTAGGATGATTAGCCTTCCTGTATTCTGTAATCGAGACATATCGGTGGAAATAGTCCGCATTGCTTTTCGCCAGTTTGTTGCACCAATAGGAAGGGTTGACAAAATAGATAAGCTTGAGATTCCGCACATTCTCATTGCTCTGAATTAGAGGAAAATAGGTACAGGGAGTTCGTCCGGCACCGCCGATGACGGAGAAGAAGGCATGGATGGTGGTATCCGCATTCAGAAAGTCGAAATAGTTGCCGTTCGGTAGCTCGTTGGTCTCCGAAGTTCCCAACACCAAGTACCCGTCATGTTCTTTGATGCCCTTCAGCAGCAGATTTGTGTACAATGGGTTGTTGTCACGCAAATCCTGATGTCGGATGGTGTAGATTTGCGCACTGCTGTCAGGCGTGGTATAGGGTGGGATGCACCAAGCCACCGCCATCCAGAACAGGATCGCGACGAGTGCCGCCATCCCAATCCAAGCTAAAACTCTCAGTGTGTATATTTTTTTCATCAGAACAGCAATTCAAACATTACCAATAACTTATCAACAGGATAGTTGAAGAAAACCCAACCGACGGTCACAAAAAGGAATGTGACAACAATGCCGACAACTTTACGTGTTGTGGTGAGGGGCTTTGCCGTTTTTCCATACGTAAACAGCTTATAGACAGAGAGTCCTATGCCATGCCAGAGGCCCCACAGAACAAAATTGAGCGTGCTGCCATGCCAAAGGCCGCAGACGAGGAAAGTGACGAGGTAGGCCGTGACGGAGACCGCCATCCGCCATTTAGCGATGGGCAGACGGTTCAGCAGTCCGATGACTGGCTTGAAGACATAGATTTTCAGGAATGTGGAGAAAGTGATGTGCCAACGTTTCCAGAATTCTGAAATGTTGCTTGAAAGATAGGGGTTGTCGAAGTTTTCGGGAGTTCGGACGCCCATTGTGTAGGCCATACCAATGGCCATGTCGCAATAGCCGGAGAAATCGATGTAGATGTAAAGCGAATAGAGTAGGGCGGCGGTACAGACCGCTCCCCATGGGCTGAGTTGAGGAATAAAGGCTTGGTAGTCAATGGCGTATGGCTTTATCAGCGGGACGATGAGCAAGGCCTTGACAGCTCCAATAAAGATCCTTCCAATGCCGGCAAGGAACATTCGCCTGTTGAAGCGTACGCGGGTTGTGCTCATCCAGTAGTGGAAGTTGTTGAATGTGTCGATAGGACCGGCCATGAAAGTCGGGAAGAAGAACAGGTAGTTTAAGAAAGACAAGAAGTTGCGACTTCGGAGGGTGTTTTTGTAACTTTCCACCAACCAATGGATGATGCGGAACAGAATGTACGACAGCCCGATTTTCTCCACCGAAAGGAAATGTTTGCCCAGCGTGTCGGTCCACCAGGTGCCGAGCCACGACTGCACCAGAGGGTAGTTGCGGACAGAGAAGAGGAGGATCAGTAAGGAAAGTGACAAAGCCAGCACCCAGCCAGACTTGCGCTTTCTTAACAGGAGTCCCGCGCCGTATGCCAACAGTGCCAGCAGCGAAAGCAGGAATAGCGATTTCCATGATACTATATGCGTCAGTATCAATATGTTGCCGCCGATGAGCAGGAGATTGTTGAGCCAACTCTTTTTGAGCCCCCATTTGACAATGACGAACAGGAGTATGAAAAGCAGGATTTCAAAGAAGAGTTCGTATGAGGTGAACAGCATGTGGTGAATCGGTTAATAAAACAAGTGTTGCTTGGACTTGTTCTTCCAGCCGGCCTCGCTCTTGTAGTCGGTGAAATACACTTTGACATCCGCTTCGGAGCTGTATTCTGTAAAATAGATTTTCTTCTTCGCCTCACTCTTGTATTGAGTGAAATACCAGACCCCCTTGTTGTCCGTGGCTTCCGAACTGTATTTGGTCTTATAGACGACAAGATCCGCTTCGGAGCGATAGTTGGTCACATACACCTTCACGTCGGCCTCGGACTTGTAGTTTGTGGAATAGATCTTCTGCGCTTGAAGACCGCAGATTCCCAGCAACAGGAAAAGCAACAAGATAAATGTTCTCTTTTTCATATATGTATAGTTTTGCTGAATGACAGATAACAATTTGACGGCAAAGATACGCTTTTTTTTAGTTAGAAGTTAGTGGTTAGCAATTAGTAGTTGTTGGATATAAAAAGCGCCCACAGAATCCTGTGGGCGCCGTTTCGATTATATGTACGGATAACGCTTATGCAGCAGTTGCGTCGCGGTGGAACACCAACGGGAAGTTGATGGTGGTGTCTTCGTCCTCGGCGTTGGCGAATTGCAGGTTGATGGTGATGGTATCTTCGTCGTCATCGTAGGTGAAGACAATCTGATAGTTGATGGGGTTGCCGTTCTCGTCGTTGCCTACAGCCGTCAGAGTGCCGGTGTGTGTAGAACCGTCATAAACGTACGCAAGATCCATGTTTTCGATTTCCTCATTAGTATATTCGCCGGCCAGCTCAGCCACGTTGATCACAGTGATGTTGTCGCCAAAGGTGATATGGGCGTACTCGCTGTCGAAATTGATGTGGAACGTCATGTTAGCGTCAAATCCTTCAGGGAATTCGCAACCGTAGTCGCTGAGGTTCATGCCGGTCATGGCTTGGAGCAAGTCTTCGAGGGCGAGGTTGGCTGTCCAGTCGGTGCCGATGAGGTCAGAAGTGACGGCCACTCTCGGAGTGTTGGCAGGGTTTTCACCATTCCCAGAGATGCCAGGGATGATTTCTTCTCTTTGACAAGATGCCATGCAGAGGGTGATGGCGATGAATGCGATTGCAAAAATGTTTTTCTTCATACTCTTGATTTTTTTACTTTGATTGATTATTTGAATTAATTCGATTGTTTCTGTTGTAAGAACGCATCAAGAGAATGAAAAACTACAACGGCAAAAAAAATTTTTCGAATTGCAAAGAATGAAAAGAACCGCCCGTTTCTGTGTCATCGCGGGTTGTGTTCGTACTCAGGAGCAAAAAACTCCTAACTCTTAACTCCTAACTGCTAACTATTATTTCCCTCCAAAATCATCATAATGCACCATTTCCTTCGTGACGCCCAAGCTGTCGAGCATCTTCAGCACGGCCTGCAGCATCATGGGCGGACCGCAGATGTAGTACTCGATGTCCTCGGGTGCGGGGTGGTTCTTCAGGTACTGCTCGTAAATCACGTCGTGGATGAAGCCCGTGGGACCGGTCCAGTGGTCCTCGGGGAGGGCGTCGGAGAGGGCGACGTGGAACTCGAAATTGTCGTGTTCCGCCGCAAGCCGCTCGAATTCGTCCATGTAGAAGAGTTCCTTGCGCGAGCGGCCGCCGTACCAGAAGGTGGTTTTCCGTTGTGTATGTTTCACTTTGAACTGGTCGAAGATGTGCGAGCGCATGGGGGCCATGCCCGCGCCGCCGCCGATGAACATCATCTCACGGTCGGTCTCTTCCACGAAAAAGTCGCCGTAAGGTCCTGAGACATAGACTTTGTCGCCCGGCTTCAGGCTGTAGATGTAGGATGACGCCACGCCTGGGTTCACCTTCTCCATCCGTCCCTTCTTGCGGTTGAAGGGTGGGGTGGCGATGCGCACGTTGAGCATCACGATGCCGTTTTCCGCCGGGTAGTTGGCCATCGAGTAGGCGCGCACCGTCGGGGTTCCGTTCTTCATCCGCAGGTCGAAGAGCCCCATCTTCTGCCAGTCGGCGCGGTAGGGTTCCTCCACCGTCATGTCGGAGAAGTTGACGGTGCCGGCGGGGATGTCGATCTGGATGTAGCCACCGGAGCGGAAGTCCATGACCTCGCCCTCGGGCAGCTGCAGCACCAGCTCTTTGATGAAGGTGGCCACGTTGTGGTTGGAGACGACCTCGCACGCCCACTTCTTGATGCCGAAGAAACTCTCGGGAATCTCGATTTCCATGTCCTCGCGCACCTTCACCTGACAAAAGAGGCGGTAATGGTCGGCGGCCTCCTTGCGGGAGATGTGCGTCAGCTCGGTGGGCAAGATCTCGCCGCCGCCGCTGAACACTTTGCCCCGGCAGGTGCCGCAGGAACCACCCCCGCCGCACGCCGACGGCACGAAGACCTGGGCGTCGGCCAGCGCCTGCAACAACGTGCACCCGCGCTCATGCTCGATCTCCTTCTTTCCGTTGATGTTGATCTTCACCGATCCCTCGGGGATCATCTTCTTCCGCGCAAATAACAGTATTCCGACCAGTAACCAGATGATTACCAGGAAGATGCTGGTAGCGGATATGATGGTTAAGATGTTCATAGTCTGATTCGTTTTATACCCCCCTGCCCTTCGGGCATCCCCCCTAAAGGGTTTTACCCCCCTGCCCTTCGGGCATCCCCCCTAAAGGGGGGAATGGTCCTTCGACCGTATTATTCTACATTATTAATTCTTAATTCATAATTCATCATTCATCATTCATCATTCATAATTGGAATTACATTCCCAGGAACGCCATAAACCCCATGCCTAACAGTCCGGTGATGATGTAGGCGATGCCGTTGCCTTGCAGTTTGGGCGGGATTTTCGCGTATTTGAGGCGCTCGCGGATGGCGGCGAAGGCGGTGATGGCTAATAGCCAGCCGATGCCGGAACCGAGCGCGTAGGCCAGACTGTGCGCCACGGTGGGGAAGTTGCGCTCCTGCATGAAGAGCGAGCCGCCGAGGATGGCGCAGTTCACGGCAATCAGCGGCAGGAAGATGCCTAACGTCATGTACAGCGCCGGAAGATACCGCTCGAAGACCATCTCCAACAACTGCACGATGCCCGCGATCACCGCGATGAAGATGATCAGCGACAGGAACGAGAGATCCGTGCCGGCAAAGCTCGCGCTCAGCCACGTCAACGCCCCTTCGCGGAGCAGGTATTTGTCGATCAGGTAGTTGACGGGCACGGTAACCGTCAGCACGAAGCAGACGGCCAGTCCCAACCCGAAAGCAGTCTTCACGTTCTTGGAAACGGCCAGATAGGAGCACATGCCCAGGAAGTAGGCGAAGACCATGTTGTCGATGAAGACGGAGCGGAGGAAGATTTCTATCATAATGGTTATAGGTTATGGGTTATTGGTTATTGAAGCCCTACACTGCGGCTTCGCTGCGCCTATGTGGGCTAGTGCCCCACACTGCGCTTCGCTTATGTGGGGTTATTAGCGCTTCGCGCGTCTTGCCCCTTCGGGGCTGCTTACCCCCCTGCCCTTCGGGCATCCCCCCTAAAGGGGGGAATTGGGGATTTTCGCATCTTCATTCAACATTCATAATTCAGCATTCATAATTCAGCATTCATAATTCATAATTCTTAATTCTTAATGGAGTTTCGTTCCCAGAAGACGCCGTCGGCGTATCCTTGTATTGTGGGATTCGTGTCGGCGAGGAGGAGGCGTTTGGCGGTCCAGAGGCAGTATTCGCGGTTGAGTTCGACGCAGCAGAAGCGACGGTTGAGCTTCTTGGCAACGACGGCGGCGGTGCCGCTGCCGGAGAAGGGGTCGAGGATGCGGTCGTCGGGGTTGGAGGAGGCGAGGATGAGTTTGGCGTAGAGTTTCTCGGGCTTCTGCGTGGGGTGGTCGGTGTTCTCGGGCATCGACCAGAAGGGCACGCTAATGTCGTCCCAGAAGTTGGAAGGGTGGGTGAGTCGGAATTTGCCCTCGGCGGTGTCGTCCCAGTCTTTGGGCTTCCCGTTCACTCGATATGGGGCTATCACCTTGCGTTTCATCATGACGGCATCCAGGTTGAAGGTGTGGTGTTTCGGGTCTTTCACGGCGAACCAGATGTCCTCCATGCTGTTCTTCCAGTTGGATTTCGCCCCGCGGCCCTTCTCGCGTTGCCAGGTGATGCGGTTGAGGATGGTAAGTCGCTCTTCGATAACCCGTTGCATGGAGGAGGAACATTTCCAGTCGCCGCACATGTAGAGCGTGCCAGTCGGTTTCAGCTTGTCGCACACCTTGCCGAACCAGCTGCGCAGGAATTCCTCGTATTCGTCTGATTTCATAGACGAGAACTTCCGTCCGTTGAAGTCTTTGTCGAGGTTGTAGGGCGGGTCGAGGAGGATGAGGTCGAAGTGTTTGTCGGGGATGAGGTCGAGGCATTCGAGCAGGTCGCCGTTGACGAGCATGTTGTCGCGGAAGCCCGAGCGCAGGTCGTCCGGCGTGCTGACGATCGGTTCCAGCGCGGGGACTTCCCCGGCGGTGACCGTCAGCGTCTGATTACGCGGGGCACGTCCCCCACACTGTGGCTCCGCCTTGTGTGGGGTTAATTTTGCTTCGCGCGTCTTGCCCCTCCGGGGCTGCTCAAGGAATGAATTCGTTGTCATTTGCTGCCTCTTTCTCTCATGCTTTTCGAAGCCGCAAAGGTACAATTTTTTGGTGTTCGTGCATAATCATCAGAAACAACAATCGCATTTCACCTGCGCACTATCGGATTTTTTTGTACTTTTGCACCTGTAAAAATGGATAAGAACCAAACTTTATTGAATATTAGAAGAGAGAAATAGACATTTATAATTTTTTGATATAAAGCGTTTTTGCTTTTCAAGTAATCGGAAATCTGGACAATTTCCACTGTGTTACAGAAGAAGGCAGAAATGCTCACGGTGTATCCGTGGGCTTTCTCGTTTGTAACACAGGCAGTCCAGAGCCTCCGATTAGACAGAAAGACTCACGGATTCTTTTTTGTGACAGCTCGAAAGGCGAAGCGCCCCAAACGCCAAGCCTATGAGCACCAAGTTTTTCAACAATATCGAGACGAGGCTGATGGACAAATTCCACGGCATCGCCTCCGCCATGGCCAACTTCGACATCTTCCATGCCGTGGTTGGCTATTTTCGTTCCAGCGGCTACTTCAAACTGCGCAAGGAGCTGGAGAAGGTCAGCGAAATCCGCATCCTCGTCGGCATCAATATCGACACAATATTCTGAAAATAATAAATACACGATTGCTTTTTAAGAAGTAGTTGAAACTTGCGACTATTTTTTTAGTTTTGCAAAGTCATATTCAAAAGAATTGTTTTTACAAAATATCAATAGTTGTGGAAAATTATAAACATGCTTGGCAATATGCTTTAAGAAATCAATTAAAGCACTTGCGGTCCGAAGGTGAGATATCTGAAAGAGAGTGCCTGTCTTTAATAGATGATATAATATCTTGTGATTCTGAAGCGGAATTTTATCGTCGTCATGACATGGATAACATTTTGAGTGGCGATATCATTCCTGACTTTGTCACAACTGATGATATTATCACAGATGACCTAACTATTGAAGACGAAGCACGTAAAATTGTATTAGAGAAAAATATACAACTTATTGATGGCGTTTATTATTGTTTGAAAGAAAAAAAAGTAATCGCTATTAAGGGCGATGTAACACATTGTCATATACGAGAAGGAATTAAAGAAATCACTTACTATGCTTTTAGAAACTACTCCGAATTTGATATTCGAGATATTCTTGAGGATTATTCTGTCTTCAGTCACAATGCTTTACTGGATATCATATTGCCTGATAGTTTAAAAAAGATAGATGACCTCGTCTTTTATAATACTAGTTTACGTAATGTTAAATTACCTGATGGTTTAGAAATGTTGGGAGAAAAAACTTTTGCTGCTAATGATTCTTTAGAAACAATTGTTTTACCAACCAAACTGCGCACAATAGGGAAAGGATGCTTTTCTAATTGTCCAAAACTTAAGGAAGTTGAGCTTCCCCAATCGGTAAAAATGATAAAAGATGATTGTTTCAATGGCTGCACTTCTTTAGAAAAGTTTATTTTCCCTCAAACAGTGAAATCCATTGGTAAGTGCGTTTTCGAAAAATGTGTCTCTTTAAAAGAAATTGAGCTTCCTCATTCTTTGGAAACTATAGGACAAGCCGCTTTTACTAAGTGTACATCCCTACAGTCTATTATTATACCTAAAAATGTAAAAAACATTTCCGATAATGTATTTGGATATTGTTCCTCTTTAAAGAAAATTGAGTTTTTAGGGAGCTTCGACGAATTGAAGGGTGGTTTTTTTCGCAGTTGCTATTCATTGAAAGAAGTATTGTTGCCAAATAGTTTAGTAGAAATCGGCAATGCTGCTTTTAGCTCATGTATATCCTTAAAGGGCATAAAGATTCCTGACACAGTAGAATTAATAGGCTGTAACACTTTTAGAGATTGTATTTTGTTGGAGGAGTTCAGATTTCCGAATAATCTTCAAGTTATTTTATCGCAAGCTTTTAAGGGATGCAAGAGCCTACGAGTAGTATATGCAAACAACAATATTGTAAAGATTTTTCCTAACGCCTTTGATGATTGTAGTTCATTACAAGCCATTGTTGTTCCACCAGGATCGCTAAAACGAATGCAAAGTATCTTCCCGAAACGTGTTGCTGAAAAACTAGTAGAAATAGACCAGTTTCGGCCAGAAACTATTGTTGCTGTGCAACTTTATAAGAAAGATTATGTAATTAACAATATCAATCGTTCTTTTTTGAATAGTTTTCCGTGGAAGTATATTAATACCAACAATGTTACTCTCTTGCATCCCAATTACGTAGTTGGGCCTTGTCCAAAGCACCTTATTTATGAACGGGAAGATTTATTGTCTCTTGAAACAAAGTACCAAGATTATTATTATAAGATTCAAAATGATTTTATACGAGGAACATTTTACAATCTCGATGACGAAATGTATAAGACGTATGCTTTCATACTATTTTTCGACTTAATTGCATCATACAGAGACAATAAAGATTTGAGTAAATTGCTTAATCAATTAGAAATTGTGCGTATTTCCTGTCCTATAATAGGGGATTATGTCCCAGAAAAGCTAATGACAATAATAGATTATAAACAATTGACTGGCACCTCTAAATTAATGATTCTTAAGGCTTTTCCGGGTTTTCGAGGCATGATGTCCATAAAGGACTATGCCCTGTTGGTGTTAAATTATTCTGATTCTCAAATAATCAAATTGAAAATACTGGAAGACGTTCAGATTTGTGAAATACAATTGTTGAAGTCTTATGAGAAAAGATACAAAGTGACACAAGGAGAGATTATAAAAGAAACGATAGATCTTGTGCTGCAAGTCGCCGGAAAATATGATGATTTTTCAAAGGCAGCGTTGTTGGCAGCAAAAAGGCAAAAAATCACATCTCTAACAGAGATAGGTTCGAGATTTTTGCGCAGATGCTTTCAGGAAGTGCTTCGTAATCATAATCCAAATATTATTTATGGTGATGGGATAGGATATGGAGATTGTGGAATTGAGAAAATTGATGAATACCTAAAGGAAATCATGGAATCGAACACGCCGATTCACTGAGCATACTGATTAAAAATAGGCGTGATGCTCTTTCTTTCTTTTATTAGTTGAAGCTTGGAGTTGCATATTCCGGCGATACCCGTTGGAGTTTTTGAGTTTGCGGAAAATTAGTCAAATATCTTATGAAAAAGAAAAACGATAACAAATACCGAAAATCAATACAATCAATATGTGATTGAGGTAATATCATAATCTCAAACACAATGGGGATTTACTACAGTTGGATAAGGTTCAATTTCTTACAGTCCCGTTATACTGTCCTTCTACTAAGCAACAAACACTCGTTGTCGCTTTGGTTGACAAAATCATTGATGCTAAGAAGTCCAATCCTTCGGCTGATACCTCCGCGTTGGAGCGTGAGATTGACGAGTTGGTGTACGAGTTGTATCAATTGTCACCTGAAGAGATTGCCACAACAGAGGGTTATTGTACACAGAATTAAAATAATAGTGTAAATCGCTGTGTGATTTCTTGTTCAAAAGGTCTATTCACCTGTAATTTACTGCAATTTGGTTGATAAGAAATAGCATTTTTTTCTGACAATTCACGAATTAAATGCTATTTTTGTGAAATAATCAACCTAACGAAAGGAGGTATAAAAGAAATGGCAAAAAAAGTACCATCAAGAAGAGTCGCATCTCTTGCAGCTCGTGCGTTAAGAAATCGCAAATCAAGCAGAGCCTTAAAAAGTTTGGCGGGAAGTGTGCTTTCACAGCGAGAAAAGAGATAAAGCAATAAAAATGTTTATAATTCTAACAATTAAATCTAAGTAACATGGATAGTAGCAAATTAAAAGATCTTATCGTGACTTTGCTCATAGAAGAGTCATCAAAAGTTGGGAACAGATTCACGTTTGATGCCTGCGCAACACCGATAAAAGAATCAACGTCTGATGATGTTGAGCGCGTACTGCATTCGTTGGCGCAAGATGGATTCATCAATTGTGATGATTTATTAGAAAACAACTACTTTATAACATTAAACCAGTCAATTTTTGATTTGAAAGAGCGCGGCGGGTTTTCAATGCAACTTGAAATCCTAAAGTTGAGATTTGAGAAACTACAAATAGAGGTTGAAAAACTTGAGAAAGAAGACTTCGAAAAAAGCTCCATGAAAGTTTCCGCGTTTCGTGACATTACGGGAATATTGAGCTCTCTTATCAATATCGTTTCTGCCATTGCAGATTCTTACAAATAAAATAATCATACAATGAAGACATTTCAAGATAATAACAAAAATGAATGCCCTAAACCAGGAATTCGTCAGAGGTGTTTTCGACACTCGATTTTTAAAACGCTATCTGATATTAAGGACTTTTATGAAAGTTTGTCTGGGAATGATGATACATCTACTATTCTCGCAATTAAGGGTGAAATCAACGTTAACTGGAGCATTCTTGAATCTCTTTCTAATACTATTGACTCCATAATAACATTGTTGGAAAGAGGTCATGTGAATGACTCGCTTGCCTTAATGAGAAAATACAGCGATGCTGTCTTTTTGCATGTTTACATGCTTGTGCTAATAGAACAAGGAGAACAAAACTTTTTCGAAAAAGAATATGCAGATATCTATGACAATGTCCTTAACCAATGGGTTAGAGGGGAAAGTTGTTTGATTGAGAAAAAGGACAAAGATGAGAAAACAGACGCTTATTTAGCAGAAATACGAAAACGAGACGCTATATTAACCAAGCTGTTGTTTACAAAAGGCAATAAAACATTGTATGGAGAAGGTAGGGCTTCTTTTAACGACAACATTCATTACAACAACTTGAAATCGTTTCGGTGGAACAATAATGCCTTTTTGGATTATGAAACATGTTTAACTGTACTGAATCAAGCAGAAAAAGCAATCAAACTTATTTTGAGCATTCATTTCGCTTACATAACTCTATTGCGCCCAATGGCTTTGAAATCAGAAGAGGTTGGATCTTGTGCGGCCAATCCTTTCGCAGACGAAATTTTCAAGAAGTATATTGTTCCTGAATACTGCGAGTTAGCCAGTTACTTGAGACATTGTTCTTTTTTAACATTCGAAGAGTGACCGACTATAACTATCTTCGTGTCTATTCTATAAAATCAAACTATTATGAACCAAAACGACCCGCGCATCACCGAATATCAAAACGACTTACAGCGCTATCAATCTTGGGGAAATTTATTCCTCGGTTTCTCTTTTGGTAGCTTCTTCTCCCCAAACGTGCCGTGCGATTCGCTAACCCTTCACAACGGCTTAGAGTATCTCAAAGCCAAAATGAAACTAAACGCCTTTAACAGCCAACATCATTCGGACGAGGAAATCGAGCACCGTTTGCGACAAATCGATACGGACATCCGCCATGTGGAGGAGGCCCTGCGGAACGACCTCTCCTTCCGAGGCCTGCTCCGTCCGTAACCGCCGTCACGCGCCTCCCTGCCTACACCGGCGTCAACCGCCACGCCTCCGGCATCCGCATCGAGCTGATGGACAGCATGGTGCCGGTGGAAGCACTGGTGTGCGGGGTGAATCATCCCCGTCAGGGGATGCCTGTCTGTAGCGGATGCCCATGCGCGGGTTCAAATCCCCGGAGGGGATTCATGTTCAGCGGGTTGCCGAAACATTGTTGTGCCCGATGTGCAACCCCTCACGGGGTTGTGGGGGCTGCCGCATCGCCAACGGCTACAGACAGGGAACCCCTAACGGGGTTCGGGGGTGCGGTCGGGAACGTCCTCGCGCTACAGATATGGAAGCCCTGACGGGCTTTGGAAGGATACGGAAACGAGCCCATCACCGCCTTGCCGAAATCGACGACGACATTCGCAAGGCCGAGGAGGTTTTCCGCTACGACCTCTCCTTCCTCAGGCGGTTGGAAACATGAATGCCCTAGTTCCATATAATATAATAAGAACGCCCTGTTGCCACTATCGCACGTCGGGAATCCCATCCAAGTGGAAAATGCATTCCGTTAACAATGCGAATAGCAGATTTCAAAAATAATTCCAATCATCCAATATTTATTGCATAGAACAAAAAAAATGTATTTTTGCAATTGCAAGCCGAGTTCGTTTACTCAGCTTGCATGAACTAATTTGGTGTAGTCATTGAATGTTTATTGAATCGGTGTGATGGTAGAAAAGGACAAATTTACGGTGATGGTGAGTTCATCAGTGAACGGATTTGAAGATCAATTGCTTCGCATTGAGGCACAATTCATCACGTTGGAATATGATGTAATAATGTCAATGTCGGGTTCAATGAAGGTTGACCCAAGACTGCACAACTTTGACAATTGCTTAAAAGCCGTTGAAGAGTGTGATCTGTTTTTTGGAATTATCAGACCTGATTGCGGTACAGGCAGAGACGGAAGTGAAAGTATTACCTTTCAAGAATTTAAACATGCTCGGGAATGTCATAAACCTTGTTGGTATGTGATTGATAATCGAATTAAAACATACAAGAATTTGCTGAAATCTTTAGTTCTGCGTGAACATCCAGACACAAAAGATGAAGATTTGAACAAAGCCATCACATCTTTCTATGATAACACTATAAGACAAAGGAGGAAACTTCCAAGAGTGTTGGATCTTTTTGAGACCAAAGACTTACATCAGTTTGATCCTTTATGTTTTGTTATGGAAGATTTTGTGAACCACAAAGGTTTACCTAAAGAAGAAATCACCAATAATTGGATGCACTATTATGACCATGAATTGGATATCGCAAAATATATCCGTACAAATTTTGGGGACAAGGTATTCATTGCTAATGTATTAAAAGAATTTTGATTATGAGCGACAATTCGTATATAGTGGATTTTTTACTCAAAGATAGGCAAAATGTGGTGCCTATTCCAACAGCAGACCCCGTAGAGATTGCTAAAAATGCTTGTGCTTTGGCCAACACACAAGGAGGTACTATGCTCATTGGGGTCAATAATCTTGGCGAACTTGTAGGTGTTGGCCTAAAAGAAGCCACGGACATCATAAACAAATGCCTTATCAACAATGTACACCCAACACTTCCTTTTACTATTGGCCATTCTGAAAAAGAGGGCAAAAACATTGCAATAGTTTCTGTTTGGGAAGGCCCGAACAAGCCCTATGTTGCAAACGGTGCCTTTTACATACGAAAAGAGGATACTACTGTTGCTGCCTCATCTGACGAAATGATTGGCCTTTTTGAAGAAAAATATTCATTAGATGAAGGATGGGAACGGAGAACGCAAGTTTCTGCTTCTATTGATGATTTAGACAGTGTTGCCATATCAAAAATTCGAAACGTATTACTACGGAAAGATGGAAAGTATGCGACAGCTTCAGAAGTGGAAATTATGCGAACTATGGGATTTGTAAAAGACCAATCCTTCACAAATGCTGGTGTTGTGGTAATGTCAAAACAGCCTTCCATATTTATACCTCAAACAAGAATTAGAGTGTCGGTATTCACAACGGATAATGGTCAAGCATCTTTGGCAGATGTAAGGTTATACGATATTAGTCTTATATCCGCTGTTGACGAAGTGGTCGCCTATCTTTACAATCTATATCCTAAGCGTGTTGTTATCGAAGGAATGTTACGCTCTGATGTCGAGTCATTGCCGTTGTTGGCCTTACGAGAAGGAATATTAAACGCCGTAGTTCATCGTTCGTATGAAAGCCATCAGTCTTTTGTTGCCATTAATGCATATAGCGATTATCTGGAAATTGTTAATAGTGGGAATCTTATGGATGGTGTCACCTTGGATGGATTAAAGAGCGTTCATCGTTCTGTTTTACGTAATCCGGATATTGCAAATGCTTTTTACCAATTAAGATATATCGAAATGGTGGGAAGTGGTACTTTAAGGATTATTGAATCCTGCAGACAAAACAGATGCGAAGAACCAGTATGGACATTGGCGAACAATTGCGTGATTCTGACTTTTCCAAATGTCCATCACAATTTACAACCATTGAAAGAAAAGAAATCTGTTGATGTTTCCAATCTGACGACAGACAATTCGGTCAAAGTTTCATTAACTGCTATTATGGATTATTTAGCTACTCATGATCACGTTAAATTAAATGAGTTGACAGAACTGACAGGAAAGAGCTACCCTTCAGTGAAAAGATACATGCGAATTCTGAAAGACGCATCATTAATTGAATATCTTGGTAATTTGCGTTCTGGCGGCTGGGCATTATCTAATAGTGTCAGCACCTCGCGTCATAGCAGACCGCTTGATGATCCCAATGATAGTCCTAATGATGATCTTAATGGTGATCCCAATGACGATCCTAATGATGATCCCAATAGTGATCCCAATGGTGATTCCAATGGTGTTCCTAATGGTGATCCTAATATATAGCATTTGATGATTGAGGAAAAAGTGACATTGGCATCTCATTTCTCAGCTACTTTTCTTCCGATCTCCCAGCGGTTCCATAATTCGCAACAACAGTTTGGAATTCTGCAAATCCCAAAAGAAGCTAAACGCCCTCACCGATGCCCGTCACTCTGACGAGGAAACCGCTCACCGTTTGCGGCAAATCGACACGGACATCCGCCATGTGGAGGACGTCCTCTGTCACGACCTCTCCTTCCGAGGCCTGCTCCGTCCGTAACCGCCGTCACGCACCTCCCTATCCCACACCGCCCCCAACCGCCACGCCTCCGGCACCCGCATCGGGCTGATGGACAGCACGGTGTCGGTGGAGGCGATGGTGGGCGGGGTGCCCCCATCCCCGTTAGGGGATGCCTATCTGTAGCGGATGCCCACGCGCGGGTTCAAATCCCCGGAGGGGATTCATATTCAACGGGTTGCAAGGTGAAAATTGTCGTGAAATTATGTTCGTGCAATAAATGCGCCCCGTCCTCGTTAATCTCTGAAATAAAACGGAATATTAAACAAACAGTAAAAGAAAACAGAATGGAAATAGGAAATTTCGGATACTACTGGTTGGACACCTGGGTGATGTCCAACGTGATACAACTCGCCACGCAGGATTTCTGCAGGCGCTATCTAAACCGTTCCAACGATCCGTGTGGCCGCCAATACGACCAGATGACGCAAGCGGCACGGTCGGTACCGGCCAACATCGCGGAGGGAAACTCGCGACACGACACCTCTAAGGAGACCGAGATGCGGCTCACAGATGTGGCCCGCGCGAGCCTCGCAGAACTGGCCAACGACTACCTGAACTGGCTCCTCCAGCACGAAGAGCTCCCATGGTCGGTGAAATCGGACATCTACTGCAAGGTGTCAAACACCCACCTCGACAAGCCCTTATACAAGGACGATGTGCAATATCTAAGCAGCCAACATATTCTGGTCCAAAAGCACAAATTCGATGAGTGGCTGGAGGCAAAGAACTCGATTATGGCAGCCAACTGCTTGTTAGTCCTCTGCAATCGTTTGATCATGATGCTGAGGAAACAACTGGCTAACCAACTGGAAACTTTCCGGGCCGAAGGCGGTTTCACAGAAGCCCTGACCGCCGAAAGACTCGCTTACCGAGCCGAACAAAGCGCGAACTCCAACGCCCCTGTCTGCCCGAAATGCGGCAAACCGATGATAAAGCGGATGGCAAAGAAAGGCATAAATTCGGGAAAGGAGTTCTGGAGCTGTTCCGGATACCCGGCGTGCAGAGGGACCAGAAACGTAGAGTAAGGGTAATGTCGATGTGTCACGTTATCACGTGATAACGTTTATCTTACGTGATAACGTAATCTTCAAATTGACATCTCCGTCACGACCTCTCCTCCCGTCGCCTGCTCCGTCCGTGACCCCCTGTCCCGCACCTCCCTTGTCCCTCACCGCCTCCACCCGCCACGCTTCCGGCACCCGCATCGGGCTGATGGACAGCACGGTGCCGATCGAGGCGCTGGCGAGCGGGGTGGCTCATCCCCGTTAGGGGATGCCTATCTGTAGAAACGGATGCCCATGCGCGGGTTCAAATCCCCGGAGGGGATTCATTTTCAACGGATTGCCAAAACATTGTCGTGACCGATGTGCAACCCCTCACGGGGTTGTGGGGGCTGCCGCATCGCCAACGGCTACAGAGAGGGAACCCCTAATGGGGTTCGGGGGGCGCGGCCGGGAACGTCCTCGCGCTACAGATATGGAAGCCCTGACGGGCTTTGGAAGGATACGGAAACGAGCCCATCACCGATTTGCCGAAATCGACGACGACATCCGCAAGGCCGAAGCCCCTCCGTCACGACCTCTCCTTCCGTGGCCTGCTCCGTCCGTGACCGCCGTCATGCATCTCCCTTGTCCTACACCGCCCTCGGTCCTTTCGCCCAAATAATCACCCCAATCAAGATCAGCGCCATGGGCGGCAAAATCATCAGCCCGTTGTTGAGGTAGCCGGCGGCGTACCAGCTGTCGGGGACGACCTGGTGGTTCCACAACGTGCCGGAGCCGAGCAATTCGCGGAAGAAGGCCACCACGACGAGCACCAGCCCGTAGCCGAGACCGTTCATCACGCCGTCCATGAACGACGGGAACGGTTTGTGTGACAGCGCGAAGGCCTCCAACCGGCCCATGATGATGCAGTTGGTGATGATGAGTCCCACGAAGACCGACAGCATCTTGCTCACATCATAGAGATACGACTGCAGCAACAGATCCACGAGGATAACGAAGAAGGAGACCACCAGCAGCTGCACGATGATGCGGATGCGTGGCGGTATCGTGTTGCGCATCAAAGAGATGATGAAGTTGGAGCAGGCACAGACCACCGTCACGGAGAGCGCCATGACCACGGCGGGCTTGAGTTGCGCGGTCACTGCCAACGCAGAGCAGACGCCCAACGTCTGCACTAAAATCGGGTTGTCTTTGCTGAGAGGTCCGAGGTACTTTTTCATGGCATTAATGGTGATTGGTGATTTGTGAAGAGTGAATGGAGGATTGCATCATCTCATCCACTCCTTTGGAGGTCAGTGTGGCGCCGGAGATGGCATCCACGCGGTTCTCTTTGGCGATTTCGCTAGCGGTTCCAGCTTTCAGAACCCTCACGGACACGAAGTTGCCATCCTTATCGTAGAGTTTCTTGCCTTCGAAGGCTTTCAGGAACGCCTTTTCTGTGATTTTCGCGCCCAAGCCGGGGGTTTCCGATTTGTGGTCGAAAGCGACACCTTTGAGCGTTTGTCCGTCCTCCGACACCACCGCGTAGCCCCATATCGGACCCCAAAGCCCTTTGCCATCGAGACGGATTGCTGTGCCCTTCGAACCGTCGGCGCAGATGACACGGTACTGCTGACCGTCATCGGTCAACGGCTCGGCAAGGTTTGCGAACGCCGCCACAGCTTTCGAACGGTCGATGTCGTGTCCGGCCGCCCGCAGGATCTGCTGATACGTCTCGGCCTGCCGATTGCGGTCGCGTCGCGGCTTTAACCCCGTGGAAACCAGAGTAAGCACCACCGCTATCACCACAACTAACGCCGTGATATAGAGGAAGATGTAGGTGTTGCTGAATTTTTTCATTTAGTGATTGGTGATTAGTGATTGGTGATTAGTGATTGGTGATTAGTGATTAGTGATTGGTGATTAGTGATTAGTGATTGGTGATTAGTGATTGGTGATTAGTGAATAGTGATTAGTGATCGGAGCCAAAAGTCTCAAGTCTCAAGTCATAAGTCCAACGTCTTACGTCTCCGTTTGATGTGGTTTTGTACGATGCACCAGTCGATGAGGGGGGCGAAGATGTTCATGAGCAGGATGGCGAGCATCATGCCTTCGGGGTAGCCTTTGTTGAGGGTGCGGATGAGGATGGCCAAGATGCCGATGAGCAGTCCGTAGAAGTACTTGCCGTTGCGGGTGTGAGCGGCGGTGACAGGGTCGGTGGCCATGAAGACCGCGCCGAACATGAATCCGCCCATCAGCAATTGGTCGTGGGCGGCGACGGGACAAAGACCTGTCAGCTGGCAGACCACCGCTGTTGCATAGCCGCCGACGAACACGGAGAGCATAATCCGCCAGTCGGCCACCTGCGTGAAAATCAGGATGGCTGCGCCGATGAGGATGGCGATCTTGCAAGTCTCCCCGATACAGCCGGGAATCGTGCCGAAGAAGAGTTCCCATGTGGAGGGCATCGCCTCGGGGTGACCGTTCATGACGAGGGCGAGGGGAGTGGCGCCGGTGACCGCGTCCGCACCGGAAATCCAGACTTTGTCACCGGAGATCACCGACGGGTAGGCGAAGAAGACGAAGGCACGGGCCAGCAACGCAGGGTTCAGGAAGTTGTAGCCGGTTCCGCCGAAGACCTCCTTGCCGAAGATCACGGCGAAGATAGTGGCCACCGCCACGATCCAGAGCGGCACGTCGGGCGGCATGATCATCGGGATGAGGAAGCCCGTGACGAAGAAGCCCTCCGCCACCTCCTCCTTGCGGATTTGTGCGAAGAGGACCTCCACGCCGAGCCCGCTGACATAGGTCACGATGACCAACGGCAGCCATTTCAGAAAACCGTACCAAAGGCAAGGCCACAGTGCAGTCTCTCCCCCGATAGCGAGGAAATGCTGATAGCCCACGTTCCACCAGCCGAACAGTAGCGCGGGACAGAGCGCAATCATCACGGTAATCATGATGCGCTTCATATCGACCGCGTCGCGCACGTGGCAACGGCCGTCCGTGACTGTCGCGGGCGTGCGCAGGAACGTGTCCATGGCGTCGAGCAGGGCGTTGAACTTTCTCATATTAATTTTGCGTTCTCAATTCAAAAATAGCGTCTTCCACGATCTTTTGGCACTCTTTCTTTGATGGGCAAACCAGCTCGCACAGGGCGAAATCCTCGCTATCGACTTCGTAGATGCCGAGCGCCTCCATCTGTTCTAAATCTTTGATTTCGCAGGCTTTGAGCAGTTGCAGCGGCATCAGGTCGAAGGGGAAGACTTTGTCATAGACGTCCGTCATCATGAAGGCGCGGCGGCCTCCCTGCAACGATGTGTTGACGGCATACGTGCGCTTGGGGGTGAGCCAAGCCAGGAAAGTGTGCGACAGACTCCACTTCTTCAACCCGGGCAGCAACCAGCCAATGAACTCCCGTTTGCCGCCTTCCGCAATGACAGATATTTGATGGTCATGGAAGCTAAGGGTTGGATTATCTGTTAACTTTCTGCCATTCAATATACTACCGCTGATTATGCGCACGTCCTTCTGCGTGAGGCTGTCGCTGAGAAAGGCGGAAAGATCGGCTCCGTGTATGGTCTGGAAATAGCCGGTCGCCTTAACCTCCGGACCCGTGAGCGCCGCCGTTTTCCCGAATTGCAGCTTGTGCTCCGCGAAGAAGCAACCGATGCGGGCAACCTCTTGTGGATCAATAAACCACACGGTCTCCCCTTTGCCGATGGGATCGATATGGTGGATATGGGTGCCGACATTGCCAGCCGGATGCGGACCACTGAAGTAGTGCTTCTGTACGTTCTCGACAGTTTCAAACAGTTCGTTCTCTGCGTCTTTCCGCATACAGAGATGGATCGGGGCGTTTTCTGCGGCCAAATGCAACATTTTAAGTCCGTGTCGGAAATGTTCCTCTTTGTCGCGCATCAGTATATTAAAGTCGGGAGCTAACGGATTGCTGTCGAAACAAGGGATGAAAACCGATTTCGGGCTGATGTCGGGATTTGGGATGACCGAATAAGGTCGTTGCCGCAGACAAGGCCATAAACCGTATTGTAACAGCAGTTTACGAGCCGATTCACCATCAGTGGGGTCGTCAAAATCTACCAAAGTTTCCAAAGCGGTCTCGCAGTTACGAACGATGGTGATCTCCTCGATGACGCGCTTTTCTCCCCTCACAATCTCTTTCACGGAACCCGCCACGGGCGAGACCGTCACGACCCGTTCCTCTTTTTTGTCTGCGAACAGCGGGGTGCCGATTTGCACGCGGTCGCCGGGTTGCACAAGCAGCTTCGGGGTAAGCCATCGGAAATCGTCCGGGCGGATGTGGAACAGGTCCGGCAGCGCGAAATCCAACATCGTGTCGGTCGCGCCACCGTCAATCTTCAAATCCAGCCCTTTGGTAATCTTGACGTTCATCGTTTCGTTTTGAAACTGCAAAGGTACAATTTTTTGGGATTAGTGATTAGTGAATAGTGAATAGTGAATGGTGATTTGTGATTGAAGATGCCTTTGTCAAATAAGTGCGGAGAAAAGTCCCGCTACCGCCATGTAGCGCAGTCCTTTGCCGATGAACATGAGGAGGGTGGTGGGCACCACGCGGGTGCGCATAAGCCCCATGGCGAGTGCGATCGGGTCGCCGATGATGGGAATCCAAGTGAGGAGTGCGGCGAAAGAACCGTATTTTTCGACTTTTTGATGCGCTTTGGCCAGCGTTTCCTCCTTCACTTTCAGGAAACGTTCAATCCAGGACCATTTGCAGAGCCAACCCAACAGGTAACAGGTCATGCCGCCGATGGTGTTGCCTAATGTCGCCACAAGGATTACTGTCCATGGCGAATAGTCAAGCAGCAGCGCCCCTGTCACTAATGCTTCCGATGAAAACGGGATGATAGTGGCCGACAGCAGGCAGCCCAAAAACAACCCCCAAAGTCCAAGCTGATTCAGCAACTCAACTACTAACTGCTAACTACTAACTGCTAACTGATTATAGCGTTCCCTGCTTCAGCTTCTCCACATATTCGTCCACCATCTGCATCATTTCGGGAATTCGGATGCGTTGTGGGCAATGCGTTACGCACTCGCCGCAGTGGGTGCAGTGGTCGGCTTGGCGAAGTTTCGGCACGCTGCGGTCGTAGCCGATGAGGAACGCCCGCCGCATCTTCTTGTATTCGCTCTCGTCCCGCGACTTGGCCAAGTTGCCCTCTTTGATGCACTTGTTGTAGTGTGAGAAGATGCCGGGAATGTCCAAACCGAAGGGACAGGGCATACAATACTGGCAGGCGGTGCAAGGAATGTTTTTCAGGTCGTAAATCTTTTTGGCGATCTCTTCCAAGAAGTTAAGTTCTTCATCCGTAAGCGGTTTCAGCGGACAGTGAGTGGCGAGGTTGTCGTCGAGGTGGTCCATGTAGGTCATGCCGCTGAGGGAGGTGAGCACATTGGGGAAGGTGCCGCAGAAGCGGAACGCCCACGAGGCCACGCTGCGCTCGGGTTCGCGGGTCTTCATCTCTTCCACGATGTGGTCGGGAACGTTGGCGAGGCGACCGCCCAACAGCGGTTCCATGATGACGGCAGGTATGTTTCTCTTTGTCAGTTCGTTGTAAAGATATTCGGCATCCGTGTTCCGGTCGTTGATCTCGTCGGCGAAGTGCCAGTCGAGGTAGTTCATCTCGATTTGCACGAAGTCCCACTTGTACTCGTCGTGGCGCGACAGCAGGTAGTCGAACACCTTGACGTCGCCGTGGTAGGAGAATCCGAGGTTCCGGATGACCCCCTTCTCGCGCTGTTCCAACAAGTAGTCGAGGATGCCGTTGTCGTAGTAGCGTTTGCGGAGCGTCTCCATGCCATCCTCGCCGCCACCGATGCTGTGCAAAAGCAGGTAGTCGATATAATCGGTTTGCAACTCCTTGAGGGAGTTTTCGAACATTTTGATGGATTCCTCACGCGGCCAGGTGCCGGGCGCGAAGTTCGACATCTTGGTGGCGATGAAATATTCGTCGCGTTTGTGCCGCGACAGGGCGATGCCCGTGGCATGTTCGCTGCGTCCCTGGCAATAGGCCGGGGAGGTGTCGAAGTAGTTGACCCCGTATTCGATGGCTTTATCGACCATCTTGTTGACCATCTCCTGGTCAATGGGGGCGGGCACCTCACGACCGGAGGCGCCGCTCGGGCCATCCTCCTCAATCACGGGAAGCCGCATCATCCCGAATCCTAACAACGACACTTTATCGCCGGTTTTCGGGTTCGTACGGTAGGTCATCTGCCCTTTCTGGGGCTTGATGGTGCCTTTGGGGTCAAGGTCGCTGTCGTTTTTGCACCCTGCCATCGTCGCGGCCGTCGCGACGGTGCCGGCACCTAATATTTTGAGGAAATCTCGTCTGGATATGTCTTTCATTAATTATGAATGTTGAATGATGAATGATGAATGATGAATGCTGAATGCTGAATGTAGAATGAAGAATAGTAGTTGATAGTTATTAGTCTAAGTCTAAGTTTAAGTCATTATTAGTTAAAAGCTAATAGCCAACAGCCAAAGGCCAACAGCCAACAGCCGTTAAATCGTCCGTTGTTGTTCGACGCCTTCGACGTAAATGGCGGACAATGGGCGGGCGGGGCAGACGTATTCGCAGGCGCCGCAGCCGATGCACTTGCTCTCGTTTATGGCGGGGATGAGCAGTTTGCCGGTGTCGTCGCCGCGTTTGGGCACCATCTCGATGGCTTCGGCGGGACAGTGGCGGGCGCAGTTGCCGCAGGGGATGCCGTCAGCCACCACGATGCAGTTTTGGACCAACCAGATGGCCTGCCCTTTCTTGGTCACCGCTTTCTCCTCCTTGAGCAGTTTCTGGATCGCGCCGGTGGGGCACACATCGCTGCAGGCGGTGCATTCGGGACGACAGTAGCCGCGTTCGAACGACATCACCGGCTGCATCAAGTGCATGAGGTCGGTGGAAGGACGCAGTACATCGTTAGGACACTGTGACACACAGAGTTGGCAGCCAGTGCAACGGGTGCGGAACCGTTGGAGGGAACCCGCGCCGGCAGGTACGATAGGCGTTTTCCGTTCGGGAGCCACCTTGTCCTCAATGGCCGCCAAACCACCATCGACTTTCTTCTTCTCCTGTGCGAAGGCGGCGGTGCCGAGGGCCACGGCGGAACCAATCAGGAAGGCGCGCTTGCCGGTATCAACGGTTTCGGAGGGCGTTTCGTTGTTGCCCGATAGGGGCGAATGATTATTCGCCTCTACAACGGTGGTATTGCCCTTAACGTGTTTGTATTCAATCGCCTCTTTCGGGCACACCGCCATGCAATTGCCGCAGGTCACGCACCGCGAATAATCGACAAAACCGTTCTTGCCATCAATGCAGGAGGCCTTGCAGTTCTTGGTGCAGAGACCGCATTGCACGCATTTCTCCTCGTTGATGTGCATCTTGAACCAAGAAAACCGGCTGAAGAAGCTGAGGAAAGTGCCTACGGGGCAGATGTTGTTGCAGTAAGTGCGGCCGTTGCGCCACGCCAACACCACGATGACCACGAATGTCACCGCCGCAATGATGAAAGTGGGCAGACTGCGCATCCACACTTCTTTGCTGTAGAAGGCGTAGCTGTTGAAATGTTCGCTGAGACTGGCCAGACCGTTGTTGCACCACTGCCATATCGGGGCGAAGAGGTTCTGCACGATTCGGCCGTAGGCGGAGTAGGGGGCAAAAAGCGCAGCCAGTGAGCTCACACCTGCGATGAGCGTAATGACGAATACTCCCAACATGATGTAACGCAGGATGTTGTTCGCCTTTGAGAACGTGTAGCGGTTCTTCTTTGTCCAGTTGTGGACGTGCGCCACCCCGTCCTGGAACACGCCTAACGGACAGATGACGGAGCAGTAGATACGGCCGAACAGCAAAGTGATAATCAATAGGATGACGACAACTATGAAGTTGAGGGCGAGCACTGCAGGCAGGAACTGCACCTTGGCCATCCAGGCCAAAAATTTGTGCAATGTGCCAGTGAAATCGAGGAACATCAGCGTGATGCCGAGGAAAAAGATAGCCGCGAGCACCCGCCGGATCCGTTGTAAGGTTTTCTTGTGCATTATCGGTTGTTTTTGTTGACAGAATCAGGGTGCAAAAATAATATTTTTCACGATAATACACATTGGTCTTAAGTTTGCAGAATATAGTTGCAATTGCATTTGTGGTCAACCGTATGTTATGATTGGCAGTTATTTCCCTCATTTATAAATTTGCAGAATTCTTCCAGACTTCGTTGAATGACACTGCCAGCCTGCAGATGTTCTTTATAGAGTGCTACCATTGTGGGTGACATACTACGGTTCAGGGCGTATCGTACCACCTCCATGTTGGCATCTTTACATAGGATGATTCCAATGCTTGGATTTTCGTTCGAACGACGTTCTTCTTGATCAAGTGCTTCCAGATAAAATTCTAGTTGTCCCAAATCCTTTGGTTGGAATTCTTCCGTTTTTAATTCAATAGCTACCATACATTGCAACAATCTGTGGTAGAACAACAAATCCACCTTGAATGTTTTTCCGCCCACTGACAAACGATGTTCTTCGTCGATAAACAGAAAATCTTTGCCCATCTCCAAAATGAAATCCTTCATGTGGGCTGTTATTTTTTTCCTCAGTTTCGATTCTTTATATTTCATGGGTAGCCCGAACATTTCCAGATAAACTGTATCTTTAAACACTATGCCGCTTTGCGGGTATTTCCGTTTCATCATTTCAGACTGCATTTTCTTGCTCCCAAGTATAGCAGACATCGCATCTGTTTTCAGCGCACGCTGAAGTTCTTTATATTCTAACTGTTCGTGACCTGCATAAAGTATGTAAAACAACCGTTGTTCATTGGTTTTGCATTGTCTCATAATCAGTTGATGGTTACTCCAACCTGTGGAAAAAAGCACATTGGGGATTTGTATCATTTCAAATGGCACAAGTTCATCTTTTTCAATTTGTGTCAATTCGATTGACACAAAATCGTTCTTTGGTAATGAAGCCAAGCGAACTGGCAATGATGACTCTTTGTCAGAAGATGACTCGTTGGATATTGTCCCCAACAAGTGGTTTTGCATTCCATAATGATTGACCAGTTGAGCAAAACTCTTTGTGGAATAAGTATCATAAAACCTCACCATTCTGTATATGGTACTATAGCTCCATCCTTTGGCTTTGGGATTCCGAGTGCGGATGTAATCTGCAAGCATTCGGATTACCCGGTCACCCCAAACGGCTTTCTTCAAACGGTCTGACACGTAGGCACCCACTTCCCAAAGCATGCGGAGCGACTCGTTGTGCACAGCATTCATTGCCCGTCGCTTATGGGCTGATATGATGCCATAAATCATTTCAAAATCATCTTTGTAAACTAGAGGATTACTGTCAGTATCAATAACTGTTGAGGGATTATTCTTTTTTGTCTTATTCTTTGCCATTTTTTTTGTTTATAAACATTTTGTTTTTTTGCCGACAAAGATACAACAAAACCTCTTGTTTGTCAAGAGGTTTGTTGAAATTTTTGTTGTCCCTGAACAACAATAAGTTGTGATTAAAATTTACAATTTAAATCACTGATTGTTAAATTATAAGAAAGAGTTTTTGCAATAAGATGTGTGAGTTGCGGTATCGAATCGCAAAACGCAAAATGCTGAAAGAGGGCGGAAAGATTCATGGATTGCAGTCCCTACACCCTCTCGAAATCCATCCTCCGTTTGATAATATCCACCGCAACCACACGCACGCGCACCGGGTCGCCGAAACGGAGGTTCTTGCCGTGATGCAAACCCACCAACGTGTAGTTTTCTTCGTCAATGTAGTAGAAGTCGTCGTCGAAACTGCGCATCGGGATCATGCCCTCGCAGTGGGAATCCTTCAGCTCGGCATAGACGCCCCACTTGGAGATGCCCGACACCACCGCGTCGAACTCCTGCCCGATCTTGTCGGACAGGTACTCGGCCTGCTTGTACTTGATGGAGTTGCGCTCGGCCTCCATTGCCTGCCGCTCCATGTCGGAACAGTGCTTGCAGTAGTCCTCGTATTGTTCTTTGTTCACCGACGGCTCATGCGCCAAATAGCGGTCTAACAATCTGTGTACCATCAAGTCAGGATAACGACGGATGGGCGAGGTGAAGTGGGTGTAGTAGGGGAATGCGAGCCCGTAGTGGCCGATGTTGTCGGTGGTATAGACGGCGCGAGCCATAATGCGGATGGAGAGCTTGCTCAACATGTCGTAGTCGGGCTTGCCCTTCTCGCCCTCCAGCATTTTGTTCAGCGAGCTGCTGAAGGCCTTCGTGGAGGTGGTCTTCAGGTCGAAGCCCAACTTCTTGACGAAATTCTTGAAGATGCCCAATTTGTCCTCCAACGGTTTGTCGTGGACACGATAGACGAAGACGTTCGTGGGCTGCGTGGCCGTGCGTTTCTTGCCGATTTTCTCGGCCACGCGCTTGTTGGCTAACAGCATGAACTCCTCGATGAGCCAGTTGGCCTCTTTCTGCTCTTTGAGATAGACGCCGATGGGCTTGCCGTTCTCGTCGAGTTTGAACTTGACTTCCTCGGTTTCGAAACTGATGGCGTTGTTGTCGAAACGTTGCTTGCGCATCACCTGCGCGAGCTTGTGCAGTTGCAGGATGGCCTCGCTGAGGTCGCCTTCGCCCGTCTCAATGATTTGCTGCGCCTGCTCGTAGTCGAAGCGGCGGTTGGAGCGGATGACCGTGTGGCCGAACCACTCCTTGTGGACTTTGGCCTTGTCGTCGAGGTCAAAGACGGCACTGTAGCAGAGTTTGTCCTCGTCGGGACGGAGCGAGCAGAGGTTGTTGGAGAGTGCTTCGGGAAGCATCGGGATAGTGCGATCGACGAGATAGACGGAAGTGCCTCGGCTGTAGGCCTCCGCGTCGATGCCGCTGCCGGGCTTCACGTAGTAGGAGACGTCGGCGATGTGGATGCCCACGCGGTAGAGACCGCTCTCAAGCACCTCGAAGGAGAGGGCGTCGTCGAAGTCCTTGGCATCGGCGGGGTCGATGGTGAAGGTGGTCACGTCGCGGAAGTCGCGGCGGCGCAGGATCTCCTTTTCAGGGATTTCCGTGGGGATCGCTTCGGCCTCCAGCTCGACGGCTTTCGGGAAGGAGACAGGGAAGTCGCTCTCGGCGAGGATGCTGAGCATCTCCACATCGTTGCTGCCGGGCTTGCCGAGCACGTTGAGGACTTCGCCGATGGGATTGCGGTGGTTGCCCGACCAGTCGAGGATGCGCACCACCACCTTGTCGCCGGTCTTGGCTTTGCGCAGGTTTTTGCCGGGGATGATGACGTCGCGGCGCAGAATCGTGTTGTCGGGCACGAAGAAGGCGATGCCTTGCTTGATGTGGATGGTGCCGACGAGTTGCCGTTTACTGCGCTGCACGACCTCGACCACCTGACCTTCAAGGCGTTTGCCTTTGCGGGCGGGGAAGAGGACCACCTTCACGAGGTCGCCGTTGAGGGCGTTGCCGAGGTTGCCGTCTGCCACGAAGATGTCATCGATGGTGGATTCGTCGGGCGTGTCGTCCTGCTTGCCCTGCGGGATGACGAAGGCCATGCCGCTGCGTTTCTGCTCCACGCGGCCGATGATGTAGTGCTTGCCGGTGGTCTTGGTGTCCTGGAACTTGCTGTTCAGCTTGTACTTGCCGCGGCCGGCCTTCAGCACGACCTTGGCGTTGATGAGCTTTTCAAGCTCTTTCTTCACTTCCTCGCGGCCTTTCTTGTCGAAAATCTTCATTTTGGCCGCTATCTGCTTGTAATTCAGTTTTTCGCTGCTGTTCGACAGCACTTCTATGATTTGTTTGTTCATTTTTGTAATGGTTATTGGTTATGGGTTATAGGTTATTGAGGGTTAATGGTTTATGGTTATTGAGGGTTAATGGTTTATGGTTGGTGGGTTAATGGGGTAGTGGGTTGGAAGTGTGGAGTACGTCTTTTACTTCGTGGATGATTTGTAGGCATCGTTCACGACTCATTTTGGTGTTCATGCCGACGGTAATCATGTCTTCATCCGATGGCAATCCCTTGAAATTAACGGATGTGGCATGTTCTCCAAGTGTCTCGTTGTACGTCAGATCGTATGCTGGAGAGAGTTCCCAATGTTCGTCGCGGTAGATGAAACTGAAATTGCGGGCGTGGTCATCGTAGTTGTGGGCGTAATGGTTGAAAACCATCCTTCGGAATTGTTGTTCCACAGCCGCAGGCGATTGCGTGAGGTAGCCTGTGAGCTGCAAGAGCGTGTAGTAATCCATTTTGGGTGGGGAGATGGGTTCGTTGAGCAGTCCACTGGCAGTGGCCACATGCAGCCGTTTGCCGTTTTCATCAATATCGAACCGTTTCGTGGCGAAATACTTCCCTTCCATCAATCGGAACTCAGGCACGTCAATGCCAGCACGTTTTGCAACCTCATTGTAGCGGTATTCCATTTGCCCGATGTCCTTCGGGTCATAGATATGCCGGAATTTGACGAGCCAGTGCCCATCCGCGTCATGGTAAACACATTTGGGACGGACCCCCCCCGAGTTGCCGCTGTGCATCAACAGCAGACCTGCGTTCTCGTCTTTTTTCTCCGAAAGCACCTCTGTCGCCATAGCCTGCATCTCATCAAGAGTGACAGACGAATCCATTTCCATCAGCCTGTTTTCAGGGACGTAGCATAGCGCCCCCATTCCAGAACTCCCTACAATACTCAGTTGTTGGATTGGTGTAAGACTTTGATAGTCAATTCCATTACGACGCAAAACCTTGTGCAAGAGATAGTCGCCATAACCTCCTGGAAGACTGTCTTTGAAGATGCCGAAATTGCCGTTAAAGGGTCGGTAGTCTGCGGTGAAAAGTCCCGTTTTCAAGGGCAAATGTAACGGTGATATAGAAAAGCCGTCGCGAAGCCATTCCCGATTGTATTCAAACTGGCAACACGAATGGGTATCCATTGAAAGTGTTCCCACGTTACGTTCATGGCACATCACGCGCACATATTTCACATCCTTTATCATACGCCGCGTTTTCTGGTTTTGTTCTTGTTTATTTCCAGCAATTCCTCCATCGTGTCGTATTTAGGTTCGGCAAGAAGTTGCATCATCTCTTCGGAGTAGCCAAGGGCCTTTGCCAGACGAACGTATGATTCCAATGAAATGGCATGTTTCAGTTCAAACCGTTGGATAGTGGAGGCCGGAACACCGCTCATTGTCGCCAAACTCTTGGTGGATAGCTTTTTCTCCAAACGACGGGCACGGAGATTCACTGCCAACTGTTGCATGGTTTGCGACAAAGGGTACGGGTCAAATACATATTCGTTACGCATATAATACTATGTGTAAAAAGATATTTCGTTGTTTTACGCAGCATATATTATGCGTAAAATTTTCGGCAAAGATACAAAAAATTCTAATTTAGTAATTGCGTCAAACATTATAAATCGACAACATCCCCTGATAATCATTCAGCATTCAACATTCATAATTCTACATTCTTCATAGTTGGCGCATATTCGTAATTTGTGTACTTTTGCGCCCGTTATGCCTACATCTCGCAAAATGCAAACGGAATCGCATCAGGCTTCCTCTTCTGGCGAAATCACCTCTTCATTCGAGAATATCTCGGACGTGTTCACCGCGTATGCGGAAATCCCGTCGGGTGGGTTCAACCGCTTGTATAAGGCGAAGCGGTACGGAAAGTGGTTTGTGTTGAAGGGCCTGAAGCCGGAATTTCAGAGGAAGGCTGTCTATAATGAGCTGCTGACCAAAGAGTTTGAGTTGGGGGTACAGATGGATCACCCCAACATCGCGCATACGTTCAGCTTTGAGACCGACCCTGTTGCCGGGCCGTGCATCGTGATGGAGTATGTGGATGGATGTACGCTCAAGGAGTTCCTCACACAGAGTCCATCTCGGGCCGTACGGATGAAGGTTGCGAAGGAGATACTATCGGCAATGTCCTACTTCCATGGCAAACAGATTATCCATCGCGATCTGAAGCCCGACAACATCTTGATCACGCACAACGGACACAACGTGAAAATTATCGATTTTGGGTTGGCGGACACCGATTACCACGGCATTCTGAAGCAGCCGGCGGGTTCGGACAAATACGCTGCGCCCGAGCAGGTGGCCGGCAGCGTGCCGTTGGACTGCCGTGCCGACCTGTATGCGTTCGGGGTCATCTTCCGGCAGATTTTCCCGCATCGCTATGGGGGCATCTTCCGCAAATGTACGCAACCCGACCGCAATCGGCGGTTCAACAACGCGGAGGAGATTCTGCAGCGGCTGCAACGGAGCCAGCGACAAATCCCCGTTTTCATCACTTTGACCTCTCTACTCGTTATTGCGGTGGGCGCGTGGGTGTTGTGGCCAACGGCAAGCGAGGTGCAACCCAAGCCTTTGTCGCCAGAGACAGAGGAAACCGCACCCTCGGAAACACCATCTGGAAATGTCGGGGAGCAGCAGGAGCTTCAGACAGTGCCATTGCCTCAAGTTGAACCGGGCAATACGGCTGCGCCAATAGCCCAAGTGGAGCAGAATAGCCAGACCGCACAGGAAAAGGAGGTGGATGTGTTTTCGGAAGAGTATATTTACCGGCAGATTCCTGCAGAGGCCAAGAAGATGATAGAAACCTCCTTGGACACGCTTTTCCGTCCGTTCTGGGATTGGAACCGGGCTGCGGAGGCGCAAGGGATGACTCCTATTGACAAACTTGCGCATTACACCCAGTCGGATTTTTTCAAGAACAATTACGAAATCCGGGAACGGCATCGCGAGGTGGTGGTAAACGACCTCCTGCGGCGTTACCCGCAGTGTGAGCCTGTCAAGGAGAAAGTGACCATGTACTACAATCTCCTGTTTGCAAGGCGGATGATTGCGGTGGGCAACGTGGTGTATGAGTGGCAGAAGGCCGCGCGCTAATTGCGGAGGCAGCGGACGGAAAACGCACTGTTTTGACCATGGGAAGTGAAGTTGAAACCACAGAAGTCTGAACAAGAGCTTCTCAAACAGGCGTGCTCAACATTAACATTTGACGGGTCGTCGGTAATCCAAAACACTGCTTCTTCAAGGAAATGGCTTGCAGAGCCGCAGCCCGCAGGCAGAGCGGAGAACCCCGAGGCGTTATTGGTTGCGGGAGTATTGCCCACGGAGCATTCGTTGTCGGAATAAGACCAGAACTTTGTGGAAGCCAATGCCTTGGCGACGAGATTGCTGTCGTCACCGCATCTGTATTCTGCTTGGCTGCCTACGTAATCGACAAGTTGATGCCACTCTGCGGCACTCGGTACGTGCCAACCTGCAGGGCAGACGCCTTGCAAGCCGCTGGGGTTGGCACTGCTGGTGTCCGAACCATGCAAAGCAGCCGCTCTGTTGTAGAGATATCCGAATATGGGGACCGCCTCGTTATCGCCATTCCAAGGGGCAAAGCGATAGGGTGTGGTTGCGTATGTGGTTGCATTATAGCCAAGAGCTATCGCCGAGCCGTCGGCAAAGTGCGTGGCCCGCAAGTTCTCCCTCAGCCAGCACTGGGTGCCGATTTGAATGGTGCGGTAGATGTTGCCGTCGAAGTCCATCACGGTACTGCCTCCGCAGGAGTCAGGCCAGTAGGTGGTGAAACTCCGCTCTTCCCCGTAGGCAGTGCCCACATCGCTGGTGGCGTAGGGTCGCAAATAGTAGGTGGTGCCGGGCGACAGACCTGTGATTTCGCTGTTGAAGCGGCCTGTGCCGATGCCTTCGGAGGTGTGGCTGTCACCCACGGTAGGGTTTTGGGAGGTGCTCCAGCAAAATCCTCTGGTGGTTACCGCCGATCCGCCGCTGGCCGTCACAAAACCTATGCAGGAGGCCGAAGTGGCGTCAATGCCGTCGAGAGTGATAAGCGAGACGACCGGCAAAACAGCCGTACTGCTGTCCACCCCCGAATCATTTAGAAGACAACGTACGGAAACGACATCGTAACCACTGTTGAAGGAAATATCCCCCCAGTTACGGAACGTCTTTTCCTCGGTGTCCTGGCCGCCATCGCCGAGCCCCGATCCGAAAAACGAAAAGGAATCGTAACAGAAGAAACGGGCTTCATCATGGTAGTAAAAATTCCAGGAAAAGAAGCCTGCCGGCAACGCAGAAAAACCGGTGGCATTGTTGGAAGGCAAATCCATCTTAGGAGAACACAAACTTAGAGGAGGGATCACTCCTGCGCCATTTTCCCATCGGGTGGTGGAGGCCAATGCTTTGGATATGTTGTTGCCGTTGCAAGTATATTGGCTTTGGCTACCCACAAAATTCATCAACTGTTCGGATTCAGTACAACTGGGTATATGCCATCCCTCAGGACAAATCCCTTGCACCCCGTCGGGATTGGAGTCGTTTCCGTTAGCTCCATGCATTGCTGCCCCCATATTGTAAAGGTAGCCATAAATGGGCACATTGCCACTGTTGTCTCCGGGTGCTCTTCGATAATTGTCATAGGAAGAGGGGTACTCGGGGATGGTCATGCCATCGGGATAGTGCGTGGTGCGAAGGTTCTCCTTCATCCAGCACTGGGTGCCGATTTCGACCGTGGGATAGCGGTTGCCGTCGTAGTCGGCCACTGAGTCGATGCCGCAGTAGAACGGACCTATGACCGTGTCGGAAGGCAAGGTGGTAAAGCTGCGCTCCTCCCCGTAGGCCGTGCCCACACTGTTGGTGGCGTAGGCCCGGACATAATAGGTGGTGTTGGCGTACAAGCCGAAGATGTGGCTTGTGAAACTGCCGACACCGCTGCCGTCGCTGGTGTGGATGTTGCTCAAGGTAGGGCTCTGCGTCGTGCTCCAGCAGACACCGCGCATCGTCACGGCACTGCCGCCGTCATACGTCACATTGCCGCCGCAGACCGCCCCGTGGATTGCGGTGTCCGTCACCATGAATGTGTGCACCTCCGGCAGATCCGACTGCGTGTCGAAGTAAAGTATGTCTCCATAGGTGATTCCCAGGTCCGTCCTGGCATAGGCCCGGTAGTAGTATCGGGTGCCCATCTGCAGGCCGCTGACCTCATAATGGAAACTTCCGCCGCCCGCGCCGTCCGTGTAGTCGGAGGCCCCGACCAACTGGGCGTTGTCGGTGATCAGGAAACCGCGGCTGAAAACAGGATATCCGGAGGTCTCCACTACCAAACCGTTCAGCTTGGCCTCCGTGGGCGTGATGTTGGTCGCGGCTTCGGTCGTCACGGTGGGCAGCGGCAAGTTGAACGGAAGCGTAATCAATTCCGAACCGTTTTGCATCTGAAGCACCGGATCACTGGTGAAATCCGTTCCCGCCAAATGGACGTCGCCCACATACAGCATCCAGTCGCCGTAGTTGAACGGCAGGTTGGTGTTGCCCTTGGCGTTGTCATCCGACTTTGCCATGGGAGAAGTCTCCCCTTTGCCGAGGTATTCGAGGCGGTTCTGTCCGGCGCGGCCTGCATTGACCATCTTGATCTGGATGGTGCCGCCGTCTGTCCGGGCGTTGAGCAGGTAGGTCTGCGGGGACGCTAACCAGGAGCGGAATCTGTGGCTTCCCGGATCTAATGAACCTGAGTGGGTGGCCGTCACGATGCCGTTCAAATCGCAGATTTCGAGCAGCACCGCTGAAGCTTCCGGCAGGTAGAGTACAAAGTCAGTCACCCCGTCAAAAGGGTTCGGCACATTCTGGAAAAGCCGCACGCCGTCACTGAGCTGTTCGATTTCTTCAATGCCGGTTTGCCCGATGAAGAGAGTTGTGTCGGGATAGTAGAGCATCTCCTGCCAGTGTTTGGTGACATTCTCCACGGTGACGGTGCTCAACGGCACGTGCTGGCCGAATTAGTCTTGTCCGGTAAATTGCAGGGTGACGGGGGCTTGGGCGTGGCCTAACAATGAGCAAACGACCAAGACGGTCATATAGACAATCTTATTCAAGTCAAGTTGGGCCATACAAATTTTCGCGAATAAAACGTGCAAAAATACAAATTTTCGCGAATAAAAGTGGGAAATACACAAATTTTCGCAAATAACGGTCTTGCGGCGTGGCTAAGGGTGGCGTTCCATTGTCACCCTGAAACCGACGGAAACGCTGACATCATCGCCGTTGTAGAAGTCCCGGCCGGTCACGCGGCAATAGGTGGGGAAATAGGTCCATGCGCCGCCTCGCAGCACGAACAGGCTTCCGGAATCGGCAAGCGGGTCTGTCTGTGGCGTGCTGGGGTACGGTCCGTAGGTGTCCAGGCACCACTCCCACAGACTGCCGCTCATGTCGTGGAGACCCAATTCGTTGGGAAGTTTCCCGCCCACGGGATGCAATGAACCGTTGGCGTTTTCCTTGTGCCAGGCTACCTCATCTACATCGTTGCTGCCACTGTAACGCAAATGCAGAGACTGGTTCCCGCCCCGTGCGGCGTATTCCCATTGCGCCTCGGTAGGCAGCCGGAAGGGAAGACGGGTCATGGCACTCAGCCTTTCCACAAACCGCAATGCGTCGGTTCGCGACACATTGTAGGCGGGGAAATCATCCCCTCTCCCGTATTGTTCCGGCCAGTCCAGCTCGTCGCCCATGATTGTGCGCCATTCCTGTTGGGTGATTTCGAACTTGCCGATAAAGTAATTGCTGAGTGTCACCTCATGTACGGGATTTTCGTTGTCGCGGGCCTCGGTGTCGTAATTGTCGGATTGGGGATCACTGTTTTGCGCACCCATTCTAAAAGTTCCACCCGACACGCTCACCATATTCGCAACGAGGTTCCGCACCACAATTTTCTGTTCGTCGCTGATGTCCATCGTGTCGGCCCAGTGGATGAGGATCCCGTTGATATCATCCACCTTCGAGAAATCGTCGTGCTCGTAGAGGTAGTCCCCCTGCTCAAAGACGGGATCCTTCCCGCAAGAGAAAGCTGCAAGTCCCATGAAAACAAGAGCGACCACAACGAACAGGGGTGATATACGTTTATACTGTTGCAAGTTCATAACATGAATTGTCCATTATCAATTATCAATTATCAATTCCAAAACTGTACCCAATCCCCACACGAGCACCCCATGCACACTTCATGTCGTTAATCCGATTCAGGTTGTACATCATGCCCGTGGCTTCGGCGGAAAGGGCGAGGCGCCAGACGTGGAACATCACGCCGAGCGAGGCGGTGGGACCATAGTAGTTCCGTTTCGGGAAGTTATGCCAGCCCTGGTCGCTTTCGAAGTTGAGGGTTCGGTAGCCGAAACCGGCTCCAATATGGAGGGAGAACAGGTCGTGGGGACGGACAACCAATCCCAACTGTCCTTCAAGGTAGGTGGTCTTGGAGACACCAGTGAGAACGTAATGTACGTTGGGACTGAAGGTGGAGAATGCGCCTTTGTAGTTGAAGTTGGTCATCGCGCTGAGATACCAGCCGAGTCTCCGCATGGTGCCGACCTTGAATCCGAAGGACCATTGTGGCATCGCGGTGTAGGTGGTGTTGAGGGTGAAGAAGGTGGTCAGCGGGTAGGCGTTGAGGAATGCCTTTCGTTTGGCGGCTTTTCCTTGTCTTTCGGCGGCCTTTTCGGCGGCGAGAAGGGCACGTATGGAGACCTTCGTGGTGTCGTTGGCAGTCGTTCGGGAGGGTGGGGAAACTGTTTCTGTCTTCCCAACGCTATCCCTCTCATCACGCCTTAAGTTATAGTCATTGCCATAGTTATTGTTATAGTTGTTGTTATTGTCCCCGTCCTCGTCCCCGCCATCGTAATCCATCGCCAGTCGGAATCCCGTGGAGGCATCGTTGCCACCAAGGTAGAAGGAGGGGGTGACGTCCGGGAGGAGACCCGTCTGGACGGCACACGTCCATTCCGATTCCGTGGGGAGGCGGTACTGCATATTCGTTTTCTGGTTAAGCCAGAAGATGAAAAGCTGCACCTCGTCGCGGGAGACGTTGGTCACGGGCAGATAGTCGTCGGCCTCTCCGTTCGCGTGGGTACCCATGACCTCGTTCCAAAGCCGTCGCGTGACCTTATGCTTGGCGATATAGAAACCTTTAGCGAGGGCAGTGCCTGTTTGCGCGGCTGAAGCGTCGTTCATGGACAGACAAGACGGCACAAAGCGCATCTCGATGACGGGGTTGCTATTGTGCGAGATGTCGTTTTGGGAATAGAGAAGTGACGGGAATACGGTTGATAAAAGACACACTATCAGCGTGATAAGAAATATTTGCCGTGATGCTGATGTGTTCTTTGCCATAAAGTCCGAAATTCTTCCATGATCTTTGAAAGATTCGGCAAAATTACAAAAAAATCCAAATCATAGCCTTTTGAGACAACATACTCACTATAGTAATTAAACATATCAGGAAAGAGAGCAATACATGATAAAGATTCCTATTGTTTTTTTCATTAAATGAGTGTTGGTTGCTGGAAAAGATGGTTTAAGGTAACCACGTGCTGGAAAATCCCGCTGTGCACATTTTGGTGAAGACCGAAAGTGGTGACCAACACATGTTGCAAGGCTTTTTTTGTTTTGGTTTCTTTGCGAAACAAGGTTTCCCTGTTGCGAAGATGTTCTGCATAACTGGCATCCACCGTGAAATTATCTTGAGCGTATTTCATTTCGCAAACACTGATTACATTGTCGTTCCGGTCTATCAGCAAGTCAATCTGCCCTCCTTTCCAGTGTGTCCCATCGCTATCGGTGAATGGTTTGCAAAGCCAAGTGTATGCGTTGCTCAAAATCCCCAGAATGCTCATGCTGCTTTTGATTTGATTCAAATGCAGCAGACACACCTGTTCGAAAGCATATCCAGACCATGCGTTTTTAGCCCCTGACCCTTGTATGTTGGTCCAGAAAAGCTCGTCTTGCCCGCTCCCTTTGGCTACAAATCGCAGGTGAAAAAGTGAAAAAAGGTCAGTAAGCTGATACAAGGTGTTCTTTTCCTTTTTTCCGAATTCGGTATATTTTCGTATGAAGTCGCATTTGCACAGATTCTCCAAGGCGAGGGTCAGTACCCCTCCATCTCCTATGCCGATTTCAGACATGATCTCTTTTCTGGTAAGTCCTTTGAGTTTCGTGGACAGAGCCTCCACGATGTTTTGGTAGAGTTTGGATTCTTTGAAAAGAGAGCGGAACAGAAAGGTATATTCATTCCTCAGAGGAGCGTCTTTCCCGAAAAACAGTCGGTCGATGTTGCGGCTCAACGGCAGATTGGTTTCCATCATGTCAAGATAATAGGGAATACCGCCCATAATCATATACGTTTCCAGAATCTGCATTCTTCCCCAATTTAATCCTTTGATTTTCAGAAAGTATTGTTCAGTTTCATCCAACGAGAAAGGGGACAAATGGATGGGACGGCAAACGCGTCCGTAAAGGCCGCCCTTGTCGCCGACAAATTTGTCAAGCATCCAAGTGGTGGCTGATCCGCATACAAACAGTTTGAGGTTGGGTTGTGTGGATCCCCATGTGTTCCAAAAGTTGGAGAAAGCGGCCAGAAAATTGCTCCGTGGAGTGTCCATCCAAGGCAACTCATCCAAAAACACGACCAGCTTCTTCTTGTTCAGCGTTTTCAAATAGTCTTTCAATGCGTCAAAAGCGGTGAACCAGTCCTTCAAAGGGGGCATTTTTTCGGTTGTAAGACGTGAAAGCTCTTTCCGGAACAGAGAAAGATGCACCGCGCGGGAGGTCTCGTACATCCCCGTGAAATAAAAGTCGAACTGATTCTGAAAAAAGGACTTCACCAAGTACGTTTTGCCAACCCGTCGTCGTCCGTAAATAGCGACAAGCTCGGCTTTTGGCGAGTCTAAGTATTGCTGTATCAAGGATTTCTCGTATTCTCTTCCAATAAATAGAGGTGTTGAAACAGTATCCATAACGATGATTTTTCGCGGGCAAAAATACAAAAATATTCGGATACCATATCCGAAACCTGTCAAAAAATAGTAGTTTCGGATATAGTATCCGCTATTGTTTATCCGTAACTATGTAAAAATATAGGGTTTCGGATGTGCTATTGACGAGGAAGGCCGTTAAGGCTGCGGGCTCGGTGGCACAGGCTATTTCCTGATTTCCGGCTCCACAATTCTCCGTCTCCAGATCCATGATCTTGAGTCCTTCGAAGAGTTCCTTCTGTCCTTTGAAATACGAGTCTAACGTGGTGGACAGCAGGCTCTTGCCGAACCGACGCGGCCGGCAGAGGAAGACGAAAGGACTCTCCTTGGTGACCTTCCAGACCAAGTCTGTCTTGTCGATATAGAGGTAGTTCTCTTTTCTCAGCCTTTCAAAGGTCTGGATTCCCACGGGGTATTTGTGGACGGTGTTCATGACGGGCGGTTTTATCGCGGCAAAGGTACAAATTTTTCGTTTATGGCTCATATACGATGCAAGGGCTTGGGAACGCCTTGCCGGCGAAATGTCAGCGTTGTTCTGTTCGAATGCTCCTCAGCCGCGGGACAGGGTGTAGCCGTCCTCACTCCTTGACAACATACTTCGCCCGGTAGTATTCCGTGGTGGGCATCGTGGCCAAGGATTCGAGCCACAGATAGACGGAGTAGCGCACGCGGGTGTTCTCGAAGCCGAAGTAGAGGGTCTTCACACCTTTGGTGGGGATGCGGTCGTTGCACGACTGGGTGCCCTTCTTGGAGAGATCGACGTTGTACTTCAGGTCTGCCACGGGCTTGCCGTCGGCGAACTTCTTGGCCTCGGCGGAGCTGGTGAAGATGTAGAGGTTACAGTAGGCCTCCTCCTCGCGGTAGGGCTCGCAGGCGTTGAGCAGCTCGCGGAAGATGTTGGAGGAAGAGTTGTGGGATTCGTAAAGTGGTAATCCTAACAGCTTGATTTCCTTGTATTTTTCGTCCATTCTGCGGCAGAACTGTCCGTCGGCGTTTTGGTCGCTTTGTGAAGTGGAGATACGCAGGCTGTAGGCTACGTCGGTGCTGCCGGCGGGTACTTGCATGGCTACCACCGAGCGGGTGCCGCCGCCCGAAAACAGAGCCTTGCCCTGCGAGCGCAGCGTGACCTTTCTTGGTTCCTCGAACACGCTCTTCAGCTTAATGCCCTGGATTTTCTTTGCCCCGAAGTCTTTGGCGGTGCATTCCGACTTTTCCTCTTCGATGTCGGGGGTTTCTTTGGAGAGATCCTCGGCCTTCGCCACGGATTTTGTTGCCGTGAAATCAACGTACTGGCTGCCCACGGGCTTGAATTCCACCACATACACGGCGGTGTGGGCGACCGGGATGGAGTCGTGTACCACTTTCTTCCCGGCGTACGTTTTCAGCGCGGAATGGCTGTCGGCGTTATAGACCCGCAAGGTAACGTTGCCCTGCGTCTCGAAATCGAGGAACAGTTTCTCGCCTTTGCGCAGATATACCGGGTGGGATTCCGTTTCCGCAATCAGGTGGTCGCTTTCGGAGAACAGCGGCTTGCGAATGCGTTTCAGTCCTGTTTCCAACAGGGCTTTGACGGACTGTGCGGTGGAGTCGGCCTCTGCCGCCAGCTTCCGGTCCGCACGGAAAAGATCCTCATCGTCGCAGAGCGTCTGCAGCTCCTTATGGACTTTCATCAGCCGTTTGAAGTTCTTCTCCGAGGGTTCCCGTTCGAACTTGCGCACGGCGAGGGCGGCATCGCCCAACAGGTCGTCGGCTTTCTCCTTGATTATCTCCTCCGGGCTTTTCTGGGGTTGTTCGCTCATCAAGCCGTTTTTAGTAGTTTCTTGCGAGGACTGGTTTTTGCTTCCGCAAGCGGAGAGGCCCAACGACAGGGTCAGGAGGGCGATGGATGCGAGTGTGAATTGTTTTAAGGGGGTCATATTGTCGTTTTTTTGTTATGTCGGTGTATAGACGTTGTGCGCAACGTCTATACAGAGGGTAACTATTGTTCCTGGAATCACTAATTGATCAGCCACGCCCCCCCGAGCCCAATTCCGTTGAAACTCCGGGGATCCTGGCAGTTGAACATCCCGTAGAGGTCGAGTTGCACACGCGGGTGTACGAGGCAGTTGAAGCCGAAGTCTAAGTCGCATTCCGCTTCGGTGTTTTTCTTTCCGTAACGGGTGAAGTAGTTGTAACTCTCCACAAAGGCTCCGAAGCGGTCGGACATATTGAAGCCGAGGCAGAGGGCAAGGAAGGTGGACGGGATGTGCGAGACGCCTGACCATTCCGCTCCAACATTGTAGCCGATGTTGAACCACTCGGTGACGTCGTTTTGGAAGAGCAGGTAGAGCGACGGGGCCACATGGGGTTGCACACCTCCGTCGGGCACGCGGGTGAGTGGGATGGCGAGGTTGGCCATCAGGGAGATTTTGGGCACCCACTTGTAGCCTTCGAAGATTTTGACTTTGGTGCCGATGACGAGCGGCTGCACGTCGTAGGACCAGTAACGGAGTCCATGATGGTCGAAGCGGCAGTACGAGCCATCGTACTCAAGTCGCAGTTCAGCGAAGCGGGTTACGCCGAAGCGCAGCATTGTGGTGGGCAGCAGGAATCCTGGGGAACCGTTCCAGGTGCTTTCAAAGCCGGTCTCCCACACCACTTTCAGGAAGGGGGTGACGTCGGGTCCCGTCGCCATTCCGGGCCGGTCGGCGGAGAGGGTGGGGGAGTCGGTTTGGGCGTTGGCGGTAACGAAGCACGCCAGGAGGAGGAAAAGGGGGAATAGTTTCTTCATATTCTATAGGAGGTGTGGTTGTTTTGTTAAAATGTTTGTTTTCAGTTTTTTACAGTTTTACCACCGCATTGTAAAACTCGATACAGGATTCCTTGATCTGGTCGGTGTTGGTGCGGTAGTCACCCTCCAGTTGCGCTTCCCATTTGTGGAGGTTTTGATTTTTCTTCCCCAAATGATAGTTGAAATGGTATTTGGCTAAGTCGCCACCAGCCATAACGTTTATCTTTTCCACCATATCCGGGTTTTCTGTTTGAATCTGCAACGTGAAGGAATTGTCTTTGGGCGAGCAGCGGAATTCCGCCTTTAAGTTGTTGCGTTCGTAAATCCTGCCGTAGGTCTTGCCTTTTACCGCCCTTATGCTCGGAATGGAGGGTTTCAAGTCGGCCACGAAATGCTCAAAGAAACTCATTATTTCAAGGGCGGCCTGGCTCTTGCCCCTCTTCGGAGCCGTGTCGAACGCCTTGAGGTTGGTGACCGCCGACAGGGCGATGACCGATTCCACGATGTCGCCCAATTTGTCGTCATTGCCGATGATTTCGGCGATTTTGTTGAGCAGTCTCGACACTTGGAAGGCGCGTATGCTCAGATAGGTCTCCTTTTGACACATCCGGAACAACACTTTCTCCCACTCCTCGTCGAACTCTGTGGCAGCGTTCAGGCTCTCCTTCTCATCTTCGGTCAGATGGCGCAGTTTCAGCTTCGCGGCAGTGCCATCGTTCCAATTCTTGAAATCGGGTTCTTCCGTCAGCTGGTTATACACGTACGGATAGGCGATCTGCATACAGACCAACGCGAAATTGATCAGTTTGGCCTGTGTGGCATTGGTGTCATTCACCTCGTCATCGTCATCCCCTTCGTTGATGATGGAGATGAGCGACAGGGTGTTGCTCAGGCGTTTCAACGAGCGCGGGTTGCTTCCGACCGACAGGCGGGCAATCTCACTGAGGTTTTCGGCCAGAGACTCGTTTTCCAATTCCTTTGGTGAAAAAAATTCGATTTTCTGGAGGGCATCCACCAGGAAGGTGTCAACGTTGTAGGAGGCCACGGGCATCGAGAAGGGCAGTTGGATGATCTTGTCGAAGAATGCGCGGAACTCGCGCTCGTTCTTGTCGGTCAGCTCGCCGAATTTGGATCTCAGGCCCTTGATGACCACGTCGTAGTCTATGGCGAGGATGAACACGCACTTGTCGAGGTCGAAGATGTTCTTCATCAGTTCCAGAATCTCCACGGCGACAGGCGGGTCGATGCGGTCGAGGTCGTCAATGTAGAAAGTGAAGCCGATTTTCGACGGGTTCATCTTGAGGGCCTCCTCGATGAGTTTGGCGATTTCATTTTTCAGCTGGAGGATATCGGACTCAGCGCTTTCGCCGCCGAACAGTTCGTCCACCACATCTCCGTCCACGCCCACGGTGCTGGCCGCCACCTTGGCGCCCACCGAGGCCATTTTCTTGAAGATGCCGCCAATTTTCTTCTTGCTCTCGTTCCATTTGTGGTCGGGATTGATTTCGCCGATTTGGTTTATACACCCTTCGAGGATGCTCATAATGGCCTGCGGTGGCGTTTTCATCAGCGAATACTGCCACGTGTTGACCCATACGGGGAAATAGGGTGCTCCCTCTTTGTCACACAGCTCATAGCGGAGCTGGTTCATCAGCGAGGTCTTTCCGCTGCCCCACTCGCCTTGCAGGGCGATGGTGATGGGCGTGTTGGTGAGCCGGATGAACTTGACTAGCGCGTTCTGGTATTTTTGGATTCCGAACAAATCTGCCTCCGAATATTTGCGAGGCACATCAATGATGCTGGATTTCATAAGTGTTCTAAGGTGTTTAAATTATTGTTTCCCAAAGTCCGTTTTGTTAATGAGTTGACCGATTTTGCGACGCCCAGTTACTTCTCCCGCTTCAATGCCTCCTTGGCGTTTTCGATGTTGCGCTTGATGGACTCGATGTTGCGGTCGTGGGAGGCCGCATGGTCGATCTTGGATTTGCGGTAGGAAGCCTTTGAGGAGGGCGAGGACGCGCTCTTGATCAGGCTCGCATAGCGTTCGTTGTCTCTTTTCTTGGCCTCGCGCTCGCGTTCCAGCTGCGCCCGCAGGTCGATGATTTTCTTTTTGTAGTACTCTTTGCTCATAATTCTTTATTACTGTTGTTTCGCCTACTCTTTTCCGGATTTTTGGCGGGCTCCGTGGTAGGAATTGTTATTTCTCGTAATTCTTTCGTGCCATTTCCAAGATGGTGAGCGCGGCCTTCGTCTGCTCAGTGGTCGGGGCTTTGTCCACCGGGAACTTGAAGGTGTGGTAGCTGACATTGCGTGAGGTGACCTTGTGCTCGAAGTTCGGAAGCGCTTTGCCAATCTTTTCAATCGCCACCGAATCCTCCATACCCCAGGCATTGACAACGAGAGCCTTGGGCTGTGGGGCAAAGGTGACGAAGTTCTTGGCCTTGCCATTCTGCGAAAAGCCGATGTAGCTTTTGCTGTCGTAGTTCACTTGGTAGGTGCCGTCTTGTACGTATGGCATCCCCGCAACGAGCCTGTCCAAAATCTGCAGCGCAGGTTTCACATCCTTCACCATGTTCTCCCAAACATCGCGGCCGGGAGCGGTCGAGCTGGCAGACTTTGCGGTTTGTTTCACTTCTTTGGGCGTCTCTTTTTCTTTCTTGGGTTCTTCTATTTTCTCGACAACTTTCTTCTCTGCCTTTGGTGTTTCTTTCTCTTTTTTTTGGTGCGTTTTTCTGCTGAGCCTCGTAAATGCGAGCATCCAGCAGCAGCTCGAACTCATCGGTGTCGCCGCCGGCTTCTTTTACCTTTTTGATGAGGATGGCACGCTCTTTGTCGGTGACCACACCATCCACTAGGGCGGCTTGGATGAGTTTCTCCAGGTCAATGGAGGCTCCTTTGGCCGGGACTGTTTCCTTTTTCTTTTCCTTGGTTACTTTTTCCGCTGCCGGTTTCGGAGCTTTCTTTTTGCCCAGGTAGTTGATTTTTACACGATTGGTGAATGCGGTAGGGTGAATGACCACCTCTCCCTCCTCGTTCAAGATGTTAGCGATCTCAAGACCACATAACTGATCTCCATTATCACCAAAGGCATCGTTGGCAACTGCAGTGACAGAATCGGGTATTGTGATTTCTTTTAATGAAGAACAGCCCTTGAAAACAGAGGAATTAATAAAAATGACAGAATCGGGTATTGTGATTTCTTTTAATGAAGAACAGTCGGAGAAAGCATCGGGACCAATGGAAGTGACGGAATCGGGTATTGTGATTTCTTTTAATGAAGAACAACGCTCGAAAGCAGAATCACCAATTTCAGTGACAGAATCGGGTATTGTGATTTCTTTTAATGAAGAACAGCCCAAGAAAGTACCGTAACGAATGGAAGTGACAGAATCGGGTATTGTGATTTCTTTTAATGAAGAACAGCCCAAGAAAGCACAGCAATCAATGAGAGTGACAGAATCGGGAATTGTGATGGTTTCCAACGAGGAAGGAAAACGACAAGAAATTTTTTTGATTGTTTTAGGCAACACCACTTCTCTAGTTTGTGAATTAAAAATCTGCTCATACACTTTCGAGCTTCCTTTTTTTCTTTTATCAAAATATATCTCGGCTTCTTTGTATCTATCCAGAGCGGTGACTGTATATTCCACTCCGTTATATCTGACTCTTATAGGGATGACGCACCTCTCAGAAGAATTTGTAGCATGTATTAGCGCCACCTCTTTTTGGGATTCATCTATGATTTTATAATAGAAACCGTAGAATTCAAAGGATGTTTTTTCGTCAGTACTGGTAATTTTTGTGTAATAATCTGCCATATTTTTAAATTTATTTGTTTAGTCGTTATTGTTGTTGTTTCAAAAATGTCATATTTTTTTGCTTGCCGGATAAATCTGCGTATCTTTCTTGTCGTTACATCTTAAAATATCCTTATGGTTATGTCGCAAATAGTTTCTGACCATCCATATCAAGTTGTCCTTACTGCCGTTGTCCAATGCACGTTGTCCAGAAAGCATAGAGGAGAAGTACATCTGGGCCTTGAAACCCTTTGTGGAAAAGGTGTAGCCTCCGAGTTGGTCGTTTTGGGTCAAGCTATACTTGGCATTCTTGTAGAAATTGTCGTATTTGGGTTGGTCGAGTTTCAAGAGATCCCTACATAACATTTTGCAAGCAAGAGCATTGGCAACAATAATGACTTTTGGCTGAGTCAGTATCAAATACTTCAAAAAAAGTTCAAACATCTCCTTGTAATAGTCTGGGTTTTCCAGAAAATCCTCTCTTACGACAGACTGGTTGCTCTGCACGATACCGAAAAGATCCAATTCTGAAAAACTATTCGTACAACCTAAACATTTTTCCGCAAACTCCCCCATCTCTCTATAGTACGGGCTGTCCCCACCATAGGCAAACACATCTTCTTTGTTGCGGGAATAGCTTTTCTTGTCAGTTCCGGAAGGATTCATGCCGACAAACAGGAGAGGAGCTCCCTCGCAAAGCCGGTCGCTTATTTCAATGCAGGGAATCTCATCCGGTTTGTCACCGCTATTTTTCTTCTCAGAATACTTGCACTTGTCGCGTTCAAGAACCCATTCTTCCGTCTTGTTGTCAAGTCTTATCTTGCGGTTGCAGAATCTTTCTCTAAAACTTGGAACATTCCATAGCGCGACGTATTCTTCTTTCAACTGCGTTGTCAATGGGCTTATCATTGTTTTTTTGACAAAGGATAAATAGTAATGCCTACTCTTTTTCGGATTTTCGGCGGACTCCGTGATAGCGTTTTATTCAGCTCAAGCTCCATTCCGTTGGAGTCTCTGCTTGATTAATCCGTTCGGTGGAAAGGCGGTTCGTGAAAGTCTAGTTCAAAAAAAGATGACTATCTGGCAAAACTGTCAGATAGTCATCAATAATTATGGTTAGTTATTTCCAGCGTCTTTCAACATGGAGCTGTCGTTGGAAAGTTTGCTGTCATCCGAGCGGGCCACCTGGACATTGATGCCGAAAATGGATTTCATCTTATATTCAAAGTCCATCACCTTCATTTCGTTGGTGGCCTCGAAACTACCCACTTGGGTGGCATCACCGTCAATGCGAAGACCGGCGAGGTGTGCCTTCGGGTTCGCCTTTTTGCCGCTGGGTTCATAAACACGCAGGCAGGCATTGAAAGCATCTTTGAATTCCTGCTGCAAGGTGTTCACCGTCATACGGCCGTCCACTTGGAAGGTGAAGCCGGCAAGATATTCCAACTCGTAGGAGCCGCGTTCAGTGCCTCCTTTGGTCTTTTCGAAGGAGGCAACCTCTATGCCGAGTCCCTTTGCGTGCTCCACTATGGTTGGGAAGTTGCTTTCTCCCCACATTATCTTGTAGAAGATAACTTCGGTGCCGTCTTCCAAGGTGAGATACCAGTGAATTTTTCTCCATTGGGCGACGTCTGCTTTCTCGCGATCGGTGCCGTTTGCCTCGACTCCATTCTCCAGTTCATTCAAATCAACGAGAAGTTTGTCAGTGCTTTTAGTCGAGGCGAACTTATCGCGCGGGAAAGCCTTGTTCAGGTCTTCCAATGTGGCGTAAGGATAAATCTTCAAATAGGCATTAATTATGCCAAGGGCAGTCCACCCTTTTGCTTTTCCATAAACTAAAACTTTAGGTTCCATAATAATATTGTTTTTGTTGTTTTGCCTACTCTTTTCCGGATTTTCGGCTTACTCTGGTTACACTTATCTTCGGTGTTTTTATTCTACAGTTGTAATAGATTATTCGAATAATTTTGTGATGTTGGATATCTTTTTTGCGAAGTCAGAGACATCATCCATCATTTTCATTGCGTCGTCCAATTCAGCCAAATCTTTCCGTTTCCGTTCTTCCTCCGTCAGGAAAGTCTTGTCGAAATCGTCATCGAATTCGAATTCGAAATAGTCGTCGTAGTTGGGTTTCCGGAAGAGGGATTTTTTAGCGCCTCGTTTTTTGGAGGTCACCATAGCGTCCAACAACAGTCCGAACTCCTCGGCATCGAACCCTATTGCCACGGCTTTGCGTATCAGGATGCCCGCATCAAGTTCGGAGAGTTCGTCCTTCATCAGGGCGGAGCGTACGAGTGGGCGCAACGATTCAACCTGCGGCAACGGTGTTTTATCCCCGTTGCCGCCAGCTGAATGGTTGAAAATGTCAATATCGTTGGTGTTCATTATAGTATGTGTCGTAAGGATTGGTATGAAAGATGTTGGGAATAGCGAGGCTTTACATTTCCTTTTCTTCAACAAGTTCCGTTAGAATACCTTTGGCATGTTCTGTGTCAATGCCAAGAATGCCGGCAAGGACAAAGAAATTGTTGATCTCTTCTTCTGCAAGGTAGGAATCGCATCCCATCAGTTGGAGGCAGAGGGCTAATATCCCGTCTTTTTCTTCGGGATTTACCTTTTTGGCGGCGTCGGTGAGCTTTTTAGTCAGTTCATCAGCAGATAGATTTGTGACATCTGCTATACAAGCCTGAACATCGTCAACTAAGGTGTCTAGTTCGAGATTGGCTGCGATTTCTTGTGTCGCCATTATTTACGTTTTTTCCTGCCTGTGAAAAGGTTGAGGATTCCCCTCCCGATTTTGCGTTCCAGGCCGCCTTTGGTGGTTGGTATGCGTGTCTTGCGGGCGATTTTGGTCTTGAGACCAGAGATGCCGATGGCCCGTTTTAAGGAAAATGAAAGACCACGTACACGAGACATAATGTGATATTTTAGTGGTGGATTGGTGCTTTTTTGAATTAAACTCATAAAAGTTGTACGCTGTTGTGCCAGCGTACAACTTTGCGATTTAAAACGAAATACTATCTGCCGGCGGCAGCGATAGTGATGTCGTTGTCGGCCAGTGCGCTGTCGTCCTTGGTGGCGACTTGCACGGTGACGCCGAACAGCTCTTTCATTTTGGTCTCGAAGTTGCCGACCTTGAGGTTTCCGGCGCATTTGAGTTCACCGCCCTTGGCGTCGCCCACGCGGATAGACGCGAGCGTGGCGTCATCGTCAGCGAATTGTTTGCCCTTGTAAACTCTCAGCGTTGCACCGAAAGCTTCTTTGAATTGTTTCTTCAGACTTTTGACCGTCAAGCGGCCGCTAATGTTAAATTCTGCCATAATGAATGTTTTTTTAGTGAATAATTGGGTTGAAAAAGGTTTCTGTTAATATTCGCCACGAGCAGCCTGCCCGATGGTGATGTTGTTCGGCACACACTCCTTGCCGGCCTTGTCCTTGATTTGGACGGTTACGCCAAAAGCATCGTTAAACATTTTCTCTGCATCTCCCACCTTGGTGCTGCCCTTGAGTTTGATCTCTGCGTTAGCTTTTTTCACATTTTTGGAAGTGTGCTTGTCCAATTCCGCAAGCGTCATGTCGCCGTCCGCGATCATCGACCCTTTGTAGAAGACAAGTGTGCAGTCGAAATTTTTCTTGAATTCCGCTGAAATGGTTTTCAATTTCTTGTTCGGAGCGACCGTGAACTCCGCGTTGTTGAATCGGTCTTTGATGTTGTTGAGAATACCCATAACAATTAAGTTTTGATTGTTTTTGATCAATGAATCAATACTGCAAGGGCTTCACTAACAGGCACGAAAAAAGGCGTGGCCTGTCTTTGTCGTCAAAGAGGTTCTAGCAAAACCCAAGCAGAAAACAAAAAACAATCCACGCCTGTTGCAGGCATGATCACTGTAATTGCTTTTCTGCTGTTGATTAAAATTTGCTAGATTTCTTTGACAAACAAAAAGCGATTGCACGATAACTAAAGAACGTCAGTTTTTCGAGGAAAACATGCTGCAAAAATATAAAAAAATCATACACAAGCGTGAATTGTGTTTTTTTTCAAAGAACGACGTGAAATCCGTTGCCTGTGATTTCACGCCGCAAAGATAATATCTTGATTGATTGCCCGTTTGGTCCGAATTGGTCCGAATTAGGGTCGGCTGTTAGGGGTTGCTCTCGCAAGAGCCCCTATCATCATCGCTTCATCGTTTCATCGCTTCATCGTTTCATCGTTTCGTCGCTTCATCGTCAAATTTTTCGCCAAATCACGACCTTAAAATTTACAATTAGAAATCGAATAGTTAACTGAATTTTTGTAAACAATTGACTCTCAGCGAGAAATAAATTACGCAAAACCCTTGACAAACGGGATGTTTTGTTGTACCTTTGTCATCGGAAATGCGGTTGAACAATGGGGCATTTGTGTTCCCGTTTCAGAGACGCGCCATGGCACGTCTCTACGGATGACTGCCTGACCGGAACGAACAAAAAAAAGAATGACGAAAACTAATATTAAAGAAGCAGTTGTAGAAACAGGGAAATATGGTCCAGTGTACAGACAATTTGCGGGGAAGCCAAAAGAGGCTATCAAATTTCTACGTGAAAAGAAAAATGGCGAATGTATAGCAGCCCTGTACCGCAGCGACATTGGGGACATTGACATCGTTTGGGGAGAAATTACAGACCCGATCAAACACAAAGGATATGGTTTGGCTCACATTATTGACAAGCACGAACTTGAAATCAATAAGTTGGGATTTAATGTGGAAGATTTTGTACCTATCGTCGTTCAATTTGGCAATTTCAATCTAAAGAAGTCAGACAGTCAGAAAAAAGTGTTTGAAAGCGAGACTTTCAGATTTGTTGTGGCATTGGAAAACGAACAGAATGGGAAGATAAAGAAATGGTTGCTCTCAGCCTTTGATATATTAAAAAGACCGAAGTGAACCTTCGGTCTTATATTGTTCGTCACTGCCAAAAACATCGACGCTGACAGTCTTCGTTACCTGCGCTGTATGGTAAAACGACACCGCAAAGATACACTTTTTTAATGTCCACACAATATTCGATATTTTTTTTATAAACCGAAAAGGCACGTTTTGTCAACCAACGCACCATCTATCGTTCCAATCATCGTCATTCATCGCTTCATCGCATCATCGACACTTCCGTGAGCCCGCCTTTGTTGCCGACCACGAACAGCGTCGGGGCGTTGCTGCCGTGTACGAAGTTGTCGAGGTAGAGCGGTTCCCCGATGACGAAACAAGAACAGGAGAAGGAGTCGCCGGGCTTGAGCTTGGAATTCTCGCTTTCCATCACCATGAAACTCCCTTCGCCGAGGTGACGCAGCAGCACACGGCGGTCAGGAGACCACGCGATGCGCACGAGACCTTCCTCAGGGATCTCTTCGGGATGCAGGGCGCGGCCGAGCACCAGGTTCGAGGATTCGCCCATGCGGTTGTGGTTGGTCAGGAAGTCCTCCCAGTCGCGGAAACCCACGCAACGGGCGAGGACCGAGAGGGTGGAGTAGCGGGTGGTGTCGTAGCCCTCCACATAACCCCAGATGCGCTTGAGGGTGGTCACGCCGAGCGTTTCTTTGCAACGCTCCTGGATCACGCCGGTCAGGAATTGGAAGTCAGCCGGGGTTTTCATCTTGCGCGACACGGACTCCTCTACCATTTCGCGAAGTTGCAGGATTTCGGTTTCGTTGGGTTTCATAAAGGGAATTTTAGACGCGCAAAATTATAAAATTCGGAAATCTGTTGACGGTCCGATTTGGTCCTAATGCTGGCCCTCCGTTGTAGGATGTTTCCTCATTGTGAACCCTCCGTCCTCTTCCGCAACAATAAACCACGCCTCCAGTTCCGGATGCTGCTTCACGATTTGTTCGGACTTTTCGTGGCCGAGTACCATGAAGGCGGTGGCGTAGGCGTCGGCGGTGGCGCAGTCGGGGGCGACAACCGTGACGCTCAGCAGGTTGGTGCGCTCGGGCTGGCCGGTGCGCGGGTCGAGGATGTGGGTGTAGCGCACACCGCCCTCCTCGAAGTAGTTGCGGTAGTTGCCGCTCGTGGCCACGGCCCGACGGTCGGGCAGGGGAATCGTTTCGAAGCTCTCACGCGCCCCGTCGGCTGTCTTGGTCGGCACCTGGATGCCCACCTTCCAGGGCTTGCCGTTCTTGGTGCCGCGGGCCGCCACCTCGCCGCCAATCTCGACGAGACAGTCCGTGTAGCCGTTTTCCACCAACCAGTCGGCCACACGATCAACAGCATAGCCCTTCGCCACGGCATTGAAGTTCAGCTGCACGCGCGGGTCTTTCCGAAGGATGCTGTCCCCTTGGATGTCAACAAGTTGGAAACCGACGAACTCGCGAATCGCTGCGAGCGTGTCGTCACCAACCGTGTGGCGCACGCCGTCCTTGCCGAAGCCCCACAGCTGCACCAGCGGCTGCACGGTGCAGTCGAACGCGCCGTCGGTGACTGCACTCACACTCTTGGAAAGCCGCAGCACGTACAGGAAGTCTTCGTTCAACTTGACATCTTCCCCCTTGTTCCAGTGGTATATGATGGAGGTGGTGTCGAAAATGGAGAAGGTGTGTGACAAATCCGCCAACAGCGAGTCGATTTGCGGACGCAATATTCTGCTTTCATCCGAAGCGCTGTTGCCGATGCAGTTGATGGAGTACATTGTTCCAAAAGCCTGACCTTCAAAGTGAATGACAGATTTCTGATGACAGGAACACATCGTCAGTGTCAGGCAGGACAACAATATGTATATGAAATTTTTTTTCATTTCGAGGATTTTTGTGAAATAAGACAAATGGAAGGTGGAATGGCGATCAATAGCAGGCAGAAAATGATTAGTAGGTATGCTAACGGATTTTGTCGGTGCTGATATTCGATAAGTTGGGATTGATACAGTTTTTCCGGCGCCATTGCGTTGATGCGCTCCAAACGCTCACTGGACAGACACCGTAGCACAAGTTGGTGCGAGCCGGTAGGGACATCTTCGGAAAAGACAATGTCCAGTCGGCTTGAGGTGGTGTTGGAGTCCAAAGTGAATGTTTTGTCCTCCCGCTCTGTTCCATTAAAAAACAGTTGGAAATCAGATTCTTGAATGTTGTTGAAGGAAAGTTGGAAGAGTGCGGTGGCATTGTTTCGACGAGCTTCTTTGTTCATGAAATCCTCCAAACGGATGTGGAGCGTGTCGGGCCGGTTGGCTTTCCAGAACAGAAACGTGGGGTAATGTTGTATTTGAAGTTCGGAAAACCATCTGAGCGGAAGATAAAGGATTCGTTCGGGCTTGTTCACCACACGGACATGGATGCTGTCGGTGACGAGCCAAAGGTCGTGGGTGTCCGCTTTTATTCGGATGTCAAAGTGGTATTCGTTCCTGCCTGACAAGCTGTCCTCAATGGTTTTGGGGAATTTGGGCATGATGTTGATACTGCCGTAGCTGTTTGCAAGCTGGATTTTGTTTTGCACATGGAAGAGAGGGTCATCCGTGTTTGCGGAAAAGGTGAACGGGCCGTCGATGGAGAAATGAATCTCTTGCCTTGATGAAATGCCAAAGGGCCAGCTGTTACGGCTGTTGTCCTGCATGTCTTGCAGGTTCACCACGATTTCGCGTGGCATAAAGGCACATACGGGTTTTGGCTTCCGCCCTTTTGATTCAAGGAGAAAGACATCCGGACAACAATTGATAGCTTCTACAACAGACTCGTTGTATGCGTTTTGGGAGAGCATGATGTAGAAGACATGGACGTTTTCGGGCTTCATGACGCACCAGTTTCGGATAAAACGGCAGAGCGCTTCCGCATCGCTTGTTTGAACGGGACTGTTCGTCAAAATGTAGATGAAATTGTCTTTTTTGTTGTCAATATGTTTTACCGCTTCCTTTATGGCGTTGTAATGATTCGCTTGTTCCTTTTTCCGCATCAATCGTCCCATTTCGTTTTCCACCTTGCTGACAAACCCATTTAGTTGATTTTCAGTCTGTTCGTTGGCGTTGAAAGAGATGGAGGGGGAAGTTTCTTCTTGGAAGGGGATGAAGGTCACTTTCCCCTCATGTTGATTCTGGATGTCGTGCTCAAGCCATTTCAGGGTGTTTTTCCAAAGGCTTTGGGTGTTGTTCATGGCGGAGCTTGCGTCAACCATGTAAATGAGGTTGCGTTCGCGCTGCGCATGAAGGATCATAGCGGAGAATATACAGCAGAAGAGGACTAATATTTTGACAATGAGGTGCTTCAAAACGATAGACAGATCTTTTTTTTATGCCGCAAATGTACGAAATAAACCAAAAGGTTTGATAACAGTCATTCTATATCCGATGAAAAATGTACTTTTGCACGCGAATTTGATTCGAATCTTGTTTATGAAAAAGATAATTTTTACCGTGTTGTTTTGTGTAGCTTTGGTTGCCGGTTATGCGCAGACGCAGCCGATGAAGTTTTTGGGTGTCAGCATGAACAGCACAATGTCCACATTCGTTTCCAAACTCAAGGGCAAGGGTTTCGTGGAGGATGTCAGCCATACAAAACCCAATTATACTGTGATGAAAGGCACTTTCGCGGGCGAGCGCGTGAAAGTGGAAATCCGTTCTGCCGCCAAGACCCACCTCATCTACAAGGTGGATGTCTATTTCAATATGAGCACCCAGTTCACTTATCCGGATTTGCAGGACCGCCTCAGTGGCAAGTACGGAGAAATCACGCAGGAGGTTAATAATATTAAAGGGGAGCCGGTTTATGTGAAATACACTTCCGACTACTCCAAATGGCAGACCGACACCGACACGCTGACCCAAGGATTTAACACGATCATCCTTTCCAAATGCAGCTATCACAGCACCTCACCAGTGGTAATATCCTATATTGACGGGAAAAATTCCAAGGTGGAGGCGTTGGAGGTTAATTCGGATTTTTAATGGTTATGGGTTATAGGTTATTGATGTGTTCGCTGGCGAGAAGCAGAACCTTGAACCTAAAACAGCAGATACAAATTCACGGGCAGCAAATTCCTTCCTTTCTCCATGGCATCGCAGCTGAGGGAGAAGATGCGCATCTCCTTTCCAAAATGTGAAGATTTCCCTTTTTCAGAGAGCTGTGATGGCCAATAAGGGTCTGCATCTTCATGTAAAATCACATAATTGAATATGGAAGACGATGCAACAGCTTCGTTGACAAAACCATAGTAGCGGTTTTTACTCAAGTCTTCATTGCTCTTGAAACTTTTCAGGTAGGCAGTTGCCGCTTCTGAAGAGGGGGCGAAGACGAGGGCGCGGTCATTGGCGACCACCCAACTCATGCTGTCTGGCATCAGCACTGGCATCATGGGTGCAAGCATATAAGGCAGCGGATAAATGCCATTGGGATACGCGTTTCGTACGGAGTCGCCACAATTGGTGTTCGAGTACAATAAGCCGAGGAAATCGTTTGTGGAATCGGGAAGAAGGACGAAATATTGGTATTTGTTTGTGTCTGCGCAGAGTGAAAAACAACCGGCATGCGTGGGGGCAAGTTTGTTTAAGGTGGCCTTTTGACCCTCGTTAAGGCCCGGGGTGCGGTCAATGACATTTGCCCAGTAGGATTTGCCGTTGCAGGCCCGAGTGTACCAGCTCACAAGATTGGGGAAGACGGACAGAAAGTCTTCCATGCCGTCAGATTTGGAAACGTTGAAACGTTCACTGGTGTAACGGTCGGGATTGTCCATGAACGCATAGCCGGAAAGATACATCTCATTGCCGGAAAAGCGCAGCTGCAATGCTGTCCAACCAGTGGCTGCCAAGCCGTCTGTGATTGTTTTCACCATATCCTCTTTCAGAAAAGAGGAGAGATATTTGGTATAACTCTTCGGATTGATAATCAGCCAGTTTTGTTTGTTGTTTTTCTCCGTAAGATTATACATCTCCTTGAACTGTTTGTCCGACAACAGATTTTTGGGATGGGAATGTTGCACGATGGCGCGTTTCAACAGCTCTATGTCGGTGGAGAAGGATATGACATGGTTGAGAAAGACAAACTTCATGCTTTTGAAATTGGTGCCGTAGGTGTAGATTCGGTTGTTCTCAAAAGCCGTGTAATTGTTGGGGTCGATGCTGAGGGCGCGCAAAAGCCGTTTGAAAGCCGCCTTGTCGGCGTGCGTGTTGAAAAGGACACTGACTCCCTCATTGTTGGTGTGTCCTGAAACGGTGAGGTCGTACTCGCCGTCAGGCAGCTTGCCGCGCATGGTCTCGTATGCGGGCAGCGCATCCATTGCGAAAATCTCGTTCAGGTAAGTCGCCACCTTTGCCGAACTGACCACGAAACCGTCATTGTCGTTCAATGTGAAGATGAACGTTGCATCCGTCGGGATAGCCTCGATCAGCTCCGACTTCGATTGCCGGAAAAGGTTGTAATAGAAAAAGATGCCTACACCGGCAAGGATGACAGCAATGATGGTGAGCCAAATGAGCCATGGACGGTTTTCTTTCATAATGGTTATTGGTTATGGGTTATTGGTTATTGAAGCTGGTTTATAGTTTGTAGTGAGTAGTGAATAGTGAGTAGTGAGTGGTGAATAGTGAATAGTGATTGGAAAATGTAGAGACGCAAAATTTTGCGTCTCTACGGTCGGGAATTATTCGTTGTCAGATTTCTCTGCGGGTTCCTCGGTCTTTTCCTCGGTTGCCGGTTCCTCTAAATCCACCAGATTGTGCTCCACGAGGATGTTGTACCAAGAGAAGACCTTCTTCATGTTGGAAACATAGACGCGATCGCGGTCGTATTCGGGCAGAATCTCAGCGAAATAGGCCTTGATGGCGTTGCTGTCTTTCGGAATCTCCAATTTCTTGCCGTCCTCTTTGCGGTAGATGTTTTGGAAAACGGTCTGCAACGGCACTTCGTCCGTTTCAGTGAAAATAGCGATGTTGTCCAGTGCGGCCACACCGTCGCTGGAGAAGGCAGGAAAACGTTTGCCGTCATCCAACCCTTCCACGATGAAGCTGTTGGTCGTTTTAGAGAGGAACTTGAACAGGCCTCCTTTGCCTGTGATCGATAAAATCTTGCTTAAATCCATCTTTTTTAAGTTTATAGGTTAATTACTTCGTGTTTTTTACTTCGTGTTTTTTACTTCGTGTTAGTTAGCCTTCGGCTGTTGATTAGCCTTCGGCTGTTGATTAGCCTTCGGCTGTTGATTAGCCTTCGGCTGTTGATTAGCCTTCGGCTGTTGATTAGCCTTCGGCTGTTGGATAGCCTTCGGCTGTTGATTACTTCGTGTTGGGCAATCCCCGTCAGGGGATCCATATCTGTAGAACGGTGCATCCACGCGGTTTTAAAATCCCCGTAGGGGATACATGTTAATAATAAGAGAACGTCCGTTTTTTGATATAGACGATTTGTCCATCAACGGCGCAGACCTCGGTCTGCCAGTTTTTGTGGGTGTCGTAGTCGAAGAAGTAGTGGAATTCCTTGACGTGGTGCAGTTTGTCCTCGTAAATGACCTTGCGCACGCGGCCGTCCTGGGCGTATTCCGTGTAGGTGTATTCAATCATCTGGTTGCCGGCCTTATAGACGCAGCGGTTGACTTCGTCGCCGTAGTTGTCGTACTCCATTTTTGCGGTCTTGAAGACCTTGCCGTTGGGTTCGTATTCTATGATTTCCGTCACCAGCCCTTGCTCGTTGTACTTGTTCTCCAGCGTGGTCTTATACCTGCCGAACGACTGTACGGTTCGAATGGCGTTGCCGATACCGTCGGTGGTGTGACTGAACGACATCACCATACTGTCGCCTTGGAAAATCTGTTCGCCCACGAGAAACCCGTTACGGTCGTAGGTGTAGTTCCCGTGCGTAACCTGCGCCCCGTCAGCGTCATACTCTTCCCATCCTGTGATGTGCGCTTCCTTGTCGTACGTGTAGTTGCGGCGAAGGATCGTGTCGGATTCGGAGAGCTTGATGAACTCCATCAACCATCCGTCAGAGGTGTAGCGTTGAATGGAGCTGGCACGGTCGGAAACCCCGCATGTTGAATCGCAAACGGCCATCAGTCTCTTCAGGTCCGCTGTGTCCTTCACGGGTATGGAATCCCGCTGCACATAAAAGGTCGCAGTTCCCAACTCCTTGACATTCCCGAATATATGGTTCCTTTGCAGGTGGTTCTTCTCAATGTCGGGGGTAATGACGATAGGGGCGGGCTTCTTGCGGCAGCCGGAAAGGCACGCAACGAGCGTTAGGATCAATATCGTTATGGTTGGAGTACGCATTATCATTTTAGTGATCAGTGAATAGTGATCAGTGATCAGGATTTGGGGTTCGATGTTGATTGTTTGGTTAGTTTTGTATTGAGATAACTGATATATCCTGATAAAATTTTTCTAACCGTAATAAGTTGCTCGAATATGTCATTATTTGATTTAATGTAATCAAGTTCAGCAGAAATCAGCAATTGAGTTTCTAATTCAGCTAATGAACCTTGGGAAATAAGGCAAAAACGTAAAAGTTCCTTGTCGCTGTTTCGTCCCGCACCTTCTGCAATGTTAGAAGGAATAGACACCGCAGTCCTTCTCATCTGAGAACAAATTCCGAATTGTTCATAAGACGGATATGATTTCAGTAAAAGATAAACTTCCTTTACCAATTTCATACTCTCTTTCCAAACCGCCAAATCCTTATGATTCATAGTAACACGCTAAATCGTCACAACCAACTGCTCACTGCTCACTGTTCACTGTTCACTGTTAGAACATTTTCTCAATCAATGCATCCTCCGCGAAATTCGGCAGCGTCACGTGCAATTCCGGACATGCCTCCATCGCGCGCTTGATGGCGAAGAGGGCGCCGTCATTGCGGGCCCATGCGCGGCGCGAGATGCCGTTGTTCACGTCCCAGAAGAGCATCGAGCGCAGACGGCGGTCACTGTCGTCGCTGCCGTCGAGCACCATGCCGAAGCCGCCGTTGATGACCTCGCCCCAGCCGACGCCGCCACCGTTGTGGATACTCACCCACGTGGCGCCGCGGAAACCGTCGCCAATGACGTTCTGCACGGCCATGTCAGCGCAGAAGCTGCTGCCGTCGTAGATGTTGGAGGTCTCACGGAACGGGGAATCCGTGCCGCTCACGTCGTGGTGGTCACGGCCTAAGACGACCGGCGCGGAGAGTCTGCCGTCGCGCACCGCCTTGTTGAACTCGGCGGCGATTTTCGTACGACCTTCACAATCAGCATATAAGATACGGGCTTGCGAACCCACGACGAGGTGGTTCTCCTTGGCCCCCTTGATCCAGGTGATGTTGTCGCGCATCTGCTGGGAAATCTCCGCAGGTGCATGTTCGCTGATCTCTCTCAACACGTCCATGGCGATGTGGTCGGTGACGTCGAGGTCCTCGGGCTTGCCTGAAGTGCAGACCCAGCGGAACGGGCCGAAACCGTAGTCGAAGCACATCGGTCCCATAATGTCTTGGACGTAAGAGGGATAGCGGAAGCTGCCGTCCTCCTTGAGGATGTCGGCACCAGCGCGGGAGGATTGCAACAGGAAGGCGTTGCCGTAGTCGAAGAAGTACATGCCCTTGGCTGTCAGCTTGTTGATGGCGGCCACCTGGCGGCGTAAGCTCGCCTCTACAGCGGCTTTGAACTTCTCGGGATAGTCGGCCATCATCTGCTTGGACTCCTCAAAGGAGATGCCCACAGGATAGTAGCCGCCTGCCCACGGGTTGTGCAACGAAGTCTGGTCGCTGCCGAGATCGACTTGGATGTCGTGTTCGGCGCAGTATTCCCACAAATCGACGATATTTCCTTGATAGGCAAATGATTTCGCGATCTTCTGGGCACGAGCCTCATTCACCTTCACAAACAATTCGTCGAGGTTTTCGTGCACCTCATCGACCCAGCCCTGCTCGTAGCGTTTCTGCGTGGCGGCGGGGTTGATCTCAGCGGTAATGGAGACCACACCGGCGATGTTGCCGGCCTTCGGTTGTGCGCCTGACATGCCGCCCAAACCAGCGGTCACGAAGAGCTTGCCACCGATTTCGCCACCGATCTTACGGCTGGCGTTCAGCACCGTGATGGTGGTGCCGTGCACGATGCCTTGCGGTCCGATGTACATGTAGGAACCGGCGGTCATCTGACCGTACTGGCTGACTCCCAGCGCGTTCATGCGCTCCCAGTCATCGGGTTTGGAGTAGTTGGGGATTACCATGCCGTTGGTCACGACCACGCGGGGGGCGTCTTTGTGTGACGGGAAAAGTCCCAGCGGGTGACCGGAGTACATCACGAGGGTCTGTTCGTCGGTCATCTCCGACAGGTATTTCATGACCAGGCGGTATTGTGCCCAGTTTTGGAAAACAGCGCCGTTGCCGCCGTAGGTGATCAGCTCGTGCGGGTGCTGTGCCACGGCGGGATCGAGGTTGTTCTGGATCATCAGCATGATGGCCGCCGCCTGCTGGCACTTGGCGGGGTACGCGTCGATGGGACGGGCGTACATCTCGTAGGTTGGGCGGTAGCGGTACATGTAGATGCGGCCGTAGTCGTGCAACTCTTTGGCGAACTCAGGAGCCAAAGCGGCGTGCTGCGAGGCCGGGAAATAGCGGAGCGCGTTGCGCAGGGCCAACTGTTTCTCCTTCTTGGTGAGGATGTCCTTGCGCTTCGGCGCATGGTTTACTGTAGGATCGTAGGGTTGTGCGGCGGGGATTTCAGCCGGAATGCCCGCTCTCAAATCTGCTTGAAACTCTTGTAAAGTCATATCTTTTGGTTTATTGTTTGCTGTTTAAGGGAAGAAGATTTTCTATATTATCTACAAACTCGTGGGATAAAGGAGCCATTTCACGGACTTCCGTTTCCGAAACTTCTGCTATGCTGTTGTAATCTGCTTTGATGCGAAGTTGAATCATTCGGGCAAAAAAGCGACCAAATTGTTTGTCTAATTTACCTGTAAGAATGAAGTGCTTGCCAAGTTCTGTAAGAGTTCCATCGTGGGTCTTTACGATAATGTTGTTGGAAATAAAAACGGCATGGACTATATGATAGCAGGCATAATAATACCGATTTGCTGCCAAGTCCCACCGTTGCTGTTGAAGCATGTCATCTGCTTCTTGCAGAAAGCGATGAGCCTTGTCTTTTTGAAGTGAGACTAATGTTTTGGTATCCATAGGTTATAAAATTTTAATTGCATCCCGTTGAACATTATCATAAAAAGGCGTGATGCTGTTCGCTTGCCATTCGTCTTGTGTATAAATAATCGGATTGATTTGTTCTCCGAGTATCCAACCCAACTCAACAAGAGGGAAGCTCACTTGGTCATAATCAGATTGCATGAGTTGCTGCTTAGGGAGAATGATGAGAATATCCCAGTCGGATCCTTTTCGAGCCGTTCCTCTTGCTCTGGAACCGAACAAAAGAATCTGGCTGCCTTCGGGCGCGGTGTCGCGTGCCACGGCCTTGATTTGACTGAGAACATGTCTGTTTTTGTTGGTCATCTTTCTTAAAACTTAACAAGCGGCAAAGGTACACAAATTTTAAATACGCTACTTCTTCTCTTCCACTGGCTGCTCCAGCCCCACAATCCGGCTCACCGTCTTGCCGTCAATGACGAAATCGACGCGGTAGAGCTGGTAGGGCTTGCTTTTCGGCAGTTTCGGGAGGGTGATGATGTGGATGAGACCAGAAATCCCTTCACTCACCACATCGACATGATTCTGAAACACTTTTACTTTTACGGGCTTTCCCTCCGTGGCTTTTCCATTGCGATAGGTAAGTGGTGTGGCTGTGACCGTCAGGGTGTTGTACATTTGTTTTTCCGAACTTTTTACGATAACAAAAAACTGGTTGCTCGTTTTGCTGTTCATTTCGCGCGAATGGACGACGAATAACACGTCGTCTTCACCGCCAAAGGTCAGGATATTGTACGCTCTCAGAAAATCAGCGATGCCGTAACCGTAGCCATCATTGGTGTCGGGAGTCGCATAGACATTGCCGTTCATCACCACATTGCGGTCGCCGGCCTGGCGCACGGCCTCCATGATTTCGTAGTTGCTCTTCTCGGGGAAGGCCTGCCACAGACAGGCGACCATGCCCGAAAGCATCGGGGAGGAGAAGGACGTGCCGTCGGCCATGGTGATGATGCCGACAGGAGTGCTGACGTAGGTGTTGCGGCCCACGGCACATGCGTCGGGCTTGATGCGACCGTCGGCGGTGGGTCCGAACGAGCTGAAATAGGCGCGTTTACGCTTGGTGTTTACGGCTCCCACGGTGAGGATGTCCTTTGCGTCCGCTGGTACCCCGATGTACTTCCACTTTTTACCGCCTTCGTTGCCTGCGCTGTTGCAGATCAGCAGTCCTTTGGAAGCGGCGATGGTGGCGCCTCTCGAAGCACGGCTTACCTCACCCGTCAGGTCGGCGTAGGTGCGCTGATTCACGGTGTCATCGAAGGTGGTGTAACCCAACGAGGAATTGAGTACTTGACAACCAAGACTGTCGGCGTATTCCAATCCCGCTACCCAGTTGTCCTCCTCCACACGGTCCTCGCTGCCGGACTCCTCGGTCTGTGCGACATAGACCTGCACCATCGGGGCGGTGCCGACGAGTTTTCCCGGAAGATACGAGGCGATGCAGGAGAGTACCATTGTGCCATGCGAGTGCCTGCGCATCGGGTCTTTTTCGGGTTCCACGAAATTGCGGGCGCCCAACAGACGGTGGTCGTTGCGCAAGATGTTGAAGCACGAGATGGTGTCGATATTTTGGAAACCGCCGTCGAGAACCATCATTTGCATGTTCTCGCCACGGAAGCCCATGCGGTGCAGCCATTGCACGTTATTGATGCGCACTTGCTGAGTTGCTCTGCCGTAGTCAAAATCATTATTTTTCTGGATATCAGACTGATATGAGCATATCGGCTGGCCGCCACTCCCTGGGAAGACGTAAGCGGGTTTCCAGGGTGGCAGCAGGGTGTCCTTCGGGACATCAGTGCGCTGCACGGAATCCACGAAGGGCAGCTTCTCGATGGCCTCCTTCATGTCCTCGCGCAGGGCATAGACGGTCATTCCGTTGAGCCACTTGGTGGTGGTGAAGCAGCGGGCGGCCGTGTCGAGGGCGAGCACTTGACGCACATAGTCGGGGTTCACGGGCAGGTCGCGCTCGTCAATAGCGATGCCGTGGGCCTTCCGCAGCTCGATGGCGCGCGGCGACAGGAACGCTTCGGGCTTGTCGATGGAGTAGGGGGTTCCCTTCTTGTCGGTGAACGCCACCCAGTACTTCGCGGGCGATTGCGCGATAACAGCTGTCGCGAATAACAAAGATATGATGCTGAAAATGATGGTTCTTTTCATGTTTACGGTGTAATAAGGTTCAAGGTTCAAGGTTTAAAGTATTAAAGCCAATAGCTAATAGCTAAAAGTCAAAGTCAGTTTTCGTCGTTCCGTCGCAGGTACTCTTCCGCATATTGATAGAACTTCTTCGCCATTTCGCGGTTGCCGCGTTTTTCGGCTTCGCGGGCGATGCTGAGGTACGACTCATAGACGCCTTCGCGCGAGCGCAGAATGCCTTTGTAGTAGTCGTCATTGCAGTAGCCGCTGGGCATGTTGTTGCAGAAATGTTCCAAAGCGAGAAAGACCTCCAACGCTTCCGCTGCACGCCCGCTTTTCACCAATTCGTCTCCGTGGGTGTAAAGGCGGTCGTAGAGTTCCAACGTGAAATCGGAAACGGCATTCTCCTGCTCCTCTGTCAGGGTGGTCTGTGTATAGACTTTGTGGATGAGGTCAACGCAGGGCTGGTATTGGTTCTGCGCCAGCAGGATTTTGCATTTCAGCAACATGGCGTCGGGGTTGTGTGGATTATATTGCAGGGCACGATCCAGATGATACATGGTCCGTGCGGTGTCGCGGAAAGAAAGCTCCTCCACGGCGCGTAGATAGAATTCCTGATCTACCCGTGACTTGTGCGCGGCAAAGGTCGCGTTCATCCGTTCCGCCTTGCTGCGGATATGCCTGTAGGCCTGTTTTGTGGCGTAGAAGTCCATCCTGGGATTTCTCGCCAATGTGGTGTTCAACTGATTGCCAACCTTGTCCATGTTTTTGAGTATGTCCTGGAGAAAGAGATAGTGCAACGAAACAATTTCCGGGTCCTCATAGTTGAGCTCGCTCAGGCGCGTGTCCCAACGTTGGAATAGGCTCGGCAGCGAGTCCGCCGGCACCTGCGCGGTTGTTCCCACCCACGTGAGTAGCATCACAAAGAAGATCTTTATTTTTCGCATGGAATGGTTTAAGGGTGGTAGGGGCGAATGATTATTCGCCCCTACGTATTATACGTTACTTGTTGATGAAATCCTGAATTAATTTCTCAAATTCCGCTTCCGTAGGTGCCCCGACCATTTTTCCGGGTTGCGTGTTGGGCTTGAAGAAGAAGAGGGTGGGGATGCTTTGAATTCCGAGACTCCGGCAGATGTCCTCTGCCTTATCGACATTCACCTTGTAGATAATCAATTGTCCTTTGTATTTCTCGGCGAGCTTTTCGGTAATGGGTTTCAGCTGCATGCACGGGCGGCACCAGTCAGCGTAGAAATCCACGATGCAGGGGGTGGTGCCTTTGTAACGGAGACCGAGTTCGGGGTTGATGTCCGTGACTTTGCTCCGGAACTCGTCAGAGGTGAGGGCAATGACCTTGCCGGAGAGGTTTTCTGCCGCAGCCGTCTGTCCTTCGTCAGAAGGGTTAAGGTAGTCGTAGTTGCCCTCGGTTTTGGCCTTCGTTTCTGCCTGTTGTTCTGCCGTCTTTTTCTGTCCGCAGCCGGCAAATAAGACAGCTGCCATGAGGGTGACTAAAAGGTGCTTTTTCATTTCTATTAATGGTTATGGGTTATAGGTTATTGGTTATTGAAGGTCGTGAATAGTGAATAGAATTAATGTTATAGTCATAGTTATAGTTATAGTTATAGTTTATGTCTAAGTCTAAGTTAATAAGCTAATAGCCAAAAGCCAATAGCTAATAGCCAGCCACCAACTGCTTGAACGTCTCTCCTCGTTGCTCGAAGTTCTTGAACTGATTGTAGCTCGCGGCAGCGGGAGAGAGGAGGACGACACCGTTTTCGGGCGTTTTGTCGTATGCGTAGCGGACAATGGCCTCCCAGTCGTCGGTTTCGATATGGCTTTGGGGCATCGCGCCCTGCTCACGGCACATCTCCAGCATACGGTGACCTGCGGGACCCGTGAAGGCGATGTTCTCAATCGGATTCTCTTTCAGGAAGTCGATGAGCACCTGGTAGTCGATACCGCGGTCGTGGCCGCCGAGGATGAGCGTGTCCACCCCCCGTAGGGCTTTCACCGCCGCAATGGCCGATTCGGGAATGGTGGAGATGCTGTCGTTGTAAAATTCGATGCCCTTGAAGACGCCCACGAACTCAATGCGGTGCGGTAAACCCTTGAAGGTCAGCAAGGCATCCATGATGTTCTGATGCTTGATGCCCAACCTGCGACAGATAGCAATGGCGGCCATGATGTTAAAGTAATTGTGCGTGCCGGGCAGGTTCTTGTAGTCGATGAGGTCGTACTCGTCGATGATTTCGCCGTCATTGAAAAAGCGGATGAGATGGTTGCGGCAGCGTGCGTGCAGCCCCGGATGAATCTGCGTGCCAAAGACGCAGGTGTCGCTTTCGGGTTGGTTGCCCTTCACCCAGCCGGGAATGTGCTCGTCGTCTCCGTTGTAAACCAGGAAGTTGCCTTTATGCTGGAAATTGAAGATGTTCGTTTTGGCATTCTGGTAGTTGTTGAAGGAGTTGAAGTGGTCGAGATGCTCTTGATAGATGTTCAGTAGCACGGCGTAGTCGGGTGAATGGTGCGTGAATTCCAGCTGGTGTGCTGAAAGCTCCGCCACCACAAGCGATTCGGGCGTGAGCTGCTCCACGATGTCGAAAAATGGCGTGCCGATATTGCCCGCCAGAAAGACATTTTCACGGGAATGACTCAGGATGTGGTAGATGAGCGAGGCAGTCGTGCTCTTCCCCTTTGTGCCGGTAATGCCGATGACTTGTTCATGGAAATATTCCAAGAAAAGGTTTGTCTGAGAAGTGATTTTCTCATTTTCAATATAATAGTCGAGCCGGTTGAAGCTGATGCCCGGACTCTTGAAGATGAGGTCGTAGTTGTTCAGGTTACGGTCGTAATCCTTGCCTTTGATGATTTTGAGGTGCTTGTCCTCCGCAAAGTCGTCCGTTTTCAGATTCTCGTTGCCGTCGGCGACCACAAGCTTCATTTTCGGGAAATGCTTGCGGATAAACCGGTAGGTGGAAACGCCCTCCTTGCCGAACCCGAGGATTATAACTTTCTTATTTTCAATTCTTTCGAGAAGATTCTCTAAAGCCATAGGTGGTTTTGGTTTTGAAACGGCAAAGATACAAAATCAATGCATAATTCACAATGCCTGATGCATAAAATCAATGCACAATTTACAGTACTGTGATGAAACCGCGATAGACAAACGGCTTTCCGTTTTGGTCCTTCAGTCGGAGTAGGTAAACATATACGTCCGAGAGGCGGGCCGTTTCGCCGCACCAGATGAAGTGCGGGTCATCGGTGACGAAGACCTGTTCGCCCCAGCGGTTGTAGAGGCTCAGACTGAAATCGCTGGTTTTGTGGATGAGCGGTTCTGGAAGGCGGAGGCAGTCGTTGAGACCGTCGGACCGGGACGGGGTGATGGCGTTGGGCAG
>OMYJ01000009.1 GCA_900315245.1 uncultured Bacteroidales bacterium
ATGTCTTTTATTTTTTGTCTGTCCTGGCCTCATCGCTTGCGAATCTCAAATTCCTCTTCTTGAGTATTTGCTACATTCTTCCATTCTTTCAATGAACATCTCCCTGTTGACAACCCCCTCTCTCGTGCCGTCCCGTATCGTTGTCGTTTGGGATTGCAAAAATAGAATTTTTCCATTACATACATCCACCCTCGCGAACTTTTTTTTACTTTTTCTGCATTTTCTTTGTAACATATTGATTATCAATGAAATAAAATTGCATTTTTATTGACATAGAACCCTTTTTTAGTGATTTTTATGGGTGTTTTTGGCATCTTTTGGGGGTATGTGTCGGAAAGATTTCGCAGATTTTTGGCATTTTGCCGTAAAAATCGAATTTTTGATCGTTCGGAGAAGTGCCTTTTCAAGTCGAAAATCAATATAAAGCACTATTATACAACAACTTGCAGTTCAAAAAAAACTATAACATATTGAAAAATAGTAAATTAAGTAATAACGAAATATTACATATATATTATATATACAATATTGATTATTTATGCGGTAGGATTTGTTTTCTTTTTGCGACACATTTCGTGGCGGGCATGCGTTAGGGATAGGAGCGGAAATGGTTTTTGCCTTGTATCGATTTGTAAATCTCTGACAGACAGAGGTTTTTTTGGGCGAATGATTATTCGTTCGTGTGACGGGGGAAGGCAAAAATCATTGTAGCGGATAGCCCGACGGCGCGGCTTTTTTTAATTCATAATGCATAATGCATAATGCATAATTAGAGGTGGATGTAGCGGATGGTGGAGATAGCCGCGCCGGAACGCCCTGATATAAAAGAGAAAATAAACATGGAGCACTAATTTTCGCTGTTGGAAAATATTTTTTCAATAGGGGGTTGTTGAAAAGAAAAAAAGTGTATTTTTGCACCCCAAAAAAATTAAGAACAAAAACCTGTAATAATATGAAAAGAACTTATCAACCTTCAAACACGAGACGCCGTCACAAACACGGTTTCAGAGAGAGAATGTCCACTGCAAACGGCCGCAGAGTGTTGGCTGCACGCAGAGCAAAAGGCAGAAAGAAACTCACCGTATCTGACGAGAGTCTGGGCAGAAAATAATCTGGAAAAATCCGGGTTAAGATGTAAAAAGAAGGCGTTGGTCTTCTTTTTTTTTGTATCTTCGCCATTTTTTTAATGAGCGAAAAAACGACAGAAGAATGAGAAAAATAATCACCAGTGCATTGGTTTTGTTGACCTGCCTCTCCGTGTGGGGGCAAAACGGAGGCACATCTATAGATGGGATTGTGGCGGTGGTTGGAAAATCCATCATCATGCGGTCTGACCTTGAGAAGCACTTCATAGACTACAAATCGCAGTTCAAGACCATCGAGGACCCGGATGAGGTGTATTGTAGCATATTGGAAAATCTGATTTACAACAAGTTGATGGTCAACCAAGCGGAATTGGACAGTATAGAGGTGACCGATGAAGAGGTAGATTATCGTTTGAACACGCGTATCCAATATTTTCTGCAACAGACAGGCGGCGATGTCAAGTACATTGAAAACTACTTCCACAAGTCGATGTCGGAAATCAAGAAAGACATGCGGGAGATGATGTACGAACAGGCGCTGATAGAACAGGTGCAGTCAAACATAACGAGCAGCATCACCATAACGCCTTCGGAGGTCAACCGGTTTGCCGCCAAAATAGGTCCTGACAGCATGCCTATAGTAGAGACATCCTACCAGTTCGGGGAAATCGTGAAGATTCCGCCGGTGAGCGACGAGGAGGTTGCCGATGTGAAAGAGCGACTGAACAGCTATCGGGAGCGGGTACTTCGTGGCGAGAAGTTCGGAGCACTGGCGCGTCTCTACTCTGACGACCCAGGCAGCGCCTCAAAGGGCGGAGATCTCGGTTTTGTGGAACGCGGCACCCTCTATCCGGAGTTCGAAGCCGTGGCTTTCAACCTGAAATCCGGGGAGATTTCACAAGTGGTGAAGACGCAGGCCGGATACCATATCATCCAGATGATCGAACGGCGCGGAGAATCCATCCGTGTGGCGCATATCCTGATACAGCCAAAGCCGTCAACGGAAGAACAAGTCAGGGCCATCACTTACCTTGACAGCGTGCGTAATATCATTATCAACGAGAAACTTACGCTGGAAGAAGCGGCCAAACGTTTCTCCGAAGGGGAAACCAAAATGAACGGCGGCATGGTGGTTAACCCCTACAACAGCTCCCTGTCCTTCGACCGCCAGACGTTGGACGACGCGACATACACCACCATCAACAAGCTCATCCCCGGGGAATACTCCGAATGCGTTCCCTTCGTCAATGATGACGGCGTGATGGCCTACCGCCTCATATACCTCAAAGAAAAAGTGTCGCAACACAAAGCCAATCTGGTGGAAGACTACGATATGATCAAAAACGCCGCCCTCGAACAGAAAAAATACGAGGCGATGGAAAAATGGGTGCTGGACAAGGTGAAAGTGACCAATATGAAACTTTCCGAACAATATCGGTACTGTCCGTTCGTTAGTAAGTGGCAGATTCCGTGAGGGGACGATGAGACGATGAAAACGATGAGACGATGAAAACGATGAAGCGATGAAGCGATGAAGCGATGAAGCGATGAAGCGATGAAGCGATGAAGCGATGAAAAACGATGTGACTATAAATAATTTTGAGAATTAGACAATATAAATATGGATTTAGAGAAGAAGACAGACATTGAAGCGATTGAGTCGTTTGTGGAAAAGTACAAAGTTCTGCGAGAAGAAATTGCGAAAGTGATTGTTGGGCAGGACGATGTGGTGAAGAACGTGTTGATGGCGATGTTTAGCCGGAGCCATGCCTTGCTTATCGGGGTGCCCGGTTTGGCTAAAACATTGATGATCACTACAATTGCGAAAGCGGTAGATATGACATACAACCGTATCCAGTTCACTCCCGACCTGATGCCGTCGGACATCATGGGTGCGGAGATTCTGGACGACAACCGCAACTTCAAATTCGTGAAGGGTCCCATTTTCGCCAACATCGTGTTGGCCGACGAGATCAACCGTACGCCTCCGAAAACGCAGTCCGCATTACTGGAGGCCATGCAGGAGCGTTCGGTGAGTATGAACGGGACGACCTACGACTTGCCGAACCCATTCTTCGTGTTAGCCACGCAAAACCCTATCGAGCAGGAAGGAACATATCCGCTGCCCGAGGCGCAACAGGACCGTTTCATGTTCAACATCATGCTGGATTATCCGAGCACCGCCGAAGAGGAGGAGATCGTGAAGCGCACGATCCATGGCGACATGGTGGAGCCGCAACGCGTCCTCACGGTGGAGGAGATCATCTTCTACCAGAAGCTGTTGCAGAAAGTGCCGATTCCCGAGAACGTCTATCGATATGCGGTGAACCTATCCACGTTGACCCGTCCGGGCACAGCCAAGGCGCATCCGTGGGCGAACGATTACCTGTCGTGGGGTGCGGGACCGCGTGCTTCGCAGTTCCTGATCATTGGTGCGCGCACCCACGCCGTGCTTGGAGGCAAATACTCCCCAGACATCGAAGACGTGCGTGCCGTTGCCTATAACATCCTGCGTCACAGAATCATCAAAAACTACAAGGCGGAGGCAGAAGGCATCACCATCGAGCAAATCATCGACAAGCTGCTTGAAGCTGCCGATGCCCGATAATGAACGACAAACGATATGCGGAAACCCACCTGGAAATGGATTCTGTTTGTCTCTGCGGCGGCAATTTTCACTGTCATCATCGTCTATTCCAACAGGCTGATCAAGAAAATCGCGCAGGAAGAGCGCCAACGCATTGAAATTTGGGCGGGTGCCATCACCTACAAAACCCAAATCATCAACGAGACAGAGCGGTTTTTCGATTCCATACGCATTGAAGAGGGGAACCAGGCTTCCATTTTCGCCAAAGCGGTGAAAAAAGTGGCCGAAGCGTCCCTGTATGAGGACATCACCTTTTACCAGGACATCATTTCCGCCAACCAGACGGTGCCTACCATCATTGCCAATCCGAACGGCAACATTGACGCTGCCATCAACCTGCCCGACAGCATTCTCGCCATGAGGAACATTCGCGAATTGGGAGAAAGCCTCCAAGAGTTCGACAGTCTTAAGCTTCCCTACTATCATCGCGAATATGTGACAGTGTATTACAAGAACTCTCATATTTACGGTGATTTCCGCGAAATGATCGACAACTTGCTGGAATCCTTCTTCCAGGAGACGGTCATCAATTCGGCCTCGGTGCCGGTCATCATCACCGACAGCACCCAGATCAACGTGATCGCCGCGGGCAACATCGACTCCGTTGTCATCAATTCCCCATTCAAAGTGAATGCCAAACTTGAGAAGATGCGGGAAGAGAATGACCCCATAGTGCTGGATTGGTTAGACCACGGGAAATGTTATGTTTTCTACGAGGAGTCGTCTGTTCTGACACAGCTACGGCTTTTCCCTTTCATCCAATACGGCATTATCTTTGTGTTCCTGCTCATCGCCTACCTGTTGTTCAGCGTGACGAAACGGTCGGAGGAGAACCGCGTATGGGTTGGTATGTCGAAAGAGACGGCGCACCAGTTAGGGACTCCCATTTCCTCGCTGATGGCCTGGACGGAGCTGTTGAAAGAGATGCCTGTGGATCCTTCTATCCCACAGGAGATAGGCAAGGATGTGCACCGATTGGAAACCATTGCACAGCGGTTTTCCAAAATCGGTTCTGTGCCCGTACTGGAGCCAGCCGACATCGTGCCCATCATCGACAATTTCACCAACTATCTACAGACGCGTATCTCCTCGATGGTGAATATCCATTTCGAAAAGCCCGACCATCCCATTGTGCTGCCGTTGAACCAACAACTCTTCGAATGGGTGATTGAAAACCTGTGCAAGAACTCTGCCGACGCGATGAACGGGAAAGGGGACATCACGGTTTCCATCATCGAAGAGAAGAACAAAGTGTATATTGACATCACCGACACCGGCAAAGGAATTCCCCCGAAGATGCAGAAGCGCATTTTTTCACCGGGTTATACTTCTAAAAGCCGCGGCTGGGGCTTGGGACTGACTTTGGCCAAGCGTATCATCCAAAACTACCACCGCGGAAAACTGTTTGTGAAATCCTCCGTCATTGACCAAGGGACGACGATGCGGATTCAGTTGAATGCCGGGAATTAGCTGTTGGCTGTTATATTGGCTATTGGCTATTGGCTATTGGCTGTTGGCTGTTGGCTGTTGGCCGTTGGCCGTTGGCCGTTGGCTGTTGGCCGTTGGCCGTTGGCCGTTGGCTATTGGCTATTGGCTATTGGCTGTTGGCTGTTGGCCGTTGGCTATTGGCTGTTGGCTGTTGGCTGTTGGCTGTTGGCTGTTGGCTGTTGGCTGTTGGCTGTTGGCTGTTGGCCGTTGGCTGTTGGCTGTTGGCTGTTGGCCGTTGGCTGTTGGCTGTTGGCCGTTGGCTATTGGCTATTGGCTAAAAGCTAATAGCTAATAGCTAATAGCTAATAGCTAATACTGGTACTCGTAGGAGTATATGAGTTCTTTTTTCTCCATGAAGGTTTCTTCATCAAGGCTTGTACTATAGATTTTTGTCGGGTATTTTTTGTAATAATCGTAAGCATACGTGAAAGAATAGGTCTCTGAGAAGATGTCGTAGGTGTCGGTGACATAGATTCCGACGGCATTGTTAGCGCTGCAGAAAAACGTCTGCGGTTCATCGTTCAACAGGACATGATCAAGTAAAAGCGAGAAAAAATTCTTCTTAGGATTGATATTTTCGTCATAAACATACGTAAAAGTCAGTTTTTGAACACTATCCGGCCTATTTATTGTCATTTTCATATCTTTGACATTGTTCCCATCCCACGTAAAATCAATTTCGGCGGTACTATAGTCGTAGTGTTCCCGTTTTATGCCTTTTACGGAACGACAAAGATCAAACGGTGATTCGCAGCCCGGGGAAAAGAGTTGCAGGATATCGGGCGTTTTTTCAGAAACAGACTTGGCGGATTTCCGGATGGAGATATGTGACAGTTTCTGCTTCTCAAAAGAGAGCGAATAGGTTTCCATAAGCTGGTCGCCGTAGTAAGTCTTTATCGTTGTGAGTTTTTTCCCATCATACTCAAAATCAGAGTGTTGGTTATCCATCTCAATGCGCGACAGGAGGTCGTTCTCATACAGGTAACGGCAAGTCTGGTCCACAGTTCCGTTTTTCCTGTAATACTCCACCTGATGAAGCTGGTCATCGTTCCAAAGCCACTGCTCTTTCAAGTAATGCCCGTCGGATTCACTATAGACCTTTGATATCTTCCATTTCGGATTGAACTTTCCGAGATTCTCTTTTTCACAGGAAGAGAGAGCGAGAATCGCCAAAATCGCCACACAAAGCAGTTCTAATTTCTTCATTATTAAGATGTTTTATAACAAAAATATCAAACACAGACAGTGTATCATGTCTGTCGGGGTGCAAAAATACACTTATTATTCTTTTGTATTGTCAAAAAATGTACTTTTGCAACGCTTTTGAGGAAAGTATCAATAAACGAAAATAAAACCTTATGAAGAAAAATCTTGTATTCACATTGTTATGCAGTCTGATGGCCTTCAGCAGCGCCATGGCCTGCACGAATTTCATCGTCACGAAAGGTGCGAGCCGGGATGGTTCCTGTTTCCTGACGTATGCGGCTGATTCCCATCAGCTTTACGGAGAGTTGTACTACCGTCCGGCCGCCAATTATCCGGCTGGCAGTATGATGGATGTCATTGAGTGGGACACGGGCAAGAAGCTCGGCCAGATTCCGCAGGTTGCGCACACCTATTCCGTAGTCGGCAACATGAACGAGTTCCAGTTGGCCATCGGCGAGACCACTTACGGTGGCATTGAGGAGTTGGAGCACGGCCAAGGGCTTATTGACTATGGTTCCTTGATCTACATCACGCTGCAACGGGCCAAGAATGCCCGCGAAGCCATCAAGGTGATTTCGGAGTTGCTGGACGCTTACGGATATGCCAGCGAGGGAGAGTCATTCTCCATTGTAGATCCGAACGAGGCCTGGATTATGGACCTCATCGGCAAAGGCGAGAAAATGGTGGATGCCAAGGGCAAAGTGATGAAAGGCTGGAGCAACGGAGCCGTTTGGGTGGCACGCCGCATCCCCGACGGTTATGTTTCCGGGCACGCCAACCAGTCGCGTATCACAACGTTCCCGTTGCGTGACGGCAAGACCTCCATCACCAACAAGGAGTTAGACAAGATCTTCCTTCCGACCGTGGAGACCGTCTATTCTGCCGATGTCATCTCCTTCGCCCGTATGAAGGGGCTCTATCCTAAAGACCCGAAACAGGCTCCTGACGCGGAGTTCAGCTTCTGCGACACCTACAACCCCATCACGTTCGACGGTGCGCGTTTCTGCGATGCGCGTGTGTGGGCTTTCTTCAACCACGTGAATCGTGCGGAGGTCGCCAAATACGAGGACTATGCCCGTGGCGACAACCTCAAGCACCGTATGCCTTTGTGGATCAAGCCCGCCGACAAGTCCAAAATTGATGCTCAGTTCATGATGCAGATGATGCGCGACCACTACGAAGGCACCACCATGGACATGTCGAAAGACCTTGGTGCCGGACCTTACGCCTGCCCTTACCGCTGGCGTCCCATGACTTGGTCTGTGGATGGCAAGAACTACATCCACGAACGTGCCACGGCGACACAGCAGACGGGTTTCGTGTTCGTGGCCCAATGCCGCAGCTGGCTGCCCGACATGTTCGGCGGCATCTATTGGTTCGGTGTTGACGATGCCGGTTCCAACTGCTTTGTGCCGATGTTCTGCGGCATCACCGAAATCCCTGAAGAGTACAAGGAAGGCAACGGCTCCATGGTACAATACTCCCAAAATTCCGCTTTCTGGACTTTCACAAAAGTCAGCAACTTCGTCTATACCCGTTACAGTGACATGATCAAGCATGTCAACGAGAGACAAGCGAAATGGGAAGGTAAATTCGTGAAAGACATCGAGCAGATGTCTTCAAAAATGAAGGACCTCTGCACGCAGAATCCGGACGCCGCCCGCAAGCATCTCAATGCCTACTCTGCTCGCGCCGCCCACGAAGTCTGCCAGGAATGGAACAGACTGTTTGAATATCTGTTGGTGAAATACCACGACGGCAACGTCAAGAAAGAGGAAAACGGCAAATTCGTCACCAACGGGAATGAGAAGCCGCAGGTTGTGTTCCCCGACCAACCGAAATGGCCTGACAACTGGTACAGAATGATCGTCAAGGATTGCGGTAAAAACATCGAAGCGAAGTAATTCGAAACCGTCTTGCACAAAGATTCTCCAAACCCCGAAATCAAAAACTGATTCGGGGTTTTTTATTTCATTATTTTTTCTATTTTTGCCACGTTGTTCAACCTCAGGGAAGAACAACGTTTTTTGAAAGAAAGCGCATTTTTCGCTTTTCCGTCAGTGTGAACTTGGACAATTCGCAATGTATGCACGGATAACGAAAAGGAGCTTGCCTATAAGTGTATAATTGCCAATAGGTGGGGCTCATTTTTCGGTATCTTGCATACAGGGAGTCCAAGCCCCACACCGGAGATCCGAGGAATGGAATGCTCCACTTTCTTTATGAATTCTTTAAACAACAAGACAACATGGACTCAAATTTCAAATCACCCTACATCACCTCAAACGAGGAGGGGTATCATATTGTTATCCCAACAGACATCACCACTATCGAGGAATGCGGATTTCTCGGTGCTGATGTAGAAACAGTCATCCTTCCCGAGAACATCACCGCCATTGGCAGGGGGGCCTTTATGGGATCGCGGCTGAAGAATATCGTATTACCGGACAGTTTATCCGAAATTGCGGAAGATGCCTTTTGTGCATGTGTAAACCTGAAAAAGATTTATCTGCCGTCCGGGCTCAAAGTCATCGGTGCACGTGCCTTTATGGGATGTGACAATTTAGAGACGGTGGAAATCACCTCCAATCTACAAATCATTGGAGACGAAGCATTTGCCTTCTGCAGAAGACTGAAAAGCATCACCTTGCCCGATAATGTCAAAAAAATGGGGGAAAAAGTATTCCTCGGCTGCCCCTTGAACTTTGAACCTTGAACACTACTCCTGCACATAAACGCGAGGCACACGCTGCGAGATGCGGGTCGTCAGCTCGTAACTGATCAGTCCTGCGGCTTCGGCCATCTCCGAAACCGTGTTGCCCTCGCCATAGACGATAACCTCATCGCCCTCATGTACGCGCAGGCCGGTGATGTCCAACATACACATATCCATGCAAATTTTGCCGATTACGGGGACTTTCTGACCTTGCACCAGCACTTTTCCGCGGCCGTTACACAACTCTCGCGGATAGCCGTCGGCATAACCGATGGGGATGATGGCCACCTGTGTATCACGCTGCAGCTTCCAAGTCCGGTTATACCCAATGGTTTCGCCGGCAGGAATCTGTTTGATCTGAGTGATAACCGTTTTCAGGGTCACCACATTATGCAGTTTCCATACCATCTCAGGAATTTCAGAGCAGCCGTAAAGTTGGATGCCGAGGCGCACCATATCGAACTGCGCTTCCGGAAAACGGATGATGCCCGCGCTGTTGAGGATGTGGCGGAGAATCTTGTGATCGAAGGCAGCGCAGAGCACATCGGTCATGCGCCCGAAGAGGGCAATCTGCCGACGTGTGAAGGCATCCTCGGCGGGATCTTCGGCCGCAGCAAGATGCGAAAACACCGATGCGATATGTAACTTCGGATTGTTCTTCACAATCTCAACAAGTCGTGGAAGATCCTGTAAATCAAAGCCCAAACGGTGCATACCCGTATCCACTTTGATGTGGATATTGAATTGCGGAATTTCCGGATGCCGCGCCAGCACTTCCTCCAGCTGTTGCAGATAGTAGAAATTGAAGATTTCCGGTTCTAACCGATGGTTGACCATCACCTCAAAGCTGTGTGCCTCTGCTCCCAATACGATAATCGGCGTATCAATGCGGCGTTTGCGCAGGCGAACACCTTCATCCGTGTAAGCAACGGCCAGATAATCAACCCCTTGATCCAACAATGTATTGACCAATTCCACGTCACCAAGACCATACGAGGAGGCCTTCACCATCGCCACCATTTTGGTGTCGGGACGAAGACGGTTGCGGTGATAGTTCAGGTTGTAGGCCAATGCAGGCAAGTTCACCTGCATGATGGTGAGGTGGGTTTTATGTTGCAACGCATTGACCACTCGTTCGAAATGGAAGCTCCGCGCCCCCTTCACCAAAATGATTTCGTAGGAAATAGGCAGTTGAGGTAAATGGGCCAGCAAGTCAGCTGTGTCGTGGAAGAAGAGTTGCTCCTCCAAATCAAACACCCCTCTATAGCCTTCAAAGCTGTTTCCAACTGCGATCAGACGGGAAATATGATGCCTTTTCAGCTGCGCATTCAATCTTCGGAAATCCTCTTCTGTCAATTTTCCGACCTGTTCAAAATCGGAAATGACGAGCGTCTTCTTCGTCATCTGCGTTTGGGTGTCCAAAAAATTGAGTGCAGCCGACAAGGAATTGATATCCAAGCTATACGTGTCATTGACAATCACCGAATGGTTACGCCCCTCCATAATCTCAAGTCTCATGCTGATATGGGTGAGCCGTCCCAAATGGCTATTGATCTCATCTGGCTTAAATCCTACAATCAACAGTGTCACAATCACATGGGTAACATTCTCCAACGAGGCGCTGTCAATGAACGGAACGGTGTAATCATAGCCAGCAATGGAAATATTGGTACCGCCGGAAGAAGCAGTATGCATCTGCACGGGATAAGTGCTATGGGAGTCACCCCAAGAGACCTTGTTGATGTGGGCATATTCCGGCAACTGGAGGATCATATTAAGCTCTTGATTATCATTATGATAAATCAACACACTCACATTTTGGAAGAGTTTGAGTTTCTCTATAATCTTACGGTTATTGCTCGGGAAAAACTGTGCGTGCGCCGCTCCGATATTGGTAAGAATGCCAATGGTGGGGTCGATGATTTCGGCCAAGGCGCGCATCTCGTTAGGTTTGGAAATTCCCGCCTCAAACACGGCAATGTCATGCTGGTCAGACATTTGCCAGACGGAGAGCGGCACTCCGAGACGGGAGTTATAGCTGTCAGGGCTTTTCACCACCTTGAATTTGTCATCCAAAATAGACGTGAGCCACTCTTTGACAATGGTTTTGCCGTTGCTGCCGGTGATGCCGATGACGGGATAACGGAACTGTTGGCGATGCTTTTGCGCCAGCCGCTGCAACGCTGCCACGGAATCTTCCACGAAAAGGAAATTGGCATTCTCGCATTGCACGTAGCTTTCCATCACCTTGGTTATCACAAAGTTGCGAACACCCATCTGATACAGGGAAGGGATATACAAGTGCCCGTCGTTCTTTTCCGTTTCGATGGCGAAGAAGAGGGTATACTCCGGTGCGGTCACCTTGCGGCTGTCGATGGCCAACTCGGTGATTTGGCACTCGGGAGATCCAAGAACCGTCTCTTTCGGCTCTATAAACGATATGATTTCAGCAAGTTGCATTCTGACTGAAAGCTCCATCTACTAATATTCGTAGATAGCTGTGGCGACATTTGTCAATTCATCCTCAACGGTTTTGCAAGTCACCTTAACAGGATAGTTGTCTTCGTATTCGTAAGTATATTCCGATGTCCCAAGAATTTGACCCAAGTAACTCATTTTCACGGTCAACGGATTATTCTTGTTCAGGAAAAGATTTTCGGCAGCATTGCTACTCATCGAGGCAAGTGAGCCATACATAGGATTATTCTTGTTATCGTATGTGAATTCTGCCATTTCCGTCATATTCATGCCCCAAGCGTTAAAAATCATTTCCATGGACTTCACATTATCACCAGCCCAATTCAATTTCACCTTTACTTGATCGCCATTGGAATCCTTGGAACATTTCTTAACGGCCGCTTCCACCTCCTGACAAATCTCAGGCATCATGAGACGCAATGGAAAAACAATAGCCTTTTTATCCCATCCAAAATCATCGCCATCCCAATCCCCAAACAGGTCAATGTCAATATCAATCTCACTGATTTTATTCCCTTTGTGCTCAAAATCATAAGTGGCCACTTCAGAGCCATCGGCTGTCATCACGATTTTGTCAATCTTCTTACCATCGTATATGTACTCACCGTGAGCACCACCGCCATCCGCGGCAATCAAACGGTTTTTGCTGTCGTATGAGAATCGGTTCGTTAAAGCAAGCGAACCATCATAGTCATAATAATCAATAGCAGTGAGCACATCACCATCCCATTGCCAAACTTCAGACAAAACTTTTTCACCTTCATCATTCAATGTGAACACTTTCTGGATTTTCTTTGAAGGGTTGTACACGCCATCTGGGTCTTTACATGCTGAGAACAATGCTATCACAGCAACACACAGACAAAAAACGATACTTTTTTTCATATCAGCAAGTTTTTTTAAACAGCGGCAAAGATACAAAAAAAGTACAAGCTTTAACCGTCAAATAATTGTATCTTTGCGGCGGAAAAAAACGAACGATGAACGGATATTCTCAAACACCGCAACAAGAACGAATCAAGATACTGCAATCGCTTATGCCTGAGGTATTTGACGAAGGCAAGATTGATTGGGAAAAGTTGAAGGCAACGCTTGGCGAAGAGGTGAATTTCGCCAACGAGCGTTATGTGCTGAACTGGGCAGGCAAAAGCGACGCATTCCGCATTATGCAGCAGCCTTCATCGGCCACATTGGTACCTTGTCGGGAAGAGTCGGTTGATTTCGACCAAACAGAAAACATTTTCATTGAGGGCGAGAATATGGAGGTGCTGAAGGTGTTGCAAAAGAGCTACTTTGGCAAGGTGAAGATGATATACATAGACCCGCCGTATAATACGGGTAACGATTCGTTTATCTATCCCGACAAGTTCTCCGAAACCAAAGAGGAATACCTGAAGCGCGTGGGCGACAAGGATGAGGAGGGCTACATGACCCGCGAAGGCCTGTTCCGCAAAAACAGCAAGGAGAACGGACAATACCACAGCAACTGGCTCAACATGATGATGCCGCGCCTCTATTTGGCCAAGAGCCTGCTACGCGAGGACGGCGTGATTTTCGTTTCCATCGACGACAACGAAGTGCATAACCTTCGCCTGCTGATGAATGAGATTTTCGGGGAGGAGAATTTTTTGGTTTCAATCGTTTGGGAAAAGCGATATACACGAAGTAATAATGCAAATGCCTTTACTACTTTGACAGAAAGCATATTGGTATATCGTAAATCGGAATCTGTAACAGTCATCAAGGAGCCAAGGAACGAAAAAGCAGACTCAATTTATTCTAATCCTGATAACGATCCAAGAGGCGATTGGACAAGTGTTTCTTATGTCAACCCTGCAACCAAAGAGCAACGTCCAAATTTATCATATCCTCTTTGGAATCCGATTCTTCAAAAGGAAGTTACACATCCAACTAATGCGTGGAAATTTGAGAAGGCTAATTATGAAAAGCATGTAAAGGAAAATAGGCTTTATTGGGGGAAAAATGGGGAGAATATTTATCCTCGTTTGAAAAAATTCTTGTCAGAAATGGAAGGCGGTATGGTGCCAGTGGATTTATGGAAACAAGAAGATACAGGAACTACAGATCAAGGGAGTAAGGAGTTGGAAACTTTGATGGGTGGCAAATTTTTTGATTTTCCCAAACCAGTTTCATTGATAAAACGTGCATTGTCGCTAATTATTGGTGATGACGAAAAGGAAGGTCTGTTTCTCGATTTCTTTGCTGGTACGTCGCCAACAGCGCAAGCAATTATGGAGTTGAACCAAGCTGACGGCGGCCATCGCAAATACATTTGTGTGCAGTTGCCTGAATTATGCGACCCTAAAAGTGAAGCATACAAAGCCGGCTATTCCACAATTGCTGAGATTAGCAAAGAGCGTATTCGTCGTGCGGGGGCGAAAATCCGTGCCGAGGTGGAGGCAGAGCAAGCCAAACGGAAGGGACAACTTGAATTTGAGGAAGACCAAGCCATAGAAATGCCGGACTTGGGCTTCAAAGTGTTCAAGTTGTCGGAAAGCAACTTCAAGCAATGGCGCGAGATAAAAGGCTCCCACAAAGAGGAATGGAAACAGCAGATGCTGGACTTCATTAATCCTGTGTCCGAAAATGCCACCACTGATAATATGGTGTATGAATTGCTGTTGAAGAGCGGCAAAAGCCTGAACAGCGCCATAGAGCACAAGAACGGCTACCACGCCATCAACGGGAAAGATCTGATACTGATGCTCGAATCCGCCACACAAGAGGTGGTGGATACTATTCTCGCTGGGCATCCGCAGAAAGTCATCGCCTTGGACAATCTGTTCGAAGGCAATGACCAATTGAAAACCAACACCGCACTTCAGATGAGAGACGCTGGAGTGGAGTTTAGGACGATATAAATGGGAGGATTTTATATGAACTTACAAGACATATATAACAAATTACAACTAAGGGACGATGATTGCCTCATAAAATTGTCTGATTCTAATTGGCGGAGCAAAGTTTCTCTTCCGAGTCGCATCTATCGTTTGTTGGAAAAAAACGATTTACTTAAGACCCTTGATGCATTCTTCTGCTTCGATAATAAGCCCCTAATTCTGTTTTTCAATCTTGAAAATAGCAATAGGAAACAAGAACTTCACAAGGCGATTTGGAATTTCAATGAATCGCCCATTGCCATTATTGTTGAGAATAACGCTGTCGAAATCTTCAATGGCTTTTCTATTGATGAGAACACGAAGTTACTCCATTCAATAGGCGGTGTCGAAAAATTGGATGATTTCACCTATTTTGAACTGGTTACTGGAAAGACGTGGGAAAAGTATCAGAAAGACCTCAGCCATAAAAACAGGGTTGATTATAAATTGTTGGAGAACATTGAGGCAGCACAAGGGTTGATGATGAATCTTGGTTTATCTCAAACTTTGGTCAATGCCTTAATCGGCAAAATTATCTTTTATCGCTATTTGATAGACCGCAAAGTAAGACTAAATTATCAGGGCAAGGAAAGATGGGATAATAGAGACTTGTGTGAATGTTTGGCTAACAAAGATAGTTTTTTTGCCTTTGTCCGTCATTTGGAGAATAAGGATACAGGTTTTAATGGTGACATGTTCAGAATCACCCCTGAAGATTATCAACTAATTAGTCAGGATGCACTAAATGTACTTATTAGGTTATTAGAGAGTGAAGACCTTATGACAGGCCAACGCTCTTTGTTTGACTTATACGATTTCTCTATCCTTCCGATAGAGTTCATAAGTAATATGTATGAAAGGTTTATCGGAGTTGACAAACAAAACAAGGAAAGTGCATATTATACACCAACTTTCTTGGTTGATTACATTATTGCCGAAACGGTAGAAAAACATTTGAGTGCCGACGACAGCTATAACTGCCGAATATTGGATCCTTCCTGCGGGTCGGGCATTTTCTTGGTTGAGTCTTTGCGAAGAATCATAGAAAAATACGTAAAGGTTAAGAAGATCAAGAATACAAACAGTGAATCGTTCAGGGAGGGACTTAAAAAGCTGGTTTGTGACAATATCTTTGGCATAGACAAAGACTATGACGCTATTCAGGTGGCAATATTCTCCATTTACCTGACCTTGCTTGATTATCAAGAACCAGCGGACATCGAAAAATTCAAGTTCCCAAATTTGTTCGGAAAGAACCTGATATGTAGTGACACTTTTGATGTTGACAACCCAGAATTAAAGGACCTGGAAGAAAGGAAACTGCAGTTTGATTACATTATTGGGAATCCGCCATGGAAAGGTTCTGGCGGGGACCAGCAAGCAAAGGCATATCTTAGCAGCAGAAAGAAAAAAGAACACAGAGGAACGAATGCCATCGGAGTAAACAACAATGAATTAGCTGAGTATTTTGTATTCAGAGTGAGCGACTTTTGTTCAACAAACACAGAAGTGGCTTTGATAATTCATAGTACATCTTTATATAATTCGAAAGATGGAGTAAGTGTTTTCCGCAAGTATTTGCTTGATCAATTCTATATAAAAGGTGTAACAGAATTAGCTTGTGTAAGGAAAGAGGTTTTTGATAAAACTAACGATAAAGATAAATCTAACGACAAATCAATAGCACCAGCCTGTGTTTTGTTTTACAAATATGCAAATGGCAATAATACAGATTCCAATGTTATTACACATATTTCCATAAAGCCAAGCCGTTTCTTTTCTTTGTTCAAAGTTTTCTCAATTTGTAGAAACGACATCCAAAAAGTGCAGCAAAATCGTTTAAAGGAAAACGATTGGTTGTGGAAAGTTCTGGTATATGGGTCATATTTGGATTTTATTCTGATTTCAAGATTAAAAAAGATGGATACGGTTGAATCGGTACTTAAAGATAACAATCGGTTCATTCATGCTACGGGCGTAGAATTCAGTGAAAATGATGCAAAATATGATTCTTCATCCTGGACAGGTAGGTGTTTTGTTAATACACGAGCAGTAGATTGTTTTTTCTTGAATCCCGATAAGATAGAAACCACCCATGTACAGAAACTGAGGAGGAACAGAAGTACCCAGCAAGATATTTTCTTGGCACCGATGCTTCTTGTCAGGCATGGCTTGGATGTTGATAAACTAATAGCGAGATCTGTAATATCAAATAAAGATGCTGTTTTTAAGAAATCATTGTTGTCTATCAAGGCATACAAACCTGAAGATATTAATGTATTGAAAAGCATATCATGTTCCTATGCCTCTGAAATCTTCTCTTATTTGTCAATTCTTACCTTTTCTTCGGTGGGTATTGAACGAGAGAATGCCAAAACCCAGGAGTTGCTAGGAATTCCTTATGTTGAGGTTGACGATTGTTTTTACGATGAAATAGAATCTTTATATAATCTTGGTTATAAGGAAAACAAAAAGATTCCGATAGATGAGATAAAAACGTGTAAAATAAAAGAGGATATTAAAGAAAAAGAAAAGAGCCTTGATAAAGCGATAAAAACTACGTTAAAGTTAAGCGATGATGAATTGGATTTGATAGATTACGCATTAAATGTAAATCGTTATGTTGTTCAAATTAATAGCACCAATACTATTTCTAAAAGAATAGAATTATTGCATAATTGCCCTGCTTTTAATGTAATCAAAAAAGAAGACAAGCAGCTAATTGATTATGCTCAAGTGTATATTGACCGATATTCCAATAGTTTCAATAGAAACGGAAAGCGTTTTATGGTTGATATTCATTACTCTGAACAAATGATTGGTATGTTTTTCAGAGTGATTGATGAAAAAGATTTTACCGAAGAAATACATGTTTCCCAGACAGACAACAATCTGTTAGCTTTGGCAACCAAACTATCGTCTCAACGAATAACGGACCGGTTGTTTGTTCAAAAAGACATTCGTGGTTTTGAAAAAGAGTTCTTCTACGTTTTCAAGCCAAACGAAAAGCGCTTGTGGCACAAGGCTATTGCCCATTTGGATGTGAATGAATTTGATGATGCAATGTTAAGAGCGGGGAGGAACAAGTGATGGAAACAAGTTCAAGTTTAAACGCAACATCCTTCGTTTACTCTCAAACACGAAGAGATTCTTACTTTGAATTAATTTTGACAACATGTGTTGATGTTTACCATGCTATTATTGGTTCTGCTATCCAATTAGCTAACGATGAGAATACAATAAGGGATGAGTTCTTGAAGTACTTACAAGACATGTGTTTTAAGCAAAGCCATGAATTGAAAAATTTGAAATTCGATAAAGAAACTGTTGAAAACTCAGGCCGTGCGGATATCCGAGTTTTGCCAACAAAAGATGAATATATTAACGATGAAGAATACTATCTGATTGAATGTAAGAGACTTGATTCAAAAAACCTAAATGGAATATATGGGCTTAATGCTGAATACATAAAAAATGGCATTTGCCGTTTTGTATCAGGTTATTATTCTACCTATTATGGATGTAATGCAATGTTTGGTTTTGTTGTAGAATCAGTTAATAATATTGATAAACTTGTAGGTGGCATAAATTCATTACTGAATACAACAATGACAAACGATCATGGATTTAATGTAAATGCAAAAGCAATAGATCCTTTGCAATATGCTGATTTCGCTGACCATTATCCATATTCATACATGTCTACACACACCCATATTTTAGGCAGCGAATTGGTCTTGTATCATCTAATGTTTGACTTTTCTAACAATATTATATGAAACTCTCCTTCGAATCCAATCTTCAGTATCAGCAGGAAGCCATCCAAGCAGTTGTCGGACTCTTTGAGGGACAATTGCAGGATGATGCTGTTTTTCAATATGATATAAATGAAAAACAGACAAGTCTGATTGATGGCATTGGCAACAAATTGGCTTTGTCGGAAGAACAGATTCTTTCCAATTTGCAGAAAGTGCAACGGCAGAATGAAATCACCCCTTCAGCGCAATTGGATGGTATGCACTTCTCTGTTGAAATGGAAACAGGAACAGGTAAGACATACGTTTATTTGCGTACCATCTATGAGTTGAACAAGAAGTATGGCTTCAAGAAGTTTGTTATCGTTGTTCCTTCCGTCCCGATTCGTGAGGGCGTATTGAAGAACCTGCAAATCACCCACGAGCATTTCCAGACGCTTTACGATAATACTCCGATGCGTTTTTATGTCTATGACCGCAACAAGATTTCGCAATTGAGAGGTTTTGCGGCAGGCGACAACATTGAAGTGCTGGTTATCAACATTGATTCTTTTGCCAAAGACGAAAATGTCATCAATAAGCCAAATGACAAACTCAATGGTCAGGAGCCTATTAATTTCATCAAACAAGTTCAGCCTATTGTTATTGTTGATGAACCGCAAAACATGGAGTCGGAGAAGCGCTCGGCGGCCATCGCCAACCTGAATCCGCTTTGCACCTTGCGTTATTCCGCCACGCATCGGAACTCTTATAACCTGATTTATTCGCTGAACCCAGTCAAAGCATACGATTTAGGCTTGGTAAAACAAATAGAGGTGGATTCCGTGTTGGAAGAGCATTCGTTGAACGGGGCTTTTGTGGAGTTGGTTTCCGTAACGGCGACCAAGACAAGGATCTCCGCCAAAATCACCATTGATTGCAATGACAAAAATGGTGTGAAGCGCAAAACGATTACGGTTAAAGCAGGCGACGATTTATATGAATTGTCCAATGAGCGGGAGATTTACCGCAACGGATACATTATAGAGGAGATTGATGCCATTGAGGGTTATGTCTCCTTCTCGAATAATGACATATTGTACAAAGGCGAAAAACGAGACGACCTGAATGATGAGGTGATGAAAGCGCAAATGAGGAACACTGTTGAAGAGCACCTGAAAAAGGAGTTGAAACTCAACAAATCAGGCATCAAGGTGCTGTCTTTGTTTTTCATTGATCGCGTGGCCAATTATCGTTCATACAATGAAGACGGCAGTGAATCGAAAGGAAAGTTTGCCCTTTGGTTCGAAGAAATATACAACGAATTGATCTCCAATCCCAAATATCAATCTTTGAACGTCTATTCTATTGACAAAATTCACAATGGCTATTTTTCACAAGATAAGAAAGGGCGTGTAAAAGACACTTCTGGAGAGACGCAAGCCGACGACAACACCTATAACTTAATCATGAAAGACAAGGAGAAGTTGCTGGACATGCAGAATCCGCTTCGTTTCATCTTTTCTCACACTGCTTTGCGGGAAGGCTGGGACAACCCTAACGTGTTCCAAATTTGTACCTTGAACGAGACCAAATCCGAAATGAAAAAGCGTCAGGAAATCGGACGGGGTCTGCGTTTACCTGTCAATCAAGCGGGCGAACGGATTTATGACAAAAACATAAACCGTCTGACTGTCATAGCCAATGAATCATATAACGATTTTGCCAAAGCTTTGCAAACCGAAATCTCAACCGAATGCGGTGTCGATTTTTCCGGAAGAATCAAGCCAAAAAGAGACAGAGTTGCTGTAAAATACCGAAAGGGCTTTGAAGCCGATCCCCGATTCCTGGAGATTTGGGACAGAATAAAGGGGAAGACGACCTATCGTGTTGTTTACGACACCGAGGAGCTCATAAAACTGGCAGGTAAATCAGTAAAAGAGATGCCCGCTATCACCGCCCCTGTTATCCGCTCCACCAAAATGCGAATGAATATTACCGATGAAGGTATCAATGGAAATTTGGCGAGCGATGTAACGGTGAAATATGAACGCTCCTATCCGATCCCGGACGTATTAGGTTATATCCAAAACCGAACAGAGCTTACACGTTTAACCATTTGGAAAATACTGGAAGTGTCAGGGAGAATGGACGATCTGCCAAGGAATCCGCAATTGTTTATGGATTATGCTGTCATTGCCATTAAAAAGGATTTGTATGCTTTGATGATTGACGGCATCAAATATCAGCGGATTGGCAACGAAAAGTATGAAATGCGATTATTCGAGGCACAGGAACTGGAAATTTACCTGAACGACTACACCTTCAAAGTCAGTAATTCTGACAAAACCATCTATGAAGAATTTGTGCCGCTTGATTCAAGCGTTGAAAACCAGTTTGCCAAAGATTGTGAATCCAGCGAACAGGTGAAATTCTATTTCAAATTACCGGATTGGTTTAAAATACCCACTCCGATTGGTAACTATAATCCGGATTGGGCAGTTGTTTTTGAGGATGACAAAAAGATATATTTTGTCGCAGAGACAAAAGACACTGGCACAGGTATCGTTGATTTGACCAAACTACGTGAAAGTGAGCGACAAAAGATAAAATGTGGGGAAGCGCATTTTGGGCAATTTGATGATTTGGAATATTGTGTCACAAACAAAGTAAGCAATCTGACTCAGTCTTTAAAAACTAAAAAAACACACTGAAATTTATGCGCTACTTCCTCCACTTGGCATACAACGGCTCCGCGTTCTTCGGCTGGCAGATCCAACCGAACCACCCGTCTGTGCAAGAGACATTGGAGACCTGCCTGTCGCTACTGCTGCACGAGGAGCGCGTGGCGGTCACCGGCTGTGGCCGCACAGATACCGGCGTGAACGCCAGCTCTTTCTACGCTCATTTCGACACCGAGAAGGATTTCTCCCGAGACGAATGCCGGCAGTTGGTCCACAAGCTCAACAACTTCCTGCCGAAGGAAGTTGTTATCTTCGACCTGTTCGAGGTGGCTCCGGACCTACACGCCCGTTTCGACGCCGAGAGCCGCACCTACCAGTACCACGTCTGTACCCGCAAAGATCCCTTCAAGCTCCAGTTCGCTTACCACTGCCACCGTGCCATCAACGTGGAGAAAATGAACGAGGCGGCGGCATTACTCCTTCAGAACGAAGACTTTACCAGTTTCTCGAAAGTGCATACGCAAGTCAACAACTTCATCTGCCACGTTACAGAAGCACACTGGGACCGTGTGGGTGACGAACTCATCTTCACCGTCACGGCAAACCGCTTCCTGCGCAACATGGTCAGGGCGCTCGTGGGCACTTTGTTAGAAGTCGGCTTCGGCAAACTCACTATCCAAGATTTCCAAAACATTATCAACCAAAAAGATAGATGTGCGGCAAAAACTTCCGTTCCGGCGAATGCACTATTTTTGACGGAAGTACGTTATCCTCAAATGCTGAATGATGAATGATGAATGCTGAATTATGAATTATGAATCATGAATTATGAATTAAAATGGGTCATTATAGAAACATACTGATAAGCACGATTTATTTGATATTAACGTTAACACTGGCATTCACCCTCCCAAGCTGTCACCGCAACAACAATGTGGAGGCGAAACTGGAGTTTTCGGCGGACACGGTGTTGTTCGACACAGTGTTCACCACTGTGACGTCAAGCACGCGAACTTTTGCTGTGCGTAACACGACTGGTTCGCCCGTGGAGGTTGATATCGTATTGGCAGGCGGAAAGCAGTCCTATTACAGCATCAACGTGGATGGCGTGGCGGGCACTGAGTTCCGCAATGTGGAGATTCCTGCACACGACAGCATTTTCGTCTTCGTGAAGGTAAATATAAATCCATCTGACCAAAATCTGCCCTATTTAGTGACTGATTCGGTAATGTTTTATCAGAAAAACTGCACACAAGCGGTACAATTGGTGGCTTTCGGACAGGATGCTCATTTCATCGTCCCAAACCACGGCTCCTCCTCAATGCCTTACAGGATTATCGCGCACGCTAACGAGCACGTTCACTGGACCAACGACAAGCCGTGGGTGATTTACGGCTGGGCGGTGGTGGATTCGCTCGGCAAGCTCACCATTGACCCTGGCACGAAGGTGTATGTACACCATGGTGGCGGCATCTGGGTTTATCGTTACGGCAACATCCACATCAACGGCACATTTGACGAGCCCGTGACCATCACCGGTGACCGTCTGGAACCTTTCTTCGACCGTGATTACGCACAATGGAACGCGCTATGGATTAATGAAGGCAGTGAGGACAACCTCATCGAAAACGCCATCATCTCAAATTCCTCGTATGGTATTCATTTAGAATCACTTGAAGAATTCACTGGCAACAAAACCATCATCAACAATTCAGTTATCCATAACAACCAAGTGATGGGCATCCGGGCGGAGGGCGCTGTCTTGGAGATGAACAACTGCCAAGTCAGCAATAACGGCCAATACAGTCTTGCTTTGATGGTGGGCGACTTCACCTTCAATCACGTAACCGTGGCAAACTACTTCACACAATCCTCTCGCAAATCACCCGCAGTAGCGCTGACCAACAATTTTGAAAAGACGGAAGTTATTGGTGGTGCGGCGGTTAATGTTATTTATCTCGGTGATGCAAATGCCACCTTCAACAACTGCATCATCTACGGAACCTTAAGTAATGAATTCGGAACAGGTACAAAAAGCGGTGCAGAACTAAACTACACGTTCCACAACTGCATCGTCAAAAAAGACTCCATAGAGAACAATCATTTTATCAACTGCACAAACGCAAACCCCAAATTCATAGCCACTTACGGACAGAATTACAACATTGAGGAAAGTTCCCCTGCTGTGGACGCCGGCATGACCGGCTTGGGCATCAGCACCGACATTCTCGGTCGTCTGCGCAACGGCATTCCTGATATTGGAGCGTATGAGTATTATCCCATTCCAGAGGAAAAGGCTTATGTCAGAAACAGTGGTCGCTATTGATTAATCAGACACCGCGAATAAACAGACATGTGATTTCGGAATAATTATTACCTTTGCATTTTCAAATAAACACCTTTATGAGTAAGAAAATCAACCTTTTATGCATCGCTTTGATGATGCTTGTTATGGGTGCGCGTGCCGATGAGGGTATGTGGCTCCCCTACTCCATCAATGGCCAGAATCTGGCTGATATGCAACGACTTGGCTGCAAGCTGACGGCAGAACAAATCTTCAGCTTCAACCAGCCCAGTCTCAAGGACGCCATCGTTCAGTTCGGCGGCGGCTGCACCGGCGAGCTGATTTCACCTGAGGGACTACTGCTCACCAACCACCACTGCGGCCTCGGCCAAGTGCAAGCCCACTCATCCGTGGAGCACGACTACCTGCAGGACGGTTTCTGGGCCCGCAGCAAGGCCGAAGAGCTCCCCAACGAAGGACTTACCGTCTCCTTCCTCGCTTACATTGAGGATGTCACCACGGCCATCCTGAAAGGTGTCACCGACGACATGTCCGAGGCCGACCGTGCCGCGAAAATTTCGGAGAACGGCAAGAAGCTGACTCTCGAGCGCAAAGGCAAACGCGATGTGGAGGTGGAAATCGTGCCGTTCTACCACGGCAACCAATACATCTTGTTCGAATACGACGTCTATAGGGATGTCCGCCTCGTGGCCTGCCCGCCGTGGGGTATCGGCAAGTTCGGCGCCGACACCGACAACTGGACGTGGCCGCGCCACAAGGGCGACTTCTGCATCTTCCGCGTCTATACCGCCCCCGACGGCTCTCCCGCCAAATACAGCAAAGACAATGTCCCCATGAAATCGAAGCACTTCCTGCCGATTTCGCTGAAGGGAGTGCAACCCGGCGACTACACGATGATTCTCGGCTATCCCGGCAGCACCGACCGCTACTCTGCCTCCGGCGCCGTGAAGAACGTTATTGACCTCGAAGGACCCGCCATCGTGGATTGCCGTACCACCAAGTTAGAGCAGTACCGCAAGCACATGGACGCTGACCCCGCTGTCTTCATCCAATATGCCTCCAAACAGGCCAGCGTCAGCAACTATTGGAAATATTACATCGGCCAGGTGAAACAGCTGAAGCGCAACAAAGTGTATGAGAAACGTTTGGAACAGGAGCAGGCTTTCCGCCAGTGGGCCGCACAGGACAAAAACCGCAAAGCCAAATATGACGGCATTTTCGACGAAATGAATAACTACTGGAACTACCAGTCCAAATACCAGAAGGCGCTGATCTATCACCGTGAAGCCGGCTGGCACGGCGGCGAGGCCGTGTCTTTCGCCCTGAGATTCAGACGGATAAACAGTGTGATTGAAAGCAAAGACAATAGTCAGAAAATCATCAACGCCCACGCCAACGGCTTGAAGAAAGCGGCTCAAGACTTCTTCAAGGACTACAACAAAGCTCTCGACCGCGACGTCACCATCGCCCTGCTGAACCTGTTCTACAAAGATGTGAACCCCGCCCAGCTGCCCGCCACCATCAAAAAAGTGGGTGACAAAAACCACGGCGATTTCACCGCTTTTGTAGATAACGCTTTCGCCAAATCCATCTTCGTGGATCAGGCAAAGATGGAAGCTTGGTTGAACAATCCAAAATCTCTGTCGAAAGACCCTGTCTATGCCCTGATGTACGACATCCTGCAGTCATATTGGAATTTGAGCGATCAGGCCGAAAAAGTGGAATGCGGCCGCGCTAACCGCCTCTATATGGAAGGGTTGATGGAGATGCAAAAGGATCGCAATTTCTATCCCGACGCCAACTTCACCATGCGCCTCACCTACGGCAGTGTCCAGGATTGCCAGCCGGCCGACGCCATCACCTACAACTACATCACCACCCTCGACGGTGTGATGGCCAAGTATAAACCCGGCAACTGGGAGTTTGACGTGCCGCAAGACCTCATCAAACTGTGGGAAAACCACGATTACGGCCGCTATGCCGACAAAAACGGTGATCTGGTCGTCAACTTCATCACCACCAACGATATTACGGGAGGTAACTCCGGCAGCCCGGTCATCGATGCGCAAGGCAACCTCATTGGACTCGCCTTCGACGGCAACTGGGAAGCCATGAGCGGAGACATCGCTTTCGAAAATGAAGTCCAGCGCACCATCTGCATGGATATGCGTTACCTGCTCTTCATCATCGACAAGATGGCCAACGCCCAGAATTTGATGCAGGAACTGAAGATTGTGCAATAATTGAAGAGACCTGTTACAATTAAAGAAGGGATGCCGCAATGCTGCATCCCTTCTTCTTGTTATATGATTCACACGATGACTGACGTGTGGGTTGATTCGCGGGAGGAAACGATTCGTTGGGTGAATCAATTCGTTGAGCGAATCAATTCGCGGCGAATATTATTCGCAGGGCGAATATTATTCGCCCCTACTGGAAGGCGTTCTCGCTCAGGCCGTCGCCGGAGATGGCGAGGCGCGACATGTAAGACGGGGCCTCCTTGCCGAGGTACTTATCGACGTAGATCTTGGCGAGGTACTGTCCCAACATAAAGCCATGGCCACGCATACCGACCAACAGGCCATGCTCGGGATCCACTATGTAGCGCGGCTCGGTGTAGTAACCGGCCCACGTGGCCTGGAAGCTGACGTTCTTGAGCTGCGGAATCCAGTCGATGAACATCTCCGCGCACACCTGCAGGAACTCTTGCGTATTGTATTTCAGCTCCTTGCCGGCCTGCTGCTGCTCAGTCGCGGGCGACGCGCAGCCGATGATCTGGCCGGTCTCCGCGAACTGCTGACCATAGACGGCGGAGAAGCCTTTGTACTTCCGACGGTCGATGAGCATGTCCAAAGAGTCGCCGTCCTTACCCAGCATCGGCAGACGATGCGTGATAAAGGCCTGGTGTTTAATCGGATATAAGCCAAGATACATACCCAACTGTTCTGCGAATTTGTTGGCGCTCGGTCCGAGGGAGTTCACGAAATGTTCGCAATGGTACTCCACGTACTCTTTGTCGTGGGTCTTCACCAACGCCATGAAACCCTTGGCGGTCTTGCGCACCTCTAACAGACGGGTGTCCTCCAGCAGCACGCCGCCGTGCTCAATGGCGATGTTGCGGATGTAGTTGATGGTGGGACCCGGCGTGGCCTGCCAGCACGCATTGGTGATGCAGGCAGCTTGATAGGTGTTGAGGTTCGGGTTGAAGTAGGGCGAAACCTCCTTCACGAAGTCCTTCTTATCGACCATGTAGCCGTCGCTCCATTCGAGGGATTTCTCCAACGCCTTATAGTTGGCCTCGTCGTGGGCGAACCCGACATAGCGGGTCGGCTTGTAGTTGATGTTGGTGACCTTCTGGATGGATTCGAAGATGGCGCGGTTGTGTTCCGCGATGTCGGCGATTTCCGGTACAGAGAAGCTGGGACGACCGCCACCGATGCAGCGCCAGGAGGAGCCGCGTTCGGCGTTGCAGAGCACCACCTTCTTGCCGGCCTCGGCGAAGTAACGGAAGAGGCCGCTGCCCGTGATGCCGCCGCCCGCCACGAAGACGTCGCACTCGACCTTCTTGGTCGGATGGCCGTTGACGTTCGTCACGAAGACTTCGGGCTTGTCGTTCGGGCAGAGTTCGCCGATGTTGAGCTGAGAGGAGAGCGGGCCGCGCGGGGTGGCGTCGCCCACGACTTCCACACCGTGGCCAGCCAGCAGCAGCTTCACGCGCGGGATGCAGCGTTTGCCGCGGCACGGACCCATACCGATGCGGGTGATATGCTTCAACTCATCCACGGAGATGATCTTCTTGCCCTTCACGGCCTCGAGAATAGTCTCAATCTTCACGTCGTCGCAATGGCAGACGAAGGCGGGATCTTCTTCTTTCTTATCCAGCTTTTGCCAGTTCAGCGGTTCGGGATAGTTCTCCTTCAGGATGAAACCGGTAACGTTCATCATTGCTTCACCGTTGATATCCAGGGCTTTCACGCGGGCGACGTGCGTCTTGTTCTCGCCCTTCGTAATTTTTTCGATGATACCTTCGCCAACCTTCTGGCCATTGTCATCCACCAAGTAAACCTCGGCGTTCTCCTCCGCATCGTACTCGAACGGCAGGAAGAGCCAGTTCTTCGGGATGTTGTAGCCGAATAGGGCCAAGCCGGGACAATGGTTGACGCACTTCATACAGCCGATACACTTGTCGTAATCGATCTGCGGCACGTGGTTGGTGGCGATTTTGGTGATAGCGCCTTGCGGGCAGGCGAACGTGCAAGGGTTGCAGGCGAAACCGTAGAGACAGTCGGCCATGACGAACGGCTTCTGCAGGCGGTCGCCGGAGGGACGGTTGGGTTTTTCAAGCACGCGCACAGGATGTTGCTGGGAATCAGCGTAATCCTTGGTCACGGCGAGGTAGTCGTCGTAGTTGAAACGCACGTTGAGCGCCTGGGCAATCTCCATGGCGGCCTGCTTGCCGCGCAACACGGCGCAAGTGCCCTCACCCACGCGGGTGGCGTCGCCAATGCCGTAGGTATTGAGCCCGAAAGTGACCTTGCCCTTTTCAAGGATGAGGTTGTCAGGCTTCAGACCGGTACATATATTAATAAGGTCGATGTCTTTGATGACCTGTTCCGTGCCGGGCACGGGTTGGAAGTTCTTGCATTCGGCAATCACCGCACCGATCACGCCGGTATGGTCCTCGTTGGGGATGGCCTTGAGCAGCGTATGGGAAGTGATGATGGGGATGCCGAGACGGCGCACGCGGTTGGCCTGCACCGGGAATCCGCCTTCGTGGTCCATGGCCTCAACGATGGCCACCACTTTCGCACCCGCCTGAACGGCCTGATACGAAGTAAGGTAGCCGATATTGCCGGCACCGATGGTGAGGATGCGCTTGCCGAGGAGCGTGTGCTGCAGGTTCATCATCTTCTGCACAACAGCGGCGGTATAGACGCCTGGCAGGTCATCGTTCTCGAAGGTGGGCATGAACGGGAACGCGCCCGTAGCCACGACGAGGAAGTTGGCATCCACGAAGAAGATGCTGCCGTCCTCCATATTCTTGGCAGCCACGCGCTTGCCTTCGAGGATGTCCCACACGGTGCTGTTGAGCAGGATGCCGGAGTGGTCGTCACCAGCCAGCGTCTTGGCGATGTCAAAACCGCGCATGCCGCCGTACTTCTGCTCCTTCTCGAAGAAGAAGAACTGGTGGGTCTGCATCGTGAACTGACCGCCGATGCGGTCGTTGTTGTCGATGACGATGTTGGGGATGCCGAACTTGTTGAGCTGTTCGCGGCAGGCGAGGCCAGCAGGACCCGCGCCGATGATGGCGACTTCGGTCTTATAGACTTTCGGGGCGGCGGCGGGTTTGTCGGCAGCAGTTTCGGGAAGATAGTTGTGGGCAATCTCCTCCACCTTTTTCACGCCATCGACGAGGGTGACGCAGATGCGCTTCACCACGCCATCGACGAGCATTTCGCAGGCGCCGCACTTGCCGATACCGCAGTCCATGCTGCGCTCGCGGCCTTTCAAACTGTGACTGTGGATGGGAAAACCCGCCTGATGCAATGCAGCGGCGATAGTGTAGCCTTTCGCGGCCTTAACTTGCTGACCCTTGTACTCAAAGGTCGTGATCTCCCTTTCGGGAATATCCAAAATGGGATGGTGTAAAATTGGATACATGATTCTTGTTCTTATATTTTTGATTATTGTTGATTCCAAAAATTACAAGTTGCAAAAATAGTTTTTTTTCAATTTCATCGCAAAAAATCGTATTTTTGCCGCCGTTTTGAAAGGGGTGCCGTATGGCTGAGATCAGACCCGTTGAACCTGATGCGGATAATGCCGCCGTAGGGAAATTCACAACGTCCTCTTATCCCTCTTTCAGTGTGTTTAACTTATTAATAACCAAACTGTTAGAGCTATGTTTAAAAATGTACAATGTACAATGAACAATGTACAAAACACAATGCACGTAGATAATCCCACGAGACTCAAACGGAAACGTGGAATTATCAATTATCAATTATCAATTATCAATTTATTGCTGCTTTGCATGCCTGTAGCCCTCTTCGCGCAGCAACCGGACACCGTGCAGCAGGGTACGGTGCCGGAGGTGACCATCCAATTCACGAAGCCCACGGTGCAGCAGTCGGCGAACGTTACCACGATGTCGATGCCGCAGATCCGTGCACAGCAAGGTAACGGCAGCGTCAACAACCTGCTGGAGCTGATGCCCTCCGTGGTGGTCACTTCCGAGTCGGGTAACGGGTTGGGCGCCACCTACATGTTCATCCGCGGCATCGACCAGACCCGTATCAACACCACTCTCAACGGCGTGACCATCAACAACGCCGAGTCGCAAGGTTCGTGGTTGGTGAACCTGCCCGACATGGGAACTTATATCGAGAATGTGAGCGTGCAGAGCGGTGCCAACACATCCGACGGTAGTACTTCCTATGGTGCCCGTGTCGATTTCGTGACCCGCGACATCCCGTTGAAACCTTTTGCCGAGGCACGCACCGCGTATGGTTCCTTTAACACTTTCCACAATATGGTGAGCGCGGGTACCGGACTCATCGGCAAGCGTTTCTCCATGCTCGCCTCCTTCTCCGACATCCGCAGCGACGGCTACATCGACTATTCCGGTGTACGCCTCAACTCGGGCTTCCTCACCGCGCAACTCGACCTCTATAATTTCAAGAAGAACAAGGACAACGGTAAACTGCGTTTTCATTTGCTCTTTGGCAAGGAGAATTCCGGCTTGGCTTGGAATGGTGTGCCATACGACAGTCTTGCCACCAACCGCACCTACAATTCCTGCGGCGAATATTACGATGACAACGGCGTGCGTCACTACTACGAAAATTCCTACGACCACTACACCCAGACTTTCTACCAGTTAGAGTATCTCAAGGATTGGATCCGTCAGGGAGGCCTCCAACACCACAGCTTGCAGGTGATGCCCTATCTGACGCGTGGCTTCGGCTATTATGAGCAATATAAGGATGACAAAAAAATCAACAAATACGGCTTAGTACAATTGCACGAGGATCAGAATCGTACTGACTTGGTTACGCAAAAGTATTTGGACAACTACTACTATGGACTCCATGCACAATACACAGGTTCACAAGTGTTTAAAAACCATACCGACCAAGGTTTGCGTTGGGTGGCCGGCGCTGATGTGAGCAACTACAACGGCAACCACTACGGAGACATCGTTTGGGTGCAATCCGACAGGGTGGTGGAGTGCCCGCCGATGTATGAGTGGTATCGCGGCACTGGCAACAAGTTGCAGTCTAAGGTGTTCGGTAACTTGCGTTACTTTATCAAGAACTTCAGTGTGACGGGTGAATTGCAGTACCGTCGGGTGGATTACACCATTGACGGCGTTAACGACGAACTGGCTCCTATTCCGCAGGAGTACCACTGGAACTTCGTGAACCCGAAAGTCGCGTTGCACTATTACCTGCCACGCCCGAAGGTGAAACATAGCTTCGACCTCTCTTTTGCAACGGCCAACCGCGAACCCACCCGCAACGACCTCGTGGGTGCCCCCGACGACCGCAAACCGGTACCGGAAACCCTTTACGATGTGGAGTTCAGCTATATGAACTATAATGACAAATACTTCTTCAACACTACATTATACGGAATGTACTATAAGAACCAGCTGGTGCGCACTGGCGAGCTTGACCAGACCGGTGACCCGCTCATGACGAATGTTGATAAGAGCTACCGCGTGGGTATTGAGTTGTCTGCTGCCTACAAACCTGTGCGTTTCTTCACGTGGCACATCAACGGTGGCTTCAGCCTCAACCGCATCCTCAACTACACACACTATGTCGAAGATTGGGAGAACGGCGGCTACGTGGAGCAGCAGATCGGCAATACGCCCATCGCCTATTCCCCGAACATCGTGCTGGGCAACGACTTCACCTTCACCCCGCTCAAGGACTTCAACATCAGCCTGATCACCAAGTTTGTCAGCAAACAGTATCTCAACAACTCCGGCGACGCGGCTTACATTCTGAAACCTTACACATACACCAATCTGCGTCTCTCCTACACCTTCCACTTCAAAGCGTTGAAGGATTTGGAACTGTTCCTGAACATCAACAACCTCTTCAACACGAAGTATGAGACCAATGCTGCTCTGTATGAAGGTTACTATGGCGGCGAGATTTCGTATGATCCGTACTATTTCCCGCAGGCGGGCATCAATTTCCTCGGTGGCGTGAGAGTCCGGTTTTAATCGATCAGATTTTTATTGACTATTATTGTAGAGACGTTTCGCGAAACGTCTCTACTTTTTTTATAATTCGTCATCTCATCGCTTCATTGTCTCACCGAAAAAGTGTATTTTTGCACCAAATTTAAAAAGATGAAAACATTACGACAAGAATTTTTAGCCCATATTGGTCAAACCTCGCCAGAGCCGCTCCTTATTGAGGTGGAACGTGCTGAGGGAGTGTACTTTTACACGCCCGAGGGCAAACGATATTATGATTTGGTTTCCGGTGTGTCTGTGAACAATGTCGGACACGCGAACCCGAAAGTGACGGCCGCTGTGCAGCAGCAAGCGGCTGACTATATGCATATTATGGTCTATGGCGAGATGGTGGAGCGCCCGCAGGTGCAATACGCCACTCAGATTGCCAACTTGTTGCCTGATCCGTTAGACAGCGTCTATTTCGTCAATTCCGGCAGCGAGGCGGTGGAGGGCGCTTTGAAGCTGGCCAAGCGCTATACTGGGCGGCATAAGATGATGTCCATGCACTGCGCCTATCATGGCTCTAACCATGGTTCCCTCAGCATGATGGCTTCTCCCGAGGGCGACACATGGAAAGCCCCGTTCCAGCCGCTGCTTCCTGACGTGGGATACCTGTGGTTCAACAACTTCGGCGACCTCAACCGCATTGACGACCAAACCGCCTGCGTATTGGTCGAGCCGGTACAGGGCGAGGCTGGCGTCATCCCTCCGGAAGACGGCTACCTACAAGCACTCCGTCAGCGTTGCGATGAAACCGGCACTATGCTGATATTCGACGAGATACAGACAGGAATGGGACGCACCGGCACCATGTTCGCCATGCAAAAATACGGAGTGACCCCTGACATCGTTTGCCTTGCAAAAGCTTTCGGTGGCGGAATGCCCCTCGGCGCTTTCATCTCCTCGAAAGAAATAATGGACTCCCTGCAAAGCAATCCCGTGTTAGGCCATATCACTACCTTCGGAGGACATCCCGTATGTTGTGCCGCTGGGCTTGCTGCTCTGAATTATATTATAGACAATCAGCTTGTTAAAGATGTTGAAAGAAAAGGGAAACGTTATGAAGATGCGTTGAGGAACGCTCCGAATGTGTTGGAGATCCGCCGCAGCGGTCTGCTTATGGCCATCGAACTCGGCACCTCCGAGAAACTCTTCAAAATGATGGCGCTTTTCAAAGAAAACGGTATCATGAGCGACTGGTTCCTCTTCTGCGACACCGCCTTCCGCATCTCCCCGCCGCTGACGATTTCCGATGAGGAGATTGATGACTCTTGCCAGATAATCCTGGAATGCCTGAACAAACTATAACTATAAACTTAGACTTAGACTTAAACTTAGACTTAAACTTTCAACCCGCTTCAATAACCAATAACCCATAACCAATAACCATTCTAATGACCACTACCGACATACTACAAACCCCCATCGAATTCCTGAAAGGCGTGGGTGAAAAACGCGGTGCTGTGCTCCGAAAAGAGTTCAACATCCAGACTTTTAATGACTTGCTCTACTATTTTCCCTATCGTCACATTGACAAATCGCATGTATATCATGTCAGCGACATTGTGAATGACGGCGGCTATATCCTGTTGCGCGGCTCCATCCAAAATATCCGGATTGTCGGGCAGATGCGTGCACAGCGACTGACTGCGATATTCTCAGACGAAACGGGGTCTATCGAGTTGGTGTGGTTCAACGGTATCCGCTGGGTGCAGGATGTGTTGAAGTCTCGCAAGGAGTTTGTTATCTTCGGCAAACCGACTCTTTTTAATGGCCGGTGGAACATCACTCATCCTGAGCTTATTGACCCGGCGCAACAACAGAACTCGCCCGTATCTTTGCGTTTCCAACCACTGTATAACACCTCCGAGACCGCTAAGAAAAAGTCATTGGACTCCAAGGCGGTGGCCAAGTTGACGGCAAATCTGCTTGCACAAGTAAAGGACATTATTCCGGAGACAATGCCAATGGAGATGGTGGAGGAGCTGCATCTGATGTCGCTTCGTGATGCTTTGGTCAACATCCATTATCCTGAAGACAGCCAGAAACTGTCACAGGCCACCCTCAGACTAAAATTCGACGAACTGTTTTTCACTCAACTCAAGCTACTGAAGCTCAAACTGATAAACACTAACCGATTTGAGGGTTACCCGTTCAAACAGGTCGGTCATTATTTCAACACATTTTATAAGGAGTGCCTGCCGTTTGACCTGACCAATGCGCAAAAGCGGGTTCTTCGGGAAATCCGTGGCGATGTGGGCAGCGGTCACCAGATGAACCGTCTGTTGCAAGGCGACGTGGGTAGTGGAAAGACCATTATCGCGCTGTTCAGCATGCTATTGGCTATAGATAACGGATATCAGGCCTGTATTATGGCACCTACCGAAATTCTGGCTACCCAGCATTACGAGAAAATCAGCAAACAACTGGAGCCCTTGAACTTACATGTTGAGTTTCTGTCGGGATCCACCAAGACAGCCAAACGCAAGCAAATTCTGACGGATTTGCAGAACGGTGAGGTCAATATCCTTATTGGCACGCATGCTTTGATAGAGGACAATGTGGTGTTCAGCAAGTTAGGACTTGTGGTGATAGATGAGCAGCACCGTTTCGGGGTGGAGCAGCGGGCAAAGTTGTGGCGGAAGAGCGGAGCCACACCTCCTCACATTCTGGTGATGACGGCCACCCCGATTCCACGCACTCTCGCCATGACGCTTTACGGAGATTTGGACGTTTCCGTCATTGACGAACTGCCAGCGGGGCGAAAACCTATCGTCACGAGCCATTTTTACGAGAAAGACCGCCTCAAAATGTTCGGTTTTCTAAAAAAACAGATTGCGGAAGGTCGGCAGGTTTATGTGGTGTATCCGCTGATTCAGGAGTCCGAAGCGCTGGATTTGCTGGACTTGCAGGCCGGTTACGAGGCTTTCGAGCGCAGTTTTCCGCCTCCTGAATACAGCATCGGGGTGGTTCATGGCAGAATGAAGGCCGAGGAGAAGGACTACACCATGGGTTGTTTCAAAAAGGGGCAGATTCAGATTCTGCTCTCCACCACTGTCATCGAGGTGGGCATCGATGTGCCGAACGCCACGGTGATGGTCATTGAGAACGCCGAGCGGTTCGGATTGTCGCAGCTGCACCAGTTGCGCGGGCGTGTGGGTCGCGGCGGCAACCAGTCATACTGCATACTCATGTCCAAGTACGAGCTTTCCACCGAGGGTCGCAAGCGGCTAAACGCCATGGTGGAGACCAACGACGGCTTCGAAATCGCCAATTTCGACCTGCAGCTGCGCGGTCCCGGTGACCTGCAGGGCACGCGGCAGAGCGGGATGTTGGACTTCAAAATCGCCGACCTCACCAAAGACGAGAAATTAGTGGCCTACACCCGCAACTACGCGCAACAGATTCTCGAAAAAGATCCGGATTTGACGCTCCCCGAGCACAAACGCCTTGCCGAAACGTTGGAGAAACAGATGCAACGGGACACGAATTGGAGTGTCATCAGCTGATTTCTTGACGAATGATATTGGAAGGACCTTTATCAGAAAAAACATTTATCGTCATTGATTGCATCCTCGTTTTTTTCAACTTTTTTTGTACTTTTGCAGCCAAATAATTATATTTAGCAATATGAAAAGATTTTTTACTACAATGTTATTATGTTGTCTGACAGCGGCTTTCATACAGGCGCAGCCGGTGACACTGACGTTCACTGGGCGCGATGCTAGCAATCAATATATTCCTTTGACCCGTGTGGTCGCCAGCAACCTCACTAAGGGCTGGCAGGAGACGCTAGTGTGGCCCGACACCGTGTTGGTGATGACAGCCACGGGCATCGGGGATTTTGAGACGTTTCAGGAAACGTCTCTACGGCTGTCGCAAAACAACCCCAATCCGTTTGACGGTACCACGTTCGTAAATCTGCAGGTGGCGGAAAAGGGCGATGTGGCGGTGGAAATCACCGACATTGCCGGACGGGTTGTAGAGACGTTTCATGAAACGTCTCTACAAGCAGGGTGCCATCCGTTACGTATCACCCTTTCCTCGCCCGGTCTCTATTTTCTGACAGCGCGCCAGGACGGTCGCACCGCCTCGGTGAAGATGGTGAACAGAGGCAACGGTGGCGGCAATGCCGTTGCGTTTGCCGGCATTGTAGAGACGTTGCACGCAACGTCTCTACCGCAACCCAAAATTGCCCACCGAGGTGCTACCGACAACCCGTTCGACCTCGGCGACCAGATGGAATATGTGGGTTACGCTCTCATCAACTTTGAGGAGGTGGAGAGCGACCACGTAATGCAGGTACAGGATGCCTCGCAGACGGTGGTACTGACGTTCCCCAACTCGCAAAGTGACGGCTTACCGTGCCCCGCCACTCCCACAGTGACCGACCACGAGGGTAACGTGTATGCCACGGTGCAGATTGGCGACCAGTGCTGGATGCGCGACAACCTGCGGACCACCACCTCGCCGAGCACGGGAACATATCTCATCCCAGCCGCGGGCACAGATTACACCTGCGCGGGCAAACAGGCGTTCTGGTACAACAACGACTCAGCGACGTATGCTCCGATGAACTACGGCCTGCTGTACAACTGGAACGCTGCGGTGGACACGTTCAACACGGCCTACGGGGAGACGAGTGTGAACACGGACTACAACAATGCCGTATTCGTGACCTTCAGCGGCCACCGCCGGGGCATCTGCCCGGCGGGCTGGCATCTGCCGAGCGATGCGGAGTTGACAGCACTCACCGACTATGTGAGCAGCCAGAGCGGATACATCTTTGGTGGCAACAGCAGTTTCATCGCCAAGGCGTTGGCCTCCACGGAAGGGTGGAACACAATCGATAGCACTTGTGCGGTGGGCAACGACCCGAGCTTGAACAATGCCACGGGTTTTTCCGCCGTTCCGGCAGGCTACTGCAGCGGTTCGTCGTTCGAAACCGCAGGCCACAGTGCCTACTTCTGGTCCTCCACGGAGTACGGTATGATCCATGCGTGGATCCGCGGCCTGGACTACAACTACGCGGACGTGGTCAGGTACGAGAGCCTCAAGGGCTACGGCTATTCCGTCCGCTGCCTCCGCGATTAAAAAAACAGACCCCAAAAGCGGGGAGCCGACGATAGGAGGCCTTTTCAATGTAGAATGTACAATGTAGAATGTTATAATAGGGCGTGGCCGGTGGGGCTGCGCCTTTTATGGAGCCAGCTGCGTCCTCGCAGTTGGGCGTGTCTCGTTTCCGGTTGCCCTTGCGGGTCGGCACCCAGTAACGAAAAGAGGGAGGCTCTCACCTCCCTCTTCGTATATAACAAATACAAATGAACTAAAAAAAACGGCGTTGTCGGTTTATTTTACCAAATCGACGATGGCCTTGAATGCCTCAGGATTATTCATCGCGAGGTCGGCGAGAGCTTTGCGGTTGAGCGCAACGTTCTTCTTTGCTAAATTGCCCATCAGGACAGAGTAAGACATTCCATATTCACGGGCACCGGCGTTGATACGGGTGATCCACAGGCTTCTGAAATTTCTCTTTTTCGCTTTTCTGTCACGATAGGCGTATTGCTGGCCTTTCTCCCACGAGTTTACCGCAACGGTCCAGACGTTTTTGCGTTTTCCGAAATAACCGCGGGTACGTTTTAAAATCTTTTTTCTTCTTGCTCTTGAAGCAACATGATTAACTGATCTTGACATAACTTTTTTTCCTTTCTGTTCGCGTCAGTGGCATAAAGCGCTTCGGGAACTGAACGTGAACGTTTTTGTTTGTTAATTAATTAATTTAGCACTGTCCGAGCATTTGCTTGACGGTGCGATCCAGGTTTTGTTCGACAATAGCACTATAAGCCAGGTTACGTTTTCTCTTTTTGGTTTTTTTGGTGAGAATGTGGCTATGGTAAGCATGATGTCTCTTGATTTTTCCGGTGCCGGTCAAAGTGAATCTCTTCTTGGCAGCGGATTTCGTTTTAATTTTCGGCATTTCTAATTGATTTTTAAGGTTTATATATAGTATTTGTTATATATTACTTTTTGGGTTTCGGCACCATGAGGATGGTCATGTTGCGTCCAGTCAGGACCGGCATCTGATCTACTTTGCCGTAATCCTGGAGGCGTTCGGCGAATTTGAGGAGTTCCAGCTCACCATTGTCTTTGTAGATGATGCTGCGGCCGCGGAAGGTCATGATGATCTTCACCTTGTAGCCGTCTTGCAGGAAACGGATGGCGTGGTTGCACTTGAACTCCACATCATGTTCGCTGATCTGCGGACTCAAACGTATCTCTTTAATCTCCGTCTTGGCGCTGTTCGCCTTGATCTCTTTCAGTTTTTTCTTCTGTTCGTACAGATATTTCTGGTAATCCATCACTTTGCACACAGGAGGATTGGCCTGAGGGGAAATCTCCACCAGATCCAAGCCGTATTCATCAGCAATGGAAAGCGCCTCACGCAACGAGACGATTCGGGGTTCAATGTTGTCGCCCACCACACGCACGACCTGCGCCGTGATATAGTTGTTGATACGGTGTTGGGCTTCTTTTTTGTTTTTAGGGCCGAAACCTTTGTTCGGACGGTTGTTCTGAGCGATGACCAAATTCTTTCTTTTTAGTGTAAAAACTTTATTTATAATTTTTTGGGCGGCAAAAATACACAATTTTTAATTGTATAATTCGTTTTCTCATTTTTTTTATTTTTGCAGCCTTATATTTATACTGAAAATGAAGAAGACGATTATCGCTATATTGGTGTTTTGCACAGCGTTGCTGACATTCCCCACTGCGCCTGTGCAAGCACAAAATTCAGAGGTGGGAGCTTGTGTGGGGACTATGTTCTACCTTGGAGATCTGAATCCGAAAAAGCTTTTCGCTCAGCCTCATGTGGCAGCCGGACTGGTCTATCGCTATAACATCTCCCCTCGTTGGGCTATCAAAGCGGACTTCATGTTCGGGAAAGTGTCCGCAAGTGACTCCCTGACCAACAACGGATATGCCCGCAATCTCAGTTTCTCCTCCCCGATCACAGAATTTTCTGTTGTCGGCGAGCTGAACTTTTTTCAATTATACACCTCTACGGGAAAGAATCACTTTGCCCCTTACATTTTTGCCGGTGTCACTGTCTTCTCTTTCAATCCGATGACAGAATACAATAACGAAACATACGAACTACAAAGCTTGGGCACGGAAGGACAAGGGCTGAACGACATGCCAAAGAAATATTCTCTGACACATTTCGCCTTACCTTTTGGCATCGGATTCCGCTTTAATATCGGAAGATATGTCAGTTTGGGCGCCGAATGGAGTTTCCGGTACACCTTCACCGATTATCTGGATGATGTGGGCGGAACTTATTACGACAACGAGCTGCTGCGGGAACAGCGCGGCGACATCATCGCTAACTTGGCAGACAGGTCTCCCGAACTTACAGATCCTGATGGAAATCCGCTCCCGTTGCACCAAGCAGGCGAACAAAGAGGCAATCCCACCACACACGACCTCTATTCGTTTGCCGGCGCCACCCTGACCGTGAAATTCGGCAATTCGGACAGAACCTGCGAATTAAAAAAGAAACGTAAGAAATACTAATAAATATGGAAAAAGAGATCAAACACATAGCTATCATCATGGATGGCAACGGCCGTTGGGCTCAACAACACGGCCATGAACGTATTTACGGTCACTTGAAAGGCGTGGATTCCGCACGCGATGTCGTGAAAGGTGCCAATGCACTCCACATCCCCTACCTCACCTTGTATGCTTTCTCCACTGAAAACTGGAATCGTCCGACAGATGAAGTCAACTATCTCTTCGAATTGATGGCTGAAACGTTCCTCAAGGAAATCGAAAACCTGATCAGAGACAACATCCGGGTTGTATTCTCCGGCCGGATCGACACCCTTCCCGAAGCCACCAAAAAGGTCATCATGGACACGATTGAACAGTCCGCACATTGTACGGGCACCACGGTGAACATGGCCATCAGCTACAGCGGCCGGGCGGAACTTGCCGACACGGCCAAACAAATCGCCCGTCAAGTCGCCGAAGGCAAACTCAATCCTGAAGAGATTGACGAGCAAACCATTTGCCAAAACCTTTATCATCCGGAAATCCCCGATGTGGATCTGATGATTCGCACCGCCGGAGACCAACGTATCAGCAACTTCCTGCTGTGGCAACTGGCATACGCGGAACTGTTCTTCACACCAGTTATGTGGCCTGAATTCCGCAGAGAACACCTGAAGGAAATCATCGACCAGTTTTCCCACCGTGAACGCCGTTTCGGAAAAACTGGCGAACAAGTCCGAGCACATTGATATTTTCACTATCTTTGCCGACTTTTCTTGAGAAGAATGCGTTTGTTGCAAAATATTGTCCTAGTGCTGGTTATATGTCTCAGCACCCTCGCCGCCCGTGCACAAGTTGTGGTCGGGGGTGGTGTGCCTGACAATCCCTTGAAAATCGACTACTCGGATCCCAAGACATACGAAATCGGCGGCATCACCTCCTCGGGAACCGCTCCGCTCGACCAACGGGTGCTTCCTTTCCATGTCGGTGATGTAATTGAAGTTCCTGGGGAAAAAATCTCCAAGGCTGTCAAAAGCTTATGGAACACCGGCTTGTACGAGGACGTGGAGATTACAGCCACCCGCGTGCAAGGAAACCTCATCTTCCTGGACATTCGGCTTGAAGACCGCTCCCGACTCAGCGCATTCGGCTTCAAGGGCACTACAAAAACCGAGGAAAACGACCTCCGGGAAAAACTGAACATCTCCCAGGGCAATATCGTGAATGACAATATGATCATCACGTGCAAGAACATCATCCGCAAATATTACATTGACAAAGGCTTCTTCGTATGCGATGTGGATGTGCAGCAGATTCCCAACGAGAAAATCAAAAATGCCGTCAACCTCCTTTTCGACATTCATAAGTCTAAAAAAGTCAAGATTGACAAAATCACCATCAATGGCAACAAAGGAGTCACAGATGCCGTCCTGCTCCGCTCCATGAAGGAAACCAAAGAAAAATTCCGTTTCATGCCCCTTTACAAGGCGGACACTGCCATCGCATACCTCTTCAAACACAAAGGCTATTATCAATCCAAGGATATCAAAGACCATTTGGACAACTATTTTGCGGATCGTGTAAAGCTCAGAATATTCAAGCCTTCCAAATTCATTAAGGAAAGTTATGAAAAAGACAAGGTGAACCTTATCAACCGGTATAATGAACTCGGGTACCGCGACGCAGTCATCACTCACGACACCTTCTACGTCAAAAGGAACAACATGTACATTGACATAGACGTTGATGAGGGTGCGCAGTATTATTTCCGGAACATCTCGTTTGTAGGCAATACCATCTACCCCACTTCGCTTCTCAAACAACTGCTCGGCATCAGCAAAGGCGACATCTATAACCAGAGCCTGCTGACCAAAAACCTGACCATGAAGGAAGACGGCGAGGATATTGCCTCCCTTTACATGAACAACGGTTACTTGTTCTTCAGCGCCAACCCCGTGGAAGTCGGTATTGATGGCGATTCCATTGATATCGAAATCCGTATCCGGGAGGGCAAGAAGGCCAAATACAATCAGATTACGATTGCGGGCAACACCAAGACGAATGACAACGTGATTCTTCGTGAACTCACCACCATTCCCGGACAGCTGTTCAACCGCGCCGACATTATCCGTTCGCAACAGGTGCTGATGGCCATGGGGTACTTCAACCAAGAGAAGATGGACGTTCAGCCGCGCCCGAATGAAACCGACGGCACCGTGGACATCAACTATGTGGTGGAGGAGACAACCTCCGACCAACTCTCGCTCTCTGCCGGATTCGGCGCCATGGGTTTCATGCTCACCGCCGGCATCGCCTTTAACAATTTCTCCACAAAAAAGCTTTTCAAAAAAGACGCCTGGACCCCCATCCCTGGCGGTGACGGACAACGCATCGCCCTTAATGCCTCTGTCAGCACCAAATACTACCAATACTACAATTTCTCTTTCACCGAACCCTGGTTGGGCGGAAAGAAACCCAACGCTCTTACTGTCGGCGCCTATTACCAAAAGCAGACCAACGGCTATAACAAAAAAGATGACGACAAATACGCATACACCAGCATTGCAGGTGCATCTTTATCCATTGCCAACAAACTAAAATGGCCGGACGACTACTTCCAGATGTCCCATACCTTGTCTTACGAATACTACAATGTGAAAAAATGGGGTTCCTTCATCTTCCCCACCGGCTATGCCCACAGCTTGAGCTATATTTTCACTATATCCCGAAACTCAATCAACGCGCCTATCTATCCTCGTGAAGGTTCCGAAATCACCTTCTCCATGCAGCTGACACCGCCATATTCCGTCCTTTCGCATAAGGACTACAGCAACGCCACTGACCAGGAGAAATACAAATTGTTGGAATATCACAAATGGAAACTCAGCGTGTCGTGGTTCACACGCATTGTGGACAACCTGGTGCTGAATGTGCGTATGAAAATGGGATTCATGGGGTGTTACAACAAAACCATCGGTATCTCCCCGTTCGGCAGATTCTATCTTGGCGGTGACGGCATGAGCAACTTCTCTTACGACGGCCGCGAGATCATCGGTATGCGCGGTTATGAAGACGATGTCCTCTCTCCCAATGTGAACGGCAGCGTCATCGGTGCCTCTATTTACCAGAAATTCACCGCGGAACTGCGTTATCCGATCACCCTCAACCCATCGGCGACCGTTTATGTGCTGGCTTTTGTCGAAGCCGGTAAGGGCTGGATCGACAAACGTGAGTACAACCCGTTCCAGATGCACAAGTCCGTCGGTTTAGGTGTGCGTGTCTATCTGCCGATGTTCGGCCTGCTTGGTTTCGACTGGGGTTACGGTTTTGACCCCGTCCCCGGCATCTCCAACTGGCGGAAGCAGTTCCACATCTCCATAAACCAATCTATAGATTAAACTTATGACAATATTATAGTCTTACCAAAAGTTAACAATAAAAAAATATAAACGATGAAAAAACAACTCTTATTCACAGGCTTATTGATGCTGATCGCGTTTTTCGGATTCGCACAGAAATATGCGTATATCAATTCCGAATACATTCTTTCCCAAATTCCTGAATACAAAGAGGCCCAGGCTGAATTAGACCGCGTGGCTGTGCTTTGGCAAAAGGAAATTGAAGCCAAATTCTCCACGATTGACTCCATGTACAAACGCTACCAGGTGGAGTCCATCACCCTTCCGGAGCAAATCAAACGGAGCCGTGAAGAAGCCATCATCGCCCAAGAAAAGGCTGCCAAAGATTTGCAAAAGAAACGTTTCGGTCAGGACGGCGACCTTTTCAAGAAACGCGAGGAACTGGTGAAACCCATCCAAGACCGTGTAATCAATGCCGTTAACGACTATGCCAAAGAAAAGGGTTATGCTTTCGTTTTCGACACCGCCGGCGATTTGACTATCATTTACGCCGACCCGAAATGGGACATCAACGAGCAGGTGCTCTCAAAAATGGGCATCTCCGTAAACAGAGATATGGATGAATAATATATAATAAGAACGTAAAGAAAATTTCAATGAAAAAGATTGTTTTGATTTTGGCTATCGCCGGACTATTTTCTGTCCAAGCTGCCCATGCGCAAAAATATGGACACGTTAATTCAAGTGAAATTCTGGAAGTGATGCCGGGAATTGACTCTTTGCAAATCAAATTGCAAGCTTTCCAGCAAGATTTACAGTCTATGTATGAGAACATGATGACGGAATATCAAACTAAAAAGGAGAAATTTGACCGCGAAGTCGGTACCATGTCTTCCGCAGTGCGTCAAGTGCGTGAAAAAGAACTGATGGATCTGGGCAACCGCATTCAGGAATTCCAAGCCAGCGCGCAGGAAGACCTTGAGGACAAACAGTACGAGTTGGCCAAGCCTTTCCAAGATGCCATTCAAGAAGCTATCAACAAAGTGGCGAAAGCCAATGGCTACTCCTACATCTTTGACACGAAAACGCTGCTGTACTACGGCACCTCCGATGATATCACCCCGCTGGTAAAAAAAGAACTTGGCATTAAATAGTGGCTATTATGAAAAAAATCCTCATAATTTGCATTATTGCGGTGTGCTGCCTCACCGCCGGATATGCCCAAAAGGCGAAATTCGGGCATGTTGATTATGGCACTGTCATGAAGGAGATGCCCGGCATCGACACCGCACAACAAGCCTTGCTGGAATACCAGCAAGAGTTGGAAGCTGTGGGCAAACAGATGGCTGACGAGTTCAAGACCAAACAGGCCGAATACGCCAATCTGGCAAACACGACCACTTCCTCTGCCATCTTGAAAGTGAAAGAGGACGAATTGACGAAACTCTACACCCGACTTCAGGATTTTGTTTCCTCCAGCGAGATGGATATCCAGAACAAACAAATCGAACTCCTCAAACCCTTCCAAGACAAACTTCTGGAGGCTATCAAAAAGGTGGCGGAAAACGGCAAATACACCTACATCTTCGACATCACCATGTGCGCTTACTACTCCGACACTGAAGATATTACCGCCGCCGTCAAGAACGAATTGGGTATCAAATAATTAAAACAGAAAAAAACGTATATCCCTGTAGAGACGCAAAATTTTGCGTCTCTACATTGTTTATATGACAATGTAACGATACTCTTGAAATAAACTAACAACCCCAAAGTCTTACGTCTTACGTCTCACATCTTCAATAATCCATAACCTATAACCCATAACCATTAAAAATGAACCCTTTCACCCAAAACTGGACCACTTTGCGGCAAACTCCGCCGTTCAATGAAATCAAAACCGAACATTATCTGCCTGCGTTTGAGCAAGCTATCGTTGCCGCGAAGCAGGATATAGAAAACATTGTCAATCAGAAAGATGCGCCTGATTTTGAGAATACTGTCGTGGCGTTGGACCGTGCGGGAGAACAACTCGCCACCGTTGCCGATATTTTTTTCAACCTTTTGGAGTGTATTGGCGATGACGAGATGCAGGCCGTGGCGGAGAAGGTGCAGCCGCTATTGGTGCAGTACGAGAACGAAGTCTATCAACACCCCGGATTATTCGCCCGCGTCAAGGCTGTGTATGACCGCCAAAAGCAGGAGGCTTTCCTGACTGGTGCGGACAAGATACTGTTGGACAAGACTTACGACGCTTTCGTGTCGGGCGGCGCAAATTTGCCGGAGGAGCAGAAAAAGCGTTTCGCCGAATTGAGTTTGGAACTGGCCACCCGACAACTTGACTTCGGGCAGCGTGCGTTGAAAGCCACCAATGCATGGTTCGTACATCTCGAAAAGGAGTCTCCGCGACTTGCGGGCATTCCCGAAAGTGCTCGCGCCCTCGCCGCACAAAAAGCATCCGAAAAAGGGTTGGAGGGCTATGTCTTCGACCTTTCCGCGCCCGACGTGAACACGGTGCTGACATACGCCGATGACCGTTCTCTGCGCGAGGAAGTCTATATGCATTCCAGCAAGAAGGCATACGGCGGGGAGTTTGACAATTGCGACAATATCAAAGCCATTCTGAAATGCCGTGAAGAGATTGCGCATTTGCTTGGATATAAGCATTATGCAGACTATGCCTTGCGGAATCGCATGGCGAAAGATTTAGCGCATGTCTATAAACTTCTTGACGAATTGAAAGCCGCCGCCTTGCCCACCGCTAAACAGGAAATCGAAGAGCTGAGGCAATTTGCTCAAAAACAAGGCTTTAACGATACTTTCCAGCGTTGGGATCTGAGTTATTACATGGAAAAGCTCCGTCAGGAAAAATTCCAGTTAGAGACCGAGAAATTGAAAGTTTATTTTCCGCTGAATCAGGTAATTGAAGGTGTTTTCGGATTAGCCACCACGCTATATGACCTGCGTTTTGTAAAAACGAAAGATATTCAGCCGTATCATCCTGATGTTCAAGTATATGAGGTCTATCGCGGCGAACAGTTCATGGCGGTGCTCTATCTCGACTTCCACCCGCGCAGCACGAAACGCAGCGGTGCATGGATGACGGAGTTCCGCGACCAGCATGAGGACGCCAACGGAAACGACATCCGCCCGTGGGTGAGCCTGGTGATGAATTTCACCCCGCCGACGAAAGAACAACCAGCCCTGCTGACGGTCAACGAGGTCAACACGTTCCTGCACGAGTTCGGACACGCTTTGAACGGGATGCTTTCCGAGGTGAAATACGCCACGCTTTCGGGCACGCACTCGCCCCGCGATTTCGTGGAACTGCCTTCGCAGCTAAACGAGAATTGGCTTACGGAGCCGGAATTCCTGCGCACTTTCGCCCGCCACTACCAGACCGGCGAGCTAATTCCTGACGAATATGTCGCGCAGCTGAAGAATATGAACAAGTTCATGGCGGGATATTTGTGCGTGAGGCAGCTCTCTTTCGGCTATTTAGACATGATGTGGCATACGATGGCTGCCGATGAAGTGGATGACATTCTTCGTTTGGAACGTTCCATATTTGACACGGTGGAAGTGCTGCCGGTGGTGCCGGGAGCCTGCATGAGCACCTCCTTCGGCCATCTCTTTTCGGGTGGCTACGCTGCCGGTTATTACGGCTACAAGTGGGCGGAAATGCTTGAGGCAGACGCTTTTGCATTGTTCAAAGAGAATGGTGTGATGAACCATGATACCGCGCAAAGGTACTTGGAGACCATCCTTTCCAAGGGCGGCTCTGTGGATGCCATGGAGATGTTCGTCAATTTCCGCGGCCGCGAACCGAAAATCGATGCATTACTGGAACGTGACGGTTTGTTGGCTGTTAGCTGTTAGCTGTTAGCTTTTGGCTATTGGCTTAAACAATAACTATAACAATAACTATAACTATGACTATAACTATTGCCTGATCACTGATCACTTTTGCCTATTGCCTATTGCCTTTTGCCTTTTGCCTTTTGCTTAATCAAGAATAATCAAAAGTATGTCGGGCATTCGTGAATATTGTGTACATTTGCAGCGGTAAAATAATATTCTTAACTTATTATGAATGAATTTGTTAGAGGTATAAAACGCGGGTTTCCCATCTGTTTGGGCTACATTCCCGTGTCTTTTACCTTTGGGTTGATAGCGGTTAAGATGGGATTTTCGCCGTTGCAGGCGACCTTGATCTCCCTGACCAACATGGCTTCCGCCGGACAATTTGCCGGAATCCGGCTGATTGAGGGCGGAGCTCCCTATATTGAACTGATCATCACCACATTCGTCATCAATCTGCGCTATTTCTTGATGTCGCTGTCGCTATCGCAGAAGGTTAATCCAGAGATGCCGTTCTACAAGCGGGCGGTCATGGCGTACTGCATCACGGACGAGGTGTTCGCTTTGGCGGCCATGGAGCCCGACGAGGTGAGTTTCCCGTTCTTTGGCGGCTTAATGATTACTCCCATATTGGGTTGGACCTCAGGCACTTTGTTAGGTGCCATCGCCTCCAACCTGCTCTCTCCGATGATTCAGGGCTGTATGGGTATTGCCTTGTACTGCATGTTCATCGCCATCATTATCCCGCCAGCGCGGAAGAGCCGTAAGGTGGCGTTAGCTGTAGTGGTGGCCGCCGCACTCTCCTGCATCTTCAAGTATGTGCCAGGCATCAACATGTTGTCAAAAGTCGGGGGTGGTGGCTGGGCCATCATCACCTCCGCTATCCTCGGCGCGGCCATCTGCGCCACCATCAAGGAGGTGAAACGCCGTCGCAGACGCGCCATGGCAGAAAGGAGGACAGCATGAGCTACTTAGTCATTTGTATGTTCCTGATGTTCCTGACCACCTATCTGATCAGGGTGATTCCCATTGGATTTGTGCGTAAGAAAATGGAGAACGAATGGATCCAGGATTTCATCTACTATATTCCGTTTTGTGTGTTGTCGGCGATGACCTTCCCTGATGTGCTTTATTCGACCACAGCTACGGGCGTGGAACCGCACATCACGGTTTCCGCTGTTATTGCCACTGCGGTGGCTGTCATCATGGCTTGGAGGAAACGCGGCCTTGTGGCAGTGGCACTCGTCGCCGTCTTGGTGGCCATTATCGTGGAGCTGGCAATGCCGGTGCTGATGACGATGATGGCACGGTGAGACGGTGAGGCGATGAGACGATGAATCAGCAGAGATAATACACAACAAAACCAACCACGCCTGCCAGTACAATCAGCAGGATGGGGTTGGTTTTCCATTTCAGGGAGGCGAGGAAAGCGGTAGTAAAAAGCCCGATGCTGAGGACGAACTGCAACGGATTTTCCGCATAGGAGCCGAAAGTTTCCGTATTGACCAACAACACGGCGGCAGCGGCAATCAGTCCGATGACCGTCAGCTTCAGCACCGACATCACGGTCTTAACCACAGGATGGTCCTTGTATTTCAACAGGAAACGACTGACAATCAGCATCAGTAGGAATGGCAGCAAAATCACGGAGAAGGAGGCCAAGAACGCGCCCGCCACGCCCCAAATCGGGTCGTAACCCGCGTTAACCACAGAAGTGTAGCCCGCGTAGGTGGCCACGTTGATGCCGATGGGTCCCGGGGTGATTTGGCTGGTGGCCACAATGTCAGTAAATTCGGCCATCGTCATCCAGCCGTTCTTCTCCACCACCTCGTTCTGGATGAGGGCGATCATGGCATAGCCGCCCCCGAAGTTGAAGATGCCGATTTTACAGAACGTATAGAACAGTTTCCAGAAAATCATGGCTGCACCTCCTTCTTTTCCAGATATTTACCATAAACAAAACCGCCAATGCCAGCCACTAAAATCACCCAAATCGGGGAAATTCCGAGCAGCCATATCAGGAGGGTGGCGACCACGGGAATCCAGAAATTGTAACGGGAGATTTTCGCGGTTTTGGCCATGCGGAACACCGGTGCGGCGATAAGCGCGACCACAACAGGACGCACGCCCTTGAAGACAGCCTCCACGACTGCATTTCCTTGCAAATAGTGTAAACCCATCGCGAGAGCGAGAATGATCAGAATCGGCACCAGAATGTTGCCGACCAAGGAGAATATCGCTCCCGGCACGCCACGCATCCGCCATCCCACATGCACAGCCATGTTCGCGGCGAAAATCCCCGGCATCGTCTGCGACAGGGCGATGATGTCCATGAACTCTTCGTTCGTCAGCCAGTGATGACGGTCCACCAACTCCTTCTCCATCAGCGGAATCATCGCGTAACCTCCACCGAGCGTGAAAGTTCCTATCTTGAAAAAAGACCAGAAAAGCTGCAACAACGAGACCATTACTCTTCTTCATTTGCGCGGCAAAGATACGATTTCCTGTGGAATCGTGGAGACGTGCAATGAAGCGTCTCTACAGATGCGTTATTATGGTCGTTTTGGCAAATGCGTATCGTTTTCGCTCCAGCAGAATAGTGAAGCGATACAAAAAATTCGTACCTTTGCGCCATTGTTTGTGCGAATTTATAAAACATTGAATATGAAAAGAATTACCTTGTTATTAAGCATCCTTTCCCTGATGCTTTTGGTTCCCGTTTTCGGTCAGACCATCGATTTCACCAAACGCTACATCATCGACAACATCCGTGGCATCGCGTGGCAACCAGGCACCGACATGTATTCCTATATAGATGATGACAGGAATCTGATGCTGGTGAATCCCAAAAACGGCAAAGAAACCGTGTTTCTCGCTGCTGCATCGCAAAAAGCGCATGAAATTTCCAGCCCTTACGGTTACGAGTGGCTTGACGCCAATACCCTTTATTTCCCCAGTGACCACAAAACCGTGAACGTGGTGAAAGGCAAAATCACCACCGCTGAGTTCGACAAGGTGGATTGGGACGATGTGATCGACCAAGATGTCAAGAACAAGGTGTTCGTCACCAAGAACGACAAAGGAGTCTTCGTGGAGAGCGCGTTGAACGGCTACAAGCCGGTGCTGCTCTGTCCCGACACGGGCAAGAACATCGTTTTCGGCGAGTCGGTACACCGCAGTGAGTGGGGCATCAACGAAGGACAGTACATCTCCCCGAACGGCAACTTCATCGCCTTCTACCGCATGGACGAGAGCATGGTGGAGGATTACCCACTCGTGAACACAGGCACGCCCATCGCGACGGTCGAGAACATCAAGTACCCGATGGCCGGCCGCACCTCCCACGTGGTGACCCTCGGTATCTTCGACGTGGCCAAATCCGCTGAGAAAGGTGCTCCTGTATACCATTATATCCAAACCGACAAAGCCGACGGAGAATTCCTGACCAACGTCACTTTCTCCCCCGACGAAAAATACATCTACATTTCGCACCTCAACCGCGAACAGAACCACGCCAAACTGATTCAATACGATCTGCAAACCGGTAAGAAACTGTCCACCCTCATTGAAGAGCGTGATAACCGTTACGTGGAACCGACTCAGCGCATGATATTCATGAAAAACGGCGATTTCCTCTGGTTCAGCGACCGCGACGGCTGGAACCATCTTTATTGGTACAGCGCTGATATGAAATTTTTTAAGAAGGTGGTGGATGGTAATTTTGACATTATCGAGTACTACGGCATGGACAAAGACGAGAAAAATATCTATTTTACGGCGTCTTTGGAAAAGCCTGTGAATCAATACGTTTGTAAAGTAAATCTCAATACGGGCATCGGCAAAAACACGCTTACTTGTCTGGCCCACGCGGATGGTGTTCATCGCCCCGTCTTCAGCGAATCAAAAAACTATTTCATCGACTATTTCAGCAATCCGACCACGCCTCGCACTATCTCTCTGGTAGATAATAAAGGTAAGACACTCAAGACGTTACTTACAGCGAAAAGCCCATTTGGTGTGATGAAGTTGGGCGATACCCAAATTTTCCCCATCGTGAACAAGGAGGGCGATTCACTCTGGTGTCGCATGATCACGCCTCCAAACATGGACAAGAGCAAAAAATACCCTGTGTTTATGTACGTTTACGGCGGTCCGCATTCACAATTGGTGACCAACCAGTACCTCTCTGGCGGACTTTTCCTCGAATTTATGGCGCAACAGGGCTACATCGTCTTCACGTTGGATAACCGAGGCACGGACAATCGTGGTGCGGAATTCGAAAAGTGCATTCACCGCAACCTCGGCGTGCGCGAGGTGGAAGACCAGATGTGTGGCGTAGAATATTTGAAATCACTGCCTTACGTGGATGCCAACCGCATCGGTTTGGATGGCTGGAGCTACGGCGGTTTCATGGTGTTGTCGCTGATTACTGCGCATCCCGATGTCTTCAAGGCGGCTTCCTGTGGCGGTCCAGTGGTCAACTGGGAATGGTACGAGGTGATGTACGGCGAGCGCTACATGGACACCCCGCAAGAAAACCCGTCAGGCTACGAGAACGCCAACATCATCCCGAAAATCAAGAACGTAAAATGTCCTTTGCTGGTGATGCACGGCGCGCAGGACCACACGGTAGTGCAACAGCACACGTTGGAGCTGCTCCGCCAGGCGGTCAGCGATGACATCGAGCTCGAATACTTCGTCTATACCGTCCACGACCACAACGTCATCGGACCCGAGCGCAGACACCTCTACAACAAACTGCTGCGTTTCCACAACCAGAACACCAAGGGCGAATGAAACGACTGTTTATAGCCACACCGATAATCACGCTTTCGGCGGAGATCCAAAAAATCTCTGCCGATTTGCGTTTTCGTCTGCGCCACGACGACGTCGTTTGGGTGAAGGGGGAGGTGCAGCATCTGACAATGCGGTTTTTGGGTGCGACCCCTCCGCAGCTTGAGGCCGGCACACGAAGGGCGCTTGCGGACGCGTGTGCCAATCACGCACCATTCACACTAACAATCAACAAGATAGGAGTCTTCGGCAGTCATTATCATCCGAAGGTGCTATGGCTGGGATTCGACCATTTCGAGCCATTCAAGGCTGTGTTCGAGGATTTGGAACCGAGGTTGCAATCACTTGGTTTTGAACCGAACAATGGCAATTTCGTGCCTCACATCACACTGGGCCGAATCAAAAACCTGCATTCCAAAGACAAATTCTGGGAAAGTGTTGAAGCGGTGCAACAGCAGCCGTTCGCGCAGGAGTTGCAAATCTCATCGCTTAATTTGTATCAGAGTTTTTTGCATAAAGAAGGACCTGAATATAAGGTGATCAGTTCGGCACGTCTAACAAATAAAATTTAGAAACATCAGCCAACAGCCAATAGCTAAAAGCCAGCCCTACTCCTTCGGAGCAACGGAGGCATTCTCCGCGTGTTTGTGGCGTTTCTGGCGTTGTTGCCAGCGCTCGCGGGCGTACTGTTGCATATCCGAGACCTCATCGCTCTCGTCAATGATTTCCAACCCGAAGACCGTTTCTATGATGTCTTCCATCGTCAAGATTCCCTGGAAGCAACCGTACTCGTCAATAATCAGCGCAATTTGCGACTTCTGCTTCAGCATGGAATCCCAGATGTCACTGATGGACTTGTCTTCGCTGAAGAAAGGCATCTCGCGTTTTATCTCGCCCAAGGTCATGTTGAACTTGTCCTCGGCAAGGTTCTCCAACGCATCGTCTCGGAGCACGTAGCCGGTAATGTATTCGGGTGACTCGGCATATACGGGGATTCTGGAGAAGTGATCGTACTTGTCATCGTCGTAATACTCGCGCAGGGTCATGCTTTCCGGCGCCGTGGAGGCCACCACGCGGGGCGTCATCACCTCCTTCGCCTTCACATTGTCTAACTTGATGATATTTTGGATGATCTTATTCTCGTCTTTTTCGATGACGCCTTCCTCCTCGCCCACGTTGGCGATGGCGAGCACCTCTTCGCGGCTCACCACGGCATCCTGTTCCTTCTTGGTTATCAGATGGCTCACCAGCTCGACCAGTTTCACGAACGGGAACATCAGCACAATCAGCACACGGATGGTCTTGCATGTAAAGCCCATCAGACTCTTCCAGCGGGTTGTCCCGATGGTTTTAGGGATGATTTCGGCAAAAATGAGGATGAGGATAGTAGTGATGGCGGAGACAAGGCCGAACCAACGGCTTCCGAACAGAAGGGTGGCCTGCTGGCCCACGCCGGCCGCACCGATGGTGTTGGCAATGGTGTTCAGCGACAGAATGGCCGCCAGGGGACGCTCCGTGTCCGTCTTGTACTGCTTGAACAACGTGGCGGGCTTGTACCCTTCCTCCTCGCGCATCAGAATGTATGAAATCGGTGTGGACAGCAGACTCGACTCCAGTGTGGAGCAGAGAAAAGAGATGGCCATCGCGCCCAATAAGAAGACTAATAATAAGGTCATTATGGTTTTTAAAAAATCGGGGCAAAAATACGAAAAATGTACATTGCCAAGAGGTTCATTTATAATATTTTTGAGCTGTTGGCTGTTAGCTGTTGGCCTTGGCTTTTAGCCATTAGCTTTTGGCTATTTGGCGGTATAAACAAAAAGAGACGCAATTAGCGTCTCTATGGATTGAGCGGAAAACGAGACTCGAACTCGCGACCCCAACCTTGGCAAGGTTGTGCTCTACCAACTGAGCTACTTCCGCTTGGGAAATCGGCGGCAAAAATACATTTTTTTTGATATGGTACGACATTTTAAGAAATTTTTTTTTGATGTCGTTTGTCGGTATTTTTTTTATCTTTGGCGGCTCAAATTTTAAAGCAAAGAAATTAACGTAATTGAATATATGTCAGAACAAATAAAGGGGAAGATTTCCCAAATCATCGGCGCAGTTGTCGATGTTCATTTCGAAGAGAACGTCACACTGCCCAACATCTATGATGCGCTTGAGGTGCGCAAAGAAAACGGCGAGAAATTGATTCTGGAGTGCGAACAGGACATCGGTGAGAACACCATGCGCTGCATCTCCATGGACTCCACCGACGGTTTGCACCGCGGCATGGAGGCGGTGGCCACCGGCCGCATGATCACCATGCCTACGGAAAATATCAACGGCCGTTTGATGAATGTCATCGGCGACAGCATCGACGGCATCGGCGAGATCCCGTCCAAAAAACGCAGCGACATCCATCGCATGCCGCCCACCTTCGACAACCTCTCCACTTCGCAAGAGGTCTTCTACACCGGTATCAAAGTCATCGACCTGATCGAGCCTTACGCCAAGGGCGGTAAAATCGGTCTGTTCGGTGGTGCCGGCGTGGGCAAAACCGTGCTGATTATGGAGATGATTCACAATATCGCGAAAAACTACGGTGGCACGACCGTGTTCACCGGCGTGGGCGAGCGCACCCGCGAGGGTAACGACCTGCTCCGTGAAATGCTCGAATCCAAGGTCATCCGCTACGGTGACGCCTTTCTGGAAAGCATGAAGGCTGGCAGCTGGGACCTCTCGAAGGTCGATATGGCCGAACTGGCCAAATCACAGGCAACCCTCGTTTTCGGACAGATGAACGAACCGCCCGGAGCACGTGCCCGCGTGGCCCTTTCCGGCCTGACTGTGGCTGAGGGCTACCGCGACGGTGACGAAACCACTGGCGGCCGCGACATCCTCTTCTTCGTCGATAACATCTTCCGTTTCACGCAGGCCGGTTCCGAAGTGTCCGCATTGCTCGGCCGTATGCCGTCTGCCGTGGGTTACCAACCGACACTGGCCACTGAAATGGGCTCGATGCAGGAGCGCATCACCTCCACCAAGCGCGGGTCAATCACCTCTGTGCAAGCTATTTATGTGCCTGCCGATGACTTGACCGACCCGGCTCCCGCCACAACGTTCTCCCACTTGGACGCCACCACGGTGCTGAGCCGTAAGATTTCTGAGCTGGGTATCTACCCCGCAGTCGATCCGCTGGATTCCACCTCCCGCATCCTTTCTCCTGACATCGTGGGCGAGGAACACTACAAGACCGCCCAACGCGTGAAAGAATCACTGCAACGTTACAAAGAGTTGCAGGACATCATCGCCATCCTCGGTATGGAAGAACTTTCCGAAGAGGACCGCAAGACTGTCCACCGCGCACGTCGTGTGCAGCGTTTCATGTCACAGCCGTTCTTCGTTGCCGAGCAGTTCACCGGCATCCCTGGCAAGTTCGTCAACATTGAAGACACTATCAAGGGCTTCAACATGATTCTGGACGGTGAACTTGACCATCTGCCCGAAACCGCCTTCAACCTCGTGGGCACCATCGAAGAAGCTATCGAGAAAGGTGAGAAAGAGTTGGCAGCCGCAAAATAACGGACTATGAAATTAGAGATCATCACCCCCAGCAGCACCCTGTTCTCCGGCGATGTCACGCTGGTGCAGCTTCCTGGCATTGATGGGTTGTTTGAGATTCTGAAATCGCATGCCCCGCTGGTTTCCGCCTTGAAGGAAGGCCGCGTGAAAGTGGAGGATGCTCAGGGCCAAACGCAATATTTCGATATCCGCGGTGGCGTGGTCGAAGTCAGCCACGACAAAATCCTGTTGCTGGCGGAATAGAGAAATCCTCAACCTGCCATCCTGAATAATGCCAGTACAACTCTATACAGAATTGCATCTACATTCGTAATTCTGTATTCTACATTATTTCGTATCTTTGCCACGAAAATATTTTGCGATTATGATACCCCGTTATTCGCGTCCGGAGATGAGCGCCGTCTGGACTGAGGAAAACAAATTCGGCGCCTATTTGAAAGTGGAAATCGAAGCCGCCGCCGCGTGGAGCCAACTCGGCGTGATTCCGGCTGAAGACGTTGAGAAACTGCGCACAAAGGCCACCTTCGACGTACAACGCATATACGAAATCGAAAAGGAGACGCGCCACGACATCGTGGCGTTCACCCGCGCCGTGAGCGAGAGCCTCGGCGACGAGAAGAAGTGGGTGCACTACGGCCTCACCTCCACCGATGTGGTCGATACCGCCAACGGCTACCTCATCAAGCAAGCCAACAACATCCTGCGCAAGGATCTCCAGCGGTTCATCGAGATTCTCAAGAAACGCGCATACGAGTTCAAGGACACGCCCTGCATCGGACGCACGCACGGCGTGCACGCCGACATCACCGCCCTCGGGCTGAAGTGGGCGTTGTGGTTCGAGGAGATGCGCCGCAACATCGAACGTTTCGAGATGGCCGCCGCCGATGTGGAGTGCGGCAAAATCAGCGGTGCCGTGGGCAACTTCGCCAACACCCCACCGTTCGTGCAGGACTATGTCTGCGAGCAACTCGGCATTCATTCCGCCCGCATCTCCACGCAGGTGCTGCAACGCGACCGCCACGCCCACTACATGGGCACTCTCGCGCTCATCGCTTCCACCATGGAGCAGATGGCCATCGAGGTGCGCCACTGGCAACGCACGGAACTCCGCGAGGCTGAGGAGGCCTTCGGCAAAGGGCAGAAAGGTTCCTCCGCGATGCCCCACAAACGCAACCCCATCGGCAGCGAGAATATGTGCGGATGCGCGAGAATCCTCCGCGGATATATGGTCAGCGCCTACGAGAACATCCCGCTTTGGCACGAGCGCGACATCTCCCACTCCTCTGCCGAGCGCATCATGCTCCCCGATGCCACCATCCTGCTCGACTATATGCTCAATCGCTTCGGCAACATCTTGGAGAACCTCGTCGTTTTCCCTGAGAACATGCTGAAAAACATCTACTTGACCCACAAAGTTATCTTCGCGCAGCGCGTCATGACCGCCCTCATCAACAAGGGCTTCTCCCGCGAAAGCGCATACGACCTCGTGCAGCCCATCGCCATGAAGGCTTGGTTCGAAGGACAGGACTACAAGGAACTCCTCTCCCAAAACGAAACTGTCATGGCTCACTTCACCCCCGAAGAACTCGACCAGTGCTTCACGTTGGAATACTACCTGAAGCAAGTGCCCGCCATTTTCGAACGGGTCTTTGGCAATTAACAATTAGCAATTAGTAGTTAGCAGTTAGCAGTTGCCGTTCTAACATGAACTGCTAACTGCTAACTACTAACTGCTAACTAAAAAAATAACCACCATTAAAAATCGCATTATGAAAAATCTAAACATTTTAGGAGCCCAAAACTCCCTTTTCAACGAGTTCATCTCGGAAGTCCGAAGTGCCGAGGTGCAGGTGGACAGCATGCGTTTCCGCCGGAACTTGGAGCGCATCGGCGAGATTTTCGCCTACGAAATCAGCAAGAACATGGCATACGCAGAACAGGAGGTGGTCACCCCGTTAGGCATTGCCAATATTCCCCGTTTGCAGGAAAAACCAGTGTTGGCCACTATCTTGCGCGCCGGGCTGCCACTGCATCAGGGCATGCTCAACTATTTCGATCACGCCGACAATGCCTTCATCTCAGCGTTCCGTAAATACTATAAGGACGGTACCTTCGAGATCCAGATTGACTATCTCTCCTCTCCTGACTTGGACGAGAAAACGCTGATTCTTTGCGATCCGATGCTCGCCACCGGACAGTCACTTGCATTGGCATACGAGGAACTCATGAGCAAGGGTGACCCGTTGCACACGCACATTGTGAGCGTCATTGCCAGTCGGCAAGGCCTTGATTATGTGATGAGCAAGCTCCCCACCGACAGCTGCACCTTCTGGATCGGAGCCGTGGATGAGGAACTGACCGCGCACTCCTATATCGTGCCCGGCCTCGGCGACGCCGGCGACCTCGCGTACGGCATCAAAGAGTAGGATCTATTGCCTATTGCCTAAAAAATGGTTTTCAGCAGTAACGTCTTTCTGATACTGTTTCTGCCTGTTTTTTTGATATGCTATTTCGTATGTCCGAAAAAATGGCGAAATATCATTCTGTTACTGTTTTCCATTGTGTTCTATGCATACGGAGCTCCGACTTTCATCCTGCTGCTGCTTGGCTCCACAATCATCAACTTCTTCCTTGTAAAATTACTGTATAAGTCTGAAAATCTTATACATAAGAAATTATTAGCAGGGTTGGCCATTATGATCAGTCTGGGACTGCTGGGCTATTTCAAATATGCAAACTTTTTCGTGGATAATTTGAATGCCGTATTAGGGGCTTTCGGATTGCAGCCATTCACATTTGCGAAAGTGTTGCTGCCTATAGGCATCTCCTTCTTCACGTTCCAGTCCATTACCTATGTGGTGGATACCTACCGCAATGTCCATAAACCGATGGAGCGGCTCACCGACTATATGCTCTACATCATCATGTTCCCCCAACTGATCGCAGGCCCCATTGTGCGCTATTGCGACATTGCAGACGAAATCCGAAGCAGGGAGCAAAACTGGTCGGAAATCCTACAGGGCTTTTACCGTTTTGTGATTGGACTTTTCAAAAAGGTACTGATTGCGGATGTAATCGGCCGTCAAGTGGATATCCTTCTTGCGGGCGATTTGCTAACTATGGGTACCGGCACAGCATGGATCACTATCGTCGCCTACACCATGCAGCTCTACTTCGACTTTTCCGGTTATTCCGACATGGCCATCGGTCTCGGCAAAATCATGGGATTCCACTTTCCCGAGAACTTTGACAATCCGTACAACTCCGCAAGTGTCAGCGAGTTCTGGAGACGCTGGCACATCACGCTGGGTACATTCATGCGCAACTATCTTTACATTCCGCTCGGCGGTAACCGCTGTTCGAAACCGAGGATGTATTTCAACCTCTGGGTGGTGTTTCTCCTTTCAGGATTATGGCATGGCGCAAGCTGGAACTTTGTCATTTGGGGCGCTTACCATGGCTTCTGGCTCGTGCTGGAACGCATCGGCTTGGGAAAAGTTTACGAAAAGATGGGTAAAATCCCCAGCGTCATCATCACTTTCCTTATCGTAACAATAGGTTGGGCCATTTTCCGAATCGAAAACCTCTCGGACGCATTTACGTTCATTTCGCGGCTTTTCGCTTTTGATTTTCAGTCAATTGTTCCCATAAACAGTTTGCATTTCTACGCTGTGCTAATCGTGGCAATGGCTTTCGCATTCTTCTCCCTGTCCCCGCTTGGAAAAAGAGGACAAACCTTTTTCTTTCATACCGAATACTCTAAAAAGCAGCATCTTGCGATTTGGCCGGTGAGTGTCTTGTTGTTCATCTTCTGCCTCGGCGCCCTCAATGCGTCTGGTTTCAGTCCGTTCATTTATTTTAGATTTTAAGATTCAACCATGAGAAAGCATTTCCATAAGATATTGTTTTTTAGCACGATAGTGATCATGGTTGTTTTCCTGATCCAAACGGTTACCGGAGTTGTCAAACTTGAGCCGCTTCAAGGGGTCACCATTGAAACCGAAAAGCCAAAACTGACCTTGAAAAACTACACAGACGGTTCTTTTCAGAACGAATCGGAGAATTATCTGCGGGAACATTTCGGTTTTCGTGAGTGGTTGATCAGGGGCTACAACCAATTTCTTTGGGGATGTTTCCGGGAATCGAACAACGCCACTGTGGTGCGCGGGAAAAAAGACTGGTTGTTCGAGGAGACGCATGTCCGGGATTACTACGAGAGTCTGATGTACAACTATGCCGCCGACAACGATGAAATGCGTAGGACTTTCGAGACCGAAGTGCAGCGTTTCAAGAAAGTGCAGGAGTTGCTGGAAGAGTACAATATCCATCTTTTTCTCGTCATCGCCCCTTGTAAAGATGCGATTTATCCGGAGTATCTACCTAAAAACACATCGTATATCCGACCAGACGGGCTCCACGCCTACGATTATTACAAAAAGCGGTTTGATGAGACTGGAGTGAACTACATTGACTTCGTCTCCTATTTCAGAAGCATCAAGGATTCTGTGGATTATCCGCTCTTCCCGTCGGGCGGCACGCACTGGAGCAATATTGCCTCTGTCTATGCCTTTGACTCCATTCTTCGATATATGGAAGTCTTAGGTAATCAGAATCTTATCAATCTGGATATTGGTGAAAGGTACCCGGCGGAAACCCGGGATCCCGACAATGATTTGGAAAAAGTCCTCAATTTAGCTTTCCCCATCAAGTCGCGGCCGAATGTTTACGCCGATGTGCGCGTCAAAGAGGACTCTATGGCGGAGAGACCGAATTTCCTGGCTGTTGGCGACTCCTATTTCTTTAATATTGCCGGCTCCACCCCGATATGGGAGATTTTCCAGAAATACCTCTACTGGTATTACAACAGCACCATTTATGGCGATGACGAGCATACGACCACGTTGGAGGTGAACATTGAGCAGGAATTGATGCGCCCAGACTATATCATGCTCATCTATAATCCTGTGACACTCTATGAATTCAGCAGTTACTATTTGCCGAGAGCACTGTTACATCTTTGTTATGACCAAGCTGCCATTGATTCTGCTGCGCGCAAGATGATGAGAGAGATTAAGTTTTACAGTTATCCGGAATACTCCGAATATTTGTCAATTGCCAAAAAGAGCAACCGAAGTATAGATGATGTACTGTATGACAATGTCTTATTTTTGTTCCGCACTAATCCTGAGGATTTCTTTGGAGAATTGAGCGACGATCAGCTTCCTGTCTCCAGGAACAAAAACCTGGCACGTATCCGCAAAAATGCTATCTTTGCCCGTTCAAAATAGCGAAATAATGAAGAAAATATTAGGAATCGGCAATGCATTGGTTGACATTCTGGTGCATATTGATAATGATGAAATTCTCGACCGCTTAGGATTGCAGAAGGGCGGCATGGAAATGATTGACGCACAGCGGAAACGCGAAATTCTGGAGGTCATCGCCGAAATGCCGCAAACACTGGCTACCGGCGGCTCCACTTCCAACACCATCCACGGTTTGGCCCGTTTGGGCGCTGAAGCCGGTTACATCGGTAAGGTGGGCAACGATGAAATGGGACAACTCTTCCGTGAAGGTTGTACTCGCTTTGGGGTGATTCCTCTTCTTATTGAATCCCAGGAAGATACCGGCGTCGCCATCACGTTCATCTCCTCCAACGCGGAACGCACCTTCGCCACGTATCTTGGTGCGGCTGCCACCATGCAACCCAACGAAGTGGACGAGCAAATCCTTGATAACTACGACATTATCCATATTGAAGGATACCTCATCTTCAACCATGAATTAATACTGACAGTTTGTCAGAAGGCCAAGAAACACGGACTTCAGATTTCCATGGATATGGCCAGCTACAACCTGATAGAGAGTAACTTGGATTTTGTCAAGATGCTGCTGCGCGACTACGTTGATATCATCTTCGCCAACGAAGAGGAGGCCAAAGCTTTTGCCGGTGTGGAAAATGTGGAGGCATTGCACGTGCTGTCCGAATCGTGTCCTATCGCCATCGTGAAGGTCGGCAAAGACGGTTCCTACATCAAGATGAACGGTGAGGTAACCGCCATTTCCCCCGTGGATGCACAACGTGTTGACACCACTGGCGCGGGTGACATCTACGCATCTGGATTCCTATATGGTTACATCAACGGCTACAACGCTCTGAAATCCGGAAACTTGGCCTCATACCTCTCCTCACGACTCATTGAATATGTCGGTGCGAAGCTTCCCGACGAAGTTTGGTCAGAAGTGGAAAATTTGAAATAAAAAAAGAGGAAGCGATTGCTTCCTCTTTTTAATGAGCCACTTGTGAGACTTGAACTCGCGACCTACGCATTACGAATGCGTCGCTCTACCAACTGAGCTAAAGTGGCTGGTTTTGCGCGGCAAAGATACACTTTTTTTCAATATCCGAAGATGCCGCGCGATTTTTTATTTCCTACTCTTGCGTGGCAGGAACGACAGAAACGTAAGATCTGTCTTTGTAGGTTTTCTTGAATTCGACAATGCCGTCACACAATGCGAAGAGCGTGTGGTCTTTACCCATTCCCACGTTCTTGCCAGGGTTGTGAACGGTACCTCTTTGGCGGACGATGATGTTGCCAGCCTTGGCGAACTGACCACCGAAGATCTTCAAACCTAATCTTTTACTCGCTGATTCGCGGCCGTTCTGAGAACTACCGACACCTTTTTTATGAGCCATAAGTCTAAATTTTAATCGTTAATACTAATTTTTACAGAGCGATGTTATCAATCTTGATGGAGGTCAAACATTGACGATGACCATTCAGTTTCTGATAACCTTTTCTTCTTTTCTTCTTGAAAACAAGAACTTTGTCACCTTTCAGGTGTTGGAGAACGGTAGCGGTTACAGCGGCACCGGAAACGGTCGGAGTACCCACTTTGACATCACCGTCATTATCCACTAACATTACGCGGTCAAATGTGACTTGCGCACCTTCTTCAGCCTTGAGGCGCTGAACATAGACTCTGCGGTCTTTTTCAACCTTGAATTGTTGCCCGGCTATTTCTACAATTGCGTACATTTTGGTATAATTTTTGTTTGTAAATTTTTGGGCGGCAAAAATAAGATTTTTTTTGACACCACCATTTTAAATGCAATTTTTTTTTCACTTTTCCGTTATAGAGCGGTTTTTAATGAGATCACTTAATGAAAAATATGATAAATATGAAAGCAATCAATTGTTCTAAAGCACTGTTAATCGCAATTTTATCCATTTTTGTCTGCATAAACAGCGGATGTTCGCAACCGGAAAACCGTACGGCGAAATATGTGGATTTGACCGAGGCCGCGGAGTCGTCCGTGAATGCTGTCGTCTATATCAAGACTGAATTTACGCAGAAAAACTCCATGTGGGATGACTTTTTCGGCGGCACTATTTGGGAGCATTTCTTCGGTTCCGCACCAAGCACCTATCCGGTGCAGGCGGCTGGCTCTGGCGTCATCATTTCTTCTGATGGTTATATCGTGACCAATAACCATGTAGTGGAAGATGCTGAAAAAGTGACAATCACGCTGAACGACAAGCGCGAATACGATGGCGAAATCATCGGTACCGACCCTGCCTCCGACCTGGCTCTTATCAAAATCAACGAAAGCCGCCTCCCCTATCTGAAGTTCGCCAATTCAGACTCGGTTCGCATCGGCGAGTGGGTGCTGGCCATCGGCAACCCTATGGGTCTCAACTCTACGGTCACCGCCGGCATCATCAGCGCAAAAGCCCGTCAACTTAGCACCGGCCGCAACACAATGTCCGATGAGGTCTATCTGCAGACCGACGCTGCCGTTAACTCCGGGAACTCCGGCGGCGCTTTGGTGAATGCCTCCGGGCAACTGGTCGGCATCAACACGGCCATCGCCTCCGGCAACGGCTACTACACCGGCTACTCCTTCGCCATCCCCTCCAATATCGTCCAAAAAATCTGCTACGATCTGGAACATTTCGGCACCACCCAGCAAGCCTACCTCGGCGTTTCCATCATGGAACTCAATGCCACTAACGCCAAAGAACTGAACCTCAACGATGTAAAAGGAATCTATGTGGCCGAAGTCTCTGACAATGGCGCCGCCGCACAAAACGGATTCCAAGAAGGCGATGTCATCACCCATATCGACGACACTCCTGTAAACAGCCTTGCAGAAGTGCGCGGTGTGCTCAAAACAAAATCCCCTGGCGATAAAGTGAAGGTCATTTTAGTCAGAAACAAAGAAAAAATGACAAAAAATGTAACTTTATTGAATAGTAAAGGTACAACAGAAAAGGTTGAAAAATAACTGTCGGCTGTTAGCTGTTAGCTGTTAGCCTTTAGCTATTGGAAAAATAACTAAAGGCCAATAGCCAAAAGCTAAAAGCCAAAGGCCAAAAGCTAAATAAATGAGACAATTAAAAATATCGAAATCTATCACCAACCGTGATTCTGCATCGCTGGAGCGGTTTTTGTCCGACATCAGCAAGGTGCAGATGATTGGCGCGGATGAAGAGGTGGAGCTGGCACGTAAAATCAAAGCTGGGGACGAGGATGCCCTCAACAAGCTGGTCACCACCAACTTGCGCTTTGTCGTGTCGGTGGCCAAACAGTACCAGAATCAAGGTATCGGGCTACAAGACCTTATTAACGAGGGCAATTTGGGACTTATCAAAGCCGCGCAACGTTTCGACGAGACGCGCGGCTTCAAATTCATCTCCTACGCTGTATGGTGGATCCGGCAAGCCATTCTGCAAGCTATCGCCGACCAGTCGCGCATCGTGAGACTGCCCCTGAACCAAGTCGGTGTCATCAACAAAATCAAGAAGGAGACTGCCCGTTTGGAACAGACCCTCAATCGTTTGCCCACCACGGAGGAAATCGCCAATGCCATGGATATGCCCGTCTATAAGGTGGCGGAAATCATGAAGATGAACAACCACCCGCAATCCATTGATTCCCCTATCGCACCTAACGAGGAAACCCGTTTCGTGGATGTCTTCGTCCATGACAATGACGAGAACACAGACACCACGCTGATGAAAGAGTCCCTCTCCTCGGAAATCAACGATTTGTTGAAAACACTGCCCGATAAGGAAGCGGATGTGCTTCGCCTTTTCTTTGGCATCGGTACATCACACGAACATACGCTGGATGAAATCGGCGACAAGCTGGAACTCTCCCGCGAGCGCGTGCGGCAAATCAAAGAACGCGCCCTGAAAAGGCTGCGCCAAAGTGCAAAAAACAAGAACCTAAAGAGCTATTTATAGGAAAGACATCTCCATTTTCATGAAAAAAGCCCTGTTTTGTTTCCTGATAACGATGGGTTTATGCGTTTCCTTTTCAGCCTGTAAGCCGAAACCTCTTCCCGAGCCTAAGCCTATGGGCTATTTCCGTATCGACCTTCCCGGTCACCAATATCGGACAATAGACACAGCCCTTCCTTTCCGGTATGAGCAGTCCGTTTTTGCAAACACCACAATAGAGAGACAAAAGGACAACACTCTGTGGATGACCGTTTCCTATCCGGATTTGAAAGCTTCGCTCCGATTCACCTGTTTTGATGTCAAGAACGCCGACAGCCTGCGCAATCTGATGATTTCCGAAGACAAAATGGTGAAGTTCCATTATCAGAAGGCGGATGACGTGCAATACTCTGTCATCCAAGACCCTGAATCAAATTTATGGGGACAGACTTACGAGATTCTCGGCAAAGAGGTCGCCACTCCTTTCCAATTCTGGCTGACCGACAGCACCCATCGCTTTGTCCGCGCCAATCTTTACTTCGACTGCGCCCCCAACAACGACTCCCTGCAGCCCATTATACAATTTCTAAAAGAGGATGCCCTGCACCTCATAAACACTTTCGAATGGAAACCTTAAATCCGTTTTCGATTTTCCATATTCGCAACGATGCCGAATTCGAGCAATCGGCATTGTCCGTTTTTAGTTTCCAATTCGACCACAACCCAACATATCGTTCTTATTGTCAACTGCTTAACATAAAAAAAGAAGACATTCATCATCTGGAGGAGATTCCTTTTCTGCCCATTTCTTTTTTTAAGACCCACGCTGTCAAAACCACAACATTTACTCCCGCATTGACTTTTCGGAGCAGTGGCACTACAGGGATGCAACAATCCAGACACTTCATCAAAGACGCAATTATCTACCAAAAGAGTCTGATTGAAGGATTCCGATATTTTTATGGAAACCCCTCCGAATACACTTTCCTGGCGCTGCTGCCTAACTATCTGGAACAGAAGCAATCTTCCTTGGTTTATATGATGGACTGGCTGATGCAGCAGTCAAGGTCCAATGACAACGGCTATTATCTTTACAACCACGAAGATCTGTACAACAAGCTCTGCCAACTGCGTGATAATAAGCGGAAAACTATTCTTTGGGGAGTCACTTTCGCTCTATTGGACTTCGTTGAGCACTACCAACTGGATTTCCCGGATCTGATTGTGTTTGAAACTGGCGGGATGAAAGGACGCCGCAAAGAGATGGTGAAAGAGGAGTTATACGACACGCTCTGCAAAGCATTCGGCGTGCCCGACATCCATTCTGAATATGGAATGTGCGAACTGCTGTCGCAAGCATACAGCAAAGGAGGAAACATTTTTGCCACTCCACCATGGATGAAGCTGCGCCTACGCAACGAAAAAGATCCTCTTGACGGCAGTGACTCCGTCAGCACCGGTGTCATCAACGTCATTGATTTGGCCAATATCTACAGTTGTTCGTTCATCGCCACCGAAGACCTCGGCCGTCGCCACGCGCAAGGCATTGAAGTGCTTGGCCGTCTCGACCACGCGCAAATCCGTGGCTGTAACCTGATGGTGCTGTGAATTCATATTTTATTTGTACCTTTGCAACGTTCCCCATCCAAGGGAATATATTTTGTAAACTATTGTTAACCAAATGATTATAGAATTATGAAAAAATGGTTGTATGGAATTCTTTGCGTGGTGATGGTCGCCGTTGCTGCATTAGTGCTGATCTGCGCCACATCCGGTGATGACGTCATGACTAAGAAAAACGGCGTTTACATCGTGAACACCACCAAACTGGGTGCGGACATCCAAGGTTATAATGGCCCTACCCCGCTGAATATTTACATCAAAGAGGACAAAATCGAAAAAATCGAAGCGCTGCCCAATGATGAAACCCCGCGGTTCTTCGACATGGTGAAAACACACCTGCTTCACAAGTGGAACGGCATGACCGTGAAACAAGCCGCCACCGCTAACGTGGATGCTGTGACCGGTGCCACCTACTCCTCCAACGCCGTCAAAGAGAATGTGAAATTGGGGGTGAAATATTACCAGAAACATAAAAAGTAAATGAGGCATCGTTTGTTCTTGCGTTTGGCTGTTCTGGAACTGCTACTGTTCGTGGCGGTGAAGGCTGTTTTTGCCCAAGGTCCAGACACCATACGCATGATGCAATACAATCTGATGTATTACACAACCACTTCAGGCGTTTCAGACTGCAATAGCATCAGCAACAACTTGGACACAAAAGACACCCACATCAAGACCATATTCCAATATGTGAAACCTACAGTGTTTTGTGTCTGCGAGATGGGATCACAAAACCTGTACGCCGACCGTCTTCTCAACAACGCCATCAACACCGATGGAATCGACTACTATCGCCGAGGCCCTCTCACCAATCAGTCGGGTGGGACTATCGCCAATATGATCTATTATGATTCGCGCAAACTGACGTTGTACAAATCCACCAATTTAACCACCTCTTACAGAGATATTAACGGATACACTTTCTATTACAACGCAGATAATTTGGACTCCAAAGACACCATCTTCATGACATTCTGGATTGCACATCTGAAAGCTGGCGACTCCCCCAATAATGAGGAATTGCGATTGGTACAAGTACAAAAGCTGATGAGTCGTATCGCCAACTCCGGGTTACCAGGCAATTACACATTTTCTGGTGATTTCAATATCTACTCAAGCAATGAGCCTGCATATCAAGAACTTACAGAGTACTCCAACAGCCTTTACCGCTTTTACGACCCTGTAAACAGTCCTGGAGTTTGGCATAACAATTCGCAATTTTCCTCTTTGCACACGCAATCCACGCACACTCAATCCACCGACTGTTTTTCCAGCGGCGGTTTGGACGACCGGTTCGACATCATCCTTGTCTCGCCATACATCTACTATGGCAGTGATCGCATTCATCTTGTAGAAGGTTCCTATCACGCACTGGGTCAGGATGGTGCGCGCTTTAACGGGAGCATTCTCTCGCCCTCCAACAATTCTATCCCCTCTCAGGTGGCCAATGCACTCTACCAGCAATCCGACCACTTACCGGTCATTATGGACATGACCATAGACGCACATGTAGGAGTTCCTGTTTACAAGCCTGATTTCAGAGTCAACATAGCCAATCCCGTGCGGGAAACGCTCCAGATTGATTTCCAACACGACAAACCAGGAAAATACGGCATCAGCATTTATGCCACTGACGGGCACCTCGTTATGACCCGCCTCGAAGATTTGGACGCAGGTGTCCATCATTTGTCTTATCCTTTCCCTTTTCAAAAAGGTGTCTATTTTGCAGTATTCACCGATGAATCAGGTCAAAAATCAACCTTAAAACTGATTCATTATTAATTTTACGCCTAAAAAACATCTCAGAAAAGGGTTACTGTATGAAAAAATTATATCTTTGCACCCTCAATTTTCATCACGAACAATAAACAAAACCATTATGAGTGAAATTGTTGTAAACCGTTATTCTGACGAAGATTTAGAAGAATTCAAAGTCTTAATAGAAAAAAAAATAGAAGAGGCAAAAAAGAACCTGGAAGTCTATCAGGAAGCATACAGTGGTGTCGGTAATGACACGAGAGACACTGCACCGACCTTCAAGAATCTCGAAGAAGGAAACCAAGTGCTTTCCAAAGAGGAAAACGGGCGTCTGATGTCTCGTTTGGTAAAATACATCTCCAACTTGGAAGCCGCCCTGGTACGTATCGAGAACAAGACCTACGGTGTGGACCGCATCACGGGCAAACTCATCCCAAAAGAACGTTTGAGAATTGTCCCTCACGCCACGTTGGACATCGATACCAAACTGCAAGAAAAGAAAAAATAGACTACAACAACTTCTTTAATATGGGCATTCGATGAATCCCCTTCTGAAAGTTGAAGATTTGTCACTCGAATTCCGACGTGACACACAGTGGAGCCCTATTCTGCATCATATTAACTTTTCTCTTGACGAAGGAGAAACTTTAGGAATTGTGGGTGAGTCAGGCTCCGGCAAATCCGTGACGGCGCTTTCCGTCATGCAGCTTCTGAATCCTAAAATAGCGCGTTATCCCTCCGGAAAAATCCTTTTCCGCGCACAAAATGATGACAAAACGCCAACATTGGATATCCTGAAAGCTTCTGAATCCACCATGCAGTCCCTTAGAGGAAACCAGATAGGCATGATATTCCAGGAGCCTATGACCTCTCTTAATCCTGTCATCCGTTGTGGTGAACAGATCTCCGAACAAATCATCCTGCACAAACATATCAGCAAAAAAGAGGCGAAAGAACAGGTTCTCAATCTGTTCAATGAGGTGATGTTGCCCCGACCCAACCAGATTTTCGATGCCTATCCCCACGAGCTTTCCGGCGGACAGAAACAACGGATCATGATTGCCATGGCCATGAGCTGCAACCCGAAACTGCTCATCGCCGACGAGCCCACCACCGCCTTAGATGTCACCATCCAAAAAAACATTCTTGAACTCATCCGCACTTTGCAACATAAGCACGGGATGAGCGTGCTATTCATCACTCACGATTTAGGGGTGATGGCGGAAGTCGCCGACCGCACCCTGGTGATGTACAAAGGTGACATCGTTGAAGAGAACAATGTGCGGGACATTTTCCTCAATCCTAAAAACCCCTACACTAAGCAGCTTATCGCATGCCGTCCTTCCATGAACCAACGGCTGAAAACGCTGCCGAAAGTGTCTGATTTTGTCGGAAACGACGACAAAGCAGTCCAAGACATTATCACCAAACTGACCGTTCAGCCCGAAGAACGGGAGGCCGCGCATAAAGCACTTTACTCCGGTGACAAAATCGTCACAATCAAGAACTTAAACAAGGTGTACAAGCTCCGCAAACGCAAACTTTTCGAAAAACAACAGTTCCTTCATGCGCTGAAAGACATCAATCTTGACATTTATGAAGGCGAGACCTTGGGGCTCGTTGGTGAGTCCGGTTGCGGCAAGACCACACTGGGTCGCACCTTGTTACGTCTGATAGAACCATCCTCTGGCGAGGTCTGTTTCCGCGGCAAAAATCTCGTTCAACTCCCCGCTTCCGAGCTACGCAAAACGCGCAAAGACCTGCAAATCATCTTACAAGACCCGTATTCTTCTCTCAACCAAAGGCTTACCATAGGTGAGGCGCTCATGGAACCTATGCGCGTACATGGCATCCTTCACAACGACAAGGAACGAAAAAAACGGGTTATTGAACTTCTGGAACGCATAAGTCTCAATGAATCACACTTCTACAGATATCCTCACGAATTTTCCGGGGGCCAACGGCAACGCATCTCCATTGCTCGCGCCCTCTCCGTAAATCCCAAATTCATCATCTGCGACGAATCCGTTTCTGCCCTCGATGTCTCCGTGCAAGCGCAAGTACTCAACCTGCTTAACGAACTCAAAACCGAGTACCATTTTACCTACATCTTCATTTCCCACGACCTGTCTGTTGTGAAATTCATGGCCGACCGCATTGCTGTCATGCAGCAAGGAGCCATCGTGGAAATCGGTGAAGCGGACTCACTATGCGCACATCCACAAACCGACTATACTCGCAAACTAATCGACGCTATCCCGAAAGGGGTTGTGTGTTGACAATAACTATAACTATAACCAGTTCGTTAAACAATCGCAAATCGTAAACCGTAAACCGTAAATCGTAAAACAATGAACATTCTCAAAATCATCATCCGCATTGGTATCGGCGTATTTTTCATCGCATCTGCCATCCTGAAATTGATTTCTATCGATAATTTTGAACTTTACATCTACAGTTTCAACATTTTCAGTTTCACAATGAGCGGTTTGGCGGCACGTGCCATCATAGCATGCGAGCTTCTGGTCGGCATCTTGCTGATTGCCAAAGTCAAATACAAGGAGGCGTGGTGGCTGACCATGTTGATGCTCGTCGGTTTCTCCCTTCTTCTCGTCTATGTAATTCTTTTCCGCAACGACAGTAACTGCCACTGTATGGGGGATTTAGTGGAAATAAAGCCGTTCCTGTCGCTCATCAAGAACCTTTTGGTCATCGCACTGATGTTGCTCATCCGCAAGGAGGAGGATTACCGTTTCCGGGGGCGCGTTTCCGTGCTCGTTATCGCCATCCTGACCGCCATCGCAGTGCCTTTCGCGTTATTCCCGATGGATAACATTTACAACCTTTTCTCCAAAACCAGCACCAAAAGCTGCAATGAAGCTGAGTTCAACAGCTTTCTGCAAGATTCCGTTATGCAGGACATCCATCTTGACGAAGGAAATTTCATCGTCGGAGTCGTCTCTTCAGGGTGTAAATTCTGCCGCATTGGCTGTCTGAAAATGTCGGAAATGGTCACTTTCAACAAAATAGACAGCACAAAAGTCTTGTATTTCATTTGGGGAGACAGTACTTCCGTGAAAGAATTCCGGAAAGAAACCAAAAGCGAACCCTTCCTATACGTGCCTATCAATCCGGTAAAAGCCATTCGTATCACAGACGGAGCTTTCCCTTTGTTCCTGTTCATTCAAGATGGCGAGGTTCAAAGGACGGCCGACCTGAGACAATTAACCGAAAAGGAAGTTGTCTCCCATTTAAAATAAATTTTTGTATTTTTGCCGCCTAATAACTGTATAATTTTAGGTATTTTCTTCTAAAAACTGCTACAAATGTCTTTAACAACAAAAAAGAAACAAGAGATTTTTGACTACTATTCGGAAAATGGCTTTCATCACTCCACCGAACAAATAGTAAAACATTTAAAAATCTGCCACAAAACTTTCTTTAATCGTTACGGAACCAAATCCCAGTCCATAGAAATAGCTTGGGAATATTGGCAAAACTTGTGCAAGGAAAAATGGTCACGCATTTTGGAAAACTGCAACCATTGCGTTGAAGAGTTGCTCATGATTCTCTATCACATGTACAAAACACGGGAATTTGACACTCATTATTACGAACTCACACGCGATAGCCGCAAATATCTCGATACCAGCTCCTACTTCTACTCCATAGTGTATTCTATTTTGGAAAAGGGGAAAAAGTGTTTTCATGTAAAGGAGAATCTGAACACAGATGCCTACACTTCTTTTGTCCTTAACAACATGTTTCTTATTGATTTTGAGAAAGATAAGAGGCGTATTACGTTGAAATTCATCTTGAATGCGGCTTTGACCGAACGCGGGATGGAACTTTTCATGGAAACGCCCTTCGCTTAATACGTCTGTCCTTCTGATTCACCTCGACTTATTAAACTTTTTTCTTTTACAGCAGTTGTTTTCTTTCAACTGAAATGTGTATTTTTGCCGTCAATTTTAAAACGATGAAAAAAGCAGTTTTATTCTTGGGGATACTTTTACTTATGACAGCAGGTCGGGCCAGCTATCTGCTGATTCCCATGGATTTGGCACAAAGCAACCATTTGAAAGCTTACGGGATCGCTTACTTCGCTGTATCCCATCAAATTGACATGAGCTGGCTGCTGAACTATCGGGGAGGCAGTTTCATGTGCCCGTATAATGGGAGCGTGGAAAACGAATGCTTGGTCCGCGGTGTCTCCTTCGAAATCCTTGCTGACCTTCAGGCCACGCAAATCCTCAACGAAATCGCCGTGATTGAGAACAACATGAACGAAATCCGTTTGACTAAAGAGCCTAAAATCGCCGTTTACTCACCAAAAAACAAACTCCCCTGGGACGACGCCGTCACGTTGGTGTTGACATACGCTGAAATCCCCTACACGGTGATTTATGACGAAGAGGTCATCAAAGGCGAACTTCCCAAATATGACTGGTTACACCTTCATCATGAAGATTTCACTGGACAATATGGGAAATTCTGGGCGAACTACCGCAACGCCAAATGGTATCAGGACGATGTGCGGGAAAACGAGGAACGTGCATCGCAGCTGGGATTCTCGAAAGTGTCGCAAATGAAACTTGCCGTGGCTAAAGGCATCCGTGACTTTGTGGCAGGCGGAGGCTATCTGTTCGCCATGTGCTCCGGTCCAGACAGTTATGATATTGCACTTGCTGCCGAAGGAGTGGATATTTGCGAAACCATGTTCGACGGCGACCCTATGGATCCGCAAGCCCAAAGCAAACTCAACTACGACAACTGCTTTGCTTTCACTGATTTCAGAATTGAAACCAACCCCTACGTTTATGAAGTTTCCAACATTGACGTGAACCCGTCACAACATATCCAAAACAAATCCCACGACTATTTCACCCTCTTCGAGTTTTCCGCCAAATGGGATCCTGTTCCTACAATGCTGTGCCAGAATCACTTGCAAGTAATTCCCGGATTCATGGGACAGACCACCGCATTCCGGAAAGAACTCATTAAACCAACGGTGACCATTATGGGAGAATGCGCCTATTTTAATGAAGCTCGCTATATTCATGGAGAATACGGGAAAGGCACTTGGACTTTCTACTCAGGCCACGATCCGGAAGACTACCAGCATCTGGTCAACGATGCCCCCACAGATCTGAATCTGTTCCCTAATTCCGCAGGTTATCGTCTGATTCTCAATAACGTACTCTTCCCTGCCGCGAAAAAGCAGCAGCAGAAGACGTAATACGTGAGGGCGTATCAGCTAAAAGCCAACAGCGCTAAATCCCTGGCATCATATTATAAATCAGATCAACGACGTTGGGGCCAGTTTTGGCAGCGGCGGCCAGCACTTCTTCGTGAGAAGCTTTTTCCACCTTGCCTACAACACCGAGGTCGGTGATTACCGACAGTGCAAAAATTTCCAGACCAAGATAATGCGCCATGATGGCTTCAGGTACCGTGGACATGCCCACGGCATCGGCTCCCATGATGTGAAACATCTTGTACTCCGACGGGGTTTCAAAACAGGGGCCAGTCACGCCGATGTAAACACCTTCCTGCAAATGAATGTTCCGACTCTCACTTGTTTGTCGTGCTAATTTCAGCAACCTATGGGAGTACACCTCACTCATATTCGGAAAGCGGGGACCAAGCGTGTCATCATTCGGACCCATTAAAGGATTGTTGCCGAACAGGTTGATGTGGTCGCGGATGAGCATGATATCGCCCACCTGGAATGAGGGGTTCATACCGCCCGCAGCATTCGAAAGGATGATTGTTTTTACCCCGAGGCCAGGCAAAATCTGCTGTGGAAATGTCACCACATCCATCGGATATCCCTCATAATAGTGGAAACGACCATTGAAGACCAGCACCTCCACATCGTTCAACCGTCCGAATATCATCGTTCCCTTATGACCTTGCACAGTAGAAATCGGAAAGTTGGGAATCTCTTTGTAAGGAATTTCATCCACAATGTCAATCTTTTGCGTTAAGCCGCCTAGTCCTGAGCCTAACACGATGGCAATTTTCGGATTTATCGTTTTACGGTTATTCAGGTATCCAACCGTTTCAGCTATTTTCTTTCTTTTTTCCTCGAACATGATCTATCACTATTTGGTTAAAGCTATCCCGTTGATTTTCAGTGAGAAATTCCACTTCCACACGTATCACAAAAACGGGTAGCAAAGATACAATATTTCTAATATGTTTTGATTGCAAACGCATCCAATCTTTTTCCGTAGTAACCAGCACGCATTGATTGCCGATATTGTTAAAATGCTGATCATAAACAGCTTGTATCTCTTTTTCAGTAAAAGAATGATGGTCTGGAAATTCGTGATGCCCCTCTATGTTATATGTTTTCTCCAAATGATTGATTAAAGGTTTTGGGTGGGCTATTCCTGTCAGAACCACGATGTCGCGGACCAACTGTGGGTCGATTTTTTCCGCCGCAGGAGTGACAGGAACCAGCTGTTCATAACGGTAGCGCGTGAAAAAGAGATGCTGATGGGTCCTTAAACGGAGTTTGTACCTCCATGTGGATTCGTCAGTGTTTGCTTTGTCGGGAACTTTTGTCACGATTATGACGTCAGCGAAACGTGCCGCACGCGGGAACTCCCGAAGCGTGCCTGTCGGCATTGGCATGTCAGGACGATAAGGGCGATTGTATTCGGTTAACAGGATATGGAAGCTTGGGCGGAAGCGCAGATGCTGGTAAGCATCGTCAAGAACAACGACCTCTGTATCAGGATTTTCTGAAAGAAGATTGCGCACACCCTCACAACGGTCTCCATCCACAGCCAACGGCACGTCAGGATGTCGCAAATGAGTCATAAAGGACTCATCCCCAAACATTTCTGCATTCCGATCTTGGAGATCTGTCTGCAAGACAGAATGATAACCTTTGGATTTCCGTCCATATCCACGACTTAACGCCGCTACCCGGAACTCTCGTTTCAGCAATTCAATAACATATTGTGTATGAGGAGTTTTCCCCGTTCCGCCCACTGCCAAATTTCCGACATCAATAGCGGGTATCGGGGAATCCATCCCTTTCCAAAAGCCAATTCTGTACAAAAACCGGCGAATCGCGGCCAACAAACCGTAAATCAAGGAAAAGGGTGTCAACAACAGTCCTATGATGAGTTTAATCCGATCCATTTCCTGGTGCTTCACTGTGTTTTGCCGCCTCCCGTTCCTCACGTCTCTTGCGCAGCTGTTCTTCAACCTCATTCTCGTACGACTCGTAGCGGCTGATGATTTTGGTCACCAAATGATGTCGGACGACATCCTTATTGTCCATGTAAATGAAATCTATCCCCTTCACTCCGCGCAAAATACGATCTGCGAGAATCAATCCCGATTGTTGGTTTTTGGGGAGGTCTATTTGCGTGATGTCGCCGGTAATGAAGAATTTGGCGTTTTTCCCCATGCGGGTCAGGAACATTTTCAGCTGCGAAGAGGTGGCATTCTGTGCCTCGTCGAGAATCACGTAAGCGTTGTCGAGGGTGCGCCCACGCATAAATGCCAACGGCGCAATCTCAATGACCTTGTCCTCCATCATAGTCATCAGCTTCTGCATAGGCATCATATCCCAAAGAGCATCGTACAGCGGTTGAAGGTATGGATCAAGTTTGTCGCGGAGGTCACCGGGAAGGAATCCGAGGTTTTCCCCTGCCTCAACTGCCGGACGGGTCAAAATAATCCTTTTTATCTGTTTGTTTTTCAGCGCTTTAACAGCAAGAGCCACAGCAGTGTAGGTTTTACCTGTACCCGCAGGCCCCACCACAAAAACCATATCGTTTTTCTCTGCACTTTCCACAAGGCGTTTCTGATTCGGGGTAATGGCTTTGATGACCTTGCCTTCCCTTCCATGCACAATCACATTCGCGTCCACCTGATTAAGGGCATAAAAGCTGTCGTCCTCCATTGCTGTAATGTTAATGATATCGGTTTCCGTCAGCTTTCCAAATTGTTCTATATGATTCTGTAACAAAGAGATACGGTTCTCAAACTCTTCCACATCGGCATCAGTTCCCGTGACTTTAATTTCATTGCCCCGTACAAACATCTTCAATTTCGGGAAGATGTGAGTAAGCATTTTGATGTTATTGTTTTGAAAACCAAGAAGCTCAACTGCGGTTTCAGGATTCAGTTCAATAATTTTATCCATGATGTTATTCAATGACAAGGTAATTTAAAGGATTGATGGGGAAACCATTGTACCATAACTCAAAATGGAGATGGTTTTTCTGCTTTTCAGAAGGGCTAAAGTCTCCTGTTTTGGCAATGGGCATGCCGCTTTTCACGCGTGCGCCCACCGTTTTCAGCAAAGCGGCATTATGCTTATAGATGGAAATCATGTTGCCGGGATGCTGCACAATTATCGTATATCCATCGGCGGAGGTGAAGTCTGCCGCTATCACCACCCCATCAGCCACACATGAAACCGTTTTGTTTTCAGAGGTGACAATATCGATACCGTAATGGTTCTGAGAAGCATCAAAAAGGCGTGTCACAGCACCCATAGCAGGAGGATAGATAGAGATGTTGGTGATTTTGGCCTGTTCGATGTTAGGGACGCTTTGACTGGCAGGGGCATTGTTCTCAGAAGTTCTGCTAAGAATCAACCTTGCATCCTCCAATATCTCATTAACATGACCCCTCCGGGATTTGTCGCGCTCCACAGGATGCACATCAGGAGTGGTCTGAACGTCATCATCCTCATACACAACACCGTCCTTTCCTTCCAATATGTTTGAAAAAGACTCCATATACTGCTGATTCATGGCATAATGTTTCTCCAAGGAATCTACCCTGGCCGCTGTCTGCTTGTATAACTTGTAATCCTTTTGATTCGTATATCCGGGAATATAAACCCGCAACGGGGTCAACGCAATCAAAATAGCAGTCAGCACAATAATGACAAAAGCAGCCAGAATAGACACGACAACCACCTTTTGAATCGTGATATTCCGAATCAAAAAGCTCTGCTCGTGCGTGTCCTCGTTGGAGAAAACAAGCCTATATCGTGTCTTCCATTCATTCACGACAAGCTTCCATACCTTTTTCACCTTCTCTAACTTACTCATTTTTGCCTCGTCTGCCTTTTTGCGGTGCAAAAGTAGCAAAAATAGCGATATGATTTAATCGCAACTTTTATTTTATTGTCAATCAGCACATTACAAAAAGTAACAGACAAAAAGGTTAAAAGTATTTGATTTTAGTGTATTTTTGTAAAGAAATATTCGTATTTTTGCTGCCCGAAAAAATCAATAAAGTCAAGTATTATGAACGAAAGAGACAACAATGTAAGTTTTTTCAGATTTGAGGATTTAAGAATTTATGCAAAAGCCATGGACTATATTGTCTGGTTGTATCAGCAACTGCCCAAAGATGAGATGCATACGAACCAGAAGTTCATCCAGAAATCGTTTTTGAAGTCCGCACAAGATATTGCATTAAACACGGCAGAAGGGTCATCCCGCAACAGAACCCAATTCCTGTATTATTTGAAAATGGCGAAAAGTTCTGTACGGGAATGTGTCGTTCACACGGAAATCGCTTCCCAGATCGGCATATTGTCTGAAGAAAGCAAAGAACACTCACGTACCGAATTGATGGAACTGACCAAAATGATCGGTTCGCTTATCGCTTCCCTGCAGCGTTCTTCTCTTGGTATGTCTCATTCTGGAAGACCGACAGACGAATCTGACGACCTCAACATTCCGGAATCTGATGATTTCGACGAGATGATCTAATTCACCTCAACCAATGAATTTCCATGCTATTTTTAGCATTTCATATAAAGGGGTATCTTAGCTGATATTCCTTTTTTTAATTTCCACTCAAGATGAAACACTTCAAAATTCTAATCTTATTACTCCTTTTTCCCGGTTTGACTATCGCGAAAACACTGACAAAAGACAGAATCACCACGTTGGGAGTACGTGCGTTTCACCAAAAAGCCCAAACCATCTGTCCAGAGGCATGTTCATACTCTTTGAAATACTGCCAATACCTAAAAAACGATGGAGTTATTGACGTGGCAATTCTGCATTTCGATTCCGGCTTTTTGATTTTTTCGGCGGAAGATGCTGTTTTCCCTGTGTTAGCATACAGTTTCACCAATGACATAGACCTGGACAATCCCGCACCAGGCATGAGTCTGTTCCTAACGCAATATCGCCAGGAAATTGCAGCAGCACGACGAAACCATTCCGTTGCGACCGAACGGGTAAAGAAGGCGTGGGAAGAACTACTCCACCCCTCCAAAAACGTAACAGCTGAAACTATTGTCGCCCCTTTGCTGCACTCCACCTGGAATCAGAGCAAGTATTACAACGACCTGTGTCCCCAGGACGAGAACGCCCCGGGCGGATATGACGGGAAAGTTCCCAACGGATGTGTGGCTATTGCCATGTCGCAGATCATGTACTATTACCGTTATCCTGAATCTGGCTCCGGGAGCCACACCAACTACACCGACTATGGAAACTTCTATGTCAACTTCGCCCAACAGCACTACAATTATGATGTTATGTGCGACAAACTGAGCTTTTACAACAACGAAGTTGCCAAGTTGATTTTTCATTGTGGAACTGCCATAGACATGATGTATGGTCCCGACGGATCGGGGGCCTATTCTCAAGATGTGCCGGAAGCCATGCACAACTATTTCAAATATAACTCAGACTCCTACTACTCATCCAAGCACTATCACTCCAACGATTCCTGGTGCGACATGCTCAAGGCGGATTTGGATGCCCGACGGCCGGTTTATTATTCCGGATACTCCGACGAAGGCGGTCACGCGTTCATTTGTGACGGATATGACAGTGACAACTACTTCCACTTCAATTTCGGATGGGGCGGATCCAGCAACGGTTTTTACATCACCCAAAGCACTGACGCAGACAACAACGAAGTTGGGGGCTACGGCAACTGGCAGTCCGCGGTCTTCAACCTCCACCCCTTGGATGATGAATACCCCACGTATTGCAGCAACCACACCGTCACCGCATCAAGCGGCTCATTGGAAGATGGTAGCGGCAATATGGACTATCTGAACAATGCTTTTTGCACTTACCTCATCGCTGACTACAGGCAATATGCTGTTAACATAACGATGAAAAAGATCTCCACCCAAGAGAACCACGACTATCTCCGCTTTTGGAATGGGAATCCTTCAAATGACAGTTTACTGTTAGAGCTTTCTGGTGATATTTTACACGAAATTTCCTACACCTTATATACTGACAGCCTGTTCATCACTTTTGAAACCGACGATTCCGTCTCTTCGGAAGGCTGGCATCTCACCTTCGAGACCCTGCGTGAAGGCGTTGGGTGTGGAATGCACCATATCAGAGAAAACAGCGGAACCATATCAGACAACAGTGGAGACGAAAATTATCGCAACAGCCAGAGCTGTTCCTGGATATGCCGGTTCAACGACATTGACCATGTAGTATTCACCTTTGAAGAGATGGATATAAGTCCTGAAGACCACCTTGACTTCTACAATAACATCACAATACCCCCCACGTTAATTGCACGTTACACGGGCAACACGCTTCCAGAACCTTTGATTTGTTACGATTCCAGAATCAAAATCAACTTTATTTCAGACAATTATCTAAATGCTGGCGGATTCAAGCTCAACTGGAACGCTTCCGGAACGAGTGTCGAAGAGTGGGGCAGCCCCGTCACCTTATACCCCAACCCAGCCTCTGAGTCAATCCGTCTCTCGTTCACTCACCCAATGGAAGCGTGCGAGATCTCTGTTCTCAACATTATCGGGGAAATCATCTTTTCCCAAACCTGTGACAATGTGAGTGAGCTCAGCATCCCTGTGGCCGAACTGCCAAACGGCATTTATCTGCTTTCCGTGAACAGCGAAAAAGAAACCCATCATAAAAAATTCATTGTGAAGCATTAAACGAAACAGACAACAGAAGGTCTTATAGGCATCTTTTAATCAAACAAAAACTTAAAGCAATGAAAAAGCTAATGATTTTGATGAGTATCTTCCTGATGACTGGTTTAGTGTCCATGGAAGCTGTGGCACAAACGCCCAACTCATCCAGAGCCAGAGTCACAAACAGCAGAAGCGCTGCAACGACTACTAAACAAAGCACACCTTCAGTGTCACCCCAAGCTGCCCGTCAGTATCAGAAAGGCGATGCCCATCTGAACAAAGCGAACAACAGCTACCAAAGAGCTCAGCAAAACATAAACCGCACTCCCTCCACTCAAGGGCATCCGACAACAACCACAAATACGAGACCCGCGACCTCCACTCCCGCCACCCGTCCGGCAGCTACAAATGCAACGACAAGACCGGCCACCTCGTCAGCCACCAATCGCACTACAACTCCCGCGACAGTGAACAAACCCGCCCCTTCTACAACTCGTCCGGCAACTTCCACTCCTGCAACACGTCCGGCAACCGCCACTCCTGCTGCAGCCTCTACGACAAGACAGAACGGGAACGCCACCACTGAAGCGAGACAGAACGTCAAGCCCAACGCCAACGCCAGCACGAGCACCGCGGTATCTCCTAACACAGCCGCCAAGCGTGGCTACACTGCACAAGGTCAGGCACAGCCTCAGCCGGTAAGCGGTCCTCGCACAGAAGGGAATGCCAATGCTGGAAACGGGAACAAGCCCGGTCAAGGCAGTCACCCTGATGGTCATGGTCCTAACCACGGACACGGAGTACCTCACACCCCATACGTACACCCGAACCACCACAACTACCACAGCTATATGCACGTCCCTCACCACATCAGACCGGTTTACTACCATGGCACTCCCTACTACTTCTACAACAGCGTCTATTGCCGCTACATCAACGGTCGCTTCGTAATCTGCCGCCCGCCCCTTGGAGCCATCATCGCATACTCTCTCTTCCACACTTGGAGCCCCGTGATTGTAGTCTATAAAAACGTGAATTACTACTACGACGACGGTACTTTCTACCTCCCTTACAACAATAATTACCAAGTTGTAGCTCCTCCGATCGGCGCCCGCGTGGCAGAATTGCCGAGCAACTATGAAGAAATTATCCTGGACAACACCCTCTATTACAAAGTGGATAACGTTTATTATAAGGCAGTTGTCGTCAGCGGATATATTTGGTACGAAGTGGTTTTTGTAAGTTAAAAGATTTTTTTTCAAAAAAGAATGCGCGGTAAGAAAAAAAGTGTATTTTTGCCGCGCATTTGCATTTGCCCTGTTGTGTAATGGTAGCACCGCAGATTCTGGTTCTGTTTGTATGGGTTCGAATCCTATCGGGGCAACAAAAAATCTGAATCCTTATCCAAGGGTTCAGATTTTTTTTGCATTTTTGCACCGTAATTTTAATACCCATTGTTTCATATAATCCTTTTATCATGTTAGTATTGGGCATTGCCGGCGGATCCGGCTCAGGAAAGACCTCCGTGGTGCAGAAAATCGTCAACCAGTTTCCCAAACATCATGTAAGCGTATTATCACAGGACGCTTACTACCGTGACAACGGCGATCTCTCTCAAGAGGAAAAGGAACAGATCAATTTCGACCATCCTTCCTCCATTGAATTTCCGTTACTCGTTGACCACATCAATCAGTTGAAAGAAGGGAAAACCATCCCTATGCCCACGTACTCATACGTGACCTGCGCCCGCGGTGAGGAAACCATCCCCGTTCACCCCGCCGAAGTTCTGATTGTGGAAGGCATCCTCATTTTCACCAACCCCGAACTCTGCGACACCTTGGACATCAAAGTGTTTGTGGATACCGACGCCGACGAACGGCTCATCCGCATCATCAGCCGCGATGTCATCGAACGCGGTCGCGGACTTGACAAATCCATCCGTCACTACCGCAACTTCGTGAAACCCATGCACGAGCTCTTCATCGAACCCACCAAACGTCTCGCTGACATTATTATCCCTGTAGGCGGCCAAAACAACATCGGCATTGACATCCTGACCGCTAAAATCAGGGAGACGCTGAAAGGGGACGGAAAGAGGGCGAAGAGAGATCTGTAGAGTATTTTAAATTTAGACTTGCCTAAAACTTAGACTTAGACTATCAGACCTGCTTGCTAAAATTTTCACTAATCATCTTATATTCACAAAAAAACTTTATTTTTGTGGCTCAGTTTGATAATTATTACAAAAATGAAAAATAAGATCTTATTTATCCTGTTATTGTTTGTAATCCAGACAGTTATTCTCAACACCAACACTATCTCGGCTCAGAAATTGAAACCCACGGATGTGCCGGCGGATGTAGTTCAAACCCTTGAGGAACAATATTCCTATGTAAAAGTCACCGGATGGCTGAAAGAGGGAGGCACATACATTGCCAACATCAAAGACGGTGCCACGGCAGGAAAGGTGTTCCTGTCTGAAAGCGGCGAATGGATACGCACTCTCTTCACTGTTCCTACCAGTGAATTACCCTCATCCATCACAGACTATGTGAAAACCAACTATCCTGACTTCAACATCAGCATGAGCTGCCTCGAAGAAAAAGAGAATGAGAACACGCACTATTACCTTGAGGTGAAGCCCGAAGGCATCGGTACAAAACCCTCCGTTCTGACCTTCGCCTCAACAGGCCTGAACAAGCTGCTCACACGCGAGGACCCCGATGATTTCCAAGATCCAACGGTGAAACAGCCCGACAAGATAGACCAAGCGAAAGCGGCGGCGGCTGAAAAACAAGCCGCTAAAGAGGAGGAAGCAAAACGCGAAGCTGCCGAGAAGGCGGCTGCCGAAAAAGCGGCAAAAGAGGCTGCAAAAAATGCTCCTAAAACCGCCACAACGACCAGCAAACCTGCCACGCAATCCACCAAAGAAACCAAGCCCAAAAAAGAAAAACCCGAGCCCGTGGTGAAAGATGAACACGGCAATATTGCCATCAAAGCCAACACGGTACCCGAAGTCGTTTCCAAATCTTTGGTCAAAAAAGTGTTGCACCCTGCCGAACTCAACTGGTTCTTAGTGGACAGCATGTACATCGCCCGTTGTCTGAACCAAGGCAAGAAAACGGCCGTCTATATCACCCCTGCCGGCGTGTGGGAAAAAACCTTAACCGTTATGCCCGAAGAATCGGTGTCTGGTCTTATGGCAAAGCACCTCAACGACTTCTATCCTAACTGGCGGTTCAAGAATGCCGTCAAGGAGCAGAGAGCGGACAAAGATGACAAAATGATGGTGGAATTCTATGAAAAAGCCAACTACAAGGCCAAGTTGGTCACTACCGTTTTCTTCGACAAAGCAGGCAAGCTGATCCGCACGATAGATCCCGACTATGAATTGGGTGGCGGTGTCCAAGAGAGCGAAGAGGATGACGCACTCAACAAATACTACGAAAAAATGAACATGGAACTGGACAATGACGATGCAGAGAGTGTGCCGGAAAACGTGAAAGCCGCTTTTAAACTGAAATATCCGAAAGTCAACAATGTGGAGTGGCGAGAAGGGGATTACATGGAGTACCAGGCCATCTTTTACTCCACCAGAGGCAAGGAAATATGTGTCTTCAACAATTATGGTGAAATCGTAGAAACCTGGGTGATGGGGAAAAACGAAAATCTCTCCGCCACCATTCAGGATTACCTCAAAAAAGAATACAAGAGCTACAAACTGAAAGAGTTCTACTCCGTGAAACGCCTTGCTGACAAACTGAACGCCTACAAAGTCATCATTGTTGACAAGAAAACCCAAGAAGAACAGGAATTGTGGTTCAACTTGTCTGGAAAGCCGATCGAATATTAGGACGTAAGACTTTAGATGTAAGACGTTGGACTAATTCCGTTAATCGTATGAAATATCTTGAGATCAAACTGGAAATTGAGCCTGCCGAACCCTGGAAGGAGGTTTACACATCGCTGATGGCAGAGGCCGGATGCGACAGCTTCATGGACGGCGACAACGAAAACGAGCTGTTGTGTTATATCCCCGAAAAAGATTATCAAGAGGATGTTTTCAAAGACATGTTGGACAATCCGGAGTTCCCTGAAGTGAACGTTTCTTATACTGTGACACCGATGGAGGACAAAGACTGGAATGCCGCGTGGGAGGCCAACTACGAGCCTGTGTTGATCGACGGCAAGTGTTATATCCGTGCACCATTCCATCCCGCACGCCCGGACGCAGAATACGAAATCGTAATTGAGCCGAAGATGTCGTTCGGGACAGCACACCACGCCACTACCGCGCAAATGGTATCCTATTTGCTGGAAACAGACGTGCGCGGCAAGGCTGTCTTGGATATGGGAGCCGGCACGGGTGTGTTGGCTATCCTGGCCACCATGAAAGGTGCGACTCCCGTCACAGCTATCGACAATGACGAGTGGGCTTATCGCAACGGCGTGGAAAACGCCAAGCATAATCACTGCGACCAGCTGAAAGTCCTGTTGGGAGATGCTTCGCTGCTCGGAAACGACAGCTACGACATCATCCTGGCCAACATCAACCGCAATATACTGCTGCAGGACATTCCGCAATATGTGAAATGCATGAATGACGGAGCATTGCTGTTTTTGAGCGGTTTCTATGAAGAAGACCTGCCCGCCCTGCGCTACTGCTGCGCCCAAAACGGACTGAAATATGTGGATCACAAGTCCAAGGACAAATGGGTGGCAGCAAGGTTTGAGAAAATCTGATTTTCAGTCTTTTAGATTATATCATTGACATCTCGTGTGCAGAATAGCAAACTTTTTGCTATCTTTGCACACCATTTTTCTATGTAATGATGAAGAGATTTTTTTGTGTCAGCATCCTGATATGCGTGTCGCTGTTTGTTCAGGCACAGCGTTTTACATCGTTTTCCAAAGATCCTTCCAAAACCGTGGAAGAGATGAAAGAGTTTTATTCGACGGTGCCCAAAGACCGCCAGAAAGACGCCAAGGAGATCCTCGAAGTTTTCGAACTGATGTGGACCACTCAAATGGACGAGGAAAACCAGCAAGTCTTTATTGAGGAAGCCAACAAGATGGTGAAGAAAAAACACCGTCCTTTCCCCCATTTCCAGAGCTATATCAACACTTACCGCGTTTTTTTGGGAAGCCAGTATGCCAGTGAGACCGAAACCTGGCAGAAAATCCTGAGTTACCACATCGGGCAAAGCTCCACCTTTTTCCACGACAAGATGAAACTTTACGAACAGTTCTTCAAGGAGAACATTATGAACCAAGGCGACAATGTCAAATGGGTGGCCATGGGGTTTGCCGACCATTTAGGTTTTGACGGGGAACCGTGTTTTGATTTCAAAGACATCGACCTTTGGGGTTATTCAGCCAAGGACAGCTTGATTGTCAGCAGTGTGAACGGGAGGTATTATCCAGACAAACTGATGTTCAAGGCAAATGGCGGTTTCATCTCCTGGGATCGTGCCGGTTTGGATCCAAATGTCAAAGCCAAGTTGAAGACGTACGACATAGACTTGCGTTTCCCGAAGGTGGTGGCTGACGATGCGCTGTTCTACTATCCGAAACTGTTCGCAAACCCAATTGTCGGGCGTGTGGAGGACAAGGCCGTGCTGCCCACCTCTGAAGAAAAAGCCACCTATCCCCGTTTCACCAGCCAAGAGACGACCCTGCCTGTAAAGAACCTCTACAAGGATGTGGACTATATAGGCGGCTTTGAAATGCGCGGGGCCTCCATTTTCGGGACCGGACAAGGGGATGTGCTGGCCGTTGTCACCATATACAACGAGGGGAATGTTATCATCACCGCACGCTCCCGCAGCTTTCTCATCCGCCCCACCAACCTGCTTTCAGAAGACGCACAAGTCTCCCTTTATATCGAAACCGACTCCATCTACCATCCCGCCGCCAACTTTAAATACGACAACGAGAAAAAATCTTTGCTGATTTCCCGACCCAAACAGGGTGTGGGGCGCACTCCTTTCTTCGACTCTTATCACAAATTGGATATGTATGTGGAATCTGTGCAATGGGTAACAACGGAGAAACGCATTGAACTCAAGCCGATTGTGGGCAACACTAGTGACCAAGAGGCTTACTTTGAATCTCAAAACTACTATGAGGAGGAGGTGATGCATGCCATCACCGGCTACAACACCATGAATCCGCTCTACACACTTTGGCAACTTTTCAATAGTGCAGGCTACGAAGACCTCACCATCGAGGACGTCATACGCTGGTTCAACAAACCACCATTGGATATCAAGGCGATGATGATTGACTTCGCCGCCCGCGGTTTCATTGAATACGACATCAACAACAACCGCATCCGCTATCGCAGCAAAATCGCTCAGTATCTGAACAATCAAGTGAAGAAAAAGGACTACGACTATATCAAGCTGGAATCTAAAACGCACTACGCTTCTTTGGATTTGGCCACTAACGACCTGAAAATCACCGGTTGCGAGTTTTTTGTGCTGAGCGACCCTCAAATTGTGAACGTATATCCCATGGATGAACTGGTTACGGTCAAGAAAAACCGCGACATGGTCTTTTCCGGAAGGGTTATCGGCGGCCTGTTCGATTTCGTGACTCATAACTGCAAATTCGATTACGACCGTTTTCTTGTTGACATGGATATTATTGACACGCTCATCATGTACGTGGAAGACAAAAACGGCCCGATGGATATGTACGGCGACTATAAGCTGCAACGTGTGCGCAGTGAAATTCAGGAACTGTCCGGTGTTTTGTACATCGACGTTCCGGGAAACAAAAGCGGTATGACTGACTACCCCGACTACCCTATTTTCGAGGCGCGCAAAGGCGGAAAAGTTTTCTACGACCAACCTTACGTATTGGGCGGTGTGTATGACCGCAACCGATTCTATTATGCTGTGAATCAGTTTAGAATCGTGAATTTGGATAATTTCGTGATCGACTCCATGAAATTCACAGGTGCCCTGATTTCCGGTGGCATCTTCCCTGACATTGCCGAACCGCTGAAGGTTCAGCCCGATTTCTCTTTGGGTTTTGTCCACAACACAACTGGGCTGCCCATGTATGGCACCAAAGGCGGTTATCAGGGTCGTATCAGTCTCAGCAACAAAGGTTTGCGTGGCAAAGGAAACATCGACTATATTACCTCGCACACCTTCTCCGACAGCTTGGTCTTCTACTTGGATTCCACTAACGGTGCGGCCAACCGGCATATCGTGGACGAGCAGATGGCGGGCACTGAATTTCCGCCCGCATCCGTTAATGAAGCTTATTTGCACTGGGAGCCATATCAAGACCAGATGTTCATACACACGATACAAGAGCCTATGGCTCTGTTCCGTGAGGCACAGCTTACGGGTAATTCCAAGATTACACCGAGTGGTTTGTTCGGCACCGGCACCGTGAAGTTCAACCGTGCCGACATCTCCTCGCGGCTCTTCCAGTTCAAGCACCACGAACTGTTAGCGGACACAGCCGATCTGCGGATATATGACATCAGCGGCGGCAAGGATGTCGCTTTCTCCACCGACAACTATAACTCCCATATTGATTTCAAGACAAGAAAAGGTCATTTCCTGGCTAACGGAAAGGCTTCGGAAGTCTATTTCGTGCAGAATGAAATCAAAGCCAAATCATCAGAGTTTGAATGGGATCCTATTGACTCCACCATGCTTCGCTTCAAGTGGGATGATCCGCACAAGAATGTGGACATTGACAACACGTCAATAAAAGAACTTGTTGACATGCAGAGTGTTGGAAATGAGTTGTATGCTGTTGCGCCGAATGCCAACTACATGTTCACGGCCGTGAACGCGGAGTATGATTTCGCGAAAAACATCATTTTCGCCCACGGCGTGCGCTATATCAACGTGGGTGATGCGGCCATCACACCTTTGCACGGTAATGTCACCATCCGGAAAAAGGCTGCCATGGATGTTTTGGAAAATTCGCGCATTTTGGCCGGTCGTGACAACAAATATCACGAACTCTACAACTGCACTACGCGAGTGCAAAGTGCCACAAGATTCTATGCCAATGGTTATTATGACTACATTGATGCCGAGCAACGTGTGCAGACCCTCTATTTTGACACCGTGTATTTCATGAAAGAGACTTTCGGGGAGGCTAAAATCCCGTTGGAGAAAGACTTCCATTTCAGCGACCAGTTTGCCTTCGACGGACGTGCGGAACTGCACAGTACCAACCCGTTCCTCTCCTATTTCGGCGGCGTGGAAATTATCCACGGGTGCGACTCGGTCAAGCACGCCCGCATGAAAATCCTGCAACAGGTGGATCCGAACAACATTATGCTGCAAGTGCATGACCGCACCAAGGACATGAACGAGCGCAAAGTGGTGGTGGCCATCGCTTCCAGCAACAAAACCGGGCGGATTTACACGGCATTCGGTGTGGCCAAAGACGAGTTCAATGATGCGGAATACATCAACGTGTTCGGCTACATCACCTACGACAAGGAGACGCGAGAGTTCAAAGCGGCCTCCTTGGAGAAGCTGAACGACCCCAGTGTTCCCGGCAATATCATCACGCTCAACACCGACAATTGCGAGGCGCACGGCAGCGGTACCATTGACATGGGCGCGAAATTAGGCCGTGTGGACTTCATCACCAACGGTACCATTGTAAACTACACCCTCGCCGATTCCGCAGAAATGCACCTCACCACCTCCATCAACTTCTTCTTCAACGACAAATCCATGGACTTGATGAACAAGGCAATAGAAAAAGCTTCATTGGATTTCGTGGATGTTTCTCAAGACGAGGCTTTTGATCTTGCCTTGTACAATATTCTGGGCAAGGCGGAATATGACCGCTATCAGCGGAATGTGGCCTTGGGGCAGAACCGCCGTCTGCCGGAGGCACTGCAAGTGAAATTCCTATTCTCCAACATCGACTTCGAGTGGGACAAGGAACAATCCACATTCAAGTCACAGACGCGGCTTCCCCTGATCATCTGTGGTGAAAAGCCTTTATATAAGATGGTTCCGGGTCGTATCGTGATTGAAAAGCGCGGTTCCCGCAACCGTCTCTACCTCTATTTCGAATTTGACAATCAGTTCTATTACTTCCAATTCGACAATAATGCCGTATCTGCCTTCGCTTCCGACAAAGCCTTCAACGATGCCATCTCCAGCGTGAAACCCAAAAACAGATTCCAGGCTCCCGACCAAGCCAAGGGTCTTCCTTCTTTCACCTATAAATTGGGTAACAGAAGTTTGAAAAACAAGTTCGTGAAGAAATATTTCACTGATATTGAAGAAGAATCTGAAAATGACGATTAAGATGGAACGGATTTGGATAGCAGGACCCTGCGCGGCGGAAAGTCATGATCAGTTGCTGGACACGGCAGCGCAAATTGCGGAACAGGCACAGGAAAAGAGTATTACGCTGAATTACTTCAGAGCCGGAGCTTGGAAGGTGCGCAGTGCGCCTGACAGCTTTGCCGGCGCGGGCGATGCCGCCTTGCCCTGGCTGCAGGAAGTTCAGAACACCTACCACATTCCCGTTTGCGTGGAGATACTGAATGCCAAACATGTGGAGCTATGCGCCAAACACGGCATCCATGTGGTGTGGGTGGGCGCACGTACCTCCGTCAACCCCGTTGAGGTGCAAAAGATTGCCGACGCTGTAAAGCACTCCGGATTCACCGTCATGGTCAAGAATCCGATGATTCCCGATTTGAAACTGTGGATCGGGAATATCGAGCGGTTCCTGAAAGCGGACATCCAGAACGTGATGGCCATCCACCGGGGATTTCCGGACGTTCGGGAGAACATTTACCGCAACTCCCCCTATTGGAACATTCCCATCGAATTGAAAGTGCGAATGCCCGAACTGCCCATTCTCTGCGACCCTTCGCATCTGTGCGGAAAAGTGGAATGGATACCCGAAGTCGCACAATTGGCAATGAATTACGGCTTCAACGGCTTGATGATTGAATGCCACCCTAACCCCGGGCAAGCTCTTTCAGATGCCGACCAGCAGATGCTCCCCTCCGATTGGGCAGATATGATAAGCCATCTGGATCTACGCAACGACTCAGCAGACTTGGAATTGATAAAACAGCGTTCAACTCTTGAAAATATTGACAATCAAATAAGTACGCTTCTCTATCAACGTATGAAGATGGTGGATGAGATTGCGGAGATCAAACGGAAAAACCATATCTCCGTAGTACAGCCCCAACAATGGCAACAGGTGGTGAAACGTTACACAAAACACCCGGAAGACCCTTCATATCAAACTTTTATCGAACATTTTCTCGAGTTATTGCACCAATCTTCCATAGAACGGCAGAAGTGATATTGAGCTTCGGCTATTGGCTATTAGCTGTTGGCTAAAAATAAGTGGAATTGTGAATAATATTAGGTTTAAAGTGTATTTTTGCGGTCTTTTTAATACTTGGATAAAAAAATGAATGAGAACAGAAACAGATATAACGGTTGTCTTGTTATTTTGTGGCTTTTAGTCGCATTTCTGGGCGGTTTCTCTATCGCTTTGCACTGGAATCCGCGCCGGTTGAGCAAAACTGGCAACTCCGAACTGCAAAAAATGAGCGAGGTGATGAGTTACATTGAGAACTTTTATGTGGACTCCGTCAACACAGACTCCATTTATGGGCTGGCCATCAACGCGATGCTGCAAGGGCTGGACCCGCATTCCAGCTATGCCACCGCCGACGAGAACAAAACCATGATGGAGACGTTAGAAGGTTCCTTTGAAGGCATCGGCATCCAGTTCAATATCATGAACGACACGCTGATGGTGGTTTCCGTGATTTCCGGAGGCCCCTCGGAAAAAGCCGGCCTGATGGCAGGCGACCGCATGATCGAGGTGGATGGGAAGTCCATAATCGGTATCAAGAATGAGCAGGCTTTTAAGAAGTTGCGCGGCAAGAAAGGGTCTAAAGTGAAGGTGGGTATTCTGAGACCCGGCTTCAAAGACAAATACACCTACGAGATAACCCGCGGAGTGATACCCACTTACACCGTTGATGTAGCCTATATGATTGATTCTCAGACTGGTTATATCAAATTGAACGAATTTGGAAGTACCACGGCCAAGGAATTCAACGATGCCATCCAGAAACTGAAAAGGCAAGGCTTGGGCAATCTGATTGTGGATTTGCGCAGTAACGGCGGAGGCTTTTTGGATGCGGCTGTCAGTGTGTGCGACGAATTTCTGAGCAACAAACAAAAGATCGTCTCCATTGAAGGGTCCAAAGTACGTCCCGAAATCATATATGCCTCCCGGAAAGGCGATTTTGAGCAAGGAAAGGTCGTGATTTTGATTGATGACTTCAGCGCTTCTGCCAGCGAGATTGTGGCCGGAGCCATCCAGGACAATGACCGCGGCACTGTTATCGGACGTCGTTCATTCGGCAAAGGATTGGTTCAGAGACAGTTTGATTTGGAGGACAAATCATCTATCCGGCTGACCACCTCGCGCTACCACACCCCAAGCGGACGCTGCATTCAACGCGAGTACGAAAATGGTACGGAAGCTTACTACGAAGACATCTACAAACGCTTGGTCAACGGCGAGATGGAGAGCCTCGACAGCATCCACTTAGACTCTTCCAAGGTCTATCACACGCTCAAGGGACGCACCGTATATGGTGGGGGCGGCATCATGCCCGACATTTTCGTGCCCATTGACCGCGGCGATGACCTCAACGCCTACTACGATATCGCCAACTCCTCGTCACTCATCCAGTTCGCCTTCCACTATACCAACGAACACAAGGCAACGCTGCAAAAACAGTACCCTGACAAAAAAACCTACGTGGCAAAGATGCAGGTCACTGACCAGATGCTGCAACAGCTTATTCAATACTACGAGAAAAACAACAAGAAGAAAGTGTCGAAAATGTCCGCGAACTCTTCCAAGGAGCTGAAAACCTGGTTGAAGGCACTGATTGGCCGCAACCTTTACGGCGACGAAGCGTTCTATCCAGTGATTAACAAGACGGACAATGTGATAATCAAGGCGTTAGAATCCTTGAAATAATTCGACATCCTGTAGGGGCGAATAATTATTCGCCCCTACAACATAATTAATCCTCCATTATTTCATTTTGACCTGCCGCAAATCCAACATATTCACGGGATTTGTGCCTAATCCTTGCACGTTTTTCTGCACGAAACGCGCCACCTTGTCGTAGTACAGGACGACAAACGGGGCATCCGTCACTAAAATCGAGTCCATCTGCGTATAATATTCGTTGCGGATTGAATCATCCGTGCAACGCTGGGATTTCTCATACAATTTGTCGAACGCAGGGTTCACGTAATGGGTGTAGTTAGAGCCCACTGGCTGCAGGTTTTTGGAATAAAAGAGCGACATCTGGTTTTCGGCGTCAGGGTAGTCACAAATCCACGAACCCCGGAAAAACGGCAGCTGGTAAGCCCGCATCATCTGGCGTTGCTGCGCCGGCTGAGCGATATCCAACTTCAACGTGATGCCCAGCTGCTCCAATTCGTGCTGGATATATTGGCACAGATCCGCATACTGCGCCGACACGGTGAGCGTGATTTCCGGCAACCCCTTGCCATTTGGATAGCCAGCCTCGGCCAATAGCTTCAATGCTTTCTGGGGATTGTAATCGTAACCGCCCGTGCGCTCAGGCCCGTACGACGGCATCCCTCGCGGCACGAACCCGCCAATTCCGGCATACCCCATATTGTTACGCAGATATTTCATCATCTTGTCCCTGTCAAAACCATAGTTGATAGCCTGACGAACCCGCTTGTCCAACAAAGGATTAGGCTTCCCTGTAGGTTTCAAGTTGAACCCCAGATACTCCGTGTTCAGATAAGGTCCCGTAATCAGCGTGATTTTGTCCGCGTATTCCGGATTCAACCGGCCGTCTTTCGTCAGCAACGCATCCTTGTAACTCGGATCCACCCCGGACATAAAATCGAGCGTACCCTTCATAAACTCCATAAACACAGACTGTTTATCGACAATGAAGGAGACTGCGACCGCATCAATATAAGGCAAGCGGTAGCCGGCGGAATCTTTCTCAAAGTAATCGGGATTCTTTCGCATCACGAGCTTCACTCCCTCCTCCCAAAGCTGCATTTGGAACGGTCCCGTGCCGACGGGGTATTTTCGGTAATCCTTACCGTAGCGTTCCACCACTTCGTGCGGCACCACGGAGCAATACTTCATCGTCAAGATTCCCAAAAACGGCGGGAATGGTTCGGAGAGTTCAATCTGGAACACCGTATCATTCAATGCTTTGAATGCGGGTTTACCGTCCTTGTCGCGCTTCACCTTTTGGAAAATCCACGCCCCCGGCGAGGCCACTTCGGGATCAAGAATGCGACCGAGACTATAGACGAAATCGGATGCGGTGACATATCGCGGCTTGTTAAACGGGAAGTATTCCGTCTGATGGAACTGCACATCATCGCGCAGGATGAACGTGTAGGTTTTCCCGTCATCGGAAATCGTCCAGCTTTTCGCGATAGCGGGCACCACCTGCAGATTCTCGTCCATATCCACCAAGCCGTTATAGAGCTGGTTACAAGGCCATATTGTGGACTGTCCGGACGAATATGCCGGATCCAGCGACAAGATGCCGGAAGACTCGTTATAGTGGAAAATCTGCTTGTCGGGGTGGTCAAACCTGCTTTTGCAAGAGACTAGCAAAACCATGAAAACCAATGTGATAGCAATTGCTAATGATAACTTTTTCATGTCAGGACAACGCTTGGTTGATTTTCTTGGAGGACTCCAACAGTGAATTATACTCTTCGGGGGTGATGTCAATGTAGAAATAGTAAATCGGATTGACAGGCTGGCCGTTTTTGATCACCTCATAGTGCAGATGCGTGCCCGAGGACATACCGGAAGAACCTACATAGCCGATCAGCTGGCCGCGTTTCACCTTTTGTCCGGGTCTCACAGCGGCTTTCGACATGTGGGCATAGAGCGTCTGGTAGGAGTAACCGTGGTTCAGCAACACGCAGATACCGTAGCCGGAGCCGGGATTTTCGCGGGAGACTGTGCCATCAGCCGTGGCGTAGATGGGTGTGCCTTTCGGGGCGGCGATGTCAATGCCTGTGTGGTTGCGTAACGTCTTGAGAACCGGATGGTAACGGCGACCAAAACCGGAAGTGATTGTGTACATGTTCTTTAGTGGCCGTATGGCAGGGATAGCAGCCAACATGGCGGCTTTAGAGCTGGCAATCTTCTCCAACGTGTCCAACGAACGAGTCTGTACCGCTAACCGAACGGTCAACTGGTCGGCTTTCTTGTTGGCGGCCTTCAACATGGAATAGGCTTCGGAACGCGACAGACTGTCGAAATGCGTGTCCTCCGCCAACAACGGATAGCGTTCGCTCGCAGGCACCGGATCTGTCTCAAAAACATTACGATATACATTGTCATCCCGGTCTTCAATGTCTGCCAAAACATCAGACATAATATCAATGCGGGCGTTCAAGTGTTCAACCTCTTCTTTCAGCTCATTGTTTTCCTTCTCCAGAAGTTTCACCTTGGGAGAGTCTATGAAATAGAAACCTATCCAGACAAAGACCAAAGCAAAGGCCACTCCGCTGGCGAAAACCCACGCAACACGTTTGAAAAGGTGCTTGAAGCTGAGCTTCACCTTCTCATACGTTAACGTTTTGGGGTTAAAATGGTAGAAGGACTTAGGCATTTCTAATTACAACCAATACAAATCTGGTCTCCTACTTTGTAATTGTTGATGTTTCCGCTGTTTCTCTTGATTAAGATCTTCAGCTGCAGACCATATAGCTGTGCAATATAGCGGTAGGTATCACCTTCCTGCAAAGTGTGATAAGGAACCGGTGATTTCGTGCTTTTCATCTCCAAGTAAATAACCTCGTCTTCTACGGGTTCCGAACCGTCATAGACATCATTATACAGGCGCAGATTCTTCTCCGTCAGCTGTAACGAGGCAGCCAGCTTCTGATAAGTGTCGCCGGGGCGAGCCAAGATGAACTTTGTCTTGTTATTCTCATAGACAGGGCGGCTGGTATAAGGGTAATATGCGGATTTATATGGTATCGAATATGGATCCAGCACAAATACATTTATTCCGTCCACTTTCTCAGGCGTTGTGGGTTGTGTCTGAGCGACAGGTTGTTCGGGTTTTTGCACTTGTTGGGGTTCTTTTGTCTGTTGGGGTTTCGGTTTCTCTTTTTTCTCCACCAGGACCTGGATTCCGTTCACCTCCATAGTGTCTGTTTTCACCACAGGCTTTTGAGGTTCGGGCTTGGGCGTTTCAACTGGTTTTTGAGGGACCGGTTCTGTCTTGGGTTGCACAGCCTCCACAGGCTTCTCCACAGGCTTCTCCGTTGGCTTGACAACCGGAGTTGCGGTTTGTGCAACCGGTGCCGCGTTCTCCGTATGTGTCACAATACCAGTACGTTCCGGTTGTGGCTTTTCCATAGCTCTCAAGGCCACAGTATCTCCCAACTTCTGCGCCACTTTACGGTCATAATGCATCAGATAATACTTTTCGATAATAGACACCAGCGTGTCGGCATATTTCGGGTTGCCGGAGAATCCTGCTTCCAAAAGACCATTCGCCCATGATTTATAATCCGTTATGGGGAAATAGAACAATTTCACATAACGGCTTCGAGTTGAAAGGAACAGGGAATGGTCGCGATAAGATTCTGCATCGGAGGCATATTTCCGATAACAGTTCTCCTGTTTTTTGTCTGAAGGGCGGTAGTAGGTCTCCCCTTTCCATTCCTGCGTATGGCACATGATGGCAAAATGGTTGTGACATTCGCGCACCAAGTCGTTGGTGCCGGCCTGCGAGGCGTAAATTGCCTGGGCAAGCGTGATGCTGGCTGGCACCCCGTAGAGTTCCATCTCCTGCATTGCAAGGCCCTTATATTCGTCAATATAGTCGTAAATGTGATCTTCCATCGTGTATTGTGCGAACCCGATGGAGCTCAAGCATAAACCTGCCAATAAACAAAATATCTTTTTCATCGTTCTAAATTTATCTTCTTAATAAAATCTGATCTCCTGGATGAATAATCGAATTTTCATCCAACATATTGTATTTGAAAATGTAGCGAAGCTGGACACCATAGCGTTGCGCGATATATCGCAGCGTTTCGCCGGTCTGGACCGTGTGGATACGTGTGGGATTTCCATGGGCTTTGGCCTCCACATACACAATCTCGTTTTCCACGGGCTCATCTTTCGGACCTGCATCGTTGAACTTGCGCAGATTGTCGGACATCACCAAAATATCCTGGGCGATTTTCTCATACGTGTCACCCTTCTCGGCAATCACGAAATAGGTGTTGTTGTTTTTGAACACTTTCCGATAGGTGAACGGGCTCTCGTCTGACGGAAACTCGCTCCCGATGGCCGTGAACACCTTTTTGCTGTTTCTTCCTGGTTCTGAAGGCTTTGGAGACGGTTTTGGATTATCCGCCACCGGCTTGGTTTCGCTGACTGACATCGGAAGCTGGCCGTGAACCTGCTGATAGTAAATTGTGTCCAGTCTTGCGATATTGAAACGTTCGATGAGGCTGATGAGCCGGTCGGCATATTGCGGGTTGGTGGCGTAGCCGTCCTGCTTCAGCGTTCTGGCCCAGGACTTATAGTCCATTATGTCTAACTGAAAAAGGTTGGAATAACGTTTCCTGTTGGTCAGGAACAGCGAATGGTCGGTATAGGATTCCGACACCGACGGGTATTTGCGGAAGCACTCCTGCAATTCATCGTCATCAACCAGGATGGTGTCGCCAGTCCATTCGTGGCATTTGATGCCGAAATGGTTGTTGCCCTCCACGGCGAGACGGCTTTTGCCGCAGGCACTCTCGAATATACCCTGCGCCACTGTTATGCTCGCCGGAATTTTGTATTCATGCATCTTTTGCACCGCCACATCCGCATACTGCTCAATATAATCGCGGATATCTTGCTCGTTATACTGCGCAAATGCCGCAAATCCGGACATCAGCCCAATTATTACACACGCTATCGTTTTTCCAAAATTATCCATTATCCATTATCAATTATCAATTAAACCAACGCCTCCATCAACAATTTCGTATAGAACTCCCTCACATCCAACCCCTGGCTTTTCACCTGCGCCGGAATGATACTCAATGCCGTCTGACCAGGAATGGTGTTAACCTCGAGGAAATAGGGCGTTTTCGCTTCCTCATCAAGGATGAAATCCACGCGGACAATTCCCTTGCAGTCGAGCTGGCGGAAAACCAACTCCGCATATTGTTTCACAAGTACCTGCATGTCGGGAGCGATATCCGCGGGGGTGATGAGGCTATGACCCACATCCGTATATTTGGCATCATAGTCATAGAACTCGTTATGAGCGACTATTTCCGTGATAGCCAACATCTTGACATCACCATAGACCGCTGTGACACCGCAGGCCAGCTCACGACCGTGAATCATCTTCTCCACAATGAGTTGATTATCATATTTCAATGCCTCCTCGAAAGCGGTTTTCAGTTCCTCGCGCCCATGTACCTTTGTCACACCCACACTGGAGCCAGAGTTGCAGGACTTCACAAAGCATGGATAACCACAGACCTCCTCAATACGTTCTATATCCATGGGATCGCCGGCGTAGAAATGCAAGGACGGGGCGATGGGAACTCCCAGCTGCTTAACAGCCAAATTACAGTAGAACTTGTTGAATGTCAACGCTGACGGGAAGCTTCTGCAACCCACGTATGGCATCTTGATCATCTCAAAATAGCTCTGCAATTTGCCGTTTTCGCCGGGAGTGCCGTGAATGGCGATGAAGACGGCATCGAACAGGATTTTCCGTCCGTCAAGGGTCAGCGAAAAATCGTTCTTGTCAATCTGAATCAACTGACCGTCAGGGGTTTCATAATGCCAGTCAGTTCCCTTGAAAAGAATCATATATGGTTCAAACAACGTCTTGTCCAACTGCTGGAACACATTGTCGGCTGTTTTCAAAGAGACTTCATATTCACCGGAGTCTCCGCCTGCTACTACTGCAATTTTATACATATTTACCATATTTTATACAAATTGCAAATGTAGTGTTATTCTGATGTGTTTTTAGCGGAAAGAAAATTGTTTTTTAACAACAGATTGTGTGTTATTCCGACATTTTTTGTGATGTGCAGAAAAGGTAATATTCCCCTTTTTTCGCCATCAGTTCATCGTGGGTTCCGAACTCTTCCACTCGGCCCTCTTTCAAGAACAGAATATGGTCGGCAAAACGAATTGTGGAGAGCCTATGGGCTATAATAATGCCGGTATGTTGTTCAATATAAGGAAGTAACGCTTCCTGGAAAAGGAGTTCGGATTCGTTGTCCAATGCGGAGGTTGCCTCGTCAAGGATGAAAATCTGCGGGTTTTTGAGGACGGCACGGGCTATGCTGAGCCGCTGCCGCTGTCCGCCGGAAAGCCGCATCCCACGGTTGCCGATCCGTGTCTGGTAGCCGTCCTCCAGCTCCATGATGAAGTCGTGCGCCTGGGCGATTTTCGCAGCTGTGACCACCTCTTCTTCCGTGGCATTTTTCGCCCCGAAGGTCAAATTCTCATATACCGTATCATCGAAAAGGAACACGTCCTGGCTGACGATTCCGAACAGGCCTCTCAAATCGGTCAGCGCATACTCTTTGATTGGAACTCCGTCAATCAGAATCTCGCCGAACCGGATGTCATAAAATCTCGAAAGCAGATCCACCAAGGTTGATTTCCCGCTGCCGGACGGTCCTACAATCGCCATGGTTTCGCCTTTCTTCAGCAAAAAACTGACATCACGCAACACCTCGCAATCTTCTGCTTTTTCAATTTCAGGATTATAGGAAAAACTGACCTTCTTAAATTCTATAGCATTCTGAAAATCAGCTATATGCTTAGCATTGGAAACCTCTTTAATCTCTTCTTCGGCATCTATAATCTCGTATATGCGGGCAGCGGCGCCCATGCCTTTGCGCATCTGATAATAGGTACTGGCCAAGGACTTTGCAGGCGGAATCATTCGGGCGAAAACCACAAAATAGAGCATGAAAGCAGAACCGCGCGCCGCAAAAGTGTCCGGAAAGACCACCAACCCAATCATGGAGATAACCAACACCGCGAAAATGCAGAGAAACTCAATCAAAGGAGAGCCCAACTCCTTGATTCTGAATATTTTCTTATTAAGGCGATAAAACTGGAAATTCTCCTTTCTGAATTGCTCAGAGACATATTGCTGCGCGTTAAATCCCTTAATGATGCGCAATCCATCCACAGCCTCCTCGAAATAGGATGTCATACGCCCGATCAGCTCTTGCGAACGGAGAGAATAATTGCGGATATTCTTCCCTATAACGGAAAGAATAACAGCCATCAGCGGCAGAATCAAGAGTGTTATCACACTGAGCTTCACACTTATAGCGAACAAGGTAATCAGGTAGGCGATAATCAGGAACGGGTCGCGGCACAATGCCAACAAAGAGGAGATAACCGTCCATTCGACCTCCAAAACGTCCGCCCCCATACGGCTGACAATGTCTCCTGAACGTTGCTTTGTATAGAAAGACAGCGGCAGGCGGATCAGTTTGCGGTAGAAATCGTCGCGGATGTTGGAGAGGATACCAGAGCGGATGTGCGAGAGCCAGAACATGCCGGCGTAACGACACAAGTTCGCGAGGAACGAAAGCAGAATCATGGTGCCGGCGATGAACAGCAACGCGGAGGCTTGCCCGTGACGTTCAATCACCGTGTTCATTAGGTAATAGAACGTGTCTATAAGATACTGCGGGGAAAAAGAGAATTCAGGGCGCGCGGTCACCGCCTCCACCTGATGGAACAGCACCTGCAGGAAAGGTACCAGAAGGGTGAGGGTGAAAATGGAGAAAAACGCATACAACAGCTGCACGAACAGAATGAGCGCAATCTGCAACTTGTAGTTCTTCAGATACTTAAAGATTCTGCCGAGATATTCCATACCTTTCCAAAACGGCGGCAAAGGTACGATATTTTTTTCGGTTTGCGGTTTACGATTTACGATTTGCGGTTGGGGGATTCGTCATTTCCTGACAATTTTTTGGTGGTATTCGTTCCCGTCCGTGCCCGTCACGCGCAAAACATACACGCCGGCGGGCACGGATTTCATGTCCAACGATGCGGTCGTCTTCTGTAGGGGCGAATAATCATTCGCCCCTACGGCAACGTCATTGGCCGCAACATTATCCCGCAGGGCCAATTTCAGCGCATGGAATTCCGCGTAGTTGGCCATTTCCGCATCTTCCGCATCTCCCGCGAATGTTTCCGCATAACCCTCCATAAACCGCGTCTCCGTCAGCGAATACGGATCACCGATATTCGCATAATTCGCCAAATTCGCCGACTGCGCAGCCGTGTGCCACTGTTCCAATTCGTTGAGATCCAATACGGTGTCGGACATAAGTTCAGGGCATGTGCAAGTGTTTGGGTCAACACTTGAATCTCTACAGTATTTGCTCACGATGAACTCGCAGTTGGTGAAATGGCTCACATTGTCCGTTATGGAGCGTGTTCTGGTAGGATATGAAAGCCACAGCTCGTTGGGGCCGGCACTGGTCAGTGTGCCACCATCCACTACAAGTTTGCCGCCGGGACGGACGATGAGGCGGGACAAATTGCCCATTTTGGCCGTGTCGTAAAGAGTGAGAACTCCGCCAGAATCCACCTCAACAATACCTTTCAATTGGATTTTTGCGCCCGGTCGCACAATAAGCGAACACCCTGCGTGTATCTCCACCCGGGCACCTTTGCTCAGTTCATAGCGGCTGCCATTCTCGAATGTGACGCTACTGTTTTCCGTGAGAATAAGTGCCGAGGCGGAATCCTGACGGAAATAAGAGCCGTTTTCGCATGTCCAGCGCGTCCTGCCGGCAAACAGCCCTGTTTCCGGATCGCGGGTGGGCTGCGCAACCGTCCTGTTCTGCGCCAGAGTGATGGTGCTGCCCGCGGTGAGGACGGCCGTGTCTTTCAGCGCAATCTTCCCCGTCCAGCGGGTGTCATTGGTGATGTTGTAGTCGTCCCAGCGGATGTTCACAAGAATATCGCCTGTCCCTTGTATGGGAGTCATCTCTATGCTCAGCCCGGTCAGATAGGTGGTCTGGATATTCCTCAAAAGAGGCATACCCCTGACATATGATAGACAAATCGGGATTGCGCGGATACTGCGAAAGGCAACAGTATAAAGAAACAAAACAACATGTTCCTCATTGGGGATAAATTTCAATAAATTTGTAATAATCCAAGATAAACGGCGGTTCCGCAAAATATCCAATATAGAATAATTCTACTGTGTCTGGGGTGAGATGGTGGATGACGAAAGGTGAATTGATGTTTTCTTGAACATCATTATGCCAAATTTGAGTAAACCGTAAAATGGTATCATCTTCAATCCGATAAGTATAGAGGGTTGAATCGCTGAAAAGGAGTTGATAATTCAATGTCGTGCTTTGATTCACAGAAGAGTAAACGAGTCCTTCTTGAGAGAGGAATTTCAACGTAACGCAAAAATCTTCGAAATCACAAACCCACATCGCTTTTATGCCATTTGTGTCTACCACAGGTGTTGGCGGTTCGGGTTCCGGTTCCGGTTCCGGCCGCTCGCAGGAGGCGAACAGGGCGAAAGCCGCCAATGCTACAATGCACAACACGCCGCAACAAAGTCCGCTAATTTTCATTGTTTGAGTTATCTTCTTTCTCATTGTTGTAAATTTTGGGTTATGAATTTATTCGGCGAAAATACGTTTTTTTCGGTTTGCGATTTGCGAATTGATTGCGGGGGATGTAGGGGCGAATAATTATTCGCCCCTACACATCCCGCAATCCGTTATTTGGTGATATTCGTGGCCATCCGCATCCGTCACACGCAACACGTACACGCCCGCAGGGATGTCGCGCATGTTCACCGTTGCGGACGCACCTGTTGCGGACGCGATGAATCGCGTCCCTACGACACGCCCTTGCAAATCGTACAACGCCATATTCGCGATGCCCGCTCCGCCGCGCAATTCGACGAACAGGATGTCTTCGGTGGGGTTAGGATAGACGGACAATGTCGCATCATTGTCGGTGTCCATGGCGGTGTGTTTCGCACGGGTGCCCATGGTGTCGCCATCCCGTAGGGGCGTATCGAATACGCCCGCGTCATCCCATTCGTCCTCGTAACAAATCCCGTGGAAGAAACACAGCACCCCCTTCGCCATCACCGAGGCGCGGCCCGTGTTCCGTTCCGCAATCGTCTGCAACTGCGCGATTTGTGACGGTGTCAAGGCGTACCAGTTGATAAACGGCGAATTAAACGAATTTTGCGAATTATTGTTGTCCTGGTTGTCCGCGTTGTCGTTGTTATCGTTGTCCGCGTTGTCGTTAACCAACGCCAATTTCATCG
>OMYJ01000010.1 GCA_900315245.1 uncultured Bacteroidales bacterium
ATAGCCGAAGGCGATGTGGAGATTCTGTTGGAGTATGGGGCAGACAACCAGCGGGTGAAGACGGTGTTCAAGCGGGACGGTGTTGTGGAGTACACCCGCCACTACATTAGCGCCAATTACGAAAAGGAGGTGGATGCAGCAGGAGTGACCACCCATTACAACTACGTTTACGGAGTGACCGGCCTCGCCGCCATCTGTGTGCACCGCAACGGTGTGGATAGTATGTACTATGTGCATCCCGACCGCCTCGGCAGCTACACACACATCACCGACAGCAGCCGGCGGGTGATACGTGCGTTGCACTTCGACCCGTGGGGGAATGTGAAAAGCGATGCTAATTGGAAGATGTTCGATACCACCACGCTGTCCGGCAGCTTGGCGGGAACTTTCCGTTTTTCCCGTGGCTTCACCGGCCACGAGCACTATGCCGACCTGAAAATCATCAACATGAACGGCCGCTTGTACGATCCCGTAATTGCCCGCTTCTTCTCCCCCGACAACTTCGTGCAGGCCCCGGAGTTCACACAGAGCTACAACCGGTATTCCTACTGTCTGAACAATCCGTTGCAGTGGGTGAGGGCGTGTTCACCAGTGACGGTGAAATGCGCTACTACTACGCCGACGGACGGATATCGAACCTCAAGCTGCCGCAGGTGTTCATTGACTGGGGGAATCCCGTGGATTTCACTTTTTCTTCCTCTCCCCTGAAAGGTGCGGGCTTCTACCGGATAGGCGACCCCTCCGAGCAGACGGGCAGCTTCTCCAGCAACTTCCAGAATGTCGCCCCCATCAATCCAGGGTATATCAACGGGCTGAACGGTTTTTCCTTGTCCATTGGTGCAAAAAACAATCTTTTCGATGCAGTTGTGAGGTACAATTTCTCTGATAGTCAAAGGTGGTACCAATTTAGAAAATTGGGCAAGGAGAGTAAAATTCGAATTGAAAAAACATTGGGACGTGTTGGTTCAAAATATTTGAAAATGAGCAAAATGTTGGGAGGAGCAGCGTCAGTTACTTCTACAGTTATAGAAATTACGAATTACGGGATTTATACAACAACTAATGGGTTTGATTGGATGGTTACTACGAAATTTGGAATGGATTTGATTATGACTGGTGTAGGACTTCTTGGCCCTGTTGGACTCATCGTTTCAACCTCTTATTTCATTTTGGATGTAACAACTGACGGATTTGGAGGATTTGGAAAAATGTATTAATAGTTTGCGTCATGAAAAAAAATAGTGATAATACTTTTTTATGCTTTCTTGCAAAAATCTATTTTCGAATAGAATCGTATGATAATTTCAATTATTCTGTTCCTCCATGGACAACCTTGTTCATGATTATTGGATTGATAGGCTGTTTTTTTACACTACCGTTAGTCTTGTATAAGTATTTATCTGATTGGCAAATTACTTGGCTAAACGCAAATGATGTGATAATCTGTCTGCTTTGCTTTTGGGGAGCTGTTGTGGCCATATCCATAGCTTTATCAATATTATTAGTGATTAAAAGCGGAAAATACTACAAAAGAATGGAATCTTATGCAGGTAACGATTTTCTAAAGCAATTGGAAGAAACCAGAACACAAAGGTCCTTTATTTTAGAAGTGGTTGTTTTTATGAATTTGTTTTTTGCTCCAATTTTTATTAATACATTTAGTATCATATATTTATGCGAGTGATAAATTCCAAACCAATACTGTATTAAACATGGATGCACAAGAAAAAAATATTCGTTTTTCATGGTGGTTGAAGAGGCTCAGCAGAGCATACCAATGGTTCTCGTTATGGCTATTGCCATCATACATACTATGATAATTATTGCTTTCTTTATGCTGTCGTTATTAATTAATGCGAAAGTCTTATAAAGGAAATGAATAAAGTTGTTAGAAATCACATACACGGCTTCACCGGCCACGAGCACTACGCCGACCTGAAAATCATCAACATGAACGGCAGACTCTATGACCCCGTAATCGCCCGCTTCTTCTCCCCCGACAACTTCGTGCAGGCACCGGAGTTCACACAAAATTAGTAAATCAATCACAATAATAAAAGTCAATCATTATGAAAAAAATCATTGCATTACTTTTGGGAACAGCTGTTTTTTTGATGGTTGCTTGCAACAAGCCCGACGGTCCCCTCACGGATGTGGACGGCAACCAATACAGCACCGTAAAAATCGGAGACCAAGTCTGGATGAGCCAGGACCTTAAGGTCACACACCTCCCTGACGGTTCGGATCTGAGTACATACGACATTCTTCTTAAAAAACCCGCGTATTTAACCTTTTCCGGCAAAGTGTATTACAACGCCGCCGCCGCGCAAAACGGCACTTTAGAGACCGGCACGACCACGCAAGGAATATGCCCCGACGGTTGGCACCTGCCCACCTCAAAAGAGTGGCAGACACTCGTCAGCTATCTTGCCAACCATCCCTCCCTTTGGGACACTTCCGGTTCAGTCAGCAAGGCATTGGCCGACAAAAGCTGGCGTGTCGAAGGCGTGAATTTGGGCAACGAGCCCGAACATTTCAACCAAACAGGTTTCTCCGCTCTTCCTACGGGCTTTGTCCATGACTATCCACTACATGCCGGTGGCCTATGGGAACATTGGAAAGAACACGAGAGTGCCATCTATTGGTGTGCCGACTTCAACAGCGATTATCCGAAACCGGCGCCGGTCATTGATACTGCCAACATTAGTCCGGATCCGTATCCTGCGTGGAATTATGGCTGGCCCGACTCTCTTTACCCGCAACCCTATATTTTCGAGATGAGTATCCATTCTGACCCTTCAATCAGTTCGTTGGCGGATCTCCATTTTTGTGCCGTGAGGTGTGTGAAAAATAAGTAGGGGCGAATAATCATTCGCCCCTACGGCAACGTCTGGCGCAACCGCAACGATTAGTCTAATTTCAGCACGGCGAGGAAGGCCGATTGCGGCACCTCCACGTTGCCGATTTGACGCATACGCTTCTTACCCTTCTTCTGCTTCTCCAACAGTTTGCGCTTACGGGTGATGTCGCCGCCGTAGCACTTGGCCGTCACGTCCTTGCGCACCTGCTTGACGGTCTCGCGGGCGATGATTTTGGTGCCGATGGCCGCCTGGATGGCGATGTCGAACTGCTGGCGCGGAATCAACTCCTTGAGCTTCTCGCAGATACGACGACCGAACGGATAGGCGTTATCGACGTGAATCAAAGCAGACAAGGCATCCACGGAATCGCCATTGAGCAGAATGTCCAACTTGACGAGATGCGCGGGCTTGTAGTCGGTGATATGGTAGTCGAAGGAGGCGTAACCCTTGGAGATGCTCTTCAGCTTGTCGTAGAAATCAAAAACGATTTCGCCGAGGGGCAGATCGAAGGTCAACTCCACACGGTTGGCGGCCACATACATTTGATTGATCAACGTGCCGCGCTTGTCGATGCAGAGCTTGATGACCGGCCCGATGTAATCGTCCTTGGTGATGATCTGGGCACGGATATAAGGTTCTTCCACATGGTCGATTTCGTTGGGCGCGGGCATCCCCGACGGGTTATAAACGTCCAACCATTGTTTCTTGGTGGTCAGAACCTTATACGAGACGTTCGGTACCGTGGCTATGACATCTTGGTCGAACTCGCGGTCCAGACGCTCTTGGATGATTTCCATGTGCAACAGTCCGAGGAAGCCGCAACGGAAGCCGAAGCCCAAGGCCAATGATGACTCGGGAACGAAGGTCAGGGAAGCATCGTTGAGCTGCAGCTTTTCGAGAGAGGCACGCAACTCCTCGTATTGGTCGGCCTCGGTGGGGTAGATACCGGCAAACAGCATCGGTTTCACCTCCTGGAAGCCCTCGATGGCGGTTCCGCAAGGGTTTTCGACATGCGTGATGGTATCGCCGACCTTCACCTCCGTGGAGGTCTTGATGCCGGTGATGAGGTAACCCACGTCGCCGGCGGAAAGCACATCTTTGGGCACACGGTCCATCTTGAGAATGCCGATTTCATCGGCATCATATTCGTGATTGGTGGAGAAGAACTTCACCAACTCGTGCGTGCGGATAGTGCCGTTGAAGATGCGGAAGTAGGCGATGATGCCACGGAAGGAGTTGAAGATGGAGTCGAAGATCAACGCCTGCAGCGGTGCTTCGGGATCACCCTTGGGCGCGGGGATGCGCTCGATGATGGCCTCCAAAATCTGCTCCACGCCTTGCCCAGTCTTACCGCTCGCCTCGATGATGTCCTCGACATCACAGCCAATCAAATCCACAATCTGGTCCTTGACCTCTTCGGGCATGGCGGCGGGCATGTCCATCTTGTTAATGACGGGGATGATCTCCAAATCGTTGTCGATGGCCTGATAGAGGTTGGAAATGGTCTGTGCCTGAACGCCTTGCGTGGCATCCACGAGCAGCAACGCGCCCTCGCACGCGGCGATGGAACGGGAAACCTCGTAGGAGAAATCCACGTGGCCTGGAGTGTCGATCAGGTTGAGAATGTATTTCTCGCCCTTGTACATGTAATCCATCTGGATGGCGTGGCTCTTGATGGTGATGCCGCGCTCACGCTCCAAGTCCATGTCGTCAAGCACCTGGTTTTGGAAGTCACGGTCATTCACCGTTTTGGTGAATTGCAACAAACGGTCGGCCAAAGTGCTCTTCCCGTGGTCGATGTGGGCGATGATGCAGAAGTTCCGGATATGGTTCATTATAATGGTTATGGGTTATTGGTTATAGGTTATTGAAGCCAATAGCCAATAGCTAAAAGCTAAAGGCCAAGTTTGTGTCCCATCTTCACCTGTTTGGTTTTCAGATAATTCTCGTTGATTTTGTTGGGTTTGACGATGATGGGGAGGGTTTCGGAAATGGTGATGCCGTGTGCGGAGAGACCGACGCGTTTGGCAGGGTTATTGGTGATGAGGCGGACGTTGGTGGCTTTGAGGTCGCGGAGAATTTGCGCCCCCACGCCGTAGTCGCGCTCGTCGGCCTTGAAGCCGAGTTCGAGGTTGGCCTCCACGGTGTCGCGGCCGAGTTCCTGCAGGTGGTAGGCCCTCAGCTTGTTGATGAGTCCGATGCCACGGCCTTCCTGACTCATGTAGAGCACCAGGCCTTTGCCCTCCTTATCGACCATCTCCATGGCGCGGTGCAGCTGCTCGCCGCAGTCGCACTTGCAGGATCCGAAGATGTCGCCGGTGGCGCAGGATGAGTGTACGCGCACCATCACCGGCTCGCCGTCCTCCCAGTCGCCTTTCTTGAGAGCGAGATGGGTGGCACCGTTGTTGAGCTGCGTGTAGGCGATCAGACGGAAATCACCCCATTGCGTCGGCAAGTTGACCTCTTGCTCGCGGCGGATAAGGGTTTCCTTTTCCAAACGGTAGGCAATCAGCTTTTCGATGCTGGTGATTGTAATCCCGTATTGTTCAGCCACTTCCAGTAGCTCGGGCAGACGTGCCATCGTGCCGTCAGGGTTGATGATTTCGATGAGGGCACCCACAGGTTCCATGCCTGCGAGCTTCAGCAGATCGACGGTGCCTTCGGTGTGGCCGGCGCGGACGAGCACGCCGCCGTCACGGGCGCGCAACGGGTTCACGTGTCCCGGGCGACCGAAGTCGGTGGCCTTCATCGTCTTATCCGCCAATGCGTTGATGGATGCGGCGCGGTCGTGCATGGAGACACCCGTTGTGCAGCCGTGACCCAAAAGGTCAACGGTGATGGTGAAAGGGGTCTCGTGTATGGAGGTGTTGTTGGAAACCTGCATTTCGAGGTCCAGTTCGCGGCAGCGTTCGGCGGTCATGGGCACGCAGAGCACGCCACGGCCGCGTGAAAGCATGAAGTTCACCTTGTCGGCATCTATATGTTGGGCGGCGATGATGAAATCGCCCTCATTCTCACGTTCTTCGTCATCCACCAGAATGACGAATTTTCCGGCTTTCAAATCCTCAATGGCCTGTTCAATTGATTGTAATTTAGATTCTTGCATATCTAATATCGCTATTTTCAGAAATTTGCAAAGATACGATTTTTTTTGCAACCTAAAATATTATACCTTTGCCAAGGTTTAGCAGCCAAAGGCTAACAGCCCAAAGCCAATAGTCAAATTATTGAAAAACAGTAAAATATAAAATTCCATCCAGCGTATGTTGACGGAAAGGACATTGGAGAAGTTGCGCATTCTGGCGGAGTCGGCGAAGTACGATGTGTCGTGCTCGTCGTCGGGCACTGTGCGCGGCGGCAAGAAGGGGATGGTGGGCAACACCGTGGGCGGCGTCGGCATCTGCCATTCCTTTGCGGACGACGGTCGTTGCATCTCTCTTCTCAAGGTGATGCTGACCAACCACTGCATGTTCGACTGCGCCTACTGCGTCAACCGCCGCAGCAACGACATCAAGCGCGCCACGCTCTCCGTGTCGGAGATTGAGACGATCACGATGGAGTTCTACCGCCGCAATTACATTGAGGGATTGTTCCTGTCGAGTGGGGTGGTGCGGAACCCCGACTACACGATGGAGCGGCTCACCGCCATTGTTCGCGACCTACGGCTTATCCACCGCTTCAACGGCTACATCCACCTGAAGGCCATTCCCGGTGCCTCGCAGGAGTTGCTCAATGAGGCCGGCCGCTACGCCGACCGTATGAGCGTGAACATTGAGATCCCCAAGGAAGAGTCTCTGAAGATGTTGGCTCCGGAGAAGGACCACCGAAGCGTTTTCCAGCCGATGAATCTCATCCAGCAGGGTGTGCTCGAAAACAAGGAAGACCGCAAGCACTACCGTCACGTGCCCCGGTTCGTGCCCGCCGGACAATCGACCCAGATGATCGTGGGCGCGACCAAGGACTCCGACCGCGACATCCTTAACATGTCGTCGATGCTTTACGGCCAGCCCTCGATGCGCCGCGTCTATTACTCCGGCTACGTGAGCGTCAACACGTTCGACTCGCGCCTGCCGGTACTGAAGCAGCCGCCGCTCGTTCGCGAGAACCGCCTCTACCAGGCCGACTGGCTGCTGCGCTTTTACCATTTCAAAGTGGATGAAATCGTCGATGACCTGCATCCGAACCTCGACTTAGAGATAGACCCGAAGTTGGCCTGGGCGTTGCGACACCCCGAAGCCTTCCCGGTGGATATCAACACGGCAGACTACGAGATGTTGCTTCGTGTGCCCGGACTCGGTGCCAAGTCGGCGTGGCTCATCGTCAACTCCCGCCGCTTCAACCGCCTCACCACCTTCGACCTCAAGAAGATGGGCGTGGTCATGAAAAAGGCGAAGTACTTCATCACCTGTCACGAGCTCGGCGCCTCCAACCTGCAGCCTCTCCTCGGCATCAACGAGCTGACGCCCGAACGACTGCGGCCGCTGCTGGTCTCCAAGGCGGAGCAGAAACTCGCCGCCGCGGAGAAGCAGCTGTCGTTGAACTTTGAACCTTGAATTTTGAACTTTGAACTTTGAACTTTGAACTTTGACCAGGGAGACGGGCATATAGAAAAAGTTGTATCTTTGCGGGTTGAAAAAAACATTCTGATTATGAGTACTGAAATGATGTCGAACATGTTAGCGGAGTATTTCAAGACAAAACCAGTTTTGAAAGCTTGGCTGTTTGGTTCCTTCGCCCGCGGAGAGGAAACATCCCAAAGCGATGTGGATATCCTCATTGTTTTGGACCACTCCCAGACAGTAGGAATGGATTTTTTCGGTATGTATGAGGAATTAAAGGAACTTTTAGGCCGGAATGTGGATTTAGTGACAGAGCGGTCGTTGGCCCCTTTTGCCCGAAAAAGTGTAGAACAAGATAGAAAATTGGTTTATGAGAGAACCGCGTAGAGACAAGGAAAGACTGGAACATATTCTTGCGGCCATAGAACGGGTGAACCGTTATATAACAGACAAGACATATCAGGATCTTGTGGATGATGATATGATGTATTATGCTGTGGTTAAGAATATTGAGATAATTGGCGAAGCAGCCAACATGCTCACCACTGAGTTTCAGGAAGCGCACCCAAACACTCCATGGAAAAAGGTAAAAGGTATGCGCAATTACATAGTCCATGAGTATTTCCAAATTGATGACATAGTAGTTTGGGAGGTCGCTACGAAGAGTCTTGTTGAACTAAAAGAACAGATTTCCCGATATTTGGAGGAGACCGATTGGGATGAGTGGAAAGAAAAAGAATTAGATTAAACAGAAATCATAGTACTTTTGTACCCGAGACTGTTGAAAAAAATAAAGGGGACTTCTAATTATTTCTTCCTGATTAACAGCTTTTTATGAGCTAAAATCCGCTGAAAACAACACCCAAAATCCCCGTTTCGGTCAACTTGCGACAGATGAACTTTTTATGGTGAAAATTTCTCGCAACCCATTGTCATTCAAAGAATTATTTGTATATTTGCCGCAAATTAGAAAGGACAATGAATCAGACCAAACCAACATACAAACAGCCTGGAGGAGAACAACCTGATCTTGCATGAGGGCACCATGATAGACGGGAGCTTCGTGGAGGCACCGCGCCAGCACAACACACGCGAAGAGAACAAAATAATCAAGGAAGACAGGGGCGGCGAGTTGTGGAATCCGGAAGAGGGCGACACCGAGGAGGAGAAGAGGCGCAAAGCCAACAAGAAAAGGCAGAAGGACACGGATGCCCGATGGGTGAAGAAAGGCGGCGAGAAGCATTTCGGCTACAAGAACCACACCAAAGTGGACAAGGGGAGCAAGTTCATCAAGAAAGGGGTGACCGCCGATGCATCTGTTCATGATTCCAAGCCGGTGAAAGAGCTTGTGGATGAGAATGACAGGGGTGAGGATTTGTTCGCTGACAGTGCCTACATCGGCAAAGGGGTGAAGAGGGTGATGCGGAAGTTCGGGATGAAGGACAAGGTGATCAAGCGGAACACCAGAGGCAAGAAAATCAGCAAATGGCAGGAGACCATCAACAGGAAGAACTCGAAGCTGCGCGTGAGGGTGGAACATGTGTTCGGGTTCATGGAAGAGTGTCTTCACGGAATGTCCAGCCGAGTGGTCGGCTTTGCGCGGAACGCGGCCTACAACACCCTGACAAACCTGGTCTACAACCTGTGCCGGTACGAGCAAGTCATGCGACTCGGAATGAATTAAACAATTAAAAATCAAACAGTTGAACAAACATAAACAAAAAAATATCAACAAGCTGCAACCTTTTGGACTTTTTGTGTCCTATGAATAGATGAAAGAATTAATTTTGCAGCGTTGTTTGCTTATCTTGATGTTTAACGGACCTCGCACCAAGGTCGGCGGCAACGCGAAGAAGTAAAAAATAGAAGTCCCCAAATAAATATGACTAAACGTTTCTATATCGCGTTGGCGCTGTTGGTGGCGGCTCCGGCGCTTGTTTTCGCACAACAGACCCAAAGTCCTCTCACCATCACGGTGAAGGGTGTGGGCTTCAATATGATTCGCGTGCAGGGCGGCACATTCACCATGGGCTGCACCCTGGTACAAGGGAGCGACTGCGAAGAATACGAGAAACCTGCCCACACGGTGACACTCTCCACCTACTACATCGGCGAGACCGAAGTGACGCAGGAACTGTGGAAAGCCGTGATGGGAGACAATCCGTCTTACTTCAAAAGCGGTTCGCTGAAACGTCCTGTGGAGCAAGTGAGCTGGGAAGACTGTCAGACGTTCATCCGCAAGCTGAACGAACTCTCGGGCAAGAAATTCCGCTTGCCCACCGAGGCTGAGTGGGAGTTTGCGGCATGCGGCGGCACGAAGAGCGCAGGCTATAAGTACAGCGGCAGCAACGATATCAATGCGGTGGCATGGTACGATGTTAACGCCTACGATAAAGGAAAAAGCAGCCCGGACTACGGCACACACGTGGTCAAAACCAAGAATCCGAACGAGTTGGGCATATACGATATGTCTGGCAACGTTTGGGAATGGTGTTCTGACTGGTACGGCGATTATACGAGTGCTACGCAGACGAATCCGCAGGGCGCGCCTTCGGGCTCCGCCCGCGTAAACCGTGGTGGCAGCTGGTACAACCTCGCCGGGAACTGCCGTTCCTCCTATCGGAGCTACTCCCCCCCCGACTATCGGAACGACGACCTCGGCTTGCGTCTGGTTCTCATCCCATAGTTTACCATCGTGGATGCTAAGCAAAAAAGCAAGAAATAAATAGTAGGGTTGTCGCGTTGCGGCAACCCTACAGTGTAATGCGGTAGCCGTTTTACACTATCACCTCGAAAATCCGCTTCCCGTTCCGATGGTCGTTGGCTGTTGATTTGCTGTCGTGTTCACGAGGAGCCCCGACAGGGGCAGAAGCTTGGTAGCGGCAATGGGGATGATGTCATTTTAGAAACCCCACACGAAACGAACGAAGTGAGTGCCGTGTGGGGTATGCGGACGATGCGCGTGTACGAGCGTGTCGGAGACACGCAACTATTATATGTGCACATCTTCTATTGTTCATTATGTTTCAGGGTGCAAAAATAGTAATTATTTTCATATTCCGAAGAAATATTTCTAAAAGTTGTATCTTTGCAACCAGAAAAATCCCCCGATTTCTTCTTCCTGCCAGAACCGCCGCTAACTACAAACTACTACCTACTAACCTGCTTCAATAACCAATAACCCCTAACCAATAACCATTACAAATGACCTGCTACTCCTTCGACAACACCTTGGACGGTCTCCTCACCGCCGTCTTCGAAGCGTTCGCCCTGCACGAACAGCCGGAGATGCTGTTGTCGGAAGGCGACCCCGTGCCGCTGTTCTGCGATCGGTTGTATGCCGTTCCCACGGATACAGAGAAGGCCAGTCGCGTGTGGAAAGGGTTGGAGAAACGGCTTCCGAAAAATGTGGTCAAGATGCTCGCTGTCAGCTTTTTGTCGGAAATGCACGAACTCAACAACCCGCTGTTTCAATACATCTGCAAGGTGTTCCGGCAGCCAGAAGGAATCGAAGGCATCGAGCGGAACTTTGCCGACCCCGACATCCTGACCGTGACCAACATCGCCCGCAAGGTTAATCACGAGCAGCATCGTATGAAGCAGTTCATCCGTTTTCAGAAGGCCAAGGACGGCACCTACCTCTCCGTCATCTCGCCGGACCATAACGTCTTGCCGCTCGTCATCGACCATTTCGCAGACCGTTTCAACGACCAGCCGTGGCTCATCTACGACGCCAAGCGCCATTACGGGTTCTACTACGACGGGACAGGGGAACCGGTGCGCATCACCTTCGCCGACGAGTCATCGGTGACGTTCAACCTCGCCAACGGCCGTCTGAACGACGAAGTGCTGAGCGACGACGACCAACTCCTGCAGGATCTGTGGCGCACCTACTTCAAGGCGATATGCATCCGCGAGCGACTGAACCCTCGGAAACAGCTTCAGGACATGCCGAGGCGGTACCGGAAGTACTTGACGGAATTATATTAATTCATAATGCATAATTCATAATGCATAATTGTTTGTGCTCTGTGGGTGTGTGCAGGGTAAAATGGCTATTTGACGACCACTTTTTGGATGTGTTTTCTGCCTTCCGAATCGGTTACATGCACAACATACACGCCCGAGGGCAAGTGATCGAGAAAAACGGGTGAAGCATTGCTTTCCTCCACGATTCGCCCTTGCATATCACACAGAGTGATATTCGCTATCTTCTCATCTCCTTTCAGCTCAACAATCAGAATGTCAGAAGTAGGATTGGGGTATATCCTGACATTATCGGTAGCATACTCTGAGACATCACTTGTTGAGTGAATGTCCAGATGGTTATACAAAAAATCGCGGGCGATATGGAAACAGGTGTCAAATTTATCTTCTAAAAGATTGGTGTACATCGAGATATAGAAACTGTGTTCCTCCCCGTCGAATGGATGAAATTCGTAGTCGTCAATGTCGAGATCAGAAAGGCGGTTTGCTATAGGGTGCGATCCGTACATGTACGGGAAAAAAGATAACGGCAAATAGGAGTAGCAATATCCGGAGTCGAAGGGCACCACCTGGTCCTCAGTGCCATGAATCATACAAAGGGGGACATATTCATCAAGGTCTATGACTTCAACATCAAGCACGCCTCCCCATTGTGCCACCGCCCCGGCCACTTTGGATGAAAGACCGGAGTATTCGTCATATCCGGAGCTGTTCATCGGTCCCAGGTCAGGTGAAACGGATGTCTCAGAGGGCCTTTCCTCGTTTGACAAAAAGATTTCGTTGAGGATGGCAATGGAACCGGCGGAGTTGCCCAGAAGGAAAATATTGTTTGTATCGATACTATATTCTTGACAATGTGCTTTGAAAAAGCGAATGGCGGAATTCACATCCTGCGCGGCCATGTAGGCGCTCCGGATAAGCGAATTCGCGCTTATGGACATTAGGGGTAGCAGGCGGTAATCAATGGAGGCCGCCGCATAACCGTGTTTGGCAAAACGAGTGCAGTACTCCACCATGTCACACCAGTCTCGGCTGCCAGCCACAAATGCACCCCCGAAAACGGTGATCACCAACGGACGGGCAGAAAGCGTGTCGCCCGAAGGCTCGTAGAAATCAAGATAAAGAGTGGTGGGCGACGTTTGACCTTCTCTCACAGCACTGCTGAAAGGGATTTCAGAGGTCGTCACGGTGCTTTCAAACACAGGATCGGCATAGCGGTTGCCAAATTGCGCAAGCAGCGTGGCGGGACACAGCAGGCAAAACACCGTCCAAAAGATGGAATGCGATTTCATGTTAATTATGAATTATGCATTATGCATTATGAATTATCAATGGAATTGCATCAGGTACGCCTTGATGAACCCGTCGATGTCGCCGTCCATCACCGCGTTCACGTTGCCGACCTCGTACTGTGTGCGCAGGTCCTTCACCAACTTGTAGGGCTGCATCACGTAGCTGCGGATCTGGCTGCCCCATTCGATGCGTTTCTTGGAACTCTCGATTTCGTTGAGTTTCGCGCGCTTCTTCTCCAACTCGATTTGGTAGAGCTGCGATTTCAGCATCTGCATGGCCTTCTCGCGGTTCTGCGACTGCGAGCGCGTCACTTGGCACTCGATGATAATGCCGGTGGGGTGGTGGTGCAGGCGCACGGCCGTCTCCACCTTGTTGACGTTCTGTCCACCGGGACCGCTGCTGCGGTAGGTGTCCCACGAGATGTCCGCCGGACTGACTTCGATCTCGATATCGTCGTTGATGATGGGATAGGCGAAGACGGAGGCGAAGGAGGTGTGTCGCCGCGCCGCGGAGTCGAACGGCGAGATGCGCACCAACCGGTGTACGCCATTCTCGCCCTTGAGGAAGCCGTAGGCGTAGGAACCCTCGATTTCGATGGACGCGGACTTGATGCCGGCCACGTCACCTTCCTGCCGGTCGATGAGTTTCACGGAGAAGTTGTGGCGCTCGGCCCAGCGCATGTACATACGCAGGAGCATCTCGGCCCAGTCGCAGCTTTCGGTGCCGCCCGCGCCGGAGTTGATGTTCAGGATCGCGTCGAAGGAGTCCTCCTCGTCGCGCATCATGTTCTTGAACTCCAGCTTCTCCACGGCCTCCATCGTCTTGGCGTAGGCCTCGTCGAGTTCCGCCTCGGTGGCGTCGCCCGACTGCTGAAACTCGCTGACTACCAGTAGCTCGTCATTCAGCTCGGCGGCCTTGTAGTAGTCGGCCACCCACGCCTTGATGCCGCTGATCTCCTTCAGCAACTTCTCGGCGGCCTTCGGGTCGTCCCAAAAGCCGTTCTGTTGGGTTATTTGTTCTTTGTCTTTAATTTCTTGTTCTTTGGCATCTACGTCAAAGATACCTCCTTAGCTCACTGAGCCTCGTTTGAACCGCTTTGATTTGGTCGGTGGTTGTCATTTTTGAATGGTTATTGGTTATGGGTTATTGGTTATTGAAGCTGGTGAATAGTGAAAAGTGATTAGTGAACAGTGAACAGTGATTAGTGATTAGGAAATTAGTGTGTACTTGCCACTTCATTATCAATTATCAATTATCAATTATCAATTATCAATTAGTACGCAGGCCGCAAAAATACAAAAAATAGGAATTGGTCTCGTGTTATTGAAAAATGTGTACTTTTGCCTCTTCTATGAAAGATACAGATAAAAACGTGCGCGAGGAGTACTATTACGCATCAGGAGCCATTTCGGGCTCCTTAGATGCTATGTCGGCGGAGTTCTCCGGCTACGAGAAGTTGCCTGTGCGGAGCCGGCAGCAGGGCAATGTACTCTATCGTGCCCGTCGTTTCGGCCGTTACTACGTGCTGAAAGGTCTTGCGCCCGAGTATCGCGACGATCCCGCTATGCGCGAGTATCTTTCCAAAGAGTACCAGATCGGGGTGCAGCTCGACCATCCCCATATTGTGCGGGTGAACAGCTTGGAAGAGGACCCCAAAGCCGGGCTCTGCATCGTGATGGAATACGTGGATGGACAAAGTCTCGATCAGTGGCTGCTTACGAAACCGTCCGCGGCCGCGCGCAAACGGATCTTCCGGCAGATTCTGGACGCTATGGCCTACTGTCACGAACGTCAGATCTGGCATCTTGACCTGAAACCTTCCAACATTCTGATTACCAAAAACGGGCTAACTGCCAAGATTATCGATTTCGGGCTTTCCGACAACAGCGGCTTCGCCTTTCGGCAGACGGGTGGCACGCGCAAGTACGCCGCTCCCGAGCAACTGGCCGGACAAGTTGCCGACCACCGCAGCGACATCTACGCCTTGGGGGGCCTTTTGAAGCGGATGTTCCCGCACCGTTACGGCCGCGCCGTCCGCCGTGCGCAGCGCCCCGACCCAGGCAAACGTCCGCAGTCGGTGGCGGCATTGGCCAAGCTGATGCGCCCGCGATGGGAATTGTGGCTGATTCCGTTGCTCCTCATCGGCCTGTTTTGCTTTTGGATGCATCCCAACGGAAAAATCTTCCCCGTCATGTTAGACTCCGGACAGACGGTCTATGCCAAGGTACTGTCGCACTGGCACCGCACGGTGGCCTTCGTATGCCCCAGCAATGCGAGAAGCTGGCACGATATCCCCAACGCCCCTTCTGGCGATATGGTCATCCCTTCGCGAATCCGATGCCGAGGAGTCAGCTACCGCGTCACAGAGTTGGATTCCTGCGCATTCCAGGGCTGTATTGAACTTACCCATTTGACGCTTCCCGAAGGCCTCCAACGGATCGGGGAGGGGGCTTTCACCGGAGACAACAGAATTGCGGACACACTCGTCATCCCACGTTCCTTGAAAGTGCTGGAAAGCTCCCCTTTTGCAGACTGTCACTCGCTGACTACTCTGATATGGAAGGCATTGGACTGTAGCACAGGCATTCCACCCAACCATTCCGACCAATTCTTCTATCGGTGCAGTTCCTTGAAAAAAGCCATTGTAGATGATTCCGTCTATGTTTTGCCGCCACGTGCATTCAACGATATGAGTTGGTTGGAGGAGATTGTGCTCCCGAACCATATAGTTGAGATCCCCAGTGACTTTGCGGCGCACTCCTATAGCCTCCATACTTGCCGCCTTCCCGACTCGTTGCGAATACTCAGTCACGGTGCTTTCTATTTGAGCAACATCGAACAAATTGTCATTCCTGACAAAACAGAATTGTTGGGGAGCTATAGTTTCTCATACTGCCGCAAATTACGTAAGGTGGAAATCGGAAGCGGGGTGAAACGCATTGAGAGCTACGCCTTCAACGACAACAAATCGCTGGAAACCATGATTGTCCGATGTGTGGAGCCGCCCACCATGCTCCCGAACTCCTTGTACGGCATACCCGACAGCGCGGTGCTGTACGTGCCCGCCCAGTCGGTGGAGAAGTACCGAAAGCATGAGGTGTGGGGGAAGTTCAAGAGGATAGAAGCGATCAAATTATGAATTATGCATTATGAATTATGCATTATGAATTATAATTCCGTTTCCACCGTCAATTGTGTCACGCCGGTTTTGCGACCGATTTCATAGAGGGTGGTGAAGGAGTCGTCCTGCACGAGATTGGAGAGAATAAGGGGCGAGCCAGTGGCGAAAAAGGCGGTCTGGAAGGTGTTGCCGGGTTTCAGCTTGGTGCGTTCGCTGCTGACCACGCGGTAGGCGTTGCTGCCGAGGTATTCCACGGTGCAGCGGCGGCCGGGGTCCCAACAGAGCGTCACACGGTCGCCGGGGCGCAAATCCTGACTGCTCACCACCTTGCCGAGCACCTTGTCGGAGGATTCCGCTCCCTCGTCGCCGTAGAAGTGCTTGAGATCCTCGAAGTTGCGGTAGCCGAGGGCTTTGGACAGAACATCCAGCGTGAAGATACGTGGGGCTACGGGCGTGTTTCCATAGTTCCAGATCCGTTTCAGCGTGTTGAGGCCGATGTTCTCGTGGGTGCGCTCGAAGATGTACGCCTGCAGGAACACGAAATCGGAGGATCGGTTCATCTGCCGGTCCAAGGCCTCGCAAAGAAGTGTTTTCAAGTGTTCAATGTAGATTTTATCGTTGTCGTCCATGTATAATCTGATTTTCGGCGGCAAAAGTAAACATTTTGCTAATTGTCCGTATTGCCCATTTTGACCCATTTGAATGGTTTCAAATACAAAGACTTACCTTTTCGCCACTTCGCGTCGGAAGCACCAGCGTGGCATGTTCCTTGATAAGCAGATGCAATTGACTCTCACTTACAATGCTAAGATCAACATCGTTTTGCGACATCAGGTCTGATATTGTCGGATTGTCCGCAAGCAGACGCATCCGTTCGGTCATCTTTTGGTCAGCCAATATGGGGGATATGAAGTTCCTCCTTTAAAGGCCAGTAGGTTCGACAATTCTTTATCTCGGAAAATGGCAAGCAAGACTTTCGTCATAAAAAAGCAGAACCATCGACTGGACCTGGAACACTGTTCTTTCGGATTCTAACATCAACCTCAGCACATTATTTTGAGAACTCATAATACGAATAATTTGTATTTTCAGTTTGCAAAAACACATTTTATTTCTTAACCATCAAAATCTATTTATGGTAATTACTACTGATGCAATAATATTTTTAAGAAATTGGAATATGGACTTTGCGTGCCGGAGGCACGATATCTTAATAACCCCACATAAGCGTAACGAAGTGGAGCGCAGTGTGGGGTGACGGCGGCGGCAGCACATCGATGGCGTGTTGAAAACACGCTACTATTAGCGAGTCGAGTAGTGGCGTGCCTCTGGCACGCAGACTTCAGCCGTGCATTCCACCCCATACTGCGGCCTATCGGCCTTAGTATGGGGTTATTAGAATTGCGTGCTTCCAGCACGCCCAGCAGCGCACGATTTCAAATCAAAAAGTTAGAATATTGCCGTATGTGTCTGTAAATCAATATGCTATATAAAAAATTATCGCATCAGTGGTGTTTTTTTCTCCCATTTTGACCCATTCCATCCTATCCGAAAAATTTGTAGTTTTGCGGGTCAAAATGGACGGGATAGATTTTCATCCCGTTTGTCAGTGTCACCAAAATAGATAGTAGAAAAAGAACAGAAAAGAAACAATCGAACATATAAAATAGCGTTTGCAGCTATCCTTGACTCTCATTTTCCACACTTCCTCTGTTAAACAGGGGACAAACACACATCAAGGACAGATTCCGCAGACCGTTTGTAACGGCGTGGAGTGCTTGTCGGATGTGTGGGAGTGGAAACCCGAGAGTCGGACAAGCGAAATTCCACGCCATTTGTATGTCACAAACGGTAGAGCGATGAGCGAAGAGGGTCTGCACATAGGGCAAGTTATCCGTCGGGTGGTGACCCGGAAGGGGATCAAGGTGCCGTGGTTGGCGCAGCAGTTAGGCTGCCACCGCAACAACGTCTATCTCATCTTCTCCCGCCAGTGGATTGACACGAACACCCTGATGAAGCTCGCCCAAATCCTCGGCCACGACTTCTTCGCCGACCTGAGCCGCTCCTACCGCGAGCAGCAGGGGCAACTTGGGGAATATATAAACGGGATGGGGGAAAGTTAAGGTGCGATATGTTACCATACCGCTGTCGGTTTATATTTTAAACTGCAAAAATCCATACGTTTTTTATAGTTCAAACTGCAAATTCAAAACAGCCCGACGATTCCGCCCATTAATTCTGTGCAATTCGCCAAGCAATACTTTGCTAAACATCTGATAATCATAATTATATATTGTATATTTTTGACACTTGATAAAAATGGGAGAAGAAAGCGCCATCTCGTGAAGCGCATAGCCCATTAAAATGGGTCAAAATGGGTTATGGCGGTTTGACGGGAAAGTTTTTATTTTGCGGCTGGAAAAGAAGGGGATGATACATTTTCACAATTTCGTTTTACAAAAACATAAAAAAAATAATGGAATACGACAAAGAGGCTCAAATCAAAAATAATCCGGACGGAATGAATATGGTGTCGCCGGATTATAGTTTTTCGTTAGAATCTTTTGGGACAGAAATTACTGTTCAACAATATCGTGAAATCTCCAATGGAGTTTATGTATCTGATAGGATTCAAGTGGATAACGATGACTGGCTTATCACCGAATATCACGATAGGTACACACAGGGACAAATGAGTCATCGCAAATCATTAAGCATTTGCCGACACATCCCTTTTTCTCGTTTATACACAGAGATAGAAAACAAAACATTGACATTGATATCCCCCTCTGCTTGGAATGATCCGTTTGAGAGCCTCTTCTATGACCCGAACAAATTGACATCCGATGGGTATTATATGTTAGGGGCACTTTGTTTTTCCTACAACACTTTTTTAGGCGAAGAAAGTGCATGGACTGTCTATGGCAAAGATGAGCCTGTGGTGAAGATTCGGATTGATTTAAACAATTTTGTTGCTGAATTATCCAAAATTGCCGTAAGAGAAGGAGTCCGCTTCTATTTCAGCATTTGTGATTATAGTAAACAAAGAAAAGAAATTGAAAAGATTTGTAATTCATTCAAAAAAAATCCCCACCCAACTCTGTCAAAATATTTGAATGCAATGAGCTTTAAACGAATGGCCTTTGATTATGAGTATGAGATACGGCTATTTGTTGTTTCCCAAAAGCCCAAATGTTGTTTTCCCAATGCGGGCGACAAGCATATCTCCTTTGATATGGATTACTGCAATGTTGTTTCATCAGTTTTTCTTCCGCCACTGAAACCCTATAACGATGCAAGGAAGTTTGTTTATAAAAATTTACAGCAAATCCAAAATGAGGGAATGAAAGATTATCTGGGGTATAGATTTCCTGCGATCAAGATTTATCAGAGCCAGTTATATTGTATTGATACGTTGAATAAAGTCAAGAACAACTACAATCAAAGTACTATGATTGCAACAAGAGAAGATGTTTTGAAAAAGAGTTTTAATCAATTTTGGAATTGCATTCTACGCACCTCGGGGATTGATTATTATGGCAAGATGTGTTTGCAACAGTTTTTGGGGTTAAAAACAGCACTTAACGACATCCATAACATTATCACACTGAAAGTGACTCTGAGGTTTGTGGAGCTGCTTTTAAGCAATGGCGTGATTGACTCGCAACAGCACCAATTTATTTGCAACACCATCAATGCAACATCCCCGAATGCAAACGGTTATGATGTGGAATATAGCGATAGCAAGATGAATCTTGTGGCGGAGGTGAAGTGCAACGTGCCGGTAAAGGGCAACCAGTTCGGCTCAGCACAACAAAACAGCATCTTGAAGGATATCGATTATCTGACGAAAGGGAAAAGCAAGTCAAAGCTTGCACCAAGTTTATTATCCCAATGTCTCAAATTCCTTGTGTTGCTGGATGTGGACGGCTCAGTTCGGAATGCGATAGCCAAACTACCCACCAATAACAAAAATAATCTGAAGGAATTTACAGGAGGAGTTCTTGATATGAAATATGTTTATGTGGTTTATATATCATTATAAAACAACATCTGTTAAACAAAATTCAGATACAATGAAATTTAAAAAACTATTTATCTTTTTATGGCTATTTGTAGCATTGTACCCTATGATGGCAACTGCACAGAACAATGTTTCCATTTGGAATGGTTCTTCCGAGATTTGGACCCAAGGCCAGGGCACGCAAAGCAACCCATATCTCATTGAAAATGCCCAGCAGTTAGCCTACATTGCCGAGATGGTGAACGGCGGCGTGACACACTACGACGGCACATATTTCAAACTCACCACCGACGTATATATAGACAGCATTACCGTTTGGCAACCCATAGGACTGAACAACACCTACTACTTCGGTGGCCATTTTGACGGCGACAACCACACCGTAACCCTATACCTCACCACCAATTCTATGGCTTATGTGGGTATCTTCGGGTATGCGAAGAATGGAAGTTTTCAAAACTTGACCAGCGCGGGACGGGTGACACGCACATTGGCATCATCAAATGCTTACGCCGGTGGTATCTGCGGAGTCTCAGCTTCCCCATTCGCCAATTGCCATAACACTGGCAACATCTCCTCCTCCTCCTCCTACAGCTCCAACAACTCCTCCTCCTACTCCGGCGGTATCTGCGGATACGCCACCGCCGCTGTCACCAACTGCCATAACACCGGCGACATCTCCTCCTCCTACAACAACTCCTCCTCCTACAACAACTCCTCCTCCTACTCCGGCGGTATCTGCGGATACGCCACCGCCGCTGTCACCAACTGCCATAACACCGGCGACATCTCCTCCTCCTCCTCCTCCCACAACAACTCCTACTCCTACTCCGGCGGTATCTGCGGACACACCACCGCCGCTGTCACCAACTGCCATAACACCGGCGACATCTCCTCCTCCTCCTCCTCCTCCTCCGACCACTCCTACTCCGGCGGTATCTGCGGATCCACCACCGCCGCTGTCAATCACTGCTATAATATTGCAAACGTCACCTCTAATAGGCGCTCTGGCGGCATTTGCGGTTTTTCTTCTTCTACTATTACCAATTGCTATAACACAGGCAACATTTCTTCTGTGAGTACCAGCGAATCCTATTCAGGCGGCATCTGCGGCGTGGAAAATGGTACAGGAACATCACATACTATTAAAAACTGCTACAATGTCGGTTCACTACTATCCGGAACCAGCAAAGGCGGTATTTGCGGAAGTTCGGGCACTATCACCAACTGTCACTATCTAAACACCTGTGGACACACCACTGGCAATGGCACAGCCAAAACGGAAGCTCAGATGAAGTCGTCTTCGTTTCCCGTTATCCTCAATACGGACAGTGTGGTGTTTGTGATGGACATCACCCCCAATATTAACCAAGGATACCCTGTGTTCGGCAGCGTTTCTACCGAGAATGCAACCAGTGTTGGGGCCACCAATGCCATGCTGCACGGTCGCTACCAAATGCTCTACGATGTGGATGCCCACGGTTTTGAGTACAAGAAGAATAGTGAGAGCAGCTACACCTCCGTCAACACCACGGGAGATTCGCCTATATCTTATAATGTATCTGGCTTGCAAGGCGGAACGGCCTACACCTACCGCTTCTTCGTGCAAAAGGACGGTGTCGTCTATCGCGGGGCGGACAAGACGTTCACCACCGCCACGTGCAACTTGTCGGTGCAAGTCACGGCCACTCCGGCCAAACTCTGCGATGGCGATACGGTTACCTATACGGCTGTGCCCACGGGTGGATCAGGCTACCAGTATAGTTGGAGCAACGGTTCGCACAGCAACGCTATCGGCATTACCACGGATGCCACCTACACCGTAACCGTCACCGACAACCTCGGCTGTCAAGTCACCGCCTCCAAACAGCTTACCCTGTATCCGGCGGCGGTAGCTTCCATTTCCGGTAGTGCGGTGCTCTGCAACAACAGCAGCACTACGCTTACGGCCAACGGCGGTACCACCTACCTGTGGAGTACTGGTTCTTCGCAACGCACTATCACGGTGAGCCAGCCGGGCACCTACGTCACTACTGTCACCACTGTGTATGGCTGTTCCGCATCTGATTCGGTGGTGGTCACCCCGTTTGCCAATCCGAGCATCTTGGGAGAGTCCACCTTCTGTTCCGGCGGCTACACCACCCTCACGGCCAGCGGTGGCGACAGTTACCAGTGGTCCACGGGGGCCACTTCCGCCACCATTAACGTCAACACAGCGGGCAACTATTCCGTAACGGCCAGCACTGAGAATGGCTGTTCGGGCAGCACCTCCGTCAATGTGGTGGAGAATCAGCCAGCCATTGTCACCATCACTGGCAACTCGGTTATTTGTAACGAGACCGGCACCACCCTCACCGCCACCTCGGGAGCCAGCTATCTGTGGTCTTCCGGCGAGACCACACAATCCATCAATGTGAACAATCCGGGTAGCTATTCGGTTACGGTCATGAACGCCAACGGCTGTAGCGGTTCCTCCTCCCAAACGGTCACGATGATGGAGCCGGCTGTCATCACAGGCAACACCAACATCTGCGAAGGGGAGAGTGCCATCCTGTTTGTTAGCGGAGCAGGCACATACACGTGGAGCAACGGGGCACATACTTCTACTATCACGGTCGGTACACCTGGCACCTATACCGTCACGGCATCGCTGCCCAACGGATGTTCTTCCACGGCATCGGCGGAGGTCACAGTTGCTTCTGCACCCACACCCACCATTTTGGGTAATACCACGCTCTGCCAAGGCGAAACCACCACACTTACGGCTAACGGCGGTGTCTCCTACACGTGGAGCAATACCACCACGAACAACAGCATCAGCGTGAGTCAAAGCGGTGTCTATACTGTGACCGCCACCAACGCGGAGGGCTGCTCCAACACAGCGAATGTCACGGTGACGGTAAATCCGCTGCCGAACGTCAACATCATCGGCAACAATAGCTTCTGTCAGGGCGATAACGTCACGCTTACTGCCACAGGTGCGAGTACGTATGCTTGGAGCGATACTTCCACCAATGCGGCAATAACCGTCAGCGGTGCGGGCATCTACACGGTCACGGGAACGGATGCCAACGGCTGTACGAACACCGCCACAAAGACGGTTTTCGTGAACCCGACCTACAACACCCCGCTCACGCACAGTATGTGTGAGGGTGAGAGTTACAATTTCTACGGCCAAAATATCACTGCGGCAGGAACTTACACGCATACCTTACAGACAGTTAACGGTTGCGATAGTGTGCTGACGTTAGTTGTAACGCTGGAAGCGTTACCTCCTACGGCCATCACCGGCAACACGACTATCTGCGAGGGCGAAACGACTACACTTATTGCTAATGGTGGTGTCTCCTACGCTTGGAGCAATGGCGGCGCGGCCAGCAGCATTAATGTGACGGAAAGTGGTGTCTATACAGTGGTAGCCACCAACGCGGAGGGCTGCTCCAACACAGCGAACGTCACAGTGACGGTGAATCCGCTGCCGAGTGTCAACATCATCGGTAACAATAGCTTCTGCCAAGGCGATAACATCACACTTACAGCCACAGGTGCGAACATGTATGCATGGAGCAACGCTTCCACCGATGCGGCGATAACCGTCAGCAGTGCAGGCAACTACACCGTCACGGGTACGGATGTAAATGGTTGCAGTAACACCGCCACCAAAACAGTCACGGTGAATCCGACCTACAATGTTGCGCTCACTCACAGCATGTGTGAGGGTGAAAGCTACAACTTTTATGGACAAAATCTCACCACGGCGGGTACTTACACTCATACGCTGCAAACAATTAACGGATGTGACAGCGTGTTGACACTCACTTTGACGATGAAAGCCCTGCCTACACCCTATATTTCGGGTAATATGGCATTGTGCGAAGGAGAAAGCACCATGCTCACTGCCAACGGAGGAATCAGCTATAACTGGAGCAACGGCAGCGCGACCAATAGCATCAATGTGGCGGAAAGTGGTGTTTACACTGTGACTGCCACGAACGTGGAGGGTTGTACGGCAACGGCCAGTGCCACCGTGACCGTGAATCCACTGCCCATCGTCGTTATCGGCGGCAACACCTCGATTTGCGAGGGCGGCAGCACCACGCTTACTGCTTCCGGAGCGGACACTTACAACTGGAGCACAGGCGACAACACCGCCTCCGCAACCATCAGTGCCTTTGGTATTTACAACGTGACCGGTACCAGCGCGGAGGGTTGCAGTAGTTTGGCTTCCGTAACGGTGTTGGTGTCGCAGCTGCCCGTCATCACCATCACAGGCGAAACGGACATCTGTGCGGGTGAGAGCACAACCCTCACAGCCAACGGTGGAGAAACCTACCTCTGGAGCAATGGTAACACGGATGCTGCACTTACTGTCAGTACAGCGGGCACATATCAGGTAATCGGATATAACGAGGCTGGTTGCAACGCAATGGCCTCTGCAACGGTCAATGTTTGGCAGCCCGCCACCACCGAGTTCTCTATCGAATGCCCCGACACTTGCTACACTTGGAATGGGGAATCCTATTGCCAGTCCGGAGACTACACCCAAACCCTGCAAACCGACCATGGATGTGACTCTATCGTGACCCTGCACCTAACGATTACCGTGGGCATTGATGACTTCGATGGTTTCGATTTCAAGGTTTATCCCAACCCGACAAATAGCGTTATCAATGTACAATGTACAATGAATAATGAACTATTTGACAATTTGGAGGTCCAAATCGTGGATATGTATGGTAAATTATTGCAAATCAGATCGGTTGATGGTGAAACATCGGCCGCTGATTTGACGGGATATGCCAATGGTGTCTATTTCATCAAAATGGTTGCCGATGGCAAAACCATCGCTGTGCAGAAGGTTGTGAAACAGTGATTTTCCTGATCATCTTGATATAATTCAATTATCGTACGAGGGTGTGAGATATGGTTATTTTCTCACACCCTATTTTATTCCTAGATTATTCTGTCTACAGCAATCCATACTAACCAATATAGCGATATTAATATGGTCGCGTGTTTCCCACCCCTTTATTTTTGGTGCAAACCACCCAGTAAATCTTTGCCAAATATTTGATAATCACGATTACATATGGTATTTTTTTCAACCCTAAAAAACGATAGAAGAAAATATCATCCTATGAAGCACATAGCCTATTAAAATGGGTCAAAATGGGTTATTGTGGTTTGACGGGAAAGTTTTTATTTTGCGGGTGGGAAAAAACTATTGAATGTTGTTAAAAAAGGTAATAAGATATTATGAGAAAATTAAGCGATTATGAGAAGCACAATAGAAACATCGGCCGTATAAGTGGTGTTGATCGTAGAACAAAAGCTGGAAAAAACGAGGTTAGAGGACATAAGAGGTTCCGTTTTGGGTTGACGATAATTCTTTCAGTTGGAACATTTATTTATTCTTTAGTTCAAGGTGAAAATTTTTGGAGTGCAGTATGGATTGGCCTTGCAATCTTATTAATAGGAGGCTTTATTACCGCTGTAACACGTTAGCCACAATTATGACCGCCCTCCTCTGGTTCATCCAAAAAATCGCGCCCATCACCAACCTCGTCGGACTGCTGGTCCTGCTATCGGAAATCGCCTACGGCGATATCGGCATCGGGACGCACGTATATGTCCTCGCGGGCGGGTTCGCGCTCGCGGGGTTCGTCCTCGGGTTCACAAATTGGGCGTTGGATGTTCCCCCGAAATTTTTCTGGACCCAGTCGCGGGTACAACTCTTCGACAACCGCATGGGCAACGCCCTCGGCTACGCCATCATCTTCTTCCTGCTGCCGTTCTTCGTGGCGGGGGTGGCGTGCGTGGTGGGGAAATGGTGATGGAACCCCTGACGGGGTTCTGCGGAACATCGTGGGGGACCGCACCGGGCTACAGATATTGAACCCCTGACGGGGTTCATGGGGATGACGGAACGTGCATGCCATCATCCCCGTAAGGAAAACATTATCCGAGGAAACGGTTCCTACAAAATAACACGCCATCATCCCCGTAGGGGATCCATCTCTGTAGCGGGATCCGTGTCGGCGCGCCCACACAACCCCGTCAGGGGTTCCATGTCTGTAGCAACGGGATGCAAATTGTGCCCGCCACAACCCCGGTAGGGGTTGCATGCCCGTGGAAACGAATCCCAACAAACGTTCGTCGCATCCCCATACGGTGAATTTGTAAATGATGAATCGAACCCGAAAGGAATGTCCGTTTCTCACAACACGGGATGGAAAATGAACCGTTCGTCATAATCAACGCCAAAATCATTTAGAATTTTGACATATTCCTCCTGGAATGTCTTCTTTTTGTGATGTCGGACCTGATTTTCAATATATCTCGCCACATTCGGGATGGCGGATCTGGCGTAGCTGAAAACCCCGTACCCGTTCTGCCAGGAAAACCAACCTGGACGATAGAATTTCTTGTTAATCCACAAAGTGGAACTACGTTTCACATCCGCCATCAACGTGGCACAAGAAACATCTGGGTTCATACCCGTCAAAATATGGATATGATCTGCCACTCCGCCGATGCTCAACAGTTTGCATCCGTGATTGGTGATGCACCCCGTCATGTATTTGTACAATTCTTCCTTCCAATCGGGTTGGATAAGACATTGTCTGTGCTGTACAGCGAAAATGTAATGGTGGTAAATCTGAGAATATGTATTTGCCATAATTTTTTATTTTATTTAATTCGATGCAAAAATACAAAATCTTATAATATATTGATGATCAAATATTTATTTGCAATTAATTGTAAATTTTATCTGCGATGTGCTGCGTTGTTTTGTTTCGTTGCATTTAAAAATATCGATGTAACCCATACGGACAGGGAACCCCTAACGGGGTTCTGCGGAACATCGTGGGGAACCGCACCTGGCTACAGACATGGAACCCCTGACGGGGTTCAACGGGGACAACGGAACGTGCCCGCCACAACCCATTCACGCTGTCATCGCGATTATCGAAAATTATGTTATTTTTGCGCGGCGATTGCAGGCCGGTCATGTTCAACGGACTCCGCATGGCGGCGCTGCGGCCAATGTTCGGCAAACAGAGGAGTCCGCATAATCGCATGGGCATAGAAAACGCCATATTCAACCGCATGACCCTGCTCGTCGGGGAAACGGCGATGGAGCGCATCGCCAACCGGCGGGTCATCGTCTTCGGCGTGGGCGGCGTCGGGAGCTGGTGCGCCGAGAGCTTGGTGCGCAACGGCATCCGCCACCTCACCATCGTCGATAGCGACCGCGTGTGTGTCACCAACGTCAACCGGCAGCTCCAGGCCACCACCAAGACGGTGGGACAGGTCAAGGTTGAAACGCTCAAGGAACGGCTGCTCGACATCAACCCGCAGGCGGAAATCAACGCCGTCCAGGAAATCTACTCCGCCGAGAACGCTGCGCAATTCCATCTGGAAACCTGCGACTACATCATCGACGCCATCGACAGCTTGGAACACAAGGCACGGCTGATCCTGCACGCCACCGAATGCCCGGGCAAGTTCTACTCCGCCATGGGCGCCGCCCTCAAGATGGACCCCACCAAAGTGTCGGTGACCGAGTTCTGGAAAGTGCAAGGATGCCCGCTGGCGCGCGCCCTGCGCAAACGGTTCAAACGGATAGGCGAGTACCCGCACAAAAAGTTCCAATGCGTCTATTCTCCCGAAGTGCTGCCCAACAAAGGCACCGTGACGACCTGCGGAACCAACGCCTGCCTCTGTCCCAAAGCCATCATCGCGGCAGGCAACCCCGACCTCATCAACCACGAATGGTGCTCCTCCAAAGCACAAATCAACGGCACCACCTCCCACATCACCGCCATCTTCGGCTTCACTCTCGCCGGATTGGTGATGCAAGACATCTGTTCGGAATGATGATTTAATGGTAGGGGCGTATCGAATACGCCCTACATTATCCAATTATTCCCGACACTAGAATCACGATCAGGGCAATCGGGGCGACGAAGCGCAGGATGAAGTAGTAAAGCTCGAAAAGTTTCCCTTTCAGCGCGCCGCCGTTGGTGATTTCGTCTTTGACTTCGGCTTTCGGGTAGAACCAGCCGAGGAAGATGGTCGTCGCCAATGCACCGATAGGCATCAGGTAGGAGGCGGTGACGAGGTCGAAAAGGTCGAAGATGGTGCGGTCGAAAAGGGTCCAGTGCTTGATCGGGCCGAACGACAGGGTGCAGAAAATGCCGATGACGAAGATGCTGATCATGCTGATAATCGAGCTTTTGCGGCGGCTCCAGTGGAGCTCCTCCACATTGAAAGCCACGATGATTTCCTGCAGGGAAATGGTGGAAGTGAGTGCGGCAATGCCTAATAACAAGAAGAAGACCGCGGCGAACAATCCGCCCATCGGCATGCTGTTGAAGACGTTGGGCAGCACCACATAGACGAGTTGCGGACCGCCGGCGGGATCCATGCCAAAGGAGAAGACCGCCGGGAAAATCACCACACCCGCCAATATCGCCACCAAGAGGTCGCACACGGAAATCCACAAGCTCGTCTTGAACAGTGAATCCTCCTTGCGGATGTAGGATCCGTAGGTTACCATCGCGCCCATACCAAGACTGAGCGAGAAGAACGACTGCCCCAACGCGCCTAATACGCCCGCGCCGGTCAGCTTGCTGAAATCGGGCTTGAAGAGGAATTCCAGCCCCTCTTTCGCACCGGGCAGCGTCAATGAACGGACAACCATCAGCAACAGCAAGAAGAAAAGCACTGGCATCAGAATCTTGGAGATTTTCTCAATGCCCTTCTGCACACCGAAGGAAATCACTAACGCGGTGAGTATCAGGAAACAAAATTGATACAGCAACGGCCAGAACGAACCGGCGGTGAAGGAGGCGAAGGCATTGGCGACTTCATTGGGAGTCAGTCCCGACAGACGGTTGGTACACGCCATGACGATGTAGTTGAGTGTCCATCCGGCCACCACGCTGTAAAAGGCGTAGATGAGAACCGCCGCCAGAATGCCGAAATAGCCAATCGCGGCCCATCCCTTCTTCCGTTCTAGTTTCTTGTACGCGCCGACCACGTTGCTTTGCGTACGCCGTCCGATGACGAACTCCGTCATCATCAGCGGGATGCCGATCATCAGCACGAAAAACAGGTTGACAAGCAGGAAGGCCCCGCCACCGTTCTGTCCCAGCATATAGGGATAACGCCAGATGTTGCCAAGTCCGACGGCACCGCCTGCCGCCGCCAAAATCGCTCCTATGTTTGAGGTGAAACCTCGTTGTTCGTTAGCCATTGCTTGTTTAGTTTAAGGTTTAACTGTTCTGCCTTTCTGACAGCTGTTGTAAAAAGGTCGGCTTACGCCGGATATGCTCATATTACTACCCCGCCCTTCGGGCACCCCTTCTTAAAAAGAAGGGGAATGGTCCTTCGACCGTGAAATCCCCCAATCCTCTCATCCTCTCATCCTCTCATCCTCACACGTCTTACGTCTTACGTCACACGTCTCACTTCTCCCGCAGCCAGCGGAAAATCGTGCCCCAGGATGGTTTCTTTCCGTAGGTCATGATGCCGATGCGATAGACTTTGGCCGCGAACCAGATGCAGAACACGAGGAAGGCGAGCGCGAGTCCCATTGAGAGGAGCAGTTCCCAGGCTTGCACGCCGGAGGGGAGCCGCACCATCATGGCGATGGGGGAGGTGAGCGGAATCATGGAGAGCCAGAACGCTAATGCGCCGTCGGGATTGGTGGAGATGGTCGGCACAAATACGATGGCCAGTATCAACGGGATGGTGATGGGCATCGTATATTGCTGAGAATCCGATTCGTTATCCACAACGGAGCCGGTGGCCGCATAGAGGGTTGAGTAGATCAGGTAGCCAACCACGAAGAAGAAAATGAATGAGAAGATGATGGTGCCGAACGAGACCGTGAAGTAGTTCTGGATCATCTCGAAGATGTTGTCCGGCGCGATATCTATCTGTGCCGTGTTGGGTACGTTGACTCCTGGAGTCTCGGCCAAAGTCTCCACTGTATCAGGAGTGAACAGGTTGGGGGCGGCTACCTGCACGCCGAGCAGGATGCCGACGGAAAGGACAACCCATATCGCCAATTGCGTAAGCCCCACCAACGCGATACCCACGATCTTGCCGACTAACAGTTGCGTGGGCTTCACCGAGGAGATCAGCACCTCCACGATGCGGTTCGACTTCTCCTCCAGCACGCCGCGCAGCACCTGGCTGGCGAACATGATGATGATGAAGTAGATGATAATGCCGCACATCATGCCGAAAATCTGGTTGACCTCGGCATCATGCTCCTTTTCGCCCCCGTTGTCATCAATCTGGATGGTGACAGATTCCGCTTTAGCCAAGTTCTGCAGGTTTTCGAAACGGGCCATCTCAATGTGCAGCGAATCTCGCAACAATTGGTTGAAGAAGATGTCGTCCATCTGGCTTTCGATGTCGGATTGCAGCCCTGACGGCAGGTTCTTTTTATAGTAGATGTTGGATTTCAGGGATTGTGTGTTCGCTAAAATTTGCAGAACCACGTCGTAATCCTGGTCGAAGGCCTCTTTCTTGATTTGTTCGATGTCGCCGGAACGGTAACTGAATGAGTAGTGTTTGTCGTCAGTGAAGTTGTTGATGAAAATCTCGCTTTCATCGACCACGAGGACTTTGGAGAACTTTTTGCTCTCGCTGAGCTGAACCAGCAGCACGGGCAGCACAATCATGGCCGCCAGCAGCACCGGCATCAGGATGGTGATGATGATGAAGGATTTTTTCTGGATGCGTGTCAGGTATTCACGCGAAATGATCAGGAGTGTTTTATTCTTCATGGCTTGGCTGTTGGTTGGCTTTCTCCACCTGTTCGATGAAAATATCGTTCATGGTGGGCATTATTTCGTTAAAGGAATGTATTTCACAATTTTGTGCAAATAGTTGCAGAAGTTCGTTGGGAGACTCACCATCTGGCAGCTTGATGTCGAAGCGGGTATAATAGTCGTTTTGGCTTTGGTCGCAGACGGTGTATTGACGGGTCTGAAGCTCTTGGATGATGTTGTCGGGGCAATTGGAGACTTGGATGGAGAAAATATTTTTCTTGAAGCGGTTTTTCACCTCATAGATGTCGCCTTCCAAAATCTTGCGGGATCGGTTGATGAGGGCGATGTGGTCGCAGATCTCCTCCACGGAAGCCATGTTGTGGGTGGAAAGGACGATGGTGGCGCCTTCTTTTTTCAGTTGGGCGATTTCGTCTTTGAGCAGGTTGGCGTTGATGGGGTCGAAGCCGCTGAAAGGTTCGTCAAGGATCAGAAACGAAGGCCGGTGCAGAATGGTGGTGATGAACTGCACTTTCTGCTGCATCCCTTTGGAGAGTTCTTCGATGGGTTTGTTCCACCATTCCATGATGTTGAACTGCTCGAATTTCGCCCGCAGTCGTTTGTAGGCCTCCTGTTTGTCAAGACCCTTTAGCTGGGCCAGATACATGGCTTGCTCGCCGGTCTTCATTTTTTTGTAAAGACCGCGCTCTTCGGGAAGATAGCCCATGTCGTAAACGTCATGCTCCGACAAGGGATGTCCTTTGAAGAAAATTTCCCCTTTGTCGGGGAAGGAGATGCGCATCAGGATGCGGATCAGCGTGGTTTTGCCGGCGCCGTTGGGTCCCAGCAATCCGAACACGCAACCCTGCGGCACGGAAACGGAAATGTCGTCAAGGGCAACATGCTCCGAAAATCGTTTCGTGACATGTTGCACGTCAATAATATTCATACAGCAGCGGGATTGTTTTTCTTCTTTTTCTTCTTTTTCTTTTTCTTGGAGCCGTTTTGCGGTGCCACGTAAAAGGCGGCGTTGGCGTTTGCAATGTTCAGCAACTCTTTGGTGTTGATGAAGTTGAAATCATCAGGAAGCGTGATTCTCCCATTGGAGAGTTCCTCCAATTGATGGCGGATCAACAGGTCGTTGACTGAATTGCGGTTGTATGTCAGGTACATCATTTTCAGGTGGTTCGCCAAAGACGGGGCGAAAGCCTCACGGACATCTTCAGGATATTCGGACACCTTGTTGATGAGATTCTGCATGTTTACGCCGTAAGTGCGGAATTTCACTTTGTTTTTGTTGTTATAAGACGGCTTTACGAAAACTTTTTCTTTATTTTCGGGTACTGGCTTGGGGTAGGGCGAATCCACATCCAACTGGTAGTTGGACATCATGAACAGATGGTCCCACAGCTTGTTCCAGAAATCATCGTTGTTGCGGTTGTTCTCGTTGCTGTTCTCTTTTGAGTTGATAACATCGCTCATAATCCGGACAATGGCGTATGCCGTGCGCGTGCGCTCCTCTCTGTTTTCCATGGAAACGCATTGCTCAACCAATTTTTGGATATTTCTTCCGTATTCTCTGATTATAAGGTTGTTACGTTTGGTGTTATATTCTATCATAGTATGATTAGTGCGTTTTCTTTTTAAACGTGCAAAAATAGTATTTTTTTGTTATGCCGGATGTGCTGCCGATTATGTCGCAGCAGCTGATAGCCAACAGCCAATAGCCAATAGCCGATCTTACTTTCCTTCGCGTTTAAGGATAATCAACACCGTGTATATCAGAATCTTGATGTCCATTTGGATGGACATGTTCTCAATGTACAGGAGATCCCAACGCAGGCGTTCGAGCATTTCATCGACATTTTCCGCATAACCGAAACGTACCTGTCCCCAGGAGGTGATGCCGGGTTTGATACCAAGCAGCAGTTGGTAGTAAGGGGCGCGTTCCATGATTTTGTCGATGTAGAATTGGCGTTCGGGGCGGGGACCCACCAGCGACATCTCGCCGCGCAGCACGTTAAAGAACTGCGGGGTTTCGTCAAGACGGTATTGGCGCATGAACTTCCCGAACGGGGTGATGCGGCTGTCGTTTTGTGAAGAAAGCATCGGGCCGTCGGCTTCCGCGTTCTCGCACATGGAACGGAACTTGATGATATTGAAGGGTTTGCCCAAATAGCCGATGCGCTCCTGACGGTAAAATATCGGGCCGGGAGAAGACCGCTTCACCCCGATGGCTAAGAAAATGTACAAGGGGGTGAGCAGGATGATGGCAATCAGGGAAAACACGATGTCACAGACTCTTTTCACGTAACGCTGCCAGGTGGGCAGATATTCCGGGGTGACGGAGATGAGCGGCTCGTCAAGCACAGAAGAGGTCTTCACGGAGCCCAGAAGCATGTCCTGTTCTTGGGGCACCAGACTGACCGTCAGGTTGTGGTTGCGTCGAGCCAAAGACAGCACTTGCTGGATATATTTCCGTTGGCCGTTATGTAGTGCCACGACAATTTCTTCAATGTGTTGTTTTTCAACTACTTTGCTGATATTAGAGATGTTTCCGACACAGGAAAGATGTCCCTTTAGCTGGTCTGGCTGATGGTCGTCAACACTAATGTAGCCGACAAAAAGATGTCCCGATCTCGGGTTTTGCTTCAGCACGGTTTCGTAGGCTTTCAACGCCATTTCATCGTTACCCACAATAAGTGTGTTGAAGCCGATTCTTCCATCATGAATCCTGTTGTTGATATAGGAAGTGATGGACAGACGAGGAATATAAGTAAGCAAAAACTGGAAAGAGAAGAGAAACAGCAGGTATTTCACGTAGTCATTGGGTGATGTGACAATATCATCCAGGATAAAGATGAAAAAGAAGATCAAACAGCCGAAAAGTGTCACGCCAATGGTCGTCACCAGTTCGTCAAGACGCGATTTGCGGTAAATTTTGTTGTAATAACCGAAAAAAGCGTGAAAGAAAAGCCAATATACAGGATATAAAATCAGACCGAGCCAGAATTTCGAGTCTGAGCGCATGGAGACCAAAATGTTTTGAAAATCAGCCGCCTCGCCCACATGCTTGCGATACATGTACAATCCCACCCAAGTGATCAGGGCGGCGAGGATGTCAAAAAGAACGTATAGGAAGGTTAATTTGGTTTTGTTCATCATGATTATGCCGTTCGGATGTAAACAACTTTAATGTCATCAATATAGAAGTGGGTGTCTTTTCCTTCTTTGCCGACACCCGCCAGCATAAGCGTGAGCTCGGTTGTGTTACCGCCGGTGCCATGGTTGCTGTTAATGGTGTTGGTCAGGTCGAAATGGATGGTTTTCCACTCGTTGGGAGAAGCATTGATGCCCCCGATGGAATACCATCTGTGGGGGTAGTAGGCGTTGGACATCTTCGCGGAGATGTCCATTTTCCCCTCCGTCTTGTAACGCACCTCCAAAACTACCCGGTAGCTGCCGACCGGGACGGGAAACGCGGTGGACTGGACATCGAAATGCAGCCCTGCATTGTCGTTGAGGACGATTTCCCCAACACTCTTGTCTTCGTAAGCGACAGGCAGGAAAGTGATGTCTGTCTGGTTGGTGTCAGGAGTGGGGACGGGGCTGAAGGAGGTGCTGTTTGAGAAGGTCTCGAAATAGGGGAAGTGGGCATATTCGCTGTACACGTATTTCGGGCGGTTTTGAGCGACCTCATAGACATGGTCTTTCTGCAAGAGCACCCGTTGTCTGGTTATGTTGATAAAAGGATATCCGGAAATGGTGTTTGCCATTCCCGACATGGGGAAGGCGGGGAGCAGCACCAGCGTGCAGGAGTCGGTGTTGTTCACGTCCAGAACCGGCACCTTACAGGGCAACGTCCAGCATCCCAGGTTCTTGTTGTCCACATATACGTTGACATGGGTGAATTTGTGCCTCGTGAGGGCGAGCAAATGGTCCTGGTCGAAATTCTGGTCATGCGTCTCATTGAAATTGCTGACATCAATGCAGTTCTCGAAATCTTCAGGCGTGATCAGAATGTAAGCGGGAGTGAGATCCGCCCTTTTACAAGAGTTTGTACAAATGATGATTAACAATAAGCTTATAATCAGGTAAATATATTTTCTCATAACTTTTTTTTCTTGAAACATAACGAATCGGATTGTTTTATATTGCATTATTGGAAAAAAAATCGGATTTTTGCCGCCATGAAAAAAAATGACAATAAAATTGCGCTCGGCTATGTGGCCATAATGTTTGCCATGTTGTTCTGGGGCTTGAGTTTTGTGTGGATTAAGCATTTGTTAAACAACAACTTTCCGGTGTTCACCATCGTGTTCATCCGTCTTGTGCTGGCCTCTGCGGTGTTCATGACATTGCTCAAATGCCAGAAGAAATTGCAGAAGATTGATCGTGCGGACTATAAGGATTTCTTTTTGCTGGCTTTTTTTGAACCGTTCCTCTATTTTATAGGGGAGGATTTCGGATTGCAACAGGTTGATGCCAGCTTTGCCGCCGTCATCATTGCACTCATCCCCATTGTGATCTCCATCACCATGTACTTCTACGAACATGCGCCCATCCGCTGGGAGTTCGTCGTGGGCACTGTGATCTCCGTGGTGGGTGTGCTGATGCTGACCATGAGTGCCAACGGACACATAGACTTCAACCTGAAAGGGACGTTGCTGCTCGGTGTCGCTGTGCTGGCGGCCAGCGGTTACAGTGTGCAGCTGACTCGTCTGCTCAAGAAATACAGTCCCGCCACGGTGACCACGTGGCAGAACTTCATCGCCATCCCGATGTTCCTGCCGTTTGTCCTCATCTTTGATGTCCGGCATTGGGGATCTCTGACATGGGATGCCAGCGCGGTGTTTAGTTTGGTGTGTCTCGCCCTTTTGTGCTCAGCAGGTGCCTATATGCTGTATTCCTACTCAGTGAAACAGCTTACTGTCACCAAAACCAGTATCTTTACGAATCTGATCCCCATAGTCACCCTTCTCGCGGCGGCAGCCATTGGCCAGGAAATCTTCACGCAGACGAAATTCTGGGGTATTGTAGTGATTGTCGCAGGAGTTACGTTTAGTCAGATGACGGTGAGGACGATGAGGCGATGAGGCGATGATTAGAGGATTGGAGGATTGGAGGATTGGATGATTGGATTATGTTAAGACACATAAAGATAATTTGTGAATTTTTGGTTGTTTTGTGCTTTTTGGCTCATGGAGGAGCTGTGATGGCGCAGGGGGGACGGTATGCGTTGTCGGGGACGGTGCGCGATGCTTCGAACGGTGAGTCCATGATGGGGGTGTATGTCATCATGACGGATGTGAATAACGCCTCCAATGTGCAAGGATGTGTCACAAATCAGGCTGGATATTACTCCATAACAACGGTTTCGGGCACGTATAAGGTTACGATCAACCATTTGGGATATAAGACGTTAAAAGATACGGTCTCTCTGAACAAGAATCTGATGCGGCGTTATGAACTGGAACCGTCGGCCATTGAAGGGGCTGAGGTTGTGATTCAAGGTGAGCGCGGGGATGTCAACGTTTCCAGCGGCGATGTGGGCCGGATGGAGTTGAGTATCCAGACTATCAAAGCGTTGCCCGCGCTGATGGGCGAGGCCGACATCATCAAGTCGGTGCAGCTCCTTCCAGGCGTGCAGTCGGGCGGGGAAGGGAACAGCGGTTTCTATGTCCGCGGCAGTGGCACAGACCAGAATCTTGTCCTCCTTGACGAGGCCACCATCTACAACCCTGACCACTTGTTTGGTTTCTTCTCTATATTCAACGCTGATGCGGTGAAAAGCATTGAACTTATCAAGTCGGGGATGCCGGCATACTTTGGCGGCCGTGCGGCATCTATCTTGAATGTCTATCAGAAAGAGGGCAACTTGAAACGGTATGAGGTGGAGGGCGGTCTCGGGCTGATCTTCTCGCATCTCACGGTACAGGGACCTATCAAGAAAAACAAGGCGTCGTTTTTGATTGCCGCCCGTCGCACCTACGCGGATGTCCTTATCCAGCCTTTCTTGAAAAAAGAATCCCCGATGAAAGGCACGGATTTCTATTTCTATGACATCAACGCGAAGTTCAATGTTGTGATCAACCCGCGTCACCGGCTCTATTTCGGAGCCTATTACGGGCACGATGTCTATGGGTTCAAGTCGTTGACTCAGCAGACGAAAATGGCTTTCAAGTGGGGGAACGCGGCGGCGTCTGCCCGTTGGAATTTCATTATTGCCAACCGCTTGTTCCTCAACACGTCGGCGACTTTCAGCTACTATAATTTCGGGACACAGATGATGATCAGTCCCTATTCTTTTGAGTTGACTTCCGGAGTGCGCGACTATAACGTGAAGAGTGAGCTTACTTGGCTGCCTACCCCGAAACACAATATCCGTTTCGGGGCGCAGAATGTAGTGCACGACTGCATTCCGGGACAATTTGATGTGGAAGCGGGCACCGGGATCCATTTCGACATCCCTCCCGTCCAGCATTATATCGGAAACGAATTCAGTCTGTATGCGCATGACGAATACGACATCACCAAGCATTGGAAGCTGAATGCAGGTCTCCGTTACACCAATTTCCACCATTTGGGACCTTTCACGCGTTACGTTTTGGATGAATTGGGCCATGTTACGGATTCGATTCTCTACAAACGTGGGGAGCCTATCTCGCAATACAATCGAGTGGAGCCGCGCCTTTCGTTGCGCTGGCTCATCGATTCCACAACCTCCATCAAGGCATCGGCGACGCTGAATTACCAGTTCATGCACCAGATTTCCATCGCGAGCATCTCCCTGCCTACTGATGTGTGGATGCCGTCCACCGATTTGCTGAAACCGCAGATGGTGGTGCAGTATTCCCTCGGCGTGTTCAAGAATTTCAGGCAGAATATGTTTGAAACGTATATTGATCTGTATTACAAGCAGATGTATAATCTCGCCGAATACCGCGACGGTTTGGATTTCAGCGTTATGACCATTAATCCGGACCAACTTTATGTCTTCGGCAAGGGGTGGGCTGCCGGTGCGGAATTCTTCGTGAAGAAGTCGAAAGGGCGGTTTACCGGCTTCATCGGTTACACACTGGCTTTCACCCGCCGGCAGTTCGACGACCTGAACGGCGGGGAACCCTTCTGGGCGAAATATGACCGTCGCCACGATGTTTCCATTAGCCTGTCGTACGAGATTCTCCGTAACAAGCTGTCTGTCTCCGCTTTGTGGGTGTTCCAGTCGGGCAATACCATGACGGTGCCGCTCGGTTATTACCTCTACATGGGCTCCGTCGTGACCGAGTACAGCGGCCGCAACGAGTATCGCGTGAACCCCTACCATCGGCTTGACCTTGCGGTGGATTGGACCATCAAGAAAACCAGCAAATTCGAGACGGGACTTAATTTTTCTGTCTATAATGTGTATAATCGTCAGAATCCGTTCTTGGTCTTTTTCGAAACGAAGATCGAGACTGGCGAGGGCAACATCACGGACTTTTCCATGCAGAACCACGCTTATCAGATGAGTCTGTTCCCGATTATCCCTTCGGTGATGTGGACGTTTAAGTTTTAGGGGTAGGCCACGAGGTGATATGACGTATGACTTCGGATGTGTGGTTCTATACATCCATTAACCATAAATCGCAAAAAACAACCAAACAATCTGATATACAACAGGATGTGAAATTTTTTTTTCAGATGTAACAAAATGAATGTGACCTGCGACAATGCTGTAATGTAAAGGGAAAATTTCAGGAATGAATATTCTTATAAAAATAAGCGATATGAAAAAGTACATTACATTATTTTTTGCCATTTTGTTGGCAGGTCTGACTTTCACCTCTTGCACCAGAGACGGTGATGACATTACCCCAGCCTCTGTGGGCGGATTCGACGCAAATGGAGCAAGCAACGCCTTGTTCTCGGTGAGCCCGACCACACAGGTCCATTTCTCCAAAGGTAATTTGCAGTATCAAGCATCCACTGGTATTTGGCGCTTCGCAGAGCATCAATACGATTTTATCGGGGTTGATAATAAGTACATTTCCCCAACCAATGCTGGATGGATAGACTTGTTCGGTTGGGGTACTTCAGGTTGGAATAGCGGAGCTGGAAATTACCAACCCTACAGTACATCGCAGGAGGCTCAAACTTATTGTCCAGGCGGCAGTGCGTCAAACGATCTGACAGGAGCTTATGCCGAAGCAGACTGGGCATGGCATAACGCCATTTCCAACGGCGGGGGAACAGCTCATACTTGGCGAACATTGTCCGATGCCGAGTGGGACTATCTTATCACAGGCCGTCCCAACGCCGCTGATAAGTGTGGCTATGCGATTGTGGATACCATCCACGGTTTTGTGATATTGCCCGACAATTGGACTTTGCCTGCAGGACTTACATTCATTCCGGGGTCTAACGGTACGAATATTATGGACTTTAGCAATTGCAGCACCTACACGCTTGCCGAGTGGGACGCCATGGAAGGCGCGGGAGCCATTTTCCTGCCCGCCAGCGGTTTCCGAATCAACAACTACATTCTCGATAACGTGAACCATAGCGGCTATTACTGGTCCACCACGGCATACGATACGGTTCAAGCCCACTACTTCGTGTCACGCCCGAGTTTTCACTACACCACCAATGAAGGATGGCGTCTGTTCGGCTTTGCTGTCCGTCCTGTGAAGGAATAAAACTGTTCGATACATTTTCTATGAATTTACAGAGACGTTTCAGGAAACGTCTCTACAGAAAGCTCTTCGGTCGGCGTGTATCTGTATTTTATATACATTTGCCGCCTGAATCCGCCCGTTATGAAAAAGACCGCCTTGCTCCTGATTCTCTGCCTTTTGGGTTTATTCCTCCAGGCGCAGAAACATCCCCCGGAAGAGAAACCTGCAGACCCGCCCGCACCTTACGGACCCGTGCCGACGGCTGCGCAGGTGGCCTGGCAACGGATGGAGATGAACCTGTTCTGCCATTTCGGACCAAACACCTTCACCGGTTTGGAGTGGGGCGAGGGCACGGAGGCGGAGGACATCTTCAACCCCACCGCCCTCGACTGCAACCAGTGGGTCTCTGTGGCGAAAAACGCAGGATTCCAAGGCATTATCCTCACCGCCAAACATCACGACGGCTTCTGCCTGTGGCCTAACCCGCAGAGCACGCACACGGTGCGCGAGAGCGCGTGGCGCAATGGACAGGGCGATGTGCTGAAAGAACTTTCCGAAGCTTGCAATAGGGGAGGCGTGAAGTTTGGTATTTACATTTCCCCGTGGGACCGCAACGCGCCCACCTACGGCACGGATGCATACAACAAAGTGTTCCTCAAAACTTTACGACATGCGCACACCCATTACGGCCCTATCTTTGAGCAATGGTTTGATGGGGCCAACGGCGAGGGTCCGAACGGCAAGAAGCAGGTCTATGACTGGAAGAAGTTCAACGGGCAGACGAAGAAGCTGCAACCCAATGCGGTGATTTTCAGTGATGTGGGTCCCGGATGCCGCTGGGTCGGCAACGAGGAGGGGAAATGCGGGCGCACCTGCTGGTCTCGGCTCGATGTAGAAGGGCGCGAGCCGGGTAAGAACGCTCCGTCACAGGACACGCTCAACGCCGGCAACTACAACGGCGCGTGCTGGATCCCCGCCGAGACTGACGTTTCCATCCGCCCGGGCTGGTTCTGGCGCGAGAGCGAGCACCCGAAGAGCGTGCAGGAACTGCTGAAGATCTACTACAATAGCGTGGGTCGCAATTCCCTGCTGCTGCTCAACGTGCCGCCTGATAGCCGCGGCCTCATCCCCGCCGAGGATTCTTTGCGTTTGGTGGAGTTCCGCGCAGCGTTGGACAGCATCTTCGCGAAGGATTTAGTGGTTGAAGCAGCGAAAGGGGAAGGATATTTCGGGATTAATGTGTCAAATGTCCGCAAAAGCAACCATAGGCACTGCCTTTGCTGGGATAACATCCCTGCTTATATGAAGGGGCATGAAAACAACTGTAATTCTTTTCGACATAGCCCATTCCATCTGATTGGAGACGACCATTACGACAACTATTGGGCTACCGACGATACTGTTACGACCGCTTGGGTGGAATTGATATTCAACGAACCCCAGACCTTCAACCGCGTGATGCTGCAGGAGTACATCCCGCTCGGCCAACGCGTGGAGAAGTTCCATATCGAGGTCGAGGATGAGAACGGCAGCTGGCGCACCATCGCTGAAGAGACCACCATCGGCTACAAGCGGATTGTGCTCACGGAGACCGTCACCACGAAGAAGGTGCGAGTTGTCATAGACAAGAGTCGTGCGTGCATTGTGCTGAACAGGGTGGGACTGTTTATGGACAATATTCTGGAAGAAGTGCCAGATTAGCACTGAAAGTTAGGGAACTAATATCTTAAGATTCTGCGGCGCAATGCGGACATCAAGCTTTGCGTCCATCATCACAGGCTCGCCGTCGATGTTCACCACTCCGGCGGCCGGGCGTTCCACCGTGATATGTGCCGCCTGCCTTTCCCTGAGGTAGCGGGATTTGTCAAGCCGTCCGTCCATCAGTTTTGCCACAACATCGGGAATGGTCACCAGGGGTGGTCGTTCGAGGATGCATGTGTCGAGCAGACCGTCCTGCAGGGAAGCGTGCGGTGCGATGACCGCGTGGTATCCGAACTGATTGGAGTTGGCGAAGGTGATGAGCATCGGACTGCACGTCAGCGTTTCACGCTCGTCGAAGGTGATGCTGACTGTTTCCTGCTTGGGGTGGAAATAGTTGTTGACGGCATAATGGGCGTAGGTCAGGAAGCCGCGCCGTGGGTCTTGGGCGAAGTCTTGGGCGGTTTGCGCGTCGAGACCGATGCCGGCCACGCTCAGGAAGAGCCGCCCGTTGACGGAGCCGGTGTCGATGCGCTGGATGTGGCCTTGTGTCAGGAGATGCAGCGCCTTGTCGGTGCTTAGCGGGATGTTCATACAGCGGGCCAGTCCGTTGCCGGAACCGTATGGAATCACGGCCAAGGCGGTCTCGGTGCCGACAAGTCCTCGCGCCACTTCGTTGAGGGTGCCGTCGCCGCCCACCGCCGCCACGATGTCGTAAACGCTTGTCGCCTCTTCAGCCAGCGTTAAGGCGTGGCCGGCATGTTCCGTGAACACTGTCTCATACGAAAAATCCGCACCGTTCAGCGCGCCCGCCGCTTTCTCCCGAAACTGGCTTTTGTCGCGGTGTCCGGATATGGGGTTGACAATGAAGAGTATTCGTTTTTTGGGCATTATTTCCGCTGATTTTTTTTGAATGCGGCAAAGGTACAAAAATTGTTTCATCGTGTCAATACTGACGCACAAAGGCCAAATCTCTGCAAAATGTTTTGTTAAAATTAATTTATGTTTGTTAATTATTTTACTGTATAATTTTTAACATACTGGTTTTCAGTGTATAAAAAAATTTACAAAATACTTGACAACGGCGATTTTTTGTTGTATCTTTGCGGCGTGTTTTATTAAAAAAATAAAGACTATGAATAATGAAATAGCGCAAATGGAATTAGATCTGCCGCAATTGAGGCAGATGGTGTTGGAGAACACCGAAAGAATTAATAGAAATGAATTGATTATCAACGAAATGCGTATGGAATCCGCAGAACAGGCTCGTAAAGTCAGCGAACAAGATGAATGGTTGGAAAATATTCGCAAAGAAAATGACCGTAGCATGCGCCTTTCCAGAGAGAGGATGGATAGGCTTGAAAAATTTGCGGAAACCTCCAGACTCGAATATGAGCAACGCGTTCGAGAAATAAACGAAGAGAGGAAAGCGTCGGACAAACGGATAGAAGAGAGCAGGAGGGAGTCGGACAAACGGATAGAAGAGTACAGGCGGGAGTCGGACAGACGGATGGAGGAGAGTAGGAAAGAGACAGAAAGGGAGGTGAAAGAGATGCTGGCTGAGACTCACAGGGAGGTAAAAGAGATGTTTGCTGAAACCAACGCATCGATCAGACGTGTTTCGGTAGAGTTCCTCGGTATCACGGGACACATTGTGGAAGGTCTGGTGAGTTCTTCCACCGAAAAAATCTTCAAGGATGCCGGTTTCGATTTGCATGACAGCGGCAAGAATCTGAGGAGGGAACTCGCGTCGGAGGACAAGCAGATGGAGGTGGATGCCATGCTTGGCAATGAGAAACTTGTCGTCCCCGTGGAGGTCAAAGCGAACTTCACTAAAAAGAAGGTGAAACGCTTCTTGCACAAGATGGAGATGTTCAGGAAGTTCTTCCCGGAATACGCTGACAAAGAAGTCATTGCTGCCATCGCTGCCATCAACTATGAGGCGGGAGTGGCTGATTTCGCCCACGAAGAAGGTCTGCTCGTCATTCGCGTCAGCAGTGATGACATCTTCTCCCTTGACCCCGTTGACGAGAAGAAGCTACGGAAATTCTGAAAAGGTGATGCGACGACAATGTCGAAAAAAAGCATATTTTTGCCGCCCTTTGTCAGAAAGAATTTGTAATGAAGAAGATTCTGCAGAATGATTTCACGGTGTTGCTTTTGAGACTGCTGCCGCTCTATGGCTGCGTTTTGGTCACGCAGGTCGCTTTTTACCTGTATAACCGGATGCTGCTTGGAGCACTGACTTGGACGGAAGTCCCTATGCTACTTGCAGGATCGCTGAAGTTCGCTACTGCGTCCATCTTCTTTTTGAATGCCCCCTTCATTGTGCTGTCGATGCTGCCTTTCCGCTTCCGCCAGAAAAGCGGCTACCAGAAGGCTCTGTTTTGGATTTACGGCATCATCAATTCCATCGGTCTTGTGGTGCTGAACCTATCAGACGTTGTCTATTTCCGTTATGCTTTCAAACGGATTACCTCCGAGGAAATGCACTTCTTCCGCGAAAATGACAACACCTTTGACATCCTTTTCAAGGCGATGGGCGAAAACTGGTACCTCGTGCTGCTCGGTGCGGCGTTGATTTTCCTTTTGTTTTTCGTCTATAAGAAAATCAAATACCACCCCACACAGTTGACTAACAATTGGTTGTATTATGGGGTCGGAGCATTTGGACTGGCCGTTGTGGTTCCGTTGTGGGTGCTCGGCATCCGCGGCTCGGCCGACAAGAAGGCCTTTCCCATGTCGGTCGGCAATGCGGTTTATTACACGCAGTCGCCGCAGAAAGGAGCCCTGATTTTGAGCAACCCGTTCTGTCTGTTCCGCACCATCGGGATGCGGCAGTTGGATGCGCCGGTCTATTTCAGCGAGGATGAGTTGGCGGAGTTGTATTCCCCGTATCATTATCCGAAACTTGTCCAACCTCCTGTGGCGAAGGGCAAGAATGTGGTGATTTTTGTGCTGGAGAGCTTCAGCAGGGAACATTCGCAGTATCTTGCCCCGCATCTGAATCCCAACGGCGGTTACACTCCCTTTTTGGATTCCCTGATGCGCGAGGGTTTGGTGTTCACGAATGCTTTCGCCAACGGCGTGAAGTCCATTGAGGCATTACCGTCTATCTACTCGTCCATCCCCTCTTACCGTTCTCCCTTCGCATTAATGCCCCAGTCTCTGACCGATTTGGAGGCGCTGCCCCGCATCCTGGAGCGGCAGGGCTACGGCACGCATTTCTTCTGTGGAGCGTCCCGGAACCAGATGGGTTTCGAGGCCTTCGGCACGCTGTGCGGAATCGAGAACTTCCACAACAGAGAAGATTTCGAGAAACTGCATCCGGGGAAGGAAAACGCTAATGTGTGGGGCATCTGGGACATGCCGTTTTTGCAATATGTGGCCGATGAACTCAACCGGCAACAAACACCGTTCTTCACCTCAGTGTTCACCCTGAGTTCCCATCATCCTTACGATCTTCCCGAAGAGTATGCCGGCAAGATGCCGCAGGGTGGTTCGCTTGTACAACCTTGTGTGGCATACACTGACCTTTCGCTGCGCAAATTCTTTGAAACCGCTTCCAAGATGCCGTGGTTTGAGAACACGCTGTTCATCTTCGTGGCCGACCATGTGTCACCGCAGATGGCGGCGGAAGAGACCCGCACGGCCAAAGGCAATACCGCCATCATATACTTCATGTACACCCCTGACCATTCTGTTAGGGGTCGCTATGAGCATGTGACCCAGCAGGTTGACATTATGCCCACCACGCTCGGGCTGATGGGATACGATAAGCCCTATTTCGCTTTTGGTCGCGATGTTTTCAACGAACCCGAACGCAAACCGCTTGTGGTTAATTGCGTACAGCAGACCTACCAAGCACTGACCGATTCTCTGAGCCTCTATTTCGACGGAGAACGCTGTCTGTTCGTCTATGCCGCTGATGACACGCTGCAACAGCACAATATTCTGGATCCGAACAGCTCAGCGCAAAAGTCACTGGAACGGGACTTGAAAGCGCAGCTTCAGTCGTATTACATGCATGTGGGACGCGGCGATTTGCTGCCCTTGAAGTCGGTTAAAAAGAAATAGGAACGGGGTGCCGATGACACCCCGTAATCAAATTCACACGACATAGGCACGTTGCGACGAGCCTTAAAACGTTATCTTACTTGTCTGTTTCTTGTTCGTCGGAGGAGTGCTTCTTTTTCGGAAGCCTTCCGGCCTTTTTCAGAGCGTTTTGCAAAATCCATTCGATTTGGCCATTCGCACTACGGAACTCGTCTGCAGCCCATCGTTCAATGGCCTCGAAAATCTCTGAATCCACTCGTAAGGCGAAGTTTTTCTTCATAATTACTGGTATAACGTCCCCGTGTTGATGACCGGTGAAGCGGATTCGTCGGCGCAGAGCACCACCAAAAGGTTGGAGACCATGGCGGCCTTGCGCTCTTCGTCAAGCTCCACAATCTTGTCGGCGGAGAGTTTCTTGAGAGCCAGATCGACCATGCTGACGGCACCCTCCACGATTTTTTCGCGGGCGGAGATGATGGCGTCGGCTTGCTGGCGGCGCAGCATCACGCTGGCGATTTCGGCAGCGTAGGCCAAGTAGTTGATGCGGGCTTCCACAACCTCTATGCCTGCGATTTCCAGATGTTTGCGCAGCTCGGCCTCCAAACGCTCATTTACCTCCTCGCCGCCAGAACGCAGCGTGATTTCCTCGTCGTCGCGTTCCATGTTGTCGTAGGCGTATAAGCCCGCGAGCTTGCGCAACGCGGCATCGCTCTGCACCCGCACGAACGAGTCAAAACTCTTGACGGACTTCATTGAGGTTTCGGTGATGGTGCTGCGCACGTCGGAATCCACCTCGAAACAGGCTTTGTAGGTGTCGCTGATCTTCCACACCAAAACCAAACCGATCATGATGGGGTTGCCGTTTTTGTCGTTCACCTTGATAGGCTCAACGTCCATGTTTTTGGCTCGCAAGGACAGTTTCTCCTTGCTGTAGAATGGGTTGACCCAGAAGAAACCGTTCTGTTTCACCGTGCCGGAGTACTTGCCGAAAAAGGTGAGTACCCGTGATTCGTTGGGCTGCACGACCATGAAACCGCACAGGTGAAGAACCCAGACGATAAACAGCAGAAAACCGATGCAAATGGGAAGCAGAATCCAAGGGGTCACCTCCCCTTCGGCATTTAACATGCAGTCAAGCTTGGCTAATCTCACCACTATCCAAATGGAAACCACAAACAAGACAAGATTGATAAGTAGATGCAGGAATCCGTTGTTGCCTGCAGATAATTGTTTGTTGAACTCTTTGCTATTCATAACTTTAAGGTTTTAATTTGTGATTGAAATAATATCATTTTAATATCACGGCAAAAATACATTTTTTTTAATACGACATACGTTTTTCGAAAAAAAATTATTTTTGCGTTTCCAAAGTCGAAAACGTCAAGTATCATGAGGAATGTCAGAATCATAATACAAGAGAGGAAATTTAGGATAGGACTGAAATTGCTGCTGTCAGTTTTTATTTTGACCATTTCAACAGCCACATTGTATGCACAACAGCATAAATTGGTCAACGTCAGTTATGATCCGAAGAGCGATTCTGTTTTCTTTGCAGAGATGCAGAAGCGTATGGCGGAGATACGGAAGTCAAGACCCACGGTGGCGTTGGTGCTGGCAGGGGGCGGTGCGAAAGGTGCATCTCATATTGGAGTGCTGAAATACCTTGAAGAAAAGGGGATTCCGGTGGATTTTGTGGCCGGTACCAGCATGGGCGGCCTTTTGGGTGGCTTGTACGCTATGGGTTATTCCGCCGCGGAAATCGACTCCATTGTGCGTTCTATCGACTGGAATGTGATGATGAGCGACAATATCCCGTTGGATTTCTATTCTTATACCAGAAAGATGTACAAAGGGACATACGTGCTGGACATTCCTTATACAAAGTTGGATTTTAAGAAAAGCCTTCCTTCGGGGATTTTGTACGGATTGAACGTGTACAACATGATAAGTGCGCTTTCGGTCGGGTACCAGCAGAAGATGAACTTTCTGGACCTGCCCACGCCGTATTGTTGTGTGGCCACGGAGATCGTTTCGCAGAAGGAGAAGCACTGGACAGAAGGCTCGATGGTGGATGCCATGCGGTCCACCATGTCCATTCCGGGCTATTTCATGCCCGTGCGGGTGGACTCGATGATTCTATCTGATGGGGGCACCAAAAACAACTTCCCGACGGATGTTGCGAAGGCTGCCGGCGCGGACATCATCATCGGGGTGGAAATGACCATGCCGAGGGATTACCAGAAAGTGAACAACATGGCGGACGTTCTGATGCAGACCGCACAATATTCCGGTGGGTTGGAGGCGCACAATCGCAATGTCAAGAACGCGACTGTCTATATCACGCCGGACATTTCGGGTTTCGGGATGCTGACCTTCGGGACCGAGGAGATAGCCACGCTGATAAGCCGGGGCTATCAGGAAGCTGCCAAGCATGAGCGTGAAATCGACAGCATTGCGCGGATTGTGGGTAGGGGAGGACGTATCAAGCATAACCCTAAAGCCATCAATACTGCGGATACGAAAGTCAAAATCACGGATGTGCTATACGAAGGTCTCTCAAGCAAGGAGGAGGACTACATCAACCGAAAAGTGCGTCTGAAACTGAACGAATATTACGACAAACGCGATTTTGAGTTGTCGCAGGCCATCATCTATGGCACTATGGCTTTCTCGCAGGTCACTTACCGTCTGGTGCCCGACGGTGCCGACGGGTACAAACTGCTGTTCAAGTGCGAGAAGCGGCCTCAAAACTCCATCGGCATCGGTCTCCGGTTGGATTCGCAAGACTGGTTCGCGGCCATAATCAATGGTGGCTTTGGACGGAACAAGATTTTCGGTTCCCTGTGCGATGTCACCCTCAGGCTTTCCATGTCCCCCTATCTGAAAGTGGATTGGTATTACCTTCCGAAAAAAGGACTCAAGTTCGGGATTTCCGCAAAGACGCTTTATCGTACCCTCCTCGGCACAGTTGACCACAATTACGATTTCCAGTATTGTGAACGTCTTTGGCACAACGAGGCAAAGGTTTACCTTGCGAGTACAAGGTGGAGTCAGGTCAGCTTGTCCGCCGGCTTGAGAATTGAATACATGCCCTACTATTTGCTCATAAGCCCTGCTCTTACCGACTTTGAGTCCCCGTGGGAATGGAAGGATTATCGTGCATACGTCTATATGCGGTTTACGTACGATCATGAGAATGCACGCTATTTTCCGGATCGCGGTCTGCGTGTGACAGCCACTTACGACTACGATTTCCATAAAACCCACTATGCGGCGTTGGGTATCCATGGTGTAATCCCCGTCTGTAGCTTCTTTTCCATTCTGGCTTCCGCCAATGGCCGCTATATCTTTGGAGATACCGACTACAACCTGTTTATGAGCAACTATGTGGGAGGTGTCATGCCCGGTCGCTATTATGAACAGCAGATTCCTTTTATAGGCTATAATGCGGTCAGTGACCGTAAAGATTTGCTTACCGTGGCGAATCTCGAATTGCGTTTTAAAGTGGCAAAGAAGTGCTATCTGTCGGCTATTGGAGCAGCCCTACACGACGGGTACAATCTGAAAGACATGAAATCGCATCATCCTGTATATTCTGCCGCCCTTCAGTTCGCGTATAACTCAAAGTTCGGGCCCATATCAGCTAACCTTCACTGGAACAGTGCTTTTAACAGGGTGGGGTTCTATTTCAGTGCGGGATATGACTTCTGACTATGACAATAACTATGACAATAACTATAACTATAACTATAACTTAGACAAAGGACTATGCCATCTAATCTCAAATCACAAATCACTATTCACTATTACCAAAACAAATTCTCAAAAAATATTTTTTCACAAAATGAAAGGATAATGGTTGGCATATTGCAAAAAAATATATCTTTGCACCCTCAAAATTTTGAGGCAAAAAGTTTTGTATCACTCTATAAATCATTAAAATTATGCAGAAAAAAGGCAACAAATACGGTACGCATCGCGTGATTGAACCCAAAGGTGTTCTCCCGCAGCCCGCAAACAAGCTTGACAATAACATGGACGAGATTTGGGACAATGAGATCCTCATTGATGTCCAAACCCTGAACATTGACTCCGCATCTTTTACCGACATCCATAACTATGCCAAGGAACAGGCTGGTCCTGGCGCTTCCGAGGAGAAAATCATGGAAGAGGTGAAGAAAGAGATGTTGTTGAACGTTGAATTGCAGGGTAAGCACCGTAACCGCCGCACCGGTTCCGGCGGTATGTTGCTCGGCAAGGTTGAAAAGATCGGTGACGCCCTCAAGGGCAAAATCGACCTCAAAGAGGGCGACCGCATCGCTACTCTCGTCAGCCTCAGCCTCACCCCGCTGCGCATCGACGAGATCCTTGAGATCCGTCCCGATGTTGACCAAGTCGATATCAAAGGTAAAGCCATCCTCTTCGAGAGCGGTATCTATGCTAAGATCCCGACCGACATGCCGGAGAAGCTCGCTCTGAGCGCCCTCGACGTGGCTGGTGCTCCCGCCCAGACCGCCAAGCTGTGCCAATACGGTCAGACTGTCGTTATCCTCGGTGCCGGTGGTAAGAGCGGTATGCTTTGCTGCTATGAGGCAAAGAAACGCGTCGGTGTCACCGGTAAGGTCATTGGTATCGCCAACAGCCCGAAGAGCACCCAACGCATCAAAGACCTCGGCTTCTGCGACATCGTGGAAAGCGCTGCCGGCATGACACCCGTCCAGGTCTATGAGCTCATCGAGAAACTCACCAACGGCAAAATGGCCGACGTCACCATCAACTGCGTCAATGTTCCCGACCAGGAGATGACCGCCGTGCTCTGCACCAAAGACGATGGTATCGTCTATTTCTTCTCCATGGCCACCAGCTTCACCAAAGCTTCTCTCGGTGCCGAGGGTATCGGAAGCGACGTGAACATGATCATGGGTAACGGATATACAAAGGGACATGCTGAGTTCACCCTTCAAGAGTTGCGCGAAAGCCCCGAGCTTCGCAAGATCTTCGAAGAACTCTACGCATAAACCTTTCTATATATCACATTAGTAATAATTATCTTATGAAATAAGCGGTGTGTAACGAGCACCGCTTATTTTTTTTACAAAAAAAATGTATCTTTGCCCTCGTGTTTTTAGAGATAAATCTTAAATGTCTTGAATATGAAAAAAATTGTCACAGTTATGTTGATTTTAGCTTGCACAGCCATGCTGGTGTCATGCAAAAACAAGAAAACGGAAACTCCGAATGAGGAACAGAAAAGCGAACTCCAACAGAAAGTGGAGGAATATGCTTATTTCGACCTTACCGCCGACCTCTCCAAACTGACCGACAGCGAGAAAAAACTGCTGCCCATCTTCTTCGAAATCGGGCAGATCATGGATGACCTCTTTTGGGAGCAGACCTTCGGCGACAAATCCCTCCTCGACACCATCTCCGACCCGTGGATGAAGGATTATGCCATGATCAACTATGGGCCGTGGGATCGCCTTGACGAGGAGAAACCTTTCGTGCCGGGTTACGGTCCGCGTCCTGTGATGGGCCATTATTACCCTCAGGACATCACCAAGGCCGAATATGACGCCTTTGAGGACCCGTTGAAATCCTCCCACTACACCATCCTCACTCGTGACGAGAATGGTAAGCTGAAGACCGTCGGTTACTACGAGGCTTATAAAGAGAAACTCGACCGCGTGTGTGAACTCTTGGACCAAGCCATTGAAATCGCCGACAACCCGACGATGAAGAAATATCTGGTGGAACGTAAGAAATCCCTGATGACCAACGATTATTATCCCAGCGATATGGCGTGGATGGATCTGAAGGACTCCAATATCGACTTCGTGTTCGGCCCGATAGAGAACTATGATGACGGTTTGAACTCCGTGAAGACCTCTTGGGAAGCGTTCGTGCTGGTAAAAGATGTGGATGCAAGTACCAAGCTCGACAAGTTTGTGAAGATGCTCCCGCAACTTCAACGTGAATTGCCCTGCGATCCCGCATACAAAGCTTACGTTCCCGGCACCACCTGCGACATGAACCTCTACGATGTGGTGTTCTACGGCGGTGATTGCAACGCTGCTGGCAAGACCATCGCCATCAACCTGCCTAACGACGACAATGTGCAGGCAAAGAAGGGCTCTCGTCGCTTCCAGCTGCGCAACGCTATGCAGGCCAAATTTGACAAGATCATGAAGCCTATCGGCGAAATCATCATTGAACCGTCCGAGCAGGATCATATCACCTTTGATGCTTTCTTCTGGAATGTCACTTTCCATGAGGTGGCACACGGTTTGGGCGTGAAACAGACCATCAACGGCAAAGGCAGCGTGGATAACGCCATGCAGACCGAAAACTCAAGCTGGGAAGAGGCCAAAGCCGACATCGTGGGATTGAACCTCGTGCTCAACCTCATTGACAAGGGTGAGATCACCGACATCTCCGTGGAGGATGCCATCACCACCTACATTGTCGGATTACTGCGTAGCGTCCGTTTCGGTGCTTCCGAGGCTCATGGCATTGCCAACATGATGTGCTACAACTATCTCTTTGAGAACGGCGCCTTCACCCGCAACGGCAATGGCACCTACCACATCAACTACGACAAGGCCCGCAAAGCCATGGAAGGCTGGATTGCTCTGATTCTCAAGACCCAAGCGGAAGGCGATTTCGAGTTCGCCGCCCAATACAGCAAGGACAACGGCACTATCAAGTCTGATCTGCAGGCCGATCTTGACCGTATCAACAAGTCGGGCATCCCGAGAGACATCCGGTTCAACCAAGGGTTGGATGTCTTAGGACTGAAATAATGCTGAATTATGAATGCTGAATTATGAATGCTGAATTATGAATATTGTAGAGACGTGCCATGGCGCGTCTCTACGTTTTTCCATGATCGCAAATCATAAACCGTAAACCGTAAATCGCAAATCGCAAAATGTACTTAAAGACACTTCAACTCACGAACTTCAAGAATTACACCGAAGCCTCTTTCTCGTTCAATGAAAACGTGAACGGCATCGTGGGGGCGAACGGCAGTGGCAAAACCAACCTGCTGGATGCCATCCATTACCTGTCGTTCGGGAAGAGCTGCTTTTCGGCGAAGGACGTGAGTTCGGTACGGTTGGGGACGGAGTTTTTCGCATTGCACGGCGATTTTGCGGATGAGGAGTCCGGGAATACCACCCATGTGAGCTGTGTCTATAAAAACGGAACGAAATCGCTGAAAGCCAATAAGAAGGAATATGCCCGGCTGAGCGACCACGTGGGCCTTTTCCCCGTGGTGATGGTCTCGCCCTACGACAGTGACATCATCAACGATGGCAATGAGGTGCGGCGCAAATTCTTTGACAAAATCATCTCCCAGTTCGATAAAATCTATCTCCAACACCTTATCCACTACAAGAAATTGTTGTTGCAGCGTAATGCTGTGCTTCGCCAGCAGCAAGAGACAGGTCATGCGGATTTCTCGTTGCTTCAGGTGATTGATTTGCAGCTTGTTGAAGATGGCGATTTGCTTTATCAGCGTCGGCGGCAATTTATTGAGGATATTCGCCCGATGTTTTTGGAACATTATCGCCAGCTTTCAAACGGATCGGAAGAGGTGGACATCCAGTATCGGTCCGAGCTTGCGGAGACCCGTTATGATGAAGGTCTGGCGAAGAGTTTTACGACTGACTCCAAGTGCGGTTTCACGACGTTTGGGGTACACAAGGATGACTATGATTTCACCATTGACGGTCAACCCGTGAAGCATTTCGGGTCGCAGGGGCAGCAGAAGTCATTCTCGTTGGCGTTGCGGTTGTCGCAGTTTGACTACGCTTTTGCCTACAACAAGCGCAAGCCGATTCTGTTGTTGGACGATATTTTCGACAAACTCGACCGTACCCGTATCACTGAACTGTTGAACATGGTGGGGCGGGAACATTTCGGGCAGGTGTTCATCTCCGACACCGACGAGACGCGTGTGAGGGCGATATTGGGCGAGCATGGCATCGCGCACGAGATTTTTGAAATAAGACGGGGTTGATTTCCGCGTATCACACGAATCCGCGCGTATTATTTTAGGTTGATATAGACGAAAAGTTAAGAGTTGATTTTTGACAAAACTTGTAAGTTTTTGATTTTCAACAATAAAAAATCTAAATAGAGAGAAAAGAAAAATCAGAAAAAAGTGTATCTTTGCAGCCGGAAAAACGGGATATAGCGTAGTCCGGTTATCGCGCCTGCTTTGGGAGCAGGAGGTCGCAAGTTCGAATCTTGCTATCCCGACTTGGCGCATGCCAACGGTTCCGTAGCTCAACTGGATAGAGCAGCTGCCTTCTAAGCAGCAGGTTCTGCGTTCGAGTCGCAGCGGAATCACAGAAAAGACGGTGCAGTGCATCGTCTTTTTTTTGTTTGCTATGGATTCAAAATAATTGTATTTTTGCATTTTCTTTATCGGACGAAAATATTGGCAAGTCGTACCAAATGAGATAATATGAAGAAACTGTTCAATACCCTTTTTAAAGATGAAACAGAAAACACTTTGATTCAACTGTTTCGCTATGGGTTTGTGGGTGGTGCGGCCTTTTTGGTGGACTACGGTGTGCTGGTCCTCCTTACAGAGGTTTTTGGAATGCACTATCTGCTGTCCGCTACCATCTCTTTCATCTTGGGCTTGGTCACCAACTATCTGCTCAGTGTAGTTTGGGTGTTCAACAAACGCACCCTCGGCAATCGTTGGGCGGAATTTTTGGTTTTCGCCATCATCGGGGTCATCGGTCTGGGACTCAACGCCCTCATTATGTATGTCTGCACCGACAAGATGGGCATCCATTACATGATTTCCAAAATCATCTCTACGGTTATCGTCTTTTTCTGGAACTTCTTCGCCAGGAAAATCATCCTTTTCAAAGCAAAATCGTAAAAATCACATAAATGAAAAAAGCAATTATCATAGGTGCCGGTCCCGCGGGACTCACCGCCGCATACGAATTCTTGAAAAAATCGGACATCCACCCCGTGGTCTATGAATCGGAGGAGGGTGTCGGTGGTATTTCCAAGACGGTGAATTATAAAGGGAACCGCATGGATATTGGCGGTCACCGTTTCTTTTCGAAAAGCACCGCTGTTATGGATTGGTGGAACGAGGTGATGCCGTTGCAGGGCTCTCCATCTTTCGATGATGTCATGTTACACAAGGAAAAGACTTTTGCCGAAAACGGTCCTGATCCGGAGAAAGAGGATCGCGTGATGCTCGTGCGTGAACGGGTCTCCCGCATCTTTTTCCTGCGCAAGTTCTTCGACTATCCCATTTCCCTGAAATTCCAGACGTTTGCCAATATGGGACTATGGCGCACCATAAAAGCGGGCTGTGGTTATGTGAAAGCCTCTCTCTTCAAGAAGGAGGAAGATTCATTGGAGAATTTCTACATTAACCGTTTCGGAAAACCGCTTTATAGCATGTTTTTCGAGGATTACACCGAGAAGGTGTGGGGTGTGCATCCGTCGAAACTCGGTGCGGACTGGGGCTCCCAACGTGTGAAGGGCTTGTCTGTGGCGGCAGTCCTCAAAGATATGATAACCAAGAAGTTCAAATCTTCCAAAGATATTTCCCAAAAGGAAGTTGAAACCTCTCTGATTGAACAATTTATCTATCCGAAATTCGGCCCCGGCCAACTGTGGGAGACTGTGGCTCAAGATGTGCAAGCCAAATCCGGCGAGGTGGTCCGCAACAGCGAAGTGAACGCCATCTATGTTGAGAACGGACGCGTGGTTTCGGTGGATGTCTGCAAGGATGGCACTACCGAAAACGTTCCTTGCGATTACCTGCTCTCCTCCATGCCCATAAAGGACTTGGTGGCGGCGCTGCGGGGAATTGAAGTACCCGAAGATGTGGCCAACATCGCCGCTGAGCTGCCGTATCGCGACTTTATCACAGTCGGGTTGCTGGTCAAGAAAATGAAAATCGAAAACCAGACGAAAATCGCCACTTACAACAAGCGCGTGCCCGACACGTGGGTCTATATCCAGGAACGCGACGTGAAAGTCGGCAGATTGCAGGTGTTTAACAACTGGTCACCGTATATGGTCGCCGACTACAAGAACTCCATGTTTATCGGATTGGAGTATTTCTGCTCGGAAGGCGATGAACTGTGGAATATGGACAAGGAGGACTTCATCAAGATGGCCATTGACGAGATGGTGAAAATAGACATCATCAATCGCGAGGACGTGATCGATGCCACTCAGGTGAAGGTCAAGAAAGCCTATCCGTCGTATTTCGGCACCTACTACCAGTTAGACAAGGTGAAAGCGTTCCTCGACGGCATTGAAAACCTTTACTGTATCGGACGCAACGGGCAGCACCGTTACAACAACATGGACCACTCCATGTTGACTGCTATGGAAGCTGTGAACAATATCGTGAACAACATCCCGTCCAAGGAGAATGTCTGGGCGGTTAATACAGAGGAGGAATATCATGAAGTCAAAAAGTAAAGTGGCCCCCCAGAACAGCAAACAAACTGTCCAGAAAAAGGACTTCTGGCAGATGGTTGACCAATTCCTCCATAACAAATGGGTGATAGGCGTGATGTTGGTTATCATATCGTTCGTGTATAATCACAACTATTCCAACATTTATGACCGTAAGATTGACTTAAATGGAGACAATATCTATTACTATTCCTTAGGACAGGCACTAAGCCATGGTGAAGGATATACCAATATTATTTCGCTGGAGAAAACCCCGCATTCGCATTACCCACCAGGTTACTCGTGGTTTATTTCCAAAATCCTGAAGGTTTCACCAGACAACATCCAGTCGGTAAAAAAGGCCAACGGATTTCTGATGTACTTGAGTGTGATGATGCTGTTTTTCGTGGTGTTATTGACTACACGAAACTCTATTTTGGCCTTTTGCTCGTCCATCCTGATGTCGCTCCATAAAGAGCTTCTGCGTTATGCTACTATCATGATGAGTGAAACGTTGTTCATTTTCCTCTCCTTGTTAGCCATTCTTCTCGCCCTGCTGATTGTAAAGGAGATTATAGGAGTGAAGCGGCGCTGGGTGAGTTGGATTGCCATCGCATTTTACGGATTGGTTGTAGCCTATCTGTACTTTGTCCGCACGATGGGTCTCTCACTGATACTGGCATTGATTGCATGGACTGGCCTTTTGGCTTTGCGCGAACTGATTCGTTGGAGAAAAGCGGCAAAGAACCAGGAAGAAGCCGAAATTTTGGCTTGTAAACATCGACTTCTTAACACGGCTCTGCTTTGTCTGATGACAGTGTTGGCTGTCGGCACCGCCAAACTGTCGTGGGATGCCCGCAACCGCAATTTGAACTTGAAGACGGACGATTATGCGTCAAACTTCATGAAAAAAACAAATAACGAACAGATGGAAGGTTTTGAGGACTGGAAGATCAGAATTACCAGTAACACCTCAAACTTCATCACCAGATGGATTCCGGAAGCCACATATATGAAGGAACCCGTGTATGGCGATAAACAAATCACGGGAAAAGAGTGGTGCCTTGGTTTGCTGCTTATGGCACTGATGATTGCAGGATGCCTCTATCTGAACGTCGGGCGGCTTCTGATGCTTTTCTATGTAGGCTTGACTGTCGGCGTATTGCTTTTTTATCCCGAACAATATGGGGGAACACGCTATATCACCCCCGTGATGCCTTTCTTTATCTTCTTGACATTAAACGGTTTGGCGGCGATTGTGGCTGGGGTGTACAAGATCCTGAAATTAGAACACTCGCCCCTGCTACTCCAAAGTTTAGTTGTGCTGATAGCCACGTTTGGATGGCTGTCGCCCGCATACGCAGAAGCACAGACCCAATACAAGAAGACCGCCAGGATGAAATCCTGGATGTCCATACCGGATATGAATGCATCGAATTTCCTGCAGGCAGTCACTTTCTGCGGCGACAGTCTCCCGAAAGACGCGAGAGTCATCAGTCGCAAGCCGGAACTGTTCTACATGTTTTCGCATTATCATCCATCAAATGGATTTCCTTTTTATGCTGATCCTGATACCATATACAATATGTTGTGTCGCGACAGCATCGACTATCTCATCATCGATACATGGTTCCGCCATGCATATCTTACGCTGTATCCTTGTGTGCAGAAATATCCCGAGAAGTTCAGGCAAGTGAAACAATTCGGGATAAATGATCCGAACAGAAGGCTCGCGCCCACATACATCTTCCAATTTAACGATGAGTGGGGCTATCACGGTGACATGAAAAACGGCGTGCGTGAAGGGAAAGGCTCGCTGACCATGCCGGACGGGAAAATCTACAAAGGCGACTTTTCCAACAACATGCCTAATGGTTTTGGAACGCTATACGATCCGTCGGGTAAGGTGTTGCTTTCTGGAACTTGGAAGGACGGTTATTTTGTCAAATAAGAAAATCCCCTCTCATGCGAGAGGGGATTTTTATTATCTTTGCCGCATGGATTCCAAAACAACTGCGGTATGAAAAAAATGTTCCTGTTGTATGCAGTGCTGGTGCTGTCTGGCGGAATGGCCAACCTTTGTTTCGCGGCAAATGTCCAACACACTCCCATTTTCCCTGATGGCGACACCACCCAGCACATCCCGGTCTTTGTCTTTGATTCCGTGAGGCACATTCGATGCCCTGACAGTGAATATAATATCTATCCTGCTGACGGGGCGTTTGCGGTTCACCTGACCGACTCGGTGCAGTATTACCAGCGAATTGAGGTGCACTCTTCATTTTATCTATTTGATGATCAGATCTTTCACAATAGTTTCTATCTCCAAAATTTGAACGAAGGCACCTATTATGTCACGGCTTACGGAACCAACGGCACCACGTTTATGGATTCCGTGACGATTGAAAAGCCCGCACCATGGGCTTCCGATTTGGATAACCAACGGATAGACACCGTTTGCCCCGGTGAGACTGGTTGTGTGTTGGTCAGCTTCTTAGGAGGAACCCCGCCTTATCAATACACATGGTTTTATTATACAGAGGATGAAAGTCAAGTTTTTATGGAAGACACGGGTAATTACGTTTGCGGATTGGAAGGAGGAGGGCGTATCTATTATTTTTACATGTATGATTCAAGAGGTTGTAGAGTATTCGGGGATGGAATAAATATTGGCTTTTACTTATGGGAATATGCGACCGATGTGGAAATCGTCGGGAATTCGGTGTTGCAAGCATGTGCGGGCGAGGAAATGCATCTTTCGGCTATATCTTCCACCCCTGGGGTTTACACTTGGTGCGTCGGGGATGTTTGCGACAACAGCAATGCCTATGTCTATCAGGATCTTGACGGCACCTACGTGTCCGGCTTCTTTTCCCCGCCCGTCACAGAGTCGGGATGGATGACGGTGTCCTTCGACAACTGGACTCCCTGCCCGAAACCGCGAGACTCGGTCTATGTGGAGGTGATTCCGCCCGTAGAAATCGAGATGGACACGGTGCTGAAGAGCGACACCAACTACACCATCTATTTTCGCCCGTCGGGAGGTGATGTGTATATTGACCAGCAGTTTATGGCGAATGTGTCGTCTGGGTGGATGATTCTGCACACGGAAAATCTGACCTCCGGTGAGCATCTGATAACCTATATGGTGGAAACCGATTTGCATTGCGACGGCGATGAACGAAACTTGTTGTTTCGGGTGGAATCCGCCGCAGGCTTGCCGGAATGGGGTCTTGACGTGCGATTTTATCCCAATCCTGTCACTGACAACCTGCACGTCACCTGTTCGTCCGGCGAGGAGCTGACGTTCACCATCACGGATATGGCGGGAAGGCCGGTTCGGAATTTCACGCTCTCAGACAACAGCACTGATGTGGATGTGTCAGATCTGGCTTCGGGTGCGTATATGTTGCGCACATCCACTCGCACGGGGATGGCCAAAACATTGAAACTCATTAAGAAATAGATATCATGAAAAAATATATATGCTTTTTGGCACTGTTGGCGTCCATGGCACTGCCGACGTTTTCGCAAAACAATTGCGCGTATGTGATCACCATGTACGACTCGTATGGCGACGGCTGGGGTGGCTCACGAGGGTCGTTTGTTTATGTGATGCAAGGGAACACACCGGTGGACACATTTCGGGTGCACCGTACGGGCAGCCACAATGATTTCATAGAGATAGACACTCTTTGGATGCAGTCCGGGATGGAATACCGCTTCTTCTGGAAGTCGGGCGAGGATGCCCGACATGACTATGAATGCTCTTTTTTGATTCATGACTTGCAGGGGAATCGGGTCTGCCAATGCCCCGATGCCACCCTTCTTCCCGTTGGCAATGCCTTCCAAACTTTGCAATGTGGGGACGTGTGTTTTGCAACTTACTATATGGGGTATTCATTTGAAGGAACTACATTCGGAGATGAGAATCCTCAAATGTTTTACTACAACGTGGATTGCCCATACATCATTGACACGTTGCAGATTTGTGACAACCAGACCTTGATGTTGTATGACGATGGCGGACCATTGAACTCCATTACCTATAGCTACGACCACCATAACATGGGAAAATACTTCAATTCCGCAGTAGTGCTATATTCTGATAGTCCCAATAAGATGTTGAAATTGAGCGGTTTGTACAATTTTTATGACTTACCTTGGATGTTGACGGATGTCAGGTTGCGTGTTTTTGACGGTACCGATACAACGGGACAGTTGTTATTCAGCAGCACGCTTGACAGTGCTGAGGTCCCTGAAATCGTATCGTTGACAGGTGCGCTGACCGTTCTGTACCAATACCAGTTTATGGATGGTATTCAATGGTTCGAACCAAGCAGCCCTTATTATGCGCAGGGCTTTGAGTTGGAGGTTTCGCTGACATCTCCGATTTTGTGTTATTCCCCTGTAAATCTCACCTTGGAGAATGAGACAGCTGACACATTGACGTTCGCTTGGACTATAGTCGGCACGGCCACGGAATGGGAAATGGAGTTCGGACCGGCGGGATTTGCACACGGCTCTGGCACTGTCGTCACAGTGAATTCGAATCCTTGCAAAATAACCTCGTTCCCGCATGGCGAAATAGTGGATTTTTACATACGTACAAAATGCGGGGACAGCCAATATAGCAGTTGGTCAAACAAAGTACAGCGCTTTACTCCGGGTTATTATGTGATTCCGGAGAATGGGACCGACACCATCTCGCTTTGTGGAGGTCATCTCTATTTGGAAGAGTATCTGTACACTGTTAACACTACTGTGGTCATCGTACCGGACAATCCCCAACAGTTGGTCCAATTGTCAGGTTCCTACTCATGGTCTTTCTTTGATCCTTCCTTTGTTTTGAATATCTATGATGGTGCTTCGATAGAAGGGACATCCTTATTATATACTTCGGAGGGGACTTCTGACGGGAACATCGGTGTGGTCACATCTACTTCAGGACCGCTCACATTGCAATTGTCAGGTTACGCCTATCAGGTGGAAGATTTTAATTTCTTCGTGCAATGTATAAATTATCATATGCCCATTCGTTTCCGAGTCGATTCTGTGGGACCATTTGCTGCGAGACTGGTATGGACGGAGGTTGGAACTGCTACGGAATGGGATGTGGAATACGGTGCAGAGGGCTTCACGTTCGGAACAGGTACACTGTTACATGTCACCGACACTTTCTGTACTGTCACAGGCATCGCAATTGGGTCTGTAAATGATTTCTATGTGCGTTCCAATAGCGGACAGGGTCAAACCGGTGACTGGGCAGGCCCTGTTACCTATTTCTCCACTTCCGCCACGCCTGCCACCTTCACCGTACCGTTGAACCAGGCTTATGCAGCGCGAATGTGCGAAGGCACAGCCCATTATGAAAACACAACGGGAAATGCGGCCTCTACTCTGCTCACACTCTTTCCCAAGACAGCAAATGCCTATATCTCCGTGCAGTCCCCGCCGAACTATCCGATAAGGGTGTTTGAAGGCATTGACACACTCGGTACGATTCTCGCCGCATCGAATGGATATCTCTCCGAAAGCGGACCCCTGACCATCGTGACCGACTGCAATTCAGGGGACAGCTTTGATATTTCCATCAGTTGCGATGCTTGTCCCACCCCTGACAGTCTTCGGATTGTGCGTGTGTCGGGTGACAGCGCCACGCTTGTTTGGCATGACCATAATGCGTCAAACTCTTGGGTGGTAAGCTGCTGCCTGAATGGACATCATCCTGGGAATGTCTATACCGTGACCGAACCTCGTGTCACGGTTTCCGGCTTGCAGGAAGGCAGCACCTACACAATGGAGGTCTATGCGCTTTGCGGTAATGGACTGCAATCAGGATGGCCGACCCTCACCTATATCCATTCTCCGGATGAGTATGATTTGAGTCAGGATGCCGATGAGGTGGGAATATGTGGCGGGCAAGTGACCCATCACAGCGGTTGGACCGCAGCCAACAATCGAAAAACGGTTATACTGATGCCCATGCATGAAGGAGAGTACTTACAGCTGCAAGGCACGCTCCGACAGGAATATGACCAAGGAATAGGTTTTCGCTTGCTTACCGTTTACGATGGAATGGGTACCGAAGGGACCATCCTTTATCAAAGTCAGTCAAATGGGTTTGGCGGAACCGTTGATGTTAACGATACAATTTTCATACAATCCACCACAGGCCCCTTGACATTGGTTACGAATGAATATGGATATTCTCAGCTGCAAATTTTCCCTGACAACCACTTTTTCCTGACAGCTTCTTGTACGGATTGCGCCATCCCAGCAGGTCTTCGGATAGATAGTCTGTCTCCCTATTCCATCACCCTCGCATGGGAGGAGACGGGCGCCGTCACCTCGTGGGATATTGAGTATGGACTTTCCGGTTTTACACCTGGTACGGGTGCGGGTACGCTTCTCCATGTCACCACCAATCCTTACACGGTGCAAAATATTTTTGCTGCTGGAGTGTACGACTTCTACGTCCGTTCCCATTGTAGTGATATCAGTCAAAGCGTTTTCGAGGGTCCTGTCTCACATAGGTTCCTGACAAACGGCTTCATCCCGCTTGAGGAAGGGCACCACACGATCTCGTTATGTGGCGGACATCTCTATGATGATGGTGGTCCGGACGGGGACTACAGTAGAATATGTCATACAGAAGTGACCCTTATGCCCGAGACAACAGGAGAATATGTCCAAGTGCAGGGCTTTTGTGAAATCGGATGTCACGATACGCTTAGAATCTTTGACGGAATTGGCACAGAAGGCGAAGTGCTATATGCCTTATGTTCTGAAATTGATCCGTATGGGAACTGTTTCCCCTTTATTAATACAGCAGATATCCCCAAAGTGGTTTCTGTCAGTGGCCCGCTCACAGTTCAGCTGATTAAAGAATACTATTACAATAATCCCGGAAGCGGGTTTGATATGGAGGTGCAGTGCATCACCTGTAAAAAACCGGTCGGGTTCGTGGCCTCTTCGGGAATGGACTCTTCCGTCACCCTCAATTGGACGGATGTGACACCGGCAGAGTCTTGGGAATTGGAGTATGGCCCGGTAGGGTTTATCCTGGGTACGGGTATCACGGTCACAGCCAATGCCCATCCTTTTACAGTACATTCTCTACCAATTGGCTCATACGACTTTTACGTGCGTGCCCGCTGTGACAGCACAAAAGTGAGTGATCCTGCGGGCCCCTTGACCTTTGTGTCGGGTAGTGATGATTACCTCGTATCTGTTGATGGGAAGATAACCCTGCCCCTTTGCGGAGGTTATCTGTACGACAATGGCGGGCCGGACGGGAACTATTCCGGTCCTGGCCGCATGGTGGTGACATTGGTTCCTGAAGCGCCGGGCGAGTATGTTCGCATAGAAGGAAGTTATAATCTTTCGAACCCCGACAATATTAAAGTATATGATGGTCTGAGTACGGATGGATTGCTGTTAGCGGAGATGTGGGGACATTTTCCAGAAAGCTGGAGCTGGTCGGACATAATGGCGCAGTCCATATCGGGCCCGTTGACCTTAGAGTTGGTTACGGAAAACCTGAACGGCAGTCCGGGCTTTGATTTCGAGGTCAGCTGTATGGACTGTCCCACCGCCGCAAATTTCGCGCTGACCGACAGCACGGACACCACATTCACACTGTCGTGGTGGGCGGAGAACACGGATGCCGAATGGGAGATTGAGTATGTGCGCCACAATGTGCCGAGAGGGGAAGGGGTGGTCGCCCATACCTATGCCCACTCCTATACTTATCATGTGGAGGATATGCCCGTAGGGGAAACTATCCTCGATGTATATCTCCATGCTCGTTGCGACTCGCTGAACCAGCTTTGGATTGGGCCTTTTGCCGTTATGATCCCCGGAAGGTATTCCTTGATGAATGCTGCCCGATGGGACACCATTTCCATCTGCGGCCAGCATCTGTATGACCCCGCCGGCCCATTAGACTACTGCTGGATAGAAAACCACGAATCGATAATGGTGACCTTGATGCCTGATGCTCCCGGGAATCTTGTTCAAATACAGGGCAGCTATGGAACTACTTGGGGTCCTTTGCGCATTTATGACGGTGCAGACACCAACGGTCTCCTCCTGTTTGAGAATAGTTTTGTGGATGGCACCATCCCCACACTGCAATCCACCACCGGCCCGCTGACTATTCAGGTGGTACCCTTTGAAGGTTTGATAACCTGCGCGCTAGACCTGAATGTGAGCTGTCCCTCTTGTACACCTCCTGATGATTTCCGCGCCACCACCTACTCGTCGGGCGAGGTGGTCCTGACCTGGGAATCCGCTGGCGATACCACGGCCATATATGAAATCGAATACGGTTCACACGGGTTTATGCACGGCTACGGCACTACCATCATCACCTCCGACAATCCATACGTGCTGACCGGTTTGGGGATGGGGACGTATGATTTCTATAGTCGGTATGTTTGCGATTCTATCGAAAGAAGTGGCTGGAGAGATATTCAGACCCTCACGGTGGGACAATACAACATTCATCCTAACAAAACGCAAACGCTCCAGACATGCAGTGAGCATATCTCTTTCGACAACCATAGCCAAGAGTACACTACTCTTGTTATTATTCCGGAGGAAGGAAACAGCTATGTGCAGTTGTCAGGAAACTTTTCATTGTATAATAGTTATAATATTGGAGATGCGCCTTCGGTAATCCGAATCTTCGACGGTCCCGATACCACAAGTGCGCTATTGTATGAAAACCATTACATAAACGATGGCGGTGGAAGTGATGTTGTTGGAACATTATTTCTGGAGACTCTTTCTAATACCATGACGGTACTTTTGGAAGAAAACGTAAGTGTTGATTTCGACGTGCGATGTGTTACCTGCCAATGCCCGAAAGATGTCAAAGTCCTTGCGGCTAACGACTCTTCCGTTACTCTTGATTGGACAGAATATGGTGATGCAAATGAATGGGGAATTCATTATGCATACGCCAATGGCTACTATGGTTGGGAAGCTTTTCGCCCTGTGATCTCCCATCCTGTAGATGTGACCATTCCTCGCCCCCTCGAAATCCGATCTCATTGTGGAGGTGAACATGTGAGCGACTGGGTCGGTATTAACGGAATATCTGTAGGTCAGGATTATGTTATGTCATGGTATAATCATTTTTATCATAATTATGTTTCTGTATGTGGAGGACACATTTATGATCAGGGCGGTCCTATGCACAATCAGTATGTCCTTTCTGAAGGGTATAGTCCTGAAATTGTCATTGTTCCTGACAACCCACAATCAAGGATACTACTTCATGGTTGGTATTCTAATTATCCCGTAGGGTCGGATTGTTATAAGTTTATGATTTATGACGGAATAGGTACTGACGGACAAGTACTATTCAATTCAAATCAATATCCTATTTTTGAAGAAACGTGGGGGTATGTCGAAGGTTTCAATTCTTACTTTGCTTTTTTGAATCAAAATGCCTCTATTTTGCCTGAATTATCTATTGTTTCTCCTTCGGGAGGTCCAATCACATTAAAGTTGTTTGCCTATGCTGGTAGTTCTTTCTACGGAGGTCCATGTTATGATTTTCAAGTATCCTGCATTCCTCAAACCTCATGCACGAAGCCTGAGGCTCTGAAGGTTGACAGTTTCATGGACACAGCTGTCACCCTTTCTTGGGTGGAGAATGGAGAGGCTTCCGTTTGGGAGGTGGAGTACGGTGAGGAAGGGCATGCGCCCGGCACCGGCGACATTGTGCAAACCACGGCAAACCCGTTCATATTGGGCGGTCTGCAACCTGGCACTACGTACGAGGTCTATGTGCGCTCGGTGTGCGATTCCGGCGAGACAAGTCCTTGGACGGGCCCTGTTACCGTTGTGGCCAACTCTTATGTAGCAAACCATAGTGGCACAGATATCCTCACCCTTTGCGGAGGCCATCTCTATGATGAAGGAGGATCATACGGTTATCACCACACGGCGGAAATCGACAATGTTATTGTGCTGCTGCCCGACCAGCCCGGCGATTATGTGAAGGTGGAAGGGTGGACAAACATGTCCGGTGTCTTCCGAATTTATGATGGTGCGGACACCAACGGCCGGCTGTTAGCTACGGCTGAGAAGGACATGGTGGTGTCGGTGCAGTCTTCTACAGGACCGCTCACCGTGCATGTGGTCACCTCGTTTGAGGAAGGCCAGCTCTTCCGGCTCTTCGACTTGGCCGTGAGTTGCGTGAGTTGCCTTGTCCCGAAAGATTTCCGTGTTATAGATGATACATACTGGTATGATACCTTATCAATGTCCTGGTCGGAAAGCGGTTCGGCTACCCAGTGGGACATCCAGTATGGATCCGACGGGTTTGTCTTAGGCACGGGCTCGGTGATTACTACCACGGACAACCCGCATACGTTCCAGTATCTGACTCCCGGCGTGGACTACAGTTTTTATGTACGGTCCAACTGCGGTGGCAACAACACGAGTGCGTGGGCGGGCCCTGTGCATGCCATGCCGCAAGCGTACTACATTCCCAATTTCGGGCGGCGAACCCTCACCCTCTGCGAGGGAGTTCTGTATGATGACGGTGGCCCGAACCGCAGTTATGCGGAAGACGGTGATGTGGTGGTCACCCTCAGGCCCGCCGAAGAGGGCGAGGCAATGCGGGTCTTCGGCTATTGGTACCAGAATGCTTATACCAATGGCCAAGACTATCTCCAGATTTATGATGGAAAGGACACCGTGTATCCGGTGCTCTACGACACCCGTCTTCACAGCAACCCCATAATGGCCACCTCCTCTATGGGACCGCTTACTCTCTACTTCCACTCCACGCGCCCGCAAGATATGTCGAACTTTTGGAGTGGATTCGAACTGCATACGGACTGTGTAGAAACCGACCTATTCGTTCCTTGCTCTTCTCCCACATGGATCACGCTCTCCGACATTACCCTCCACAGTGCTGTGGTCGATTGGATTCAAGATGGTCCAGACCCGGATTTCTGGGTGGTGAACTACACCAACTCTGATACGTGGAAGAGTGCCGTCACCTCCACGCACCCATATATTCTGCGCGACCTTGACGAACACACCACTTATAGGGTGAATGTGGAAGCACATTGCGAGGACGGCTACTACGGCAACGTCTCCGAGGAGGTCACGTTCTTCACCAGTCCGTCCGGTGTGCAGGAATATGCCGCCGACGGAGACATCCTTCTGTACCCAAATCCGACACGGGGTACCGTCACCGTGCGACACAACAGCCTCATCCAGCATATCGCTTTGTATGATGTCTATGGCAAAGTGTTGTATGAGGCACCAGTTGATGACTGCCGGACCGTCCTCGACCTACAGCCGTATGCCTCCGGGATGTATTTCGTGCGAGCCAAGACTTCAGACGGCGTGTCTGTGCGAAGTGTGGTGAAAGAATAACGCTAATAAGAAAATCCCCTCTCATGCGAGAGGGGATTTTTTATGGTATAGTGACGCATAGCAATGCGAAACTACCGTGGTTATACATAGTAATGCGACGAGATTGACGTGTTGTCTTCGACGCTCAGGATGATTTCGGACAGCAGTTTGGCCACGGAAACGACCTTGACCTTGGAGCAAGGACGTTTGAGCGGGATGGTGTCGGTGACGAGGACCTCGTCAAGAACGGAGTTCTCGATTTTCTCCAAGGCGTCGCCGGAGAAGAGGCCGTGGGCGCACATGGCGCGGACACTGAGAGCACCCATTTCCTTGATGCGGGAGGCTGCTTTGCAGAGTGTGCCGGCAGTGTCGATGATGTCGTCCACCAGAATCACGTTTTTACCCTTCACGTCGCCAATGATTTGCAGGGAAGCCACCTCGTTCTGCTTTTCACGCTGTTTGTATCCGATGGCCAGTTCGCAGTTGAGTGCCTTGGCATACGTGGAGGCGCGTTTGGTGCCGCCCGTGTCCGGAGATGCAATGCTGATGTTTTCCCAGCCGGAGTTCTTCACCAGCGGGATGAAGACGTTGGAGGCGAACAGGTGATCAACAGGCACTTCGAAAAAGCCTTGTATTTGGTCTGCGTGCAGGTCCATGGTGATGACGCGGCTCACACCAGCGGTGGTGAGCAAATTGCACATCAGCTTGGCACCGATGGAGGTGCGGGGTTTATCTTTGCGGTCCTGGCGTGCGTATCCAAAGTAAGGGATGACAGCGATGATGCTGCGAGCTGAAGCACGCTTTGCGGCATCAATGGCGATCAGCAGCTCAATGATGTTGTCAGCCGGGGAGAAGGTCGGCTGAATGATAAACACATCGCGCCCGCGGATGCTCTCGTTGTAATATACCTGGATTTCACCGTCCTTGAACTGCATGATATCCACAGACAATAACGGCTTGTGCAGGCAATCTGCAATCTTTTTTGCCAACTCAGGGTTCGCCCGACCGGCAACCAATACGTAATCGTGATCCATAAATGATTGATATTTAATATTTTACGTTTTTTGATTTTTGATATACAAAAATAATCACTTATCGTGGAATCTCCAAAAAAAGATATTATTAGTTATGAACATTCTCAATGTACATTGAGGAAATTTCCGATTCCGATTTTCCAAGCAAGGTTAGGTATTGTTCAAAGACGGGGGTGAGGGAGTCGTTGGGGAAGCGGTTGATGAAGTCGCGGTATTCGCTTTCGGCACTGCGACAGTCACCGAGGATGTCGTCATAGACGATGGCTCGCTGCCAGTAGCAGAGTTTGGCATTATCGTGTTCAGGGAACTGCTCTTGGAACTGGTTGAAGATGGCAAGGGCTCGTTTAGCGTTGGTGGCGCGGTATTCGGCTGTTTCCGCCGACTTTGCCAGAATCATGCTGCCCACACCGGCGCGATAGAGCATTCCCGGTGCGAGCGTGTCATCTGGATGCGCCTCCGCAAAGGCCATCGCCCGCGTGATGAACTCGTTGAAGGCTGCCGTGTCAATGCGCCCACACACAGCATACAGGGAGTCAGCGTGTTGGTAGGATGCCTTCAGGGAGGCTGTCTCCTGCCGCACAGATTGCTGTCCAGCGCGGTTTCCGTTGTGGCAGGCGACCAGCAGCGCGGCCGCCACCATTATTGTGATTGTTCGTTTCATTATCGTCTATCGCTATCGTTACAGCCCCACACTGCGCTCCGCTTGTATGGGGTTATTTGCACTTCGCGCGTCTTGCCTCTCCGAGGCTGCTCAAGGAATATGTTTTATATTTCTATCCCGCCCTTCGGGCACCCCTTCTAAAAGAAGGGGAATGGTTCTTCGACCGAATCTTTCATCGTCTCATCGTCTCATCGTCTTGTACGCCGGATGCACTTTCCCGCCGGCGATGTCGTTGAGCGGGCGTTTGAGCACCATCTTCTTGATCTGGGAGAGGTTGTCGGTGAAGACTTTGCCCTCCAGATGGTCATATTCGTGCTGGATGATACGGGCCAATACGCCGTTGATGTCGCAGTCGTGGAATTCGCCGTTCTCGTCATAGTAAGTGATGTGGATGTCGGATTTGCGGACGACCTCCTCGTTGATTTTGGGCAAGCTGAGGCAGCCCTCAGCGAAGGGGACGTCCTGGCCGAAACGGTCGGTGATGGTGGGGTTGATAAACGCACCCTTAAACGGCTCGTGATCGGGGTAAATTTCCTTATAAGGGGTGGAGTCAACCACGAACACGCGGACGGATTTGCCTACTTGGGGCGCGGCAAGACCTACGCCGTCAGCATTATACATCGTTTCATACATATCCGCCACAAAGGTTTTCAGGGTGGCGTCGTTCAGGTCAACTTCCACGGCCGTTTTCCGAAGCACGGGCTGTCCGTACAGATAAATGGGTAATATCATTGTTCTTTGTCTCTTAAATTAATCAAATCTTGTTGTTCCAGATAGGATTGAAGGATGATGGCCGCGCTCATCTTATCGACATTGGCCTTGTTTTGGCGGTCCTTCTTCTTCAGCCCGATGTCAATCATCGTCTGGAAGGCGATGCGGGAGGTGAAACGCTCGTCCATGCGGGCGAGTTCGGTTCCAGGGGAGATGTTCGGCAGCTCCTTGCGCAGGCGGTTGACGAAGGGCTCGATGTAGCGGCATGACTCCGACGGGGTGTTGTCCAGTTGCTTGGCCTCCCCGATGACGATGACATCAACTTTCTCTTTTTTGAGGTAATCTTTCAGGAAATCGAAGGCTTGCGCCACGGGGACGGTCTCCAAGGCGTGCGCACAGATCTGCAGTTCGTCCGTAACGGCGAACCCCACACGCTTTTGTCCGTAATCGATGGCCATAATCCTACCCATAACTGGCGTTTTTTTTCGAGGCGCAAAGATACGGAATTTTCGGAAACAAAAAAATCGTATCTTTGCCGTTTGTTTTTTACCAACCCTAAAACCGAAGAATATGAATTTCATTGAGCAAATTATCGAAGAAGACATCCAGAACCGGAAAAACGATGCGAAAGTATATACCCGATTCCCACCGGAGCCGAACGGCTATCTGCATATCGGCCATGCCAAGTCCATCTGTCTGAATTTCGGTATCGCTCAGAAATACGGTGGCAAGACCAATCTGCGTTTTGATGACACCAACCCAGTGAAGGAGGATACCGAATATGTGGATTCCATCCGAGACGACATCAAATGGCTGGGTTTCCAGTGGGCGGAGGAACATTATGCTTCCGACTATTTCGACCAGCTCTACCTGTGGGCGGAGCAGCTCATCCAGGACGGTCTCGCATACGTTGATGATCAGACGCAGGAGGAGATCAGCAAGGGTAGGGGAGTGCCCACCGCCCCTGGCGTGGAAAGTCCTTACCGCAACCGTTCCATTGAGGAGAACCTCGACCTCTTCCGTCGCATGAAGGCGGGCGAGTTCCCGGATGGCAGCCGCGTGCTCCGCGCCAAAATCGACATGGCGTCGCCCAACATGCACTTCCGCGACCCTATCATGTACCGCATCCTGCACGCCGACCATCACCGCACGGGCAGCAAGTGGTGCATCTACCCAATGTACGACTTCGCGCACGGCCAGAGCGACTCCATCGAGGGCATCACGCACTCCATCTGCACGTTAGAGTTCGAGGTACACCGTCCGCTCTACGACTGGTTTTGCGAGGCATTGAAGATTCATCACCCGCAGCAAATCGAGTTTGCGCGACTCAACCTCAACTACACGATTATGAGCAAGCGCAAGATGCTGCAACTTGTGAAGGAACATCATGTTAACGGTTGGGATGACCCGCGCATGCCTACCATTTGTGGTCTGCGCCGTCGCGGTTACACTCCTGCGGCTATCCGTAACTTCGCCGAGACCGTCGGTGTGGCCAAGCGTGACAACATCATTGATGTCTCCCTGCTCGAGTTCTGCGTCCGTGAGGACCTTAACAAGACCGCCATCCGTACGATGGCCGTCCTCGACCCGGTTAAGCTCATCATCGACAACTATCCTGAGGATCAGGTGGAGATGATGGATGCCGTCAACAATCCTGAGGACGAGGCCGCCGGAACCCGTAAGATTCCGTTCGCCAAGGAGTTGTGGATTGAGCGCGCCGACTTCCGCGAGAACGCTGACAAGAAGTTCTACCGCCTCTCCATCGACCGCGAGGTGCGTCTGAAATACGCCTACATCATCAAGTGTACGCACATCGTGAAGGACGAAAACGGCGAGATCACCGAGATCCACTGCACCTATGACCCGCTGACCAAGAGTGGTATGCCCGACAGCAACCGCAAGGTGAAGGCGACGATTCACTGGGTGCCTGTGAAGCACGCCAAGGCCGCTGAGGTGCGCCTCTTCGACCGTCTCTTCAACGTGCCCGCTCCCGATGATTGCGAAGAAGGCAAAACCTTTATCGACAACTTGAATCCCAACTCGCTGGAAATCAAACAGGCTTGGGTGGAAGAAGGACTCACCTACGAGAAGGCTTCCTCCATCAAGCATTTCCAGTTCGAACGCATCGGCTACTTCTATTGCGATCCCGACTCGAATGAAGAAAAGCTGGTGTTTAACAAGACCGTTAGTTTGAAACAGTAAGTTTTAATTTATAATGGATAATTGATAATGGATAATTATGAGGGGATTCGAAACGTTTCCCCTCAATTATCAATTATCAATTATCAATTATCAATTATCAATTTAATGAAGAGCCTATTAGATTACGATCCTAAGGTACTAGTCGCTTTCCTCAAAAGTCTGGAGGGCGACCGGAAGTTCAGCGATTTCCTGATGAACAACGGGTATCGCGAGTTGGAGGCGTTGTCGTCGGCGATACACTCCAACGAGGCGGCGTTGCAATGGCTGTTGGAGAACGGATATCCTGAGTTCGCGGTGCTGAGCAATGCCATCGACAACGAGGACGCCGCCATCGCGTGGTTAGACAAGTACCATTGCACGTTTTTAGCTACGTTTGCGGCGGCCTGCCGCAAGGAAACGGAAGCCATCAAATGGTTTGCCGACAATGATTTGCGGCTCTTTATCCTGATTATCAACGAAATCCATCATATCCTGCTGTATCAGTCGTGGGATGCGAGCGATTTCCATAAGTTCAGGAGGTCGTAACGTGACCTTTCTTATAGCTGTTGAAAAGAGGGCCGTACTGTTGTGCGGCTCTATTTGTAAAGATCCAAAACCGTGTTTCCGACATTGATGAGGTGGTCGGCGACACGTTCGGAGTTCTGCGCCAGGGAGAGGTATTCTGCGCCGACAGCGGGGCTGCAGGTGCCGTCGTTCAAACGGCGGATGTGGTTTCGCTCCATCTCGTCGGTCAGGTCATCGATCTGATCTTCAATGACATTCGCCCGCTTCAGAGCCTCTCTGTCTTTATGGTGGTAAGCATACATCACTTCGTCATAAAGATTGTTCACGAGTTTTTCCATTTGAAGGATTTCATCGGTGGCCTCTTTTGAGAATCTGGCATCCTGTTCCTTCAGGGAGTCAGCATATTCCACGATGTTTTCAGCGTAGTCGCCTACACGCTCCAGGTCGCTGACGGTACGAATGGTAGAGGTCAGGTAGGCCTGGTCATAGCTGCTGAAGCTGTTCTCCGAAAGGGCGATGGAATATCGTAAAAGTTCTTTGTTCAAGAAGTTAAGTGTCTTTTCTACCTGTCTGAATTCTTCAATTTCGGAGTAGTCCATGGTGGTGATGATCTTGATGGAGCGTCTGAAATTGGTGATGGCCATCTCGGCCATGTTCTCGATTTCGCTTTTGAACTGGCGGAGAGCCACGGCGGGGGTGGAGAGCATGGAGGGGTCGAGGAATTTGAGACGCGGACGTCCGTCGTTGGGATCATTTTTCTCGGGAACAAGCCTGCATGCGGTGTTCACCAGGAGGTTGGTCATGGGCAATGCCACAAACATGGTACACACGTTGAAGAAAGTATGGAACATGGCGAGTTGTACCTGCGGGGTGTTCGGGAACCATCGTTCAAAGAGAGTGCCGAAACTCAAAACACCGGCAGTCGAGATCCGGAGAATCAAGGCCAGCAGTAAGAATATGAAAACACCCATCACGTTGAATATGAGATGGATGAGTGCTGTCCGTTTGGCGTTCGTGCCGCTGGTCATACCGGCAATCATGGCTACCACACAGGAACCGATGTTGGAGCCCATGGTCAGATAGATACCTTGGTTGAGACTCACGAGTCCGGTGACGACCATCGTGATGGCAATGGAGGTCATCACAGACGATGATTGGATGATGGCGGTGAAAAGGGCACCGATGACGACCAAAAGTATCGGGTTGCTGATGTTGGCGAGCATGGTTTTGACTTCCGGAAGTGCGGCAAAATCTTCCATAGCCGAGGACATCATACTCAAACCTACGAAAAGCATGCCGAAGCCGGTGAGGATGCCGCCGGTTTGTTTCCATTTGTCGCGTTTGGCGAAAAGCGAGATGAAGGCGCCGATGCCCGCGAAAGCCGCGAAGATGATGGTGGTGGAGATGCTGTTGCGCCCGAACATACCCAGAGCCACTAACTGGGCGGTCACCGTTGTGCCGATGTTGGAACCGTAGATGATGGTGGCAGCCTGTGCGAGGCTCATGATGCCCACGTTCACGAAACCGATGACCATCACTGTGACGGCGCCGCTACTCTGGATGGCGGCAGTGCCTGCAAGACCAATACCGACACCTACCCATTTGTTGTCGCCCGTTTTCGCGAACAGCTGTCTTAATTTCCGGCTGCTTGCAGACTCAAGGTTGTTGCTCATCATCTGGCAGGCCACCAGGAAAACTCCTATGCCCGCCGTCAGTGTCAGAATTGCAATCAGAATGCTCGTGATATCCATTTCGTGATGATATTCTAACTGATTTGAAAAAATATTTCGGCAATTTATAATACGGCTGCAAAGATACACATTTTTTCAAGATACTCGAAAGCTTCTCTGAAAGTTTTCAGAATGAAACATTGAGTGTGAAGCGGATGCCGTTCTTGTCCCAGCCTTTAAGTCCTTTGGCGTAAGAGAGGCGGCGCACGTAGTCAATGCGGAGGATTCCGAGAATGTTTTCAATGCCGGCGGTCAGCTCCATATACGGCACTTTGCCCATTGTGCCGCATCCATCAGGGAACAGATACAGTCCTGTGGTGGTCGGTCCCGGGATGTTCTTCGGCGACAGCCTGCCATAGATACCGCTGAAAGAGACCACTTCGCGGAGATTCAGTCGGTTCCACAGCGGAATACGGTTGAAAATCAGGCCTTTCAAGTGGTAAGTGGCGTAAAGAGCAACATATTTGTCCATGATGAACTCCATGGGCTTCATCAAGTTGAAAGTGTTGGGGGTGAGGAACAACGACTGGTTGGCCGGCGGAACATACAGCTTGGTGAAAGGCACCTGGTCCCATACGATACCGGATTGCAAAGAGGCGTCAATGTATCCAAAAGAAGAAAACCAAAACCTCTTCTCAACGGAAAAATCAGTCTGGTTATAAACAAAACGGCGGTCCATGATTCCGATGGTGTGTGTGAGGCTGATCACAGGCGCGTTTTTGGAAAGCTTGAAGAGAGCTTTCTCACCCATCTGCTTGTTGTAGGCGCGCTCGCCGGGTGCCCAGCGGACAGTTGTACGCCACTCCATAGTGTTAAAGTCCCTGACTTGTGAAACAGAACCGTCACGATTGATACGCCAGTAGGACAACGCGCCTGTTGCCTCGTTGTTCTCATACTGTAACCATGTGTCCACGCTGAAGCGGCTTTGCCACTCTTTTATGTACCGTATCCTGACACGACGAACATATTGCGCGGCAGGTTCCGAGTGGTTGGTGTTATAGGACATAAATATATTGTCACGGTCCATATAAGCGTATGTCTGTCCGGGCAACTCCATGTCATAGCTTGCGTTGAACGTCAAAGCATGCCTTGGCGATTCGTTAAAGTGCCGGTTCTTGGGTTCAAAACTGTGGATCAAGGAAAGGTTGTACTTCAGTCGCAGATCCCGGCAGCCAAAGGCAAGGTATCCATTCAAGAACCACCGGTTATGCAGATAGGCGGTGGTCATGCCCCCAAGGCGCAACCTGACGCCCTCCGCCGGGTTGTAGCTGATGATATCGTAAATAGGACCGATGTCGAAACGGCTCTGTTTCCGGTCTTTGGCGGTGGCAATATACCCCGAACTGATAATCTCGGCGGTTTTTTCGATTGTCTTGTAGATAGGCAGTCGGCGAAGCTCCACCCCCAAACTGTCTAGAAAAGACTCTTTTGCAGACAAGGGAACCGGGCGCATTTGTTTCCAGCGTCCGCTTTTGTATTTCTTGACATCTGGGGAGACGATCTCCTCCACCGGCAGTATGCCTGCAAGTGAATCAGGGATGGTTGCCTCCATGTCGTAATCGTACCACAAGGTGGTCTGCCGGGCATAGATCTGCCGTTTCCATTTTTTGAAGATAGAAAATTTGGCGAAAGTCTGTGCGACAGTAGGTTCCCAAAGACCGCTGTCGTTTTTTACAAACTCCTGTGAAACGGTGAGTTGGGAGACATAGTTTAGGTTGATGTTGCGCGGGACACTGAGCGTGTATTGCTTCACGGCGTAAGTGCTGTCGTTCACGATATACATGACTCCGTTGAACCCGAACGCCCTGCTGATCACAGGTGTGAAAGTGAGTTCAATGCAAGAAATTCCATCTATATCGACCGTGTCTGTGATATAGTAATGATAAAAGGTGGTCGCAATTGAAGGCGACAGTGGGCTGATAAACTTGTTGAGCATTAAGTCAATATCGTTGTTGTAAATATTGACTTCCGAGAATATTTCGTTGAGGGTGGCATCGAGACCTTCCATACTCAACACTTCGTCAACCCCTTGTATCCGATTGGCCTTGATGTATGTGATATCCTTGCGTGGAGACTGCTGGTGATAGATGTCCGACAGACTTTCTCTCAACGAAAGGGTTAGCACAGGCACGGTGTCAAACGACAGGGTGTCAATGTATTTTTCCAAAAAGGAGAATTGACGATTGATACGACTTTTGTGAAGGTTTATGTCAAATCGGCCGAAGGCGAGGACTAATTTTTCGTAACGACTTGCTTTATAGCGTTTGGTAGATTCAATGCGGTTATCATCTCTATGTCTGATTACCTGCTTGACTAATTCAACAGCAGGGTTTCCTTTGCGGACATACCGTTGCCGTTTTTTGGACACCACAACCTCTTGCAGAACCTGGGAGGTGTTGAGAAAGATGTCCCGATGTCGCTCTTTGGGTGAGATAATCAGGGTGTCCGCCTTGTAAAAGGAGTAGCGTATCACAAGCGTGTCGGTGCTGGTGAAAGGGAGTTCGAAGAAGCCTTGTGTGTCGGAATAGGCTCCCACCGTAGTGTTCAGCCATTGCAGCCTTGCCATATAGACCGTTGTCGTATCTCCATTTTCTGAAAGGGTATAAACTCTTCCCGAAAGGTGTTGTGCTTTGATTTGACCGGAAAAAACGCAAAACATAATCAGGCATCCCAACAATATGGATGGGAAAATACATTGTAATCTCCTGAAAATGTTTTTTATAGAACTCATTTAAATAGTCCCAAGTGTCCCCTTTGAGGCATTATTCTTTTACAGACGTATCCAAAATCACCATTCACAAATCATGTCACATAAAAACAACGGGCACGCAATCACTGACGTGCCCGTTTTGTTTAGCCAAAAGCCAAAAGCTAAAAGCTAATAGCCAAAATCCGCCGTCTTATTTCGTGGCGTCGATGGCTTGTTTGATCAGTTGGAAGGTGCGCTCCGGATCGTTGTCCAAGCCCATGGAGAAGCGGATGAGGCCTTCGCTCATACCCATCTCGTGTTGGATGTCTTCGGGAACCTCGGAAGAGGTGGATTTGCCGGAGTTGCTGAACAGGGTCTTGAAATAGCCGAGGCTGACGGCGAGGTAGCCCACGCCCAGTTCCTGCATCTTCTCCATGATGGCGCTGGCTCTCTCGGCCGTGCCCATGTCGATGGAGATCATGCCGCCGAAGCCGTAACCGTCGTTCATCATCGATTTGAAGAGTTCGTGGTCAGGATGCTCGGGGAGACCCGGGTAGTTGTATTTGATTCCGGTCTCTTTGAAGCGTTTGGCCAGATACATGGCATTCTCGCTGTGCTTTTTCATACGAATGTGCAGGGTGTGCAGGTTCTTCTGGATGCTCGTGGAGCGGAAGGTGTCGAGCACGGGACCCAGCAGCATGGCGGTGCCGGTATTCACGTCGATCAGGGAGTTGATGTATTCGGCAGAACCGCAGATGGCGCCGGCCACACAGTCGTTCATACCATTCACATACTTGGTCATACTGTAAATCACCACGTCTGCGCCCAAACGGTAGGGTGAGAAAATCATCGGGGTGAAAGTGTTGTCAACCAACAGTTTGGCACCTGCAGCGTGCGCGATTTTCGACAACTCGGGAACGTTGGCGATGCGCAGCAACGGGTTGTTCATCGTCTCGGTGTAGAGCACCTTGGTGTTCGGACGGATGGCCTTCTTCACGGCATCCAGATCCTGCATGTTCACGAAGGTGACATCGACGTTGAACTTCTTGAGGTAGTTGTTCAGGAAGGCGAAGGTGCCGCCGTAAGTGGTCATGCTGGAGACGATATGGTCGCCGCTCTTCACTTCGTGCAACAAAGCGACGGTGATGGCGGCCATGCCGGAACCGGTGGTCCAGGCCAGCTCAGTGCCCTCGATGGCAGCCAATGACTGTGCCAAAGAAAGGGTGCTGGGATTCCAGTGGCGGGAGTAGAGGAAGTAGCCCTCGGTTTCACCATGGAAGGTGTCGGTCATCGTCTTGGCCTGTTCGAACATGAATGTTGCGCTATCGCAGATAGCCGGATTGACGCCACGGTAAGCGTCTTTTTTGTCCAATCTTTCAAGGTTGGTTGCGGGATCGAATTTTTCCATTTTTATGTCTTATTTTTGGATGTTAAAATTAATGGGGCAAAAATACATTTTTTATCGGTACTCTGAAAAACTAATTGTATTCCAACTTCCGGACCATATATCCCACTTTCCTTTGCGACATGACATTGACGCGGAAGGCGGTGAGCATGAACTGGTTGTCGCCGTACCACGGCTCGAAGCGATCCACAGCGAGACGCTGCTTCTTGAACGCGATTTTTGGGAGCGGAAGCGCTGTGGTACGTACGGGGTCTTTCGTTTTGAAGGCGGAGTCAATCAGCATGGAGGTCTGCTCCTGTGCGTTCTGATAGTAAAGGAGAATGTCGTTGTTTTGTAACGGGAAGATTTTCAGCTTCTTGATGATATGCGAATGAAGGGAAGACTCTTCGTCGTAGGGGAAAATGACATTAGTCAGAAATACGCCGTTGGTGTCAAAGAAGTGTACGTCGGCGCGCTCGTAGCGGTAACCGTTGAAACGCGGCTCCACATACCAGCCGTTGAAATAGTTGTAGTATTCGGTATAGTAAAGTTCTGTTATACAAGCTATCCCGTCTTTGTCAACACAGGCCTCGCCTGAAAGGAAATTGACGAAGGTGTGAGGTGCAATGATCACCGTCTGTTTGTTCTTGACACGATCGGGGAGAGTCGGGTCGGAAATGTCGGAACAGTAGATGGTTTCCGAAGGTATAACCTTGTGGTTCAGGATGTTGACTGGGTGAAAGTAGAAAATCTCTTCGCCTTGGTAATAGAGCATCAGCACGGAGTGGTTGCGACTGATGGGTAACCATTGCGCTTGGGTGGCGGGTTCGTTGAGGATGTTGGCGAAGGAGGATTTCCCGTAAAAGTCGGTTTCGAAATACATCGTACGATCGCCGGAGTTGAAACAGATAACGGCTTTTCCCTGAGCCGTATCAACGGCGGTGGTAAGCACCTGCCCTGGATTCTCCAGTGTGAAAGAGAACGGTATCGGTTCCGCGGCTGATTGCGGCAGAAACCAGACCTCCATACCGTTGCGGGTATGCACGGTGAAGAAAAAGTTTCCCTGGTAGTGGTGCCATCTTTCCGCCGAAACGATTCCTGGTATTCCGGAAATGACGCGCTGTTCCAGCCGCCGGCTTTCGGGGTGGTAGATAAACAGGACTCCTTCTCCTGTCAGACGGGATTTCACGAACTGCTGACAGACAGTCACCAGAGCACCGTTCTCGTAAAAACAGCTTGTGGGCAACATGCCGGACGTCAAGGTCAAAGAAGTGTCAAACTGCTTGTTGAACAGCGTGTCGTAATGATTGAAAACCAGTCGTTTGATCTTTTTTTCCTTTTTTTCGAGCACCAGGCAGAGCCCTTTTTCGTCACAGGGTACGCAGCGCATCTTGGTGACCTTTTTGTCCAAAGCCATATCAAAACCGTTCGGGTTGCTTTGCGCGAGGCCCGAACGGAATAGGATTGTTAGTACTATTATTGTAAGGAGTACTTTCCTCATATTTTCGATTTTAGACTTAAGTCTCAAGTCCCAAGTCTCAAGTCTTACTTCACGATATAATCGACATAGATTCCAGGAGTGTGGATCTGTTCCATCGGGATGGAGCCGGTGGGAACTAACTCCTTGGTTTCCAGAATCACCAGGTCGGCAGCAGCGGCCATCATGGGGTTGAAGTTTTGGGTTGTGCCTTTGTAGATGGCATTGCCCATCTCGTCGCAGATGCTGGCGCCGATGATGGCGACATCGGCGTGGAGAGGCAGTTCAAGAAGGTATTCCTTGCCATCGACTTCAATTTTGCGTTTGCCGTTCTCCACCACGGTGCCGAGACCGGTCTGGGTGAGGACACCGCCGAGACCTGCGCCGCCGCAACGGATACGTTCAGCGAGGGTGCCTTGCGGACAAAATTCGATTTCGAGGGTCTTATCGTTCAGCTGTTGGATAGTGTCCGCGTTGGTGCCGATATGGGAGGCGTAGAGCTTCTTCACCTGCTTGTTGGAAATCAGCATACCGATGGCTTTGTTCGGGTAAGCCGTATCGTTGCAGATCAAGGTTAAGTTCTTAACACCTTTGTTAGCAATGGCTTCCACCATTTTCACACCTGTGCCGGCGCCCAAGAAACCGCCGATCATCAGAGTCATTCCGTCTTTCACATGCGCAACCGCGTCTTCAATAGAAATTAATTTGCTCATAATGCTTTATATTTAAATTGTATATACAAATATTGGGATTGCAAAAATACATTTTTTTTATTACGATTTGCGATTTGCAGTTTACGATTTGCGGTTTATCTTGTAGGGGCGAATAATTATTCGCCCCTACAAAAAAAAATGTACCTTTGCAGCCTCAAATGTAATTAAGCGAGATTATGCGTAAAGAAGTAGATTTTTTGGTGATTGGTTCGGGTATTGCCGGACTTTGTTTCGCACTGAAGGCCGCCAATTTCGGCAAAGTCTGCATGGTTACAAAGGCGAAGATGGACGACGGTTCCACACGCTATGCGCAGGGAGGCATCGCCTCCGTCATCTACAAGCCGGACACTTACGAGAAGCATATTGAGGACACGATGGTGGCCGGCGACGAGCTTTCCGACCGTCACATCGTGGAGCTGACCATCCGCGAGGCCACCGAGCGAGTGATGGAGTTGGTGCAGTGGGGTGTGGATTTCGACAAAAACAAGGACGGCAGCTTCGCTCTTGGAAAAGAGGGAGGTCACTCCATGAACCGCATTCTGCACCATAAGGATATCACCGGCTACGAGATTGAGCAGAAGCTGATTTTGGCTGCGCGGAAGAATCCGAACATCGAGATTTACGAAGACCGTCTGGCGGTGGAAATCATCACCCAGCACCATCTCGGTGTGGAGGTGAACCGCCGCACTCCCGACATCACCTGCTACGGCGCATACGTCTATAACCCCGAGTCCAAGAAGATACACACCATCCTCGCCAAAGTGACGATGATGGCCACCGGCGGGCTTGGAATGGTGTATGAGCACACCACCAACCCTTTGGTGGCCACCGGCGATGGTGTGGCAATGGTCTATCGTGCCAAGGGTGTGGTGCGTGGCATGGAGTTCATCCAATTCCACCCGACGTCCTTGTATAACCCTAAAGAGTCGCCTTCGTTCCTGATTACCGAGGCCATGCGCGGTGCCGGCGCCATTCTGCGCGATGCCAACGGGGTGGCTTTCATGGAGAAGTACGACGCACGCGGCTCTCTCGCGCCTCGCGACATCGTGGCCCGCGCCATCGACTCCGAGATGAAACAGCAGGGTGTCGATCATGTTTTCCTCGACACATCGCCCATTTCCCACAAGGAGATTTTCGAACATTTCCCCAATATTTACGCCAAATGCTTGAGCATCGGCATTGACATCACCAAGGAGATGATTCCGGTGGTGCCTGTGGAACACTATTCCTGTGGCGGCATCCAGACCGACGAGTGGGGCGCGACCTCCATACGGAATCTTTATGCGTCCGGTGAGTGCGCTTCTACCGGACTTCACGGGGCTAACCGTCTGGCATCTAATTCGTTGTTGGAAGCGTTGGTCTTTTCTCATCGCGCCTGTATCCGCGCTGTGGAAAACCTGCCGAACATCCAGATCTGCCACGAGGTTCCCGACTGGAACAGCGAAGGAACCGTCCTCAACGAGGAGATGGTCCTCATCACGCAGGAACGCAAGGAGTTGCAGACCATCATGAGCAGTTATGTCGGCATCGTGCGTTCCGACCTGCGTCTGCAGCGTGCCTTCGACCGTCTTGAAATTCTCTACCGCGAGACCGAAGACCTCTATAAGAAGTCCATCCTCAATCCCGAAATCTGCGAGTTGCGTAACCTTATTAATATAGGCTATCTCATCGTGCGCCACGCCATGGCCCGCAAGGAAAGCCGCGGCTTGCACTACTCTCTTGACTATCCCCCTCATTCAATTAAGAATTAACAATAACCAATAACCAATAACCAATAACCAATCACTAATCACTAATCACTATTCCCCAGCATCAATAACCTATAACCCATAACCCATAACCATTTATTATGAATCTAGAAGGAAGAAGAACAAGTTCAAATGTAGAAGACCGCCGGAGAGTGTCTGGCGGCACAATCGCCGGTGTCGGCGTGGGCGGTACAATAATTGTGGTGTTGCTTTCTCTGTTTTTGGGACGCAACCCGCAGGATGTATTGCAACAGATTGGGTCGCAGAATGTGACCACCACCGAAAACCAGCGCGAGTTCACCCAAGAGGAGCAGGAACTGGCGGAGTTCGCCAGCAAAATCCTGGCCAGCACCGAGGATGTGTGGACGGAGGTGTTTAAGAAGATGGGCAAGACTTACCGCGCTCCGAAGATGGTGCTCTACACCGATGCTGTGCAGTCAGGTTGTGGCAACGCCACCTCTGCAGTGGGGCCGTTCTACTGTTCTGCGGACGAATGCCTGTATATCGACCTCAGTTTCTTCAGTACAATGAAGAAGCAGTTGGGGGCCGACGGTGACTTTGCATACGCATACGTGATTGCGCACGAGGTGGGCCACCATGTGCAGCATCTCTTGGGAACGTTGGATCAAGCGCATGCTCAGATGAACCGTATGAATAAAACGGATGCCAACAAGGTGAGTGTCCGTATTGAGTTGCAGGCTGACTTCTATGCTGGTGTTTGGGGCTATTACGAGAATAAGACGTTCAAGTCGTTAGATGACGGCGATTTGCGCGAAGCTATCGAGTGCGCGGCGGTCATCGGCGATGACTATCTCCAGAAGAAAGCCACGGGCGGCTTTAATCCCGAGTCGTTCACGCACGGTTCCAGTGACCAGCGTATGAAATGGCTCAAGCTCGGTCTTACAACCGGAGACATGAGTCGCGGAAACACATTCTCTTTGTCAGACAGAGAATTGTAGTTGGCTGTTGGTTATTAACTTGTAATGATTTTGAAAAAAAACGCAGGGATCCTCTGCGTTTTTTTGTTTCTGTTCACTGATTTCAAGTCTCTATGTTTATAGTTCTTGTTTCTCGTTCGGCGAATAAAGACTTGTTTTAAGAATAATATTCGTTTGAATTACAGATTTGTAAAAATGTTAATTTTTGTTAATACTATTATCGGATCTGTTTAGTCCAAAATTCCTTCTTTGCGCTTTTGTAAAAACTTACACTTGTTTTAGAGTCGGTGTAGTTTGTTTTGAGGCATCAAAGTTGATATGTGTTTTTACTAAAATTTAACCATTTCAATTTCAGAGAGAAAAACGTTATTTTTTTAACAAATGGTTGTTCGTATTACGAAAAAAATGTTATTTTTGCAGGCAATTTTTGTGTATTTTTCATTGTTGTGTAAATTTAAAAAATTGTTTAATATGTGTTGCGGTAATGACTCTTGCGATTGTTGTAGGATGGATGCGGTTTTGACTGCACCCTGCAAGTGTACGGTGAATGGTCATATCCTGCATATTATCAAGTGTTTATGCAATAAAAGTGAGATAAACAACGAAAGAATTGTATGAGTGGATTCTCTCGTTGTTTTTTTTTGTTTTTGTAAAAATAAATAGTCAAAATATGAAGAAAGTTTACCTGTTATTGGTTTTAGTGTTAATGTCAATTTGCGCGTTGGCGCAGCATATTGCGCCGTGTGACTTCCATATCCGTACGGAGGTGACTGCGGCAACATGTTACAACAACGGTAAGGTGCTGGTGATCCCGGTGGACGGAGAGGGCAATGAGCTGACTATCCTACCTGATAGTCTGTTTGACGAGAATAACCCCGGTCATGGCTTATCCGGCATCAAATACTGTTACAAGAACCTCTATTCTCCCACGGATACGGCGGAGCAGTGCCAGTATGACCCCTTACTGGTGTTGGACACAGGTACCTATGTCATCCATGCGGAGGTGCTCTGTTTCGACCCCACAGAGATGGGTGACGACCGTTACACCTTGTTGAGTGACACGGACACGGTGGTTGTCACCACCACGTACGTGAAGCCGAAGGTGAATGTGATTGCACAGGACGCACAAACAGCCACTGGCTTCGGTACTGTGCCTACGCTATGGTGTGAGAACACGGGACGGGTGCAGTTGCATATTTACGACGGCGCTTTCCCTTACATGATTCGTATCGCAGATGCGGACACAGTCCCTTTTGACACTATTTATTTCCCTACAAATCAATACACGGGGACAAATTATAACAGGTTTGACTTCAACGAATACTACTCAATAGATTCCCTCGCTTCAGGAAAGTACTTCTTCTTTGTGGAAGACGGGTGCGACTACCACCTGCCACGTGTATGGCAGCAAGTTCGGGAGGTGCAGCCGCCCAAGATCACCAGTGTCAGTTGGAATGCGTGGTCTGGAAGTTATGCTGACTCCAATGTCATTCGAACCACTATTACGGTGAACCTCCCCAATGCTAACTACAACAAGCCGGAATACGTGCAGTTCCGTTTCATCCATGAGAATATCAACGGCATCACGGACACCACTCCGTGGCAGTATGTGCCTGGTTTACAAGGAATGTCCACCGGCAACAACACGTTCACATGGAGGGATACGATACATAATGCAAACGGCTATTGTGACATCTACGGGAAGAAAATCACTTTCCAAGCGCGTATGACCGCTTGTGGCGACACTATCAATCTGACTAAATGGCATCAGTGGGACAAACCAACGGAGTTTCAGACAGGAAGGGTTTGGGTACCGGACTACACCTGGCCGTATGCGGCGGTGTATGACTCTTGCGGTTACTGGGGTGGTTATGACACCTCGTACGGACACTGGGAACCGGTTATCTGGTTTTATAATTATAATGAATATCATTACCGGTCAACGGATGCGACTACCAGTACAACGGGTAATAAATACCAGGTGACGTATCCCATATATTGGGTCTATACTGATGCAGATGGTGACACGCTAAAGATTGACACAGTGCGGAATATTACCCAGCCGGGTAACGTAGGTGCTACAGACTCATGGACCTCGTATTCTTCCCCGCATTCTACGCATCCGGCGTCCCGTCTGCGAGCGGAAGACATATATCCGAAATATGGTGACTTTTTGGATACCACGTTGGTGATTCCTATCACGCGGACCATGTACAATGCGCAGGGTTGCCCGATTTACACACGCACCGACAATATCACATTCAAGAAAGAGTGGAAATATACCACAGCAGGGCGATATACTCAGAATTGGGCTGCATCTTATAATCAGACTAGTCGTGATTATTGTTGCGAATATGAACGGTCTGTTTATGTGTATGGCAACAATCTTTATAATATATATATGGATAGTACGGTGGTGGAGCTGTATGAAAGTCCAATGGGGAATAAATATAACTACCGGGCCGTCTATCACCTGGATACACATAGTTGGACGTATGAGAAGGAAAGTATTTCCAACTTGGCGCGTATTGTCCCGAATGGATACAGTAGTATATATATGTATGATTATTGTCTTCCTTCTGGCGTTTACAAGTTCAGAATCATAACTAAATGTGATACATTTTATACCTCGACGACCCCAGGCTTCAATGACACTTATTCATGGACTTATGATGAGCCTGAGTATGACTTGCGGACTGAGTGTACAGATATGATTATTAAGCCGAAGAATGCCTATTTCTATTCTAGAAGATACAATAATTATAAAAATTACACACATGCCGATGGAAGTGGTACTTACTATGATGTGTGGGACACCACGGTACGGGTCACTCCGAGATTCCGAATCCTCAAGAATCTGAAAGTGTATCCTGGTAGCACCACCACCTATAGTACGGCATATCATAATTTGGGGGACTCTCTCGTGGTGACAGGTCGTGGCAGATTTGTGATAGAGATGTCTGTCAGTGGTAGTTGGGATAGTTATTGTAAACCGCCTGTTTTCTATGACACGGTGGAATTTAATGGTGGCACGGTGGATTTCAGGTATTCCCTCAGCTGGGTGTGCGATGAGAATGCGGATACGGGCTTTGTGCGCGTGAAAGCTGACGAGGGTACCCCTCCCTACAACTACACGCTCTATTCTGGTCCGGACAAGACAGGTACGATTTTGGGACAGAACCAGACTGGTGTTTTCGACCGTGTTCCCGTTCATGCGGGACAGGTGGTGTCGTGCTATGTGGAAGATCAGTGTTTGTCATCGTTCTATATTAATATCACGGTGTTTGATATGGAACACGTCAAGAAGGCGTGGTTTTTGGGTGAGCTTCAGTTGACCGATGCCTGCGAAGGCAGCTATGTGGATCTTTTCGCTCTCGGATTGGATGAGAGTGTGTCTTACCACTGGACTGGGCCTGGCGGATTTGAAGAATTCACAAAAAATACCCGCATCTTCCTTCCGCGCAGTGCGGACACGGGATATTACAAAGTGGAAATCTTGAATACAGGATGTCGTAGCACCGTTGCTTCCGATAGTGTGCAGGTGAACGTGATCCCATCCCCGAGGGTGACGATTCTCAGGGATACCACAGTATGTCCCGGTGAGGAGGTACAAGTTTGGTATCTCACAGAAGGCGAAGGTGACGTGCATTACACGATTGCTTACGAGGAGAACTCTGCGATTACAGAATCCCAGCATACCAACGATGACTCTTTGACATTCGTTGCCATGGCGCAACGTACCTTCTGGGTGAAGGAGGTGGAAGACGACCGATGTCATTATACTATTCCGGAAGACACGGTGGTGATCAACATTACATCGCATGTGGCCACGGCCTGCGATGTCATCACCGAATCGGATCCGATTTGCCGTACAGAGGACGGTGTGGCGTATGCTTCCTCAGGTATCGGCGTTCCGTATTATCTGAAATGGTATCGCGATTATGAACAGACTGAATTGTTGCGCATTGATACGATAAATGATCCTTCGGTCAGATCCTCCTACAATTTCACAGGCTTGGTTCAAGACACGTCCATTTATGTCACCGCTTATAATGCCGACTATTGCGAGACAAGATACGGCTCGGTGGTGAACTGGTTGAACATGTCAGAAGGCACTTCTTCACTTTTGTGTGCGCAAAGCATTCGTTTCTATGATGATGGCGGTCTGAATTCCAATTATTCTCCCTACATGGATGCCAAGCGGGTGTTCATCACGGAGGACGGTCAGCCGATCACTATCTCTTTCGAAATGTTGAATCTGCAACCCACCTACGACCACTTGTATATTTTCAATGGTAACACGACCAACATGGACTCTTTGATTGCCCATTATTCGGGCAACTACTCGAGCAATCTTCCTGCTCCAATCGTGTCCAGTCACGACACGTTGACGGTTTGGTTCCTTTCCAACGGTAAGACCGAAGCTGCCGGTTGGGTGGCCACGGTGAGTAACAACCCGCGCCCTGCGGCGGCATCTATCCATGTTTTCGACACAGTGGTCAGCACTATTGCGGATGCTTCGGTGCATATCCGTTATGACGGCAATGCGGAGGTCACGGCCACGGTCACTGGCGGTAGGGGAGAGCAATACCAATATCTTTGGCAGAAATCCACCGACAACGGTGCCACTTGGGTGGATGTGGAAACCCAAGTGCTGGCTTCGGATACGTCGGTGCTGGTTCTGGAGCACAATACGCAGCCCACGTTGGTTCGTGTGACGGTAACGGATGCCTCTACGGACGCTTGTATGGGCACTTCCACCGCGCAGGTGGCACTTCCTGTGGCGCATATCAAGTTGGCCTTGGAGGTGAGCGTTCCCGATGTGCCGCACTGCTCGCAGGACTATCCTGTCACGGTGACCGTCCGTAACTATGGTCAAGGCACGGCTGACAGCGTGTGGGCCAAAGTGAAACTGCCTGCTAACGTGGATTTCGTTAACCAAGCCGATTCCATGCTCTTCCTTGGCGACATGCCCGGCGGCATGGTGATTGACACGGTGATCAATGTACGTAGCTATATTATACAGAATGTACCCAGCGCCCATCCGGTGAAGGCGCAGATCTGGTATTGTGTGGAAGCCGACTCCGTGCCTTCGGTCACTTATGGCGACTGGGATTGGAATCGCACGGAGCTCCAGTTGGATGAGGATGTTGATACCATGCATGTTATGCCGTTCTTCACATTGGATGACTACACCATTGTCGGTTACGATGACACAGTCTGCTATTTGGGTACGGCAATTCTTCAGGCCTCTTCTGACCTTGAGGGAACGCAGTATATCCGCTGGTTCGGTGACAGAGCCTTGCGCAACCAGCTAAAGATAGACACATTGGTTGCTGGACAGTTCTCCGAGTATGAATTGGATAGTTTGAGAACGGTTACCACGTTGTATGTGACGATTGAAAGTGAGGATTTGTGCCCGGCAGTACTTGCAGGTGCCGTAGATGCGAAACTCAATGCGGCGGAGACTCAAAATGTGTCCATGAAAAATGGTCAAACCTATTTGGGCCTTTCTGACAAAGTACGTTTCTATGATACGGGCGGGCCAAGTAGTAGCTATAGCAATAATGAAGACTATACGCACACCTTTATCACTGGTGCTGGTGAAGTGGCGTTGCGCTTGAACTCCATTAATATAGGTAATGCAGGAGATGTTTTTACCATTTATGATGGTGAGACGGCTACAGGAATCCCGCTTGCGCAAATCACTTCTTCAGTCAATAGCGCTATGATCTACACTAGTAGCACGGGAGCGTTGACCGTACGTTGGCACTCAGACGGTTCCAGCGTGGGGTCGGGTTGGAATGCCGATGTGGTGAACACGGTCAATTACGCCTCTTCCCAAGCTACGGCTTATCTGTATGAACCGCTTGCGGTCACCGAAATAACGGCTAACGATGACTATGTCTGTTATGGTGACAGTGCCACGGTGACAGCCTCCACAGGCATCGCCGCTCCGCAGTATTTCACGTGGTATGATGCGAATTTCAACATGTTGAAGCAGGATACCAGCAATAATGGTACCTCTAATCTCACAGTCTATAACCAGACCCGCCAGAACACCTTCTATGTGGCCGTCGGCAACGATTCGAACTGTGTGGCCACGGTGCCGCAAAAGATTCATTCGGTTGATCCTTTTGTTTTCAATTCAACTATTCCGGTAACGATGAATCCGAATGCACCAAGAGTGTTGATGTCAAGTGCTGTTAATGGGCAGACAACGTTTATTTCTAATGGTCAGACGGTCAATTTTTACGATGAAGGCGGTCCGACAAGCAATTATTCGACTCATGGCGCCAATTGGTATCATACCTTTACAGCATCGGGAGGTGGGAGCGTAATATTAACATTTACCTCATTCAAAACAGAACAATGTTGCGATTACATCAGAATATATGATGGGACATCAACTGCGAGTCCGCTCATTTATGATGGTTATAGCAATACATCCCTATATAATGGAGACCTTACCAGTAAGATGCCATTACGTATCACTTCATCGGGAAGTAGTTTGTATGTGTATTGGCGCACAGATGGCAGTGTGACGAATAGTGGATGGGAAGCTGTGGTAAGTGTCGAAGGTAGTGGTGATGGTATAGAAAAGGAATATGCGATTTTGCTTAATGAAGAGACGAACGATCAAGTCACCATTATTTCACCAGAGGATGCGTATGTGTTTTATGACGACGGTGGAAGTTCTGCCCCCTATTCCAGCGTGGGTAATTTTGTCCATACGTTTACGGCCACCCAAGGGGTCGTACAGGCAGATCTTACAAAATTCTATCTCAACACTGGCGACCATTTGTATGTCTATGACGGTCCGGAAGTCGATGACCAACATCTCATCGCGGATTTGACTGGGAACATAACGAGTCAGCGGCAGTTCTTCTCCACAGGACATGAGATGACGTTCTATTTGTTCTCTCACGGTAATACGAGCAGCACTTACTATGGTTGGGATATGAGAATCACCTCAAATTGGCGAGAGGCTTTGGCGGAGGCAAATGTCAATCTGTATTCTCCTACTCAGGATGTTACGATTACGGCCACCAATGCGAGTGTCTGCTTTAATTCACCAGCGGAACTGACCGCATCTTCTGACAACGGGGTCTATTTCACGTGGTTCAAATCGGATGGTAGAACGGTTATCCAGCAGGACACCGCTCTTGATCATGTATCCTTATACGACATTGACCACGTGCGCCATGATGATTACTTTTACATCGTTACCACCCCTGAAGGTTCTTGTCCTACCATTATCCCTTACCAGTATTCCGACAAATATTTGAATGTTGGGACTGATGGTAAAACTACAATAGTAGGTAATGATGACTACATCCGTTTTTATGACAATGGCGGTCCAAGTTCAAATTACAACAGCGAGCGGGTTGATTTCACCCACACGTTCACGGCGGAAAGTGGCGAGGTGTATGTCAAGTTGAATAACCATTACCTCCAAAACAAAGACACCTTGTGGATTTACGATGGTTCGTCGGTGAATCCGGACAGTATCTTGGTTGAATGGAATAACTCTTCCCAAAATAGTGGAAATGCGCAGAGCTTTGCCTCCACGCATGGGAGCGTTACGTTCAGATTCCGGAATAATTCCGGTAGTGGTAATAATGGTTGGTCTGCGTATATCACAACATCCCCCATTGAGGCGCAGACGGTGCTGCTGAACCCGCTTACAAGCAACAAGACCACATTCCTTTCACCGATTGACAGTGTGCTGTTCTATGACGATGGCGGAGCATCTGGCAGTTACACTCCGTTGGAGCGTACTTTGCGGCACACATTCACTGCATTGCAAGGCAAAGTGAAGATAAGTTTCGACAACACAAGCAGTCTCTGCAGCAATGACCATTTCTATGTCTATGACGGTCCGGTTGGCACGGGTACATTGCTGGGGGACTTTACAGGTTCCAATCTCAACAACAGGACTTTTGTCTCCACTGGCAACCAGTTAGGCATCCAGTTCAATACGGTGAACAATTCCAGCAGTTGTGCCGGTTGGAGGGCTACGGTTACCCCGGTGCAGGATTTTGTGTGGGCCCGGGCGGATGTGACGATTCATTCGCCTGCCGAAAAGACAAATCTGATTACCACCGGTGATTATGTGTGTTATGGGGACACCGCGCAGGTCATGGCCCGTAGTCCCAAATTGGTCTATCCACAATACTACACTTGGTACGATGCCTCCATGAATGAGTTGATGCGTGACACACTGTATGAGTATGGCAGCTCAAGATATACGATTCCCAACTTGACTTACGACACGTGCTATTATGTCGCCACACAATATGCTACGGAGTGTCCGGCGATTCTGCCGCTTAACAAAGCAGAAATTCGTGCTTACGCCGGCAATGGATCGCAAACCACTACAGTTAACTCAAATGACTATCTCCATTTCTTTGACAGCGGTGGACAGAGCGGCAGCTACAGTGGTGACCCTGGCGATTATGTACACACGTTCACTTCCGCTAACAACAAATCCCTGTATCTTATATTTTCCACTCCGAACCACTATTTCCAGACGGGTGACACGCTTTACTTGTACGATGGACCAGTGGTGGACAATGCGCATCTTTTGGAACGTTACACAGCCGGAATTGGCAACAACGGTCCGTTTATTTCCGAATCTACTTCATTTACGTTTAAATTTGCCAAACACGGTACATCATACGCAAGTGGGTGGCATGCTATCATTTCGGAAGGTGAGCAGATTCGTACTTCCACGGTGTTGCTCAACCGGGCCAATAACAACAAGACCACCATTCTGCTGCCCAGCGACAGTGTTTTATTCTATGATGAAGGTGGTGCCTCAAATAGCTATACCACCACAAGAGAGACTCTGGTACACACCTTCAAGGCAATGCAGGGTGAGGTGCTGCTGAGATTCTCCAACATGAACACACAGAGTGGGGATACAATTTATGTGTATAGAGGTTCTTCGGTGGATCCTGCCAATCTGATTGCCAAGTATCGTCCTACCTCGTTTACCAACAATTCTGCCCCACTGTTCCAAGATACGGCGCTTACGGTGCGTTTTTGGAAAAACAGTGGCAGCAGCAATAGCGGATGGGTTGCTTCCGTAATCAATGTTCTGAACCCGATTGTGGATACGGCATGTGTGGGGATTTACCGTCCATTGGCGGGTGTGAATGTGACCGCTACCAATGATACGGTCTGCTATGACGGAACGGCATCGCTTTCCGCTTGTTCGGAAATTGGTTTCCCGCAATATTACACATGGTATGACAAGAACATGACAGAAGTGTTGTTGGTTGACACGGTGAATAGTGGTTGTTCCGAATTCGACCCGACACACCAGATTTCCGACACGCTCTATCGCGTTGTCATATATAACGACACTACTTGTCCTTATTTGCCAGAAGTTTATTACCTTCCGGACAGGGAGGCAACAGCTGATTTTATTTTCAACAGCAGTAAAAACAGACTTACAACATTTGTGTCGGATGCAGATTCCATCCCGTTTTACGATGAAGGTGGTCCCCTTGGAGACTATGCTAATAGCAGCGATTACACCCATACTTTTGAAGCGGAAAACAACCACATCCAGCTGATTTTGAATACATTCCAATCGTATAACAATTCGGATAATCTCTATATTTACGATGGATATACCACATCCGCTCCGCTCCTATACCAAGCGTACGGCGATCTCAGCTCAAGTATGCCCAAGGTCATAACTTCTACAGGTAAGGCTTTGACTGTACGTTGGGTTACAAACAATTCCAGTGTGAGTAGTGGTTGGTCAGGATCAATCATGACGAATTCCAAAAATTCGGTGGCCACGGCAACATCCCATGTGATTATCCACAAACCTCTTCCGGATGTTTATGTGACCTCTACCGACGACACGGTGTGCTATGACGGGACGGCATCGCTTTTCGCCTGTTCAGAAATTGCGTATCCGCAATATTACACATGGTATGACAAGACTATGACAGAAGTGCTGTTGGTTGACACCGTGAGCAGTGGCTGTTCCGAGTTTAACCCGCCCCATCAGATTTCGGACTCCCTCTATCATATTGTTGTGTATAATGACACCACCTGTCCCTATCTGCCGGATCTCCATTTCTTTGCAGAAAGAGATGTCAAGGACACTTTCCTTTTCAACAGCAGTAAAAATAGTCGAACAACATTGTTGAGGGCTTTAGACTCCATTCCGTTTTTCGATGAGGGAGGCCCCACAGGAAACTATACGAACAATCATAACTATATCCACACATTTGAAACGGAAAACGATAATATTGTGTTGGAGTTGACCGAATTTCAAACGTATAATAGTTCAGATATTCTCTATATTTACGATGGGTATAACATTTCTGCTCCTCTCTTGTTCTCCGCGTATGGCAACCTCACTGCCGCTATGCCCAAGACTTTTACTTCTACGGGCAAGGCGTTGACCGTGCGTTGGTACACTGATGGTTCTAATGTGAGCAGAGGTTGGAAGGGCTCGATTAAGACGAACACAAAGGTAGGGGTGGATGTATCAACCTCCTATGTGACCATTAAAGGCCCTCTTTCCGGGGAGTATGTGACAGCTACGAACGATACTGTCTGCTACGATGGCACAGCCGCGCTCACCGCCACTTCCAACATCGGTTATCCACAATACTATACATGGTTCAAGAACGACAGTTTGACCCTTTTACACACGGATACTGTTTACAGTGCAAGTGAAACCTCTCTGTTCACCCCGGAACACCAGATCCAGGACTCTCTCTATTATGTGACGATATACAACGACACCACTTGTCCTTTCATCCCAGAATTGCATTTCACCCCTTGTTTCAATTATAGGGAGCTTACTGACAATTTCTTATTCAATACATCTAAAAACAATGGTACTACTGTTGTTGCTGATTTAGATTCCATTCCGTTCTACGATGATGGTGGTCCAAGTGCAAATTATATTGAATATACGTATGCAGATTGGACGCATACTTTCACTACGGACACCGGGCATGTGGTTTTGAAATTGACATCTTTCATGTCCGAGCAATGTTGTGACTATTTGCGTGTATATGACGGTTCTGGGTCAAGTATCCTTTTCCAAGGCGAATTAACCACTATAACCGCTTCAAATCCAAGGGTGATAACCTCCATAGGCAATACTCTGACAGTGTATTGGCACACAGACGGTTCTGTTGTAAGGTCCGGTTGGAAAGGTTATATCTACAATACTACTAATTTATCCAAATGTATTGATGTTGCTTCCGCTACGGTTCACATCAAGGATGCCAACGGCGGACAGTATGTGACGGCCGTCAACGACACGGTCTGCTACGATGAGACAGCGGCACTTACTGCCTCTTCGGGCATCAGTTATCCGCAATATTATACTTGGTACATGAGCGATAGTGTGACGGTTCTGCAACGTGATACCGTTGCCAATGCTTCCGAGGCTGCGTCGTTTAATCCTGATCATCAGATTAGCGATTCTCTCTACTTAGTGTCAATATACAACGACACCACTTGTCCGTACATCCCTGAGTTGCACCTTCATGGATGCAGCAAGATGGTGACGGATGAATTCTTCTTCAATTCTTCTAAAAATTCACGTACCACGACCCTTACCGCTCAGGATTCCATCCCGTTCTACGATGAAGGTGGTCTAGAGGGCAGCTATAGTACGAGTGCCAATTATTGGTATCACACGTTCACGGCGGATTCCGGCCATGTGGTGTTGAAACTGAATTCGTTTAATACGGCAAACGGCAACGATTATTTGGCCGTTTATGACGGAACTTCCGCGTCTGGAACGCTTTTGGGTGGAAGTACGCTTTATGGGAGCCTTAATTCCTCCATGCCCAAGACTTTAATCTCCAGTGGCAAGAGCTTGACTGTGAAATGGTATCGTAATAGTGGTATTTATGGTTATCCAGGCTGGGAAGGCTCTGTTTACACCGATGTGGCACCTACATGCATAGAGCTTGCGCCCGCCGAAGTGAAAGTCAACCCGACCTATGAATTTGCTACGGAGTATGAAGTGATCTGTGCCAATGACACAAATACGTTTGTATGGCGCGGCAAAAAGTTCCAGACGAGCGGAATCTACTATGATTCTCTGAAGACCCAAGCTGGCTGCGACAGTGTCTATACCCTTGAGTTGACAGTGAATCCCAATTACTTCTATGAAGATTCCCTGGTGTATTGTGTGACCAATCCTTTCGTTTGGGAGAACCATACGAGAGTGACAATTCCAACCGAGCCAGGTGTGTATGTCCTTTGGGACAGCCTCAAGTCTTCTCTCGGTTGTGACAGCGTTTACAAATTGAAGTTGGAGTTGAGACTTCCGGACTATTTCGAGGAGGACACGGTTACGTGTGAAACCACCCCGTATGTGTGGGAAGGCCATGAATATGTGACGATTCCGACCACGGCGGGCACGCATATCGTCTGGGACAGCTTGACCAACCAATATAATTGCGATAGTGTCTATAAGCTGACCCTCGTGGTGAAGCCGATTCCGGAGATGGAAGACGTTGACAACATTGTGGTGTGTACGGGTACGGACACAGCCGTCACGTTCACGTCTCTGACAACTACCGAAGCGGTCAGTTTCCGTTGGGAGAGCGACAATCCGTCGGTGGGTATTGCCGCAAATGGCACGACCACAGGCCGGATAGAGTTCACAGCGGTGAATACCGGAACTACGCCGGCGGTGGCCAACATCTCGGTGATACCAGTGTTTACGGCTGGCGGTGTCGAGTGTGAAGGCGATGAGGTTTATTTCACTGTCACGGTGAACCCCGAGGCCTCCATGAACCCGCTTACCGACCAGACTGTCTGTAACTTCACCACTACACAGCAGATTGTGTTCAGCACGGTCAACAGACCTGCGGGCAATACTATTTACGAATGGACCAATGACAATACGGGTATAGGTCTTTCCGCAGCTTCGGGAACTGGAAGACGAATTCCTGCCTTCTTGGCTCAGAATGCAGGCAATGCGCCTGAAGTTGCCCATATTGCTGTTGTTCCCACCTATGTTAATGGAGGTGTGAGTTGTGTGGGTGACACACAACATGTCACCATCACGGTGGTGCCGACGCCGGCAATGCAGAACCTCTCTAACCAGACCTTGTGTACCGAAGGAAATACGCAAGCTGTCACATTCGGTGAAGAGAGCGAGATTACGACTTATACTTGGACCAACGACAACACGTCCATCGGATTAGATGCTTCGGGAACTGGTACGGGCATTGCTTCTTTCCAAGCTGTCAATAATACGAATGCTCCTGCTGTGGCTACCATTGAAGTGACTCCGAACTGCACCTACAATGGAGTGGTTTGCGAAGGTATATCCCAGACGTTCACTATCACGGTGAACCCGACGGCTTCCATGAATCCGTTGACCGATGTGGAGTTGTGTAACCATCTCACAGTCGGCTCCATGTCGTTCACTACGAACAATACGCCAGCTGGTGCCACTTCTTATTCTTGGACGAACAGCAATGCGGCCATCGGACTTGCCGCTACAGGGACAACCGATTATCTGCCTGCGTTCGTTGCAGAGAATAATGGTGATACGGTGGCAATTGCACATATTTCGGTGATCCCGACCTTTACTTATAATGAAGTGAGTTGCGAGGGTGAACCCCAGGAGATGACTATCACAGTGAATCCGACACAAGGAGAGTTGTTTACTGATACTATTTGTGCAAACGAACTGCCTTATACATGGGCTTTGAATGGACAGCAATATACTGAGGGTGGAGATAAGACCTACCTGCATCAGGATGCCAACGGCTGCGACCAAGTGGACACGCTGCGTCTGACCGTGAATCCGAATCCGGTGGTCCAGCTTAATCCGTTAGACGAACTGTGTCCCAGCATTGGAACGGTAGATTTGACGGCACAAGTGACCTCCCCGACGGTTACAGACTACACCTATACGTGGAGCGGTGATTTGATGCCGACATCCACCATAAAGGCCGCTGACCAGTTGTCGGATACGGCTCTCTTGAATATTCCTGCAGGCAATTGCAATAGTATATATAAAGATACTGTATGGGTGACAGACGGCAACGGTTGTTCTGCTGTCGCTTATACAGAGATTACGGTGGTTGACACTGTTGCTCCGACCTACGAGCGTCCAGCGAATATCACCTTCTACAAGGATGAAAACTGCAACGCCGACACGAGCGTGACGGCAGCCGGCGAACCCACGAATGTTGCCGACAACTGCACGTCAGCACCTACGGTGACCTACACGGACAGCGAGCCGACGCGGCGCACATCACGGTGAGCTATACAGACAGCGAGATTGAGGCCACCTGCGAAGGCAGCTACAGCTTCACCCGTACGTGGCGTGTCATCGACGACTGCGGCTACGTGAGCCTGAGCGACAGCGTGCAGACGATCACGGTGGTTGACACCGTCCGCCCGACTTACACGAGACCTCTGGATATCACCTTCTACAAGGATGAAAACTGCAACGCCGACACGAGCGTGACGTCAGCCGGCGAACCCACGAATGTTGCCGACAACTGCACGTCAGCACCTACGGTGACCTACACGGACAGCGAGCCCGCCGACATCACGTTATATAAGGATGAAGACTGCGAAGTTTTGACATCCACGACTGAGACCGGCGAGCCCACAGTGGTGGCTGACAACTGCACGTCAGCACCTACGGTGACCTACACGGACAGCGAGTTGACACCGATATGTGATGGTGGTTTTACTTTCACTCGTACATGGCGTGTGGTTGATGATTGTGGCAACGTTTCGTTGAGCGACAGCATCCAGACGATCACGGTGGTTGACACCGTCCGTCCGACTTACACGAAACCTTTGGACATCACACTCTACAAGGACAGCAATTGCAATGCGGACACGAGTGTAGCAACAGCTGGATTTCCAACGATGGTTGTCGATAATTGTGCGGCAACCCCGACAGTTACCTACACGGACAGTGAACTGAACTTCACCTGTGAGGGCAGCTACAGCTTCACCCGTACATGGCGCGTTGTTACCGACTGCGGCAACGTCTCGTTGAGCGACAGCATCCAGACGATCACGGTGGTTGACACCGTCCGCCCGACTTACACGAGACCTCTGGATATTACCTTCTACAAGGATGAGAACTGCAACGTCGACACGAGCGTGACGTCAGCCGGCGAACCCACGAATGTTGCCGACAACTGCACGTCAGCACCTACGGTGACTTACACGGACAGCGAGATTGAGACCACCTGCGAAGGCAGCTACAGCTTCACTCGTACGTGGCGTGTCATCGACGACTGCGGCAACGTCTCGTTGAGCGACAGCATCCAGACGATTACGGTGGTTGACACCGTCCGCCCGACTTACACGAGACCTCTGGATATCACCTTCTACAAGGATGAGAACTGCAACGCCGACACGAGCGTGACGTCAGCCGGCGAACCCACGAATGTTGCCGACAAC
>OMYJ01000008.1 GCA_900315245.1 uncultured Bacteroidales bacterium
CCTTGTTCGCGACAACGCGGAAGGTTTGACGATAGGTTGGAATGCCTTAGGCAAGGTGGACACCATCCGCAGGAACGATGTGCTGATCTCCTCATTCCGTTACAGTCCTACGGGCCAGCGGCAGGTGAAGGCGACCGGTTCCGACACGACGTTCTACATCCATGATGCCACGGGCAACGTGATGTGCGTCTATAGGCTGAAGAACGACACATTGACAGCCTCGGAGCGTTACATTTACGGCAGCAAGCGTTTGGGGATGTTAGGACAGCAGGTCTGGATCACCGCCGGCGGTGCGGCGCGTTTGCAAGACCGCAACACCATCGGCCACCGCCTCTATGAATTGACCGACCACTTGGGTAATGTGACTACCACTCTCCCGGACCGGAAGTATATCACTCCTAATGCCGACAATGAACCGATTTATATAAGGCTGACAATGAGGTGCTTGGAGACGGGGCGAGTTTCAGCGCAGAATTTTGGCAGTACGACAGCCGATTGGGCAGGAGGTGGAACTTAGACCCTGTTTTCAAGGAGTATGAAAGTCCGTATGCTTGCTTTGCGGGGAACCCGGTGTGGTTCGCGGATAGATTTGGAGCAGACACCATATTTGATGATGATGTGGCACGGAAAGATTTCTTGGACACCTATCAGGAGATTGTTGATCGTATCTCAGGCGTAGAAAGAAAAGCCGCCGATATTAGAGCTCTCGCTGCTCAAAGAAACTGGAAGGAAGAGAAATTGAATCGGAAGATTGGTGAACTGTATGAAGAAAAAGAATACTATACTCTTCTGGAGATGAAGCAAGGCTTCCAGGAAATCATGAGTGACCGCAGTTTTTGCGTGACTTATTCAACAGATGTTTCTTTTCTCAAGAAAAGTCAAGGAGGCAGAACACACTATGTTGATGACAAAAATGTGAATGTGTATTACCGACCAAACATGCGAGGAAGTCTTACGCATGAAACACGCCATGTTTGGGGAGTCATGCGAAAAGAATGGTCTAATATAGGTGGCTATGACACCTTTGACGAACTATGGGCATTTACTTGGCAAGGTGTTATTGACGCCCCTGCGGTTGATAAATTAATTGAAACCGCAATTCAGAAGTATAATAATGGAAAACCTTACTGGGAAAGACAAGAATTGGATTTGAAAGGGGCCATAGATTACCTATATACAACAGGAGACCTAAAACATGATTCTAAAATCAAGGTGAGTCCAGTACCAATTCCAGCCCCATAACAGTTCTTATGCGTCACTATTGTATTATATTCATATTGATAGCCACTCCTCTGGTGAAAGCCCAAACCACACCACCATATTGCTTACAAGTAAGCAATATTTCGAGTGACTATCTTGTTTGCGATGCAGGGATTGTCGAGACACACATTAATGAAGAATCCAAGTCTTATTACGACTTCGAGATTTCCAATTTTGTGCCTCGTTCACAAATCACCGACAGCATATACAATTTACTGATTCATTACATAAAACATGAGGTGGCTCAATTGGGTTCCGTAGATTATCATGAACTTGGATTTACTATTGATGGGTGGCCGGATATCGTTAGTTATTTCGATCAACAAAATGCCAATATTATACGGCTTTACTACTGTTATGACAGAGTGATGGATTCCCTGCGGAAGCAAATCAATATCATTTTACGGGCCAACAATATTCAAGACACCCTTATGTTTCCTAAAAGCGATTTCGGTTGTGAGAAAGAGCAAATAAACCCGCTGTATAATTCCATAGAGGACGGGAACGAACGCATTGACGACTATTTTTTCAGTTTGGTGTTGAACGGTCAGCAAGTACTCATTTCTTCTGACTGGTCAAAGCTTTTTTATCTTGACTCTGTAAAACCTGTATTTGTTTCTCGTTATGATCGGGACAACAACAATCGCCATAAATGGAAGAACTGGTACCGACTGATAAAGTGCGAAAAGGCAATAATTTCTGAATGCAAACTGGATTCGGTACGAAATGGCGACTCGTATCTAATCGTAAGAATAAACTATAAGTGGTTGTGGATTAACAATTTGAGCGAAAAATCAGTACATGGTTTATTAGATGCTGTTGAAAAGCTTTTACCTCGTTCTTATCGCAAACAATACCGAGCCGTTAGAGAAAACTATATCAAACATGCAACAGGAGAATTCAATTAAACATGCCCTTTGTTCTAATAATCCTATCTTCGCGCCATGAAACCCACCGCCACATACTCGCCTCACCACCTCCGTTTCGCTATGGGGGTATCTCTATTTCTTCAACGGGCAGGAGGTGGACAATAAGGCGTATATAGAAAGAGATAGTTTGAGTATTGTCGCTCTAACCTGAAAAAATCCTATTTTTGCACCGCAAAAATAGACTACTATTCGTTGACAATTCAACCTGTTATGATAAAAAAAATGACCCATTTTCTGGACATGGACGACGAACGGCTGTATGAGCTGGAGAATGCCCGCTATGTGATTTTAGGCGTACCCTACGACGGCACCAGCACTTTCGTGAAAGGGGCGGACAAAGGACCGCAAGCCATTCTGGATGCTTCTGACAGTCTGGAATTGTATGATATTCAACTTCAATATGATGCCTCTGTTTCAGGGATTTATACAGATTATCACAAGTATAACTTCAAGTCTCCAGACTCAATGGTAAAATCTGTGCACGACCGGATGAGACACTTTATGGACATGGGAAAACGCACCATTTTGTTGGGTGGCGAGCATTCAGTGTCGGTAGGTGCTATCCAGGCCATGGCTGAAAGTTACGACAATCTGTCCGTTTTGCAGATTGACGCACACGCGGATCTGCGTGACAGCTACCACGACTCCATCTATAACCATGCCTGCGTCATGCGTCGCGCTCAGGAACACGCCCGCGTGGTGCAAGTGGGCATCCGCAACGTCTGCTCTGAAGAACTGCCCAGCGTGGTGCCCGAAAACATTTTCTACGCACACCTCATTCACAATAAGGAAGACTGGATGGAAAAGGCTGTGGACCGGCTCACGGACAACGTCTATATCACCGTGGATCTGGATGGTTTCGACCCCGCAATTCTGCCCGCCACAGGCACTCCGCTGCCCGGCGGCCTGCAGTGGTACCCTACCCTGCGATTCCTTGAAATGGTCTTCAAGCAAAAAAAAGTGGTGGGATTCGATGTGGTGGAGCTCTGCCCGCAAGCCGACAGCAAAGTCTCCGATGTTTTGGCCGCCACTCTGGTTTACAAGATGCTGACTCTATGGGAAATGTTCGGATAATACATTTTTCCGTGTATATTCGTAATTTATATACCTTTGCAACACAAAAAAAAGGCTTCATTCTTTCTTTTAATGAACTGTAAACCAATATTATACATATTACTACTGAGTGTTTTCTCTTTTTTGGGAATGACCGTCGTCGCCCAAGAACAGGAAGACGGACGCCCAAAAATAGACTCCGCTATGGCCATCTCTCCTGATTTCTCATCCACCCGCCATGCACCTTGGCCCGCTACACATTTCCTCCCACTTCGCTATAACACCATCGACACCTCCCTTGTCCACATTTCGGAATTTGACCCACTCTTGCGAATAGAAAACCTATACCAGTCCCTCGGCATCAACGGACAGGCCCACAAATCCATGATCTTTGACATACAACATCCCACGGGCTTCTCTATGACCACTTTGCCCTATCCCTTGTATTTCAAGAAGATGACAGACCTGAAAATTTATGATGTCACCCCTACTTACACCGATCTGAACTTCACATACACCTTTCTGAACGCTTTTGCTTTTCAAGCTACACATGCCCAAAAAATCCGACAAGTCAATTTCGCAGTCCATCTCGATGCCGCAAGCGACAAAGGCTATTTTATCCACCAAGAGGTCAACCGTTTGTCCCTTGACGCCACTTTAAGATACGAAACGCCCAAGAAGATTTACGGTTTTTTACTGGCATACATTTTCAACCACGGCAAGTTCTCTGAAAATGGCGGGCTGCAATACAGCCCTGATTTCACCGACCGAGATCCCAGGCATGACTCGACGATCACCTACGACCTGACCAGTTTCCCCGTGATGTTCAGCAACGGCAGCTCCAAAATCAACACTCATGCGTTTCAAATCACTAACTATCTCAATATCAAAGACAAAAAAGGCCACTATTTCGTAACTGTCAGCCACACGTTGGACTTCAACTTCCTGTCGAGCCACTTCTTTGATTATGACTTGAACAATTTGTTCTACGTCAACCGATACTATATCAGCACTGACACCACCAACGACTCCGTACAATACTACTCCATCGCCAACACCTTGCAGCTGTCGAACTTCAGTCCAACCGACACCATCGGCGATCAATCCTATTTTTTCCGGATCGCGGGCGGCCTGCGGCACGAATATGTGAATTCCGTGAGCCCTCGAATGCAGGACAACAGCCTCTGTCTGTTCGCCCGCACCAACATCCGACTGTTCAAAGTATGGGACATCTATGGCCTATTCTCATACAATCTGTTTAAATATACCCAAAACGATGCGCTTGCCCATGCCGGTTTCCGATTCACCATCAACAGGAAGCAAGGACATTATATCGGACTGGAAGCCACTTTCAGCCGCCGTTCTCCCGACTACATCTTCAGCAACTATCTCGGCAACAACAACTTCTGGGAATACGACTGGAGAAAGCAGAATTTCTTCAAAGCAAGCGCCTATTGGACGATTTTCAACTACAAGGCTTCCTTCAATTTCATCAATGCCGGCCGTTATGTTTACCTTAACAACAATTTTGAGCCCGTCCAACTGGAGAAGCCCTTCCAAGTAATCCAGCTGATGCTTTATGCGCCTGTCCGCACGAAATATTTCTGTCTGGACGCGCAACTCGCACTGCAACACGCCACCAACAAGACAATTGCGGTTCCTCTGTTTGCAGGTAAACTGGGGGCGCTCTACACCACCCGCATTTTCAAGAAACGGCTGCGCTTCCAAGTCGGTGTGGATCTGTTCTACAACACAAAATACTACTCCGACGGCTACGATCCTATCCTGCATCAATTCTATGCACAACAGTACATCATCACTGGCAACTACCTCTATCTCAACGCCCATCTGGCCATAAGAGTGAAGCGAATCTCCTTCTTCGTGCGCGGCGGCAATCTCATAGCCGGTCTTTTCAGCTTCCGCTACATCACCACGCCGGGTTACCCGATGCAAGGCAGAAACTTCGAGGTGGGTGTGAACTGGAAGTTCTACGATTAGGCGATGAGGCAATGAGACGATGAGGCGATGAGACGATGAAACGACGAAACGATAAAAAAATGTAGGGACGAATGATTATTCGCCCCTACATCGTTATAATATATTTCAAATCTCTACAATTTCATCCAATTATCGAAATCCTCCGCGCTCACGAGCCCCAATTCCAATGCGGACTCGCGTAACGTAAGCCCGTGCTCATGCGCGTGCTGCGCAATCTTCGCGGCGTTGTAGTAGCCGATGTGCGGATTCAGCTTCGTGACTAACATCAACGAGTTGTGGAGATGCATGGAGATGCGCTCCAGGTTGGGCTTTATCCCCTTGAGACAGTGGTCGTTGAAGGAGTTGATGACATCAGCGAGCAATCGTGATGACTGCAGCAGGTTGCGGCCGATGAGCGGCATGAAGACGTTGAGCTGCAGATGTCCCTGCATGGCTCCCGTGGTGATGGCCACGTCGTTGCCGATGACCTGGCAGCACACCTGCGACAGCGCCTCGCACTGTGTGGGGTTCACCTTGCCGGGCATGATGGAGGAACCGGGTTCGTTGGCGGGCAGAATCACCTCGCCCAAACCGCAGCGCGGACCCGAATTCAGCAAACGGAAATCGTTGGCGATCTTCATCAACGAGACAGCCAACCGTTTGAACGCTCCAGACATTTCGCACAGCGAGTCGTGGGTGGCCATCGCCTCGAACTTGTTCGGACAGTTGCTGAACTCGTAACCCGTGAACTGGTTGATATATTGCAATGCTATTTTGTCATAACCCTCAGGCGTGTTAATACCGTTGCCGACAGCGGTGCCACCAATCGGGAGTTCCATCAAGTGCTTGAGACTCTGTTGGATGACCTCGTATCCGTGTTCCAACTGCGAGAGGTGGCCGGACAGTTCATCGCCCAATGTCAAAGGGGTGGCGTCCATCAGGTGGGTGCGCCCGATTTTCTTGATGTCAGCGTATTCAGCGACTTTTGTGCGATAAGTTTCCATCATCCGTTCCAAGGCGGGCAGGGTGCGGGTGATGATGCTCTTCGCGGTGGCGATGCGCATGCCCGTGGGGAAGATGTCGTTTGTCGATTGAGACTTGTTGACATCATCGTTGGGCGAGAGGAAAAGCGGGTAGTCGGTGAGCTGACCGCCATGCAGCTGCTGTGCGCGGTGGGCAATCACCTCGTTGACGTTCATGTTGGTCTGTGTGCCCGAACCGGTCTGCCAAATGTGCAGCGGGAACTGGTCGTCCCATTGTCCGGCGGTGATTTCATCGACCACACGCACAATCAGGTCGCGCTTTTCCTCCGGAAGGACGCCGCAGTCGAAGTTGGCGCAGGCCGCCGCCTTCTTTGCCGTCGCGATACCGTAAATAATCTCGATAGGCATGTGCTTCTTCCCGATTTCAAAGTTCTCCATAGCTCGTTGCGTCTGCGCGCCCCAGAGTTTATCGGCCTCAACGCGCATTTCGCCTAATGTGTCTTTTTCGATTCTGTATTCCATTTTTATCAATTTTCAGTTTTTGAATAATCCGTCAATTATCTCATCGTTTCATCGTCTCATCGTCTCATCGTTTCATCGTCTCATCGTTACAACCTCCGCGAAATCTTCGGCAACACTTCGTCCTTCCAGGTCGCGAAAGTACCCTCGAGGATTTTCTGTCTGGCCGTCTTCACCAAGTCAAGATAGAAGTGCAGGTTGTGGATGCTGCCGATCATCGGGCCGAGGATCTCGTCCGACACGTAGAGATGGCGCAGGTAGGCGCGGGTATATTCGCGGTCGGCAAAGAGGTCGCTATTGACATCCAGCGGAGTGAAATCGTTCTTCCACTTTTCGTTACGCATGTTCATCATACCTTCCCATGTGAAAATCATGCCGTTGCGGCCGTTACGGGTTGGCATCACGCAGTCGAACATATCCACGCCCAGGGAAATGCACTCGACGATGTTGGCGGGCGTGCCCACCCCCATCAGGTAGCGCGGCTTGTCCTTGGGCAACACCTGACAGCAAACATCCGTGATTTCGTACATCATCTCCGTCGGCTCTCCCACAGAAACGCCACCAATGGCGTTGCCGTCGCAATTGGTGGAAGCCACATATTCAGCAGACTTCAGCCGCAAATCCTTGTAAGTGCTGCCCTGCACAATCGGGAACAGCGTCTGCTCATAACCGTAGTAGGGCTCGGTCTCGTCCAAACGGGCGATGCAACGTTTCAGCCACTTGTAGGTGGTCTCCATGGAGTTTTTGGCGTACTTGTAGTCAGCGGGATACGGCGTGCACTCGTCGAAGGCCATGATGATGTCGGCGCCTATGGTGCGCTCAAGGTCCATCACCTTCTCCGGACTGAAGAGATGCCGGGAGCCGTCGATGTGCGACTGAAACCAGACGCCCTCCTGCGGGTCTATTTTGCGGCGATGGCTCAGCGAGAAGACCTGGAAGCCGCCACTGTCGGTGAGGATAGGACGGTCCCAGCCGTTGAACTTGTGCAGTCCGCCGGCCTCACGCAGCACCTCCATGCCGGGGCGCATATACAAATGGTATGTGTTCCCCAAAATAATCTGGGCTTTCACATCTTGTTTCAAATCCCTGATATGCAGTGATTTCACGGCGCCCAAAGTACCCACAGGCATGAAAATCGGGGTTTCAATCATTCCGTGTCCGGTTTCTATCAAACCGGCGCGTGCGTGGCTTTTGCCGTCTTCCTTTTGGAGTGTGAACTTCATATTCTCGTAGCGTTCAAATGTTCGTAAGTTTGTTTATATTTTTTTGGCAAAAATACATCTTTTATTGAAATAATACTTACTTTTGCCGCCAAACTATTAACCTAAACCGTTTCATAAAATGCAGATAACCCAAGTAGCACTGGCTGTTTTAATTCTGTTTGGTGTTATAACGCTCATTCAATTAGTCTATTACTACGCCATCTACGGACGTTTCGCCTTTCACAAGAAAAAGGCCACGTTAGGATTCCGTGACATTCCTGTTTCCGTGGTCATTGTGGTGCGTGACGATGCCGCCCAAGTATTGCAAACTCTCCCCTATCTTCTTGAGCAACAGTACGGTTTTTTCGAAATAGTCATTGTCAACGACCGCTCCCGCGATGAAAACTCCCTCCATGCCATCAAGGAATACAAGGAACGCTACTCGAACATCAAGATTGTGGATTTGAGCACTGCGGTTTCGACGAGCCGCGGCAAGAAGATGGCCATCTCCATGGGTATCAAATGCGCCAGCTACGACCACATCCTGCTCACCTCGCCGAACTGCAAGCCCGCCTCCAAACAATGGCTTGCACTGATGGCGCAGAATTTCCTGTTCCAACACAAGATTGTGCTTGGCTACAACACTTTCGAAAAGAAAAAAGGCCCCTACAGCCATTTCCTGCATTTCGACAACCTTGTTAACGCCATGCAATATTTCTCGCACGCGCTGCTGCACAGCACCTACCGCGGCGATCTCAACAATGTGGCGTTTGTCCGGCCGCTGTTCTACCAACAGAAGGGATTTATCTCCTATAATCACCTGCTTTACGGCGAGGAAGACATCTTCATCCACCGCGCATCGACACAAAACAACACAGCCATAGAGTTCTCCCCAGATGCCGCCACCGTGCGCCAACACACACCGCAATACCGTTTCTGGAGAATACACAAAATCAGCCTTTTCTTTACAAGGAAATACAACTCTTTGAAAAACAGGCTTCTGCTCGGCTTCTATGAGCTGACGAACCTGCTGTTCTATGTTTTTCTCGTACTCTCCGTTCTTGTGGCTCTGCATCAGCCGACAATCCTCTACATCATCCTCGGCATCGCCTTGCTGCGTATAGCAAGCATGTATGTCGTCATGGGCATTTCAGCGAAAAAACTGCAGGAAAAACAAATCATCCCCTATTTTTTGTTTTACGATATACTATTTTCCCTGTTGAATCCGTTATACTGGCTTTCGGCTATAATCAATCATAAAAAAATCGCGAAATGATTAACACCTGTCAGACCGAAAAGGCGAAACGCGACTACGTTCTCCTGCGCAAGGCACTGGACCACAACGACCAGCAAGCTTACGCCGAGTTGATGCGGCTTTACCGCGACAGCATCTACTACATGCTCATGCGGATGGTGAAAAACAAAGACGACGCCGAAGACCTGACTTTGATGACCTTCGGCAAGGCGTTCCGGTACTTGGACAAATACACTCCGCAATACGCCTTCTCCACTTGGCTGTACCGGATTGCATTGAACAACAGCATCGACTTCCTGCGGGTGAAGAACAACATGCCGCAGTATTTTGAGGACGACCTTTACACAACCAGCACGACATCCATCATAGACCAGAGCGAGGACAACCTCCAACGCACCCCAGAAGACGAGGTCATTGACAAACAACGGCTACAGCTGCTCCGCGCAGCCGTGTCGGAACTGCCCGAAAGATACCGCCGGGTCATCGAACTGCGTTACTACGAAGACCTCGCTTACGAGGAAATCGCCGAACGTCTGGGGCTGACGCTCTCCAACGTGAAGATTCAGATCATGCGTGCCAAGAACATGCTTTCCGAGTTGATGCAGCCGATGCGGAACGCAATGTGATATTTAGGCAACAGGCAATAGAGAGACGGGGCTGTTCGGTTGAACAACCCCGTCTCGTTTTTTTTATAGTCCCAAGTCTTAAGTCTCAAGTCTTAAATCAGTCGCGAAGACAGCGGACAGACCAGCCATAAGCTCGGTTGCCGTCATCGAGCTTATACACTCCGGGACCACCGTGGTAAAAAAACCGATTATAGGCTTTACCTGATCCATGTGCCGTGGAAGCCCAAAAAAAGGCGTTATACCCGGCGGCGCCGAAGCCGCCATTGAAATAGCCGGCCGATATAGCGCCGAAGCCTGAAGCGTTGTTGGTACTTTGATTGTTGCCCGGTCCGCATTCGTCAGTAATCGTTCTCCAACTTGATTTGGCAGCTAACGCCTTGGCAATGTAACTGCTGTTTTCATTGCAGAAATATTCACTCTGACTGCTCACATATTCCGTCAGCTGCGACCATTCTGTATCGCTCGGCAAATGCCACCCTGTAGGACATGCACCTTGCACCCCACTCGGATTCTCATTGCTGCTCGCCGCCCCATGCATCGCCGCCGGCCAGTTGTAGAGATAACCATACAACGCTTCATCCACAGAAGGATTCACATAGTAACGCGGCTCCTGAGCGCTTATTCCGTCTATTCCAGTGCCACCGTTGGGGATGGGGCTTCCATCGGAATAGTGCGTAACCCGCAGGTTCTCCCGCATCCAGCACTGTTGACCGAGTTGCAGGGTATTATAGATGTTGCCATCTACATCGGTCACAGTCGGGTTTCCAGGACAAGGCTGGAAAACCATAACGTCCGTTTCCGAAAACTCCAACGTGATGGCTTGCGAGGCGCTTCCCAACATCTGCTGTACCGTTGTGCTGTATATCAGCTGGTTGTTAGCGTTGAAGGCATAGCCGTTATACTCCATCTGGTCTCCGGGAGCGAACGGCCGATGAATCACCCCCTTGGATGCAGATTTCAGCAATTGCGCAGATGAATGATTCTGACAATCGGAAGCCCCAACGTATTCAACGCCACTGCCACTTCCGCCGCCATTGCTGATCATCTTGATCGAGGAGGCCTGGCCATTCTGCCGGACTGTCAGGAAATAGATTCCGGCCGCGGGCAACATGACTCGCATCTGGTGATTGCCTGGTTGGAGAGCCGTTTTCTGAAATGATTCCACAACACGTCCGGTAATATCGGTTATCGTCAACGCCACATCACCCGGCTCAGTCACATTCAGATTCACGAACGTCGTACCTCTGAATGGGTTGGGCGTGTTTTGGTAAAGAGTGAGGCTGCTCACATCGGAACGGTCCCAGATTCCTGTCCCTTCCGCAAGTGTCAACACGGTGTCGGGCCAGAAAAGGGTCTCCGTCCAGCCTCGCGTCAGATTCTGAACGACAACGGAATAAATCTTGACATACTGGTTATTGTCCGCATTACGTCCCGAAAACGTCATGCTGACCATTTGCGCTGAAACCGCCACAGACAATAACAGCATCGTCATAAATGTGAATGTCTTTTTCATAATGCTTGATGATTTTAAAATGATTCCATCCCATAAACTTCTCCCCATTCATTTTCGCATTGTCGCACTTCACATTCATTTTGTTACATTCAAAAAAAATTATTTTTGAAAAGCGACTGTCCAATCCGAATTTACAACTTGATTATCAACTATTTGCAACAATCCAACAACAAAAAAAGCCAAAGGTACCCCCTCCGGCTTCTAAAACCAATAACCCATAACCCATAACCATTCTACTGTCCTGACATCTTTTGCACCCGCCGTACGGCGAAACGCCACACGAAGAAGAAAAAGACCAGGAATCCGACATAGAGGATTCCGGCCAACGGACTCACCTCTTGCACCATATCGGAGTCGCCATTGAGGTTATTGACGTACATCAGCAGAAAATCATACGTGCCGTGCAAGATAACGGGAATAATGTAGGCCAGAAAAAGGTAACGCTTTTTGTTTCCATAACGGAAGCGGGCCAATGAAAAGAAATAGCCCATAAAGATAGCGAAGAAAAAGTGAGCGGGGACAGCAAAAATCCCGCGTCCTACCGCCAGTCCCAATCCGCCCTGCATGATATACATCACGTTCTCAATGCCAGCAAAGCCCAATCCCACAAACGCGGCATACTCCAAACCATCGTAGTACTCGTCAAAATTGGGATTTTTCCAGATGCAGAGATAAAGCATCAGCAACTTGCAGAATTCCTCCGGGAAAGCCGCCCCGAAAAAAGCAGTGTGGAAGGCATCCCAACCTGGTGCGCTGGCTATTTTGGGCACAAGAAACTGCAACAGCCCCGCAACAGGAATGTCGATGAAAGCGGCCAAAACCCCGAAAAGGAAGGCTTTCATCAACAGCGGCCATGGCTCTTTGTTGAAGGTGTCCCGTTTGTAGATGTAGGCCATCAACAGGATGACGGGGAGCAGGGAGGCGATTAGGATTACGGACATTGTTGTCTTAATGGATAATGGATAATTGATAATTGATAATTAAATCGGATGTTCGTTCCGTTTCCATTATAACTGCTAACCACTAACTTTCGAAATAGTTTTCTTTGATGAAATCGAGTTGGCGGCGTTCGCGTTTGGTGGGGCGGCCGAGACCGTGCGGGCGGAACTCCTGCGTCTTGAGGGTCTTCATTCGGTCGTATTCGGCTTGCGGAGTGAGGTCGGTGCAGTATTGCGGCACCAACGGCGCCCCCACCCTGCTTTTCGGCGCATCCACCACCTCCACGGTCTTGTGCAGCGAGCCGATATGCACCTCGTACACCTCGCCCACACGCACGTCACGCGAAGGCTTCACGTTCTCGCCATTAAGTTTCACCTTCCCGGCGTTGCAGGCCTCCGTGGCGATGGAGCGCGTCTTGTACAACCGCACCATCCACAGCCATTTGTCAATTCGGACGTTGAGTTTCTCCATTTCGATTTGCGGTTTTCGGTTTACGATTTACGACAATTTCTTCCACGTCATTGTTCTGCCCAGTGCGGGCACGCCGATGTAGCCGCGGACGCGCAAGGTTTTGTCATTCTCGAACCACATCTTGCACTTGTAGGTCTTGCCGTGCACGGGATCGTAGATTTCGCCATCCACCCACTGTTTCTTATTCGCATCATACCGGAAATGGAAAATGAGCGGAATCTGGTCGCCAGGGGTGTTCCGTTTCGCCGGGTCGGGATTCTTGATGTCCCGCTTCGGGGTGCCGTCCTTGAAATAGGGATTCTTCACCCAAATGATACGGCCACTGTAGGTGCCGGACTTGTCCTTGGTGATTTTCACCTTGCAATCCTCATCGGAGGTGTCGTCCGAGATGTAATACGTACCTAAAATTTTATCTGCGGCCTCCGTTTGGGCGACCGCAGATAAAGCAGGTACTATAAGTAGTGTGCAAAAAATGATGATGGTTCTTAACATTTTTTTTGGCTTTTGGCTTTTAGCTATTGGCTATTGGCAAAAGCTAAAAGCCAATGGCCAACAGCTAACAGCTATATTTACGCTTCGGCGGGAGTTTCCGTTTCAGCAGCAGGTTCTGCATCTGCAGCGGGAGCCTCAGCAGCGGGGGCCTCAGCCTGCTCCGCAGCTTTCGGATTGTTCATCATCTTGATCTTGTACTCCAGATCAGCGACTTCCTTCTTGGCGGACTCGATTTTCTTGCGGAACTCGGCCGTCAGGATTTCAGCGTTCTTGGAGTTGGAGAAAAATCCCAAATTGTTCTCCCACAGCACGATATCGTCTTTCAGACGAGCCAGCTTGGTGGTAAGGAAGTTTTTCTCCTTGTCGATGAGCTTGTCGGCGTTAGGGTTGCGCATGATGTCGTCGATGCGGGACTGATAGCGGTTGTGGCGCATATCGTCGGCACTCACCTTGAGTTCCGCGAAACGCTTGTTGATGGCATTGCGGTATTCGGTGTAGATGCGGTCCTTGTCGGCGCGCGGCACAAAACCGATCTCCAGCCACTCTTTCTGATACGCTTTCATCGCGTCAAGATTGGCGTTGCGGTCCTCACCGAACTCGTAACCCAGAATCTTCTGGATGAGTTCTTCCTTCTTCTGCAGGTTCTCGCTCTCCTCACCTTGCACGCTGCTGAAGAACTTGGCCTTGGCCTCGAAGAACTTGTCGCAAGCGGCGCGGAAACGTTTCCAAACCTGGTCGGAATACTTGCGCGGGGTGGCGCCAATGCTCTTCCACTCGGTCTGCAGTGCCAGAATCTCGTCGGTGGCTTGCTTCCAGTCGGTTCTGTCGGCAATGCCCTCAGCTTGGATGGCCAAGTTCAGCTTCTGGTTGTAATTCTGCATCTGCGTGTCCTTGATCTGCTGGAAATACTCCTTCTTCTGCTGGAAGAACTTGTCGAGATTGGATTTGAAACGCATCCAGATCTCATCGTTCAGCTTGGCGGGAGCGGGTCCTAACGTTTTCCAGAGGCTGAACAGCTCGTTCAACTTGTCGCTGACCTCATTGTATTCGGAAACTTGCTCAACGGGTTTGGCAACCAACTCTTCGGCCTGCTCGCAAAGCACGACTTTGGCGTTGTAGTTGTTCTGCTCTTCAGCAAACAACTTGTCATAGTGCTCTCTACGACGTTGGTTGATTTGGTCGGAAGCGGTTTTGAAGCGTTCCCAAATCTCCTCTTTCTTGTCATCCGGAACCGGTCCGATTTCTTTCCACTGACGGTGGAGTTCCTGCAATTCATTGAACGATTGGTTGATCGAATCATTCAGCAGGAGAGATTCGGCCTTTTCACAAATCTGCAGTTTGCTTTCGAGGTTCTTCTTGTAGTCCAGCATACGCATTTCGCGGTTCATGCGGACAATGTCGAAGAATTTCTCAATATAGAAATGGTAATTCTGCCAGAGGTTAGTGGATTCGGATTGCGGCACGGGGCCGGTAGCCTTCCATTGTTCCTGGAATTCCTTGACCTGGTCGTTCAGGACCTTGAGGTTGGATTCCGTTTCGAGGAGGCGTTTCAAGCCCTCTATGATATTGTTTTTTATATCTAAGTTCTTGATTTTCTGATGTTCAAGTTCTTCAATAAAGGCAGCCTTGTTGTCTTTATAAGTTTGGAAGGCAGTGTTGAAGCGTTTTTCCAGCTCATCGGGTTCGTTGTTGAACTCGGGCATGGCGGGAGCTTCCTGACCTTCAGGCACTTCTGCGGCAGCGGCTTCAGCAGCAGCTTTAGCAGCCTCAAACTCGGCCTGACGTGCGCGTCTGCGCTCACGCAGGAACTCAAGGGCTTTGGCGCGGATCACGCCCACGCGTTGCTTGATGATGTTGAAGTTGCGCTCCACGACCAGCTTTTCCAGCTCGTCCACGCATTTTTCAAGGTCGAAATTCGCATATTCGGCCTCAACCTGCTCCAAGGTCTCTTCAGGTTGTGCAGGCTCTTCGGCAGCAGCAGCGGGCTCTGATGCGGGAGTTTCTGCAACAGGTTCTTGAGCGGGTTCCTCCGCCACTTCCTGCTGCGGTTCAGGCATCTCCTGAGGTTGTTCAGCGGAAGTTTCGGGTTGCGGTTCCGTCACGGGTTCCGCGATTTCTGGTTCCACTGCGGATGCGGGAGTTGCATTCTCATTAACGGTTTGAGCTTCCTGAGAAGCTTCGGGGTTCACCTCATTGTTCTGAATTTCAGGATTTTCCGGGTGAAGAAGTTCTTGTGATTCCATACTTTTTTTGGAGTTTTAGTGATTAATTTAAAACGGCCGCGAAGATACACTTTTTTTAGATTGATAATGTCTTCAGACGAATGATTCATCCATTGGTTCGAAAGGAAAGCTTAAGAGACGATGAATAGGCGATGAATATGAACAATCTTGTGGTGATTCTGAATTGTCGAACGGTATTGCAGCATCCATATATTTTTTATTTTTGCTCCTTTGAATTGTAAGACGTAAGAAGTATGTCAATAACCAATAACCTATAACCAATAACCATTACCATGGCGAACAACGAAGTCAAGAAACTGGCCGGGCAGACGGCCATATACGGCGGCACCACCGTGCTCAGCAGGCTGCTCAACTACCTGCTCGTGCCGCTCCACACCTATCTTTTCAGCAACGCCGCCGACTACGGCGTGGTGGGCGAACTCTACGCCTGGACGAGCCTCTTCATCGTGATCCTCACCTACGGCATGGAGACCGCCTTCTTCAAGTTCTCGCAGGACGACGAGATCAAGGACCGCGTCTATAGCACCGTGGTGGGGTCGCTGTTCGTCACCTCCACCCTCTTCATTGTGCTCTGCTCCATCTTCGCGCAACCCATCGCCGACTGGCTCCGCTACCCCACCCACCCCGAATACGTGCGCTGGTTCGCCGTCATCATCGGCGTGGATGCGCTCACCTCCATCTTCTTCGCGCACCTGCGGTTCCTGAACCGTCCGATACGGTTCGCGGCCGTCAAGATCACCAACATCCTCGTCAACGTCCTCCTCAACCTCTTCTTCCTGCTGCTCTGTCCGTGGTTGCTCACCAAGAACCCCGACTCGGCCTTCGTCAACGCCATCTACAACCCGGAAATCGGGGTCGGCTACATCTTCATCGCCAACCTCGTGGCCAGCGTCGTCACCCTGCTGATGCTCTTCCCGGGCATCCTCAAGCAGAAGTTCGTCTTCGACTGGCAGCTCTGGAAGAAGATGTTCCGCTACGCTTTCCCGCTGCTGATCTTCGGTCTCGCGGGCATCGTCAACGAGACCATGGACCGCGTGCTCATCAAGCGGCTGTCGCTCGCCGCCGAGCCGCAGGCCTCCGTGGGCATCTACAGCGCGTGCTACAAGATCTCCATCCTGATGACCATCTTCATCCAGGCCTTCAAATACGCCGCCGAGCCCTTCTTCTTCCGCAAGGCGAAAGACAAGGACGCGAAGGAGACCTACGCCGAGGTGATGACCGCCTTCGTGTTGGTCTGTTCCGTCATCTTCGTCGGCATTATGCTCTACATGGACCTCGTGCAGTATTTTGTGGGCGCGACCTACCGTGTGGGCCTGCCCATCGTGCCCATCCTGCTGATGGCCAACCTCTTCCTTGGCATCTTCTACAACCTCTCGATCTGGTACAAGCTCACCGGCCAGACCAAGTTCGGGGCCTACATTGCCCTCTTCGGCGCAGCTATCACGCTAGTGCTCAACTGGCTGCTGATCCCGCGCTTCGACTATATGGGCGCGGCCTGGACCACCTTCGCCTGCTACCTCTCCATGATGGTCGTCTCCTACCTCCTCGGACAGAAGTACTACCACGTGGATTACGACCTCAAGCGCATCCTCTTCTACCTCTTCTTCGCTGTGGCGGTCTATGGACTGAGTCTCGGCGTCAACCGTCTCTTCGGCATCGAGAGCGTAGGTGTCCGTTTGGCGGTCAATACAGTGATTCTGATTGGTTATTTGGGAGTGTTGGCATGGATGAACAAGGAGATGTTGCGGGGGATTTTGAGACGAAAATGATTATGAATTGAATTTGCCCGTACACCTGACGGCGTGCGAACAGTGCGCGCGCGTTATACCAGACAAACCATACGCAACTCCTCTGAGAAGCGTGCGATACCCTCTTGGATGCGCTGTACAGTTTTGGACGACGGACGACTTTTACCAGTGGCATAATGACTGAGTTGATGGCGATTAATGCCCGTTATGGTCTGCAAATCAGCGAGATTCAGTCTTCCGTTGATATATTGAAGGAAACTGGCCGTGTCGAATTTGTACACAAACTCCATATCGGGCAATGACGGAAGCATCTTTTTCGCCTCCTCATACGAATTCTTCAAGTCATCCATTGCCTCTCCTACGGTCTTCCCCATTCCGATAAAACCTATTTTATGTTTATGCTGCGGCACTGCCGTATAGCTGCCGTCATTGTTCCGCTCTATAATCACTGTGATGTTTTCCATTATCTTGCAATTTTGATTATTTCACATTTACCCCTGATTGTTCTCTGACATATTTCATCAATTCCTTGCCTACATCAGCTGTTGAGTGTCTTGGAAGTTGAAATCTTTGTTCAGTGACGGGGCTCCACCACCATTCATGGTTTTTACCATCGCACACAAAAAAGCATCCATTCGCTTTTAGCTTCTTTTTGAGTTCAGATATTTTCATAGTTGTTTTTCTCAATGCAAAAGTACACAAATGTTAATTATATTCAATATGCAAACGAATATTTTTATTAACAGAATTATGAACAATCATATTCTGTTCTAATTACATAGTATGCTTTTCTGAGAAATGTTACACCTCGAACGAAAAAAATTCAACGCCTGTGATTTTTCGGAGTATCTTTGCGATATGTTTGATACAAAGCGATGGTAATGGAAGAAACAGCTTTTTTGGAACTAATCAAGGAGAATGAGAGGCAGATTCTGCACGTATGCCGATACTATTCGGCTATTGAATGGCAAAAAGAGTTTCTGGAAGAAAAAAACTGGTCGATTGTCGAATCCGTGTCTTGTTGGGTTATTGCCGCCGTGTTGCGCTACTTTCTGGCAACTAATCTACGTGAAAACGGCTTATGGTTCGTTTTGGCCTCCTACATCTTTCTGGTCGTTCATGGGGTGCTATTTGTTTCGTTTTACCCGCACGCCTAACGGCGTGCGAAAAAAAACGCAACGGATGCCGTATCCCTACCGAGCCCTTCAGCCCTACGGGCTGATTCCCAGAAGAAATGATTTTCCTTTTTCGTTGCGAATACAAGGGCAGACCGTTAGGTCTGCTGGGCTTGGTAGCAATAAGCGGTTGCGGGTGATGTCGCAGGCCGTTAGGCCTGCGGGCAGAAAGCGAGTGCTACACCTCCTGTTTTTCGTCCTCCTCTTTGCCAAGATACCGTGCCGTCAGGAATGACGTGACCGGCACGAGGCCGCCGAGGGTCAGAATCAACATGATGTTGCCGCCCGGCCAATGTAAAATTTTGAACAACAAGGCTAAGCTCAACAGGGTGATGGTGAGGGCACCCAATTTGAAAATACTCTTTTTCATATCGTAAATATCTTAATCGTTAACAATTTTCTTTTTCCACCTTTCTCCAGCAACATATTTGAAAACGCTTATATCCGCCATTCTCAGTTGCTGTTCGATCAAATCCAATTGGTTGACCACCTCCACCGACATGGCATTCGCGAAATGGTAGCCTTCCCAGCTTGTTTTTTCACCATACAGGTATTGCTCCTGGAGTCCGAAATCAACCAAATAATCAGTGTCTTCGCCGACAAAGCTGTTCAGTTGGTCTTGATACTGTTGCAACTGTTCCCGTAGTTCGCGTGCATTTCCTTGATCCATCATGAAATAGGTAGATTCCGACACGGCATCCAATCTATGTAGCTGCTCGTTAGGCTCACCGTCCACATAAAGAATGAAAGCAGCCCGAAGGGAATCCAAATAGTGGTAAATGACACTTGCATCAGACAGATCTGACACTTCACAAAACAACAACGAATCTTTTTTCTCAAGCGCAAAGTTGCATAAACGACTCCATTCGGCATCTTCAATGTCCGCCATCATCGCGTTGTTTTGCGCAAGGGTCGTCATGGACGAGCTATATGATGCCAGTACGTCGTGCGAATTGAGGTTCAACGACACCCCCAGCAGGATGCCGAACAACGAGCAACCCAGCGCCACTGCAACACATAGGACGCTGTATTTGGATGATTTACCTGATTTTGCCATAGTACGATAGAATTAATTCGCGAAAATACAATTTTTATCCATTTTCACCGTCACCCCCTCGTCGGCCAGCAGGATGTTGGGGAAATGGCGGGTGGCACACTCCAGAAAGCAGTCCTCTGTTTTGTAGCGCGAGGAGAAATGTCCCAGCAGCAACTTTCCCGCACCGCACGCTTTGGCGAACTCTGCCGCCTGGCTCGCCGTGGAATGGTCGTACTTGCGGGCAAGTTCCTCATCCCCTTCGCAGTAGGTGGCGTCGTGGTAAAGCAGGTCCACGCCCTGCAACAGTTCGGCGTACTGCATCACCGGACGGGTGTCGGAGAGGTAGGCGTAGCTGCGCACCGGATCCGGCGGGGTGGTCAGCACCTCGTTGGGAATCACCCGGCCGTCGGCGGCGGTGAAGTCTCCCCCACCCCGAATACGCTCGATTTCCGTGCGCGGGATGGCGTATTGCCGGATGCACTCGGGGATGATGTGCCGACTGCCCTGCTTCTCGCGGAAGAGGAACCCGTAGCACGGCACACGATGCTCTAACGGGAATGCCGTCACGTCGAAGTGCTGGTCCGAGAAAATCAGGGTCGGTTCCTGACAGTCAATCGGAAGGATACGGATTTCGAAATCGGCGTGGGTGACGAAGAAGTCGATCTGCGCCTTGAGGATGTCCATGAAATCAGCGGGCACGTGGAGGTGGATGTCGGTGGTGCGCTTGTCGAGCGACAGCGATGAAAGCAGTCCGACCAGTCCGAGGCAGTGGTCGCCGTGGGCGTGGCTGATGAAGATGTGCTCCAACTGTCCGGGGTGGAATCCGTAGCGCAAGAACTGTGTCTGCGTGCCCTCGCCGCAGTCGATCATGTACAGTTTGCCGCTGTGGCTGACGATCTGCGAGGAGGTGTGATGACGTAGCGTCGGCTTCGCGCTCCCGCAGCCCAATATTGTGACGGTGAAATCTACCATGTCATATTCTTCTGTACAAAATAGCAATAATCAATGTACAACCTTGTCGTTTCTTTCTACTCCCCTTTTCCATCTGCCTCCGGACTGTCCGGTCCTATGCCGCGACCTTGCAAATCCTGGTCGTAGGGGTTGGGATAGAACCTGTTCGGCTGGCTCTTGGAAGGCTGGCTGCAGAAATCCATCGTGCCCAAGTTCTCTGTCGGGTGATAGATGGCGCAACCCAACAGGATGAACTCTCTATCGAAGGAGAAAAGCGCTGCGTCGCCCCAGTTGGCATAGAAACGACAATCCTCAAACACGGTCCCGATGCTGCCGTGAGACTCGATGAGCGCATATTCCTTGTTGCCGTAAAAGTCGCAGTGCGTGAAGTGCGCCGCTTCGCAACCATCCAAGGTCATAATGCCGTATGTACAATCGCGGATTTTGGAACTGTATAGGGCGAAATTCTGTGTACTGCTGAGCTGCAGACCGTATGCACCGCAACCGTATAAGTCGCAGTCAACCACAATATTGTTGCGTCCCCGGGAAACGCCGACGACCCCGCCCGTGCAATATCCGCCCGCAGTATGTCCGATGGTGAGGTTGCTCACTGTACACTGCTCACAGTCAACAAAGTTGAGACAGAAGGCGTAACGCGGCTCCACAACTATGCGGGAGTTACCCTCGCCCTCTATGACGAGCTGCTTCATGTTCACCATCGTCAGCTGGCGACCGTCGAACACCTCTTCGCTGACCACCGTGGCCCTGTCACCGCCAATTCCGCCCGAAGCATCCGGCATCCACATCATGAAACGTGTGCGGAACAGACTTTGGTCGTTGAGTATCGGTGTGAGGTTAATTTCCGTATTCTTGGCCACCAAAATGTGACGGTAGGAACCGATAGCATTGAGGAACTGCTCTGCGGTATAGACGCGGATGCACTCCTCGCCGTTGCGCTGTATCGTTTCGCCGAAGCTTCCTGTGGTCTTTGATGCTGGCGCCGACACCTGTACATTGCCGTCTGGAACGCCCAGCATTTGCTGGTCAAATTTCGCGCCGTTCCACTTCATCAGAATCTGAATCTCACCTTGCGGGGCGTAAATGACAGCCATGATGTCCTTTCCCGCCTGTGGTAGCGCATAACCCACCACAGCACTCGTTTGGATACCTGCGCCCAAATCCTCGGCGGGAGTCACGGTCATGGTCTTGGTCTGGTTGTCGTAAGTATAGAACGTGAGTCCCGAAAACTGCGTAGTAATAGGCTGACCTTCAGCAAAAAAGCCATTGTTTACAGCCACTAACTTGTGACGAGCGTCCTGGCAATTCCAGTAGCAAAACTCCGTATATCCATACGTTTTCTGCGTTAAGTGCTTCTCGTAGCGGACATAGCCATTCTTCACATCCACGGTGAACGAGGCACCGGAACCTTCTGCCAACGGTTTACCCTGTTGGTATCGTTCCCAATTATTTTTGACATCGTCCAAAGACTCGCCAAGGTCATCCTGCGAGAGAACAGCGGTAACAAAATCATTGATTGTGGGTCTGTTACCCGTGTAATTGACACGAATGTCCTGCGCCTGAACAGCCAAACATGCAGCAAGCGCGATAAGGGAAAAAACAACTCTTTTCATCTATTTTCAATTTGGGCGGCAAAAATAAACTTTTTCAAAACACTTTTGCCACCGCCCCCCCATCATCTCATCATCTCATTATCCAATTATCTCATCGCACTCCATCCAACAACAAATCCCCTAACCCGATGTGGTAGCCTTCGGAAACAAAGAGTATATAACCGTTATTGTCAATGATAAGACAGATTGGACGTTCATTCATGAATTGCGACAGCGTACCTTCATTCACAGCTTGCCTTAGTGCGGACATGACCTCCGCCGACAAGTCGCCCAACTTCGCTAATACCACCTCCACGTTGTCAGGTTGGTTCTTCTCTTTTTTCCAACTGCTGTTGTTTGCGACCAATATGACCTTACCGCCCCAAGCCTCATAATCGGCTTTCTTGGCTGCGATTTCTTTGGCCAAATGATTGGTCGGTTCAGTTCCAGGAGCCACAAAACAAAGCACCATCCTGTCTTTACCTGATTCTTCAAATAAATCCGATAACGTCTTGTTATTCAGCTTGCAATCATTCAAATCGAGCCGACCATAAACCTTAGTTCTCGGCACCAATTCGGGGATGGTGATGGTATATTCATCCTTTTCTTTCAGAGTGAAGAAACGCAACTCGGACAGGACCTCTCCGTCGCTGTAGCGGTTGCCAGAAGAGAGACAATATTTGCCCGGAGGAAGGTTGAGAACTATGTCGCGGACCTCCACACGCGGATCTCCTTCGAAGTCGTAGGAAACATACTCACCGTTCTCGAAACGCTGCAACGTGTAATGAATATAGTAGGTGTAACCTTTGGGGTTGTGCAAGGTCAGCGTGGCCAACTTCTCATTCGGGGTGACTGTCTCCTCTTCAAACGAAACTTCCTGCCATCCCCCGTTCTCCCAAGCGTAAATCTTGTTGGAGGCGTTGTCAAGATATGCGGGAATATTGTATTCTCGACAAAAAGCCACGAAGAAAATGTCGCGGGAATGGGCATCGGCACGCTTGAGCCACATTACCCCATTCGGACTAATCGGGCAGTTGTAGTAGTTGCATTCAGGGTCCACCACAATGCTGTCAAGGGTATATTGCCGCAACTGAGCCACAGTGGGCGATTCGCCAAGCACCGGGTCACGTTCCTCGTACACATAGACACCACCGTATCGCAATAATTCATTTGAAATGCGCGGGGAAAGCAAACCTTTAATGAATACATCCTTTGGATACCGACCGTCATCTATACGCATGTTTGTATAAAGAAGCTCATCAGGAGTATCCCTTAAATCCTTGTCTGCCAAAGAATTGACATATTCTTTCAAGTATAATCCATCAACCTTCTTGCTATTTCTTTTCAAAAACTTGATGACATCAGCGTAGTTGCCCTCACTGCGGCGCACGATGTCGTACAGTTCCTCGTCGGTGAAATACTCGCTTTTCAGATTTGCTTTCACCCACTTCTCCGTGGGGAACGTGGCGCGGTAGGCCTCGCGCATCTTGTCCTCCTTGGCCATCCGTTTCTCGCAAGCCAATTGCGCGGTAGCGCTCACATTGTTGTTCAACGGCTTGCCCACCGGGGGAACCATATCGAACCGCTGAACCAAATTGCCTGCAGGCGACAACCATGGGTTCGGGCCTTTGTCGCTCAGAATCAGCACCAAATGGTCTTGCTTGCGCAGGTCAAGCTGGGCGTATGCATAGTCGTCACCTTGTTTCGCCCAAATCAGCAGATCTCCGAGACCAGTGTTGAGTTTTGCACGGCCGTTTTCATCGGTTTTTACCTCTGCAAGGGTGTAATATTCTGCATAATTGTACAGTTTGAAACACACGGAAGCGTTTTTGGCGGGCAGATGACGTTTGTCATACACGGTGACGTAGGCCGTGGCGGTGTCGGCGTAGTTGGAGAGCAGGTTGATGCAGGAGTAGTACGGTGTGCGCTTGTTGACCTCTTCCGGGCCTTCGTAGCGACCGAAGACGTTGGTGTGCACCATCATCGTACGTGTGGAGACGTTGGCGAACCAGCCCATGTTGAGGGCGGGCGCGGGCTCGCAAGCGCCGAGGAAATACCATTTGCCATCGACCCAGACTTCCACCCAGGCGTGGTTGTCGTCGCAGTGCGCCCATCGGGGGGTGTAGCACTGGCGGGCGGGGATGCCCACAGCGCGAAGTGCTGTCACCGTGAGGGTGCTCTCCTCTCCGCAACGTCCGTGCGAGGTCTTCAGTGTGGCCAACGGCGCCGATGTTCTCGCATCAGCAGGCTGATAATCAACGTATTCGTGGCACCAGTGATTCACCTCCAGCGCAGCATCATACATATTCATATTCTTGATGCGATTCTTCAGCTGATGGAAGATGTAAGACCTCGCGGTGTCCAAATTCTCGTTGTTCACGCGATAGACGACCACGAAATGACGGAAAATGTCGTCAGGAATGGTTTTGCCCCACGAAAAAGTGCTCCGCGCTTCCAAAGCCGTGGCCACCTGCTGCTCGAAAAAGCTGAAATCATAGTCGGCAAGGTCGCTCTGCGGCATGTAAGCGTACAAAAACATGAGGTAGCGGTAGATGCTGCGACTTTGTTCCGCAGACTTCAGGTTATACATTCCGACCTGATCACGCACCTCCTGCGAGATGTCCGAACGGTTCAGGTAATCCTGCCGAACCGCCGCCCAATAGTCATTTTGCGCAAAACTATTTATCGGTAAAACAGTTAATACCAAGAAATTAAGAATTAGCGAAAAGAATATTTTACGATTCATATCATAATATATTTTAACAAGAAAACAAATGCAAAGATACACTTTTTGCCGTTCTCTCTAACCTGAAACCTTGAACCTTGTCTTCAATAACCAATAAGCTATAAACCAATAACCATTAAAATTGTATCTTTGCCACCCAAATTCAACCCCATAAAAATGCTCTTCAACTCGATAGAATTTCTGATCTTTTTCCCGATTGTCACGCTGCTGTTCTACCTGATGCCGCACAAGTGGCGCTGGCTTATGTTGTTGGCCGCCAGCTGCTTTTTCTACATGTGGTTCATTCCGAAATACATTCTCATCTTACTGATTACCATACTTATCGACTACTCTGCAGGCATCCTGATTGAGAAATGGAAAGATGACATTCCCCGAAAAAAGAGCTGTCTGGTGATTAGCATCGTATCCACATGCTTAGTGCTCTTCATCTTCAAATACTTGAACTTCTGCAGTGCGAATCTCGTGGCTCTCGCGCAGCATTTCGGATGGTCGCACCCGCAGAAAATCTTAGACATCGCCCTGCCCATCGGACTCTCCTTCCACACCTTCCAGAGCTTGAGCTACGTCATCGAGGTCTATCGCGGCAACCAGAAGGCGGAACGGCATTTCGGATATTATGCCCTTTACGTGATGTTCTACCCCCAATTAGTCACCGGCCCCATCGAGCGGCCGCAGAACCTGCTCCGACAGCTGCACGAGCAAAAGGAACTGCAATACGACAACATCGCCAACGGTCTGAGACTCATCCTGTTCGGACTGTTCCTCAAGATGGTGGTGGCCGACAACCTCGGGGCCTACGTGGACAAAATCTACGAAAACCCTTTCGCTTACAGCAGCGGCGACATCCTTTTGGGTATGCTGTTCTACTCGTTCCAGATTTACGGTGACTTCTTCGGATACTCGACCATCGCGCTCGGATGCGCCTTAACCATGGGATTCACGCTGATGGACAACTTCAAGACACCGTATCTGTCCGGAAGCATACAGGAATTCTGGCGCAGGTGGCATATTTCGCTGTCCACGTGGTTTCGCGACTACCTCTACATCCCGCTCGGCGGCAACCGTGTCACCATCCCGCGATGGGCGCTTAACACGCTGATAGTCTTTACGGTATGCGGAATCTGGCACGGTGCGAACTGGACCTTTATGATCTGGGGCTTCACCTACGGCGTATTACTGATTCTGGAACGCGGTCTCCGCAACATCCATCTTTTCGACAAAATCGAAGGCAAAACCGGCCGGACAATCATCAACATCTGCAATGTTGCCAAAACATTTGTGATTGTCACGCTTTTGTGGAGTGTATTCCGGGCGACCTCTTTCGGGAACCTGCACGACCTCTTTACCGCGCTGTTCCACAACGGCGCCATGAACAATCAGTTGCAAGTCGCACCAATCGCATGGATTGCGCTGACACTCTTCATTATAACCGACATTCTCATCCGCAAAAGCCGATTTGATGTATGGTGCGGGCAACAGAAAACGTTAGTCCGTTGGTGCATATACACCTTCCTGCTCTTCGCCATCATCGCCCTGTCGTCTGTTGAGCAAATCCCTTTCATCTATTTCCAATTCTAAATGACTGATACAAAGAAACATATAATCAACAAACTCCTTGTCAGAGTGCTGGTGCTTCTGGCAGTACTCGCAGTGTTGGACATCATCTATTATTTCACTCTGTATAAGAAGGATCTGGACGAGAACACCACCCTGATGGAGATTTCCCAGCGGGCAAACAAAGGGATTGACATCGTGTATCTCGGAGAATCTTCCAACTTTTCATACGCGGAAACCGACACTGACCGGCGTTTCATTTGCATGATGATTGAAGATTCGCTTCCCGGACATCGTGTGGGGAATCTCAGCAAAGGCGCTTGCCATGCCGGAATCTATTATGACATCCTGCGAAATATCCCCAAGAACAGCGACGTGAAGACCGCCATCGTGACCGTCAACATGCGTTCCTTCACCTCTGAATGGATATACTCCAACTTGGAGACACCACTGCGGAAAGAGCAGATCATGCTGAAAAAAGCACCGGCACTGTATAAGCGTATGTTATTGGCATTCAAGGCTTATCCTATATGGACAGAGAAAGAACGTTCCACTCTCATCAGGAGGGGATTTAAGAGGCAGACATTCGTTCTCCCCCACCCGTTCCCCTATCGGAACGCAAATGAATGGGATCACGGGGTGGGCTACAATTGTATCCTCTACAACGGGGTTCAGCCCTCCATGGATTCCATAGCGCTGGCTTGTCACCACATCAAACACTTCGCCTGCACGTTAGACGATAAAAATCCCCGAATCAAGGATTTCGACAAAATTGTAAAATTGTGCAAGAAACGCGGATGGCAGCCTGTATTCAATATCCTGGCGGAAAATGTAGATCAGATCGACAGTCTCTGCGGCCCCGATCTGCTCTATCTTCTGGAACAGAATGTGAAATATGTCACTGACCGCTACGAATCGCAAGGAGTGATTGTGGTGAACAACCTCAGAGCCGTTCGTGACGCCGACTTCTTTGACCGCGATTTCCCGACAGAACATTATCGGCAGACCGGTCGGCAAGCTGTGGCGAAAAACGTATCGGAAACCCTCAAGAAACGGCTATATTAACATTTCCAACAGCTTTTTCACCTGTTCCGCATCTGTCTCCCAAGCTCCGTCGGGGCGGGTGATTTTACAAGAACCGTGAATCTCTGGCGCACCGGTTTTTTTCCGCAATGCCGCTGCATTTTCAGGGGTGACACCGCTGCCGGCGAGAATCTTGATGCGTCCATTTGCTTGTTGCACAAGCTGTTTCAGCATATCCGCACCTTCCATGGCGGTAGGTTTGCAACCTGAGGTCAGGATACGTGCGCAACCGCAGTCAATAATCTGCTCCAACGCTTTCAAAGGTTCAGGACAACGGTCGAAGGCGCGATGGAACGTTACCGGCAGCGGGGCGGCTAATTTCACGAACCGACGGGTCAGCTCCGTGTCAATGCTTCCGTCAGGATGCAGGAACCCGACCACAATGCCGGCCACACCGACCTTTTTGCAGAATTCCACATCCTCCTCCATCGTTTTGATTTCCAATTCGTTGTAGCAAAAGTCGCCGCCGCGAGGACGTACCAGCACGAACACTTGCAGTCCCAGCTCTTTCACGGCATATTCAATGGTGGCAGGCGACGGCGTGGTGCCGCCCTCTATCAGCCCTTGACATAACTCGACACGTACCGCGCCGCCGGCTTTCGCGTTCGCCGCCGACTGGATTGATCCACAGCAAATTTCAATTTCCATTAGTAGTTCTCGGTTAATTCCCCGCGCAGGGACATTTTCAACAATTTCCGTATGGTATCCAATGGATAACCCTCGCCGAAGAGGTACATCAGTTTGGTAAGGGCCGCCTCGGTGGTCATGTCACTTCCAGAAGTGACACCGATGTCGGCAAGGTGCTTGCCCGTGGCGTAACGCTGCATCTCCACGCCGCCACCGCCCTTGCATTGGGAGATGTTGACGAGGATGATGTCTCGGTCGATGGCGTCCTTGAGAATCTTGAGGAAATCCGGAGATGTCGGGGCATTGCCCACGCCGAAGGTCTCCAGCACAACAGCGTGCAACCCTTCCGTGTTCAGCATGGCTTCCATGGTAGCAAGGTTAATGCCTGGGAAGAGCTTGATGAGTCCCACGTTGTTGTCCATCTTGTGGTGGGCAATGAAAGTGCCGGGGACGCTCCTGGGGAGCAGACAGTGCTCGTTATAGGATATCTCGGTGCCTACATTTGCCAGATGTGGGTAGTTGGGCGAATGAAAGGCGTTGAAGCTGGCGGCATCGTCCTTGTAAATGCGGTTGCCACGGAAAAGGGCGGTCTGGAAAAAGAGACACACCTCGTTCAGCATAGGCCTCCCGTCTTTTTGGTCAGCGGCAAAACCAATGGCGTTGAGGATGTTGCGACGGCCGTCGGTGCGCAACACACCCAAAGGCAGCTGCGAGCCGGTGATGATGACAGGCTTGTCAAGATTCTCCAGCAGGAAGCTGAGCGCCGAGGAGGTGTAGGCCATCGTGTCGGTGCCGTGCAGCACCACAAAACCGTCATAGTTCTGATATTCGGTCTCTATCATGTCCACCAACCGGAGCCAGAACTGCGGGTTGGTGTCCGAAGAGTCGATGAGAGGCAGCAAGCTCTTGAAGGTGATGTCGCACTCCAAAAGGTCCAGCATAGGCAGCTGCTGCCGTATATTCTTGAATTCAAAAGGCTTCAGAGCCTTGTCTTCCGGGTCCATCATCATGCCGATGGTCCCGCCGGTATATATGACTAGTACTTTTTGCATTTTTTCTTTTTTTGTCTTTGTTTGCCCCCACACTGCGTTGCGCTTGTATGGGGTTATTAGCGCTTCGCGCGTCTTGCCTCTTCGAGGCTGCTCAAGGAAGGTGTTTTGATACCCCCCTGCCCTGCGGGCATCCCCCCTAAAGGGGGGAATGGTCCTTCAACCCATATTATTCTACATTCTACATTCTACATTCTACATTATTTAAGGATGTTCCCGAGAATGTCCCGTGAAATCTCCCGCGTAATCGTTCTTGTGGCGGCGGAGGTGGTGTTCTTGATGACCTTCTCCTTCGTGGAGGTCTTCGATTTGGATTTCTTGCCGGTCACCTTGTTGCTGATGGCCGTGCCCGCAGCTGTAGCCAACGTGCCAGTCACGGCAGTGATGATGGCCTTCACCACCTTGCCTATGACCCCCTGCTTCTTGGAAGATTTCTTATCTTCCTTGGCCTCCTCTATCGCCTGTTTTTCTGCCTCTTGCACGGCAAGCGCCTCCTCTGCTTCTTTGATCAGAATCTCGAAAGCACTCTCATTATCGACGGGCGTGTCATATTTGCCATAAACGCGGCTCTGCTTGATGATGTCCATCCGCTGTCCCTCGGTGATAGCCCCGATTTGTGACAACGGGAAGAGGATTTTCGCGCGTTGCACCATGCCCGGCGCACCTTTCTCATCGAGGAAGCTGACCAACGCCTCACCGGTTTCCAAGTTCATGATGGCCTCGTCGGTCTTGAACGCCGGATTAGCCCGGAAAGTATCGGCAGCGGCACGCACAGCCTTCTGATCCTTAGGCGTATAGGCGCGCAACGCATGTTGGATGCGGTTACCCAACTGACCCAAAATGTTGTCTGGAATGTCCGTGGGATATTGCGTGATGAAATAGATGCCTACGCCCTTGCTTCGAATCAGACGGATGACCTGCTCTATCTTGTCAATCAACGCTTTGGAGGTATCCTCGAAGAGTGTGTGCGCCTCATCGAAGAAGAAAACGAGTTTCGGTTTGTCAAGATCGCCGACTTCCGGGAGCGTGGAATATAACTCGGAAAGAAGCCACAACAGGAAGGTGCTGTAGAGTTTGGGCTGCATCATCAGTTTGTCGGCGGCCAGGACACTCATCACACCCTTGCCGTTCTCCGTCTGAATGAGGTCGTAGATGTCGAAGCTCGGCTCGCCGAGGAACTTGTCCGCACCTTGCGCCTCCAGCTGCAGCAACGCCCGCTGTATGGCGCCGATGGATGCCGTGGAGACGTTGCCGTACTTCATCGTGTACTCCTTGGCGTGCTTGGAGACATACTCCAGCATCGCCCGCAGGTCTTTGAGGTCGATGATCATCAGACCGCGTTCGTCAGCGATGCGGAACACGATGTTGAGCACACCGTCCTGCGTCTCGTTCAGGCCCAGCAGACGGGAGAGCAACTGCGGGCCCATCTGCGACACGGTGGCACGGATCGGATGTCCTTGTTCGCCGAATACGTCGTAGAAACGAACCGGACAAGCCTGGAACTCAGGATTTTCGAGTCCAAATTCCGGCAACCGTTTCTCAATGAATCCGCTCATTTTGCCCGTTTGGCTGATGCCGGAAAGGTCGCCTTTCATGTCGGCCATGAAACAGGGCACGCCGATCTGGCTGAAGGTTTCAGCCAGCACTTGCAGACTGACGGTTTTGCCCGTGCCAGTGGCTCCGGCAATCAAGCCGTGACGGTTGGCCATCTTCCCTTGAATACTGAGCGCACCGTCTTCACAATGCGCCACATAAAGTCCATGTTCCTGATTATACATATCTTTTTTATTTACAATGCGTAATTATATTTTGTCCGCAAAAATATGTTTTTTTCAAATATCATGCACAATATTTTTAGCGACATCTCGTTAACCATTTATTGAAAAAATTACAAACAAATTTTCTGCCGATGAATAAATATTCTACACCTGAAATAAAGAAAACCGTCAAAAAAGAGAAACCGTCCAGAAGAATCATCAACAACATCCTCAATTATTCACAATCGTTGAGTGTGATTGCTGGTTTGGCGGCAAATCCGCTGCTTTTCATCAACAACTAAGCCATTATTGTACGGACAGATGCAGCACCGTGCCGTAATCGGATTGGGCAGCAACAAAGGCGACCGCGAGTTCTATCTCCAGTCCGCCAGGTTCCTTATTGAAAGGGAGTTGGGTTCTATTTTGAGACGTTCTTCCGTGATCGAAACCCCGTCTTGGGGGTTCGATTCAGATCCGTTTCTGAACCAAGTTGTTGTGATGGAGACCTCGCTCGGGCCGTTAGAGCTTTTGGACGGCCTGCAATCTATCGAGCGAAGGCTTGGAAGGACACAGAAAAGCTACCTCGAGAACGGGAAACCGGTTTACCATGCCCGCACCATCGACCTGGATATCCTGGATTATGACCGGATGCGGTATCATGACGAGCGTCTTACACTTCCGCATCCACACATCGCCGAACGCGACTTCGTGCTCGCATCTCTAAAAGAATTGAACCTAAATTTGACGGAAAATGAAAATACCTTATGATTATGTGGTTGTAGAAGGCAGCATCGGCGCGGGAAAGACCACGCTGGCGACCATGCTCGCTTCTGAGCTGAACGCCGAGCTCGTCCTGGAACGTTTCGCCGACAACCCCTTCCTGGAGAAATTCTACAAAGATCCGGAGCACTATGCCTTCCCCGTGGAGATGACCTTCCTCATGGACCGTTACCAGCAGCTCAAGAATCTGCTCACCGCCCGGGATTTGTTCACCGACTTCGTCATCGGCGACTATTTCATCGACAAATGTCTGCTCTTTTCCAAAAACAACCTCTCCAAAGACGAGTTTTCGCTTTTCAAGAAAGTGTTCGACACCATCGCCGACTTCCTGCCGAAACCCGATCTCATCCTCTATCTCTACACCAAACCCGACCGGCTTCTGAAACAGATTGCCAAACGGAACCGTTCTTTCGAAAAAGACATCACCATAGAGTATCTTACTGACATCCAGGAAAAATATCTGACCTATTTCCGTGAAAACCAACAAATCCCCATCCTGCTGGTGGACACCGAAAACATTGACTTTGTAGAGAACAACCTTGATTATCAACATCTTAAGAAACTCATCACAACCCAATACCCTTCCGGAATCCACCGCATTCTGTTTTAATTCACAATTTGTTTTTGAAAATATTTTTCGAAAAATAAAAACGAACCCATTTTTTTACTACTTTTGCAAGGTGAAATTTTTCATTGAGAATAAACAATAAAGTTATATAACAGTATGAAAGTTAGAAGATTAATCTCTATTCTATTGGCGGTTGTCGTGGTGATTCTGGCCATTTTCGCCGCCCGCAGCATCATGCGCCCCGAAAAATTCAAAACCGTCTATCAGCTCCGCAAGGAAGCCAACGTGCAGAACCTGCTGGCCATCCGCAGCGCCCAGGCCGTTTACAAGAACGTGCATAAGGTGTATGCCGACGACATTGACAAACTGGTTGATTTCGTCAACAACGGCACTGTGATGATTGAGAAGAACGTCGGTAATTTCCCCGACACCATGAGCGAAGCCGAAGCCTTCAAATTGGGCTTGATCCACAAGGAAATCGTGGAAGTCCCCGCCATGGAGAAGATTCTCGACATCGACCATAAGATCCCCAAAGAGAACTTCAAGAACTTCCAGTACATCCCATTCTCCAACAAGGAGAAAAAGTACGAGATCCAGACAGACTCCCTCTCCAGCAAGACCTACACCATCCCTGTTTACCGCATCGACGTGAGCCTCGACGACCTGCTCTACAACATGGACAAGTCCATCACCCCCGAGAATGCAGGTCCGCTGACCAAACTCTGGAACAAGATTTTCTACAACAACCTCGCCGACGAAAACCAATACCGCTCCCAGTACGAAGCCATCTACATGGGCTCCTTAACCGAAGCCAGCACTGCCGGCAGTTGGGAATAATATCGCTTATGACAGCTTTTATAGAACAATATTACGGAAAATCCATTCGCATTGCGCCGGATGGATTTTCGTTTTTTAAGGTAAATGGGAAAAAGATGGAGTCAGTGGCGTTCTCTTATTCCGACAACACCCTGATCACAAACGAGGCACCCTTGTTTTTCAACTCTTCCGACGAAGTCTCGCTGATATCAGCACGCCATATCCCCATGCTTATCCCCGAAGAGATCTATGACCCCACCCGCGACACGGAATACCTCTCCCTCCAGTTTGACACATCTCGTCTTGGAGAAACGTGTTCGGAAACGGTCGGTGCCTACCGTGCGGTCTATTTTCTCACCAAAAACGAGAAAGACACTCTCGGCAGACTGCCTTTCCGGTACAAAACAGTGGCGGAAGCCAGTCTTTTCTACCGTTTTCTGTGCCAACAAGAAGCCACAGACGCCATTTTCGTGGGCAGAAACCCGAACTTCACAGACATTATGGCCGTCCATAAAGACGAAATCCTTATGACAAACCGCTTTCAGCTGATGGAACCCGCTGACACACTGTACTACATATATAATATTGTAACGCAATTCCATCTGCAAAACCCCTCATTGTATATCCATTATTTTGCTGAAGAGGACAAAAAACTGACCGCTCTTCTGAAAACGTACAAACTAAACCCGAATATAATTTAAGGAATGAGAATTATCAGCGGGAAAAACCGAGGCCGACATATCGTTGCACCAAACAACCTTCCGGTGCGGCCGACCATGGACATGGGCAAGGAAAGCCTGTTCAACATCCTGAACAATTACTTCTATCTCGACAACGTCAGAGTGCTGGATCTCTTTTCCGGCACCGGCAATATCACCTACGAATTTGCCTCGAGAGGCGCTTTGTCGGTGGTTGCCGTTGACGAGAACTTGTTGTGCACTAAATTCATACAGAAGACCATCGACCAGCTCCAATATAACGACCAGGTGACGGTCATCCGACAGGACGCTTTCGCTTACACCGCAGCCTGCAGGCAGAAATTCAACATCATCTTTGCAGACCCACCATACGACCTTCCCGACATCGAAAAAATCATTGACAACGTGTTCGAACATGAATTGCTGCTCCCCAACGGCTGGTTGGTGATGGAGCATTCCGGAACACATGACTTTTCCGGTCATCCCAAATTCTATGACCACCGCCGATACGGGAAACTGCACTTCTCTTTCTTTGTAAACATGTCTGAAGAGGAAAGCGAGGAATCGGATGGAGAATGAGAAAAAATACCTGATTGTCGGGTTGGGCAATGCCGAACAACAATACGCCGGCACTCGACACAACTATGGTTTTGAGGTGGCCAACGCTGTGGCAAAAACCTTCAAAGCGGAGTTCAAGAGTGACCGTTTGGCGTACGTAGCCCGAGCCTCGTTCAAAGGCCGCGAAATGGTGATTATCATGCCCACCACCTACATGAATCTCAGCGGCAAGGCAGTAAAATACTGGCTTGCGGAAGAAAACGTAGCCGTTGACCACTGCCTGGTCATCTATGACGACATCGACCTGCCGTTGGGAATCTTCAAACTTAAACCGAAAGGCGGCGGTGGCACCCATAATGGCATCGGTGACATTATCGAAACCCTGGAGCGCACAGACATCCCGCGTATGCGCTGCGGAATCGGCAAAAACTACGCCCAAGGCTATCAGGTTGATTATGTGCTAGGGCGATTCTCCTCTGAGGAGCTCAAACTCGTGGAGCCATGCATAGAACGCGCCGTGAGCGCCGTAAAATCCTTCGTAACTGTCGGGATGCAACTCACCATGAACCAATTCAACACAAAAGAGACCGAACGGGCGAAAGCGATGGAAGAAGAAGAAGCGAAGAAGGACGATGAATAAACGATGAAATGAGGACACGATGAAAAAGTGGATAATAATAACGATTTTAGCGATGACAGCAACGCTTGTCAGTGCGCAAAAAGAGAATTGGTACCAGCTTGGTTTTAAAGTCAGCACGCAATTCCCGGTAGTTCATGACTATTCCGATGTGGATTATCTGACCGGCACAAGAACGGTGCATTTCGGCGGTTATTTCCGAGCGGGAAAATACGTCTTCGGTGAAATTGGATTTGGTTACCAGTACTTTAAAAACAGGTTCAGAGTAACACTCCCTAACGACAGTATTACGGACGATCTTGTGGAAAACCGTTACCTGGTTATCCCAGTCAAAGTGGTCGGCGATGTGAGAATCACTAAAAAAATCTCTTTCATGCCACAAGTAGGCATCTCCTACCAACCTTTGCTCAAAGTAACGGAAAACACACTGGGATACAGCAAAGAAAACATTGAAAAAAACTGGATACTGTTAACGGCTGGATTTGATATGAAATTCGGATTCATCACTATTGGTGTTGATTATCGATACTCATTCCAACATTTCTTCCGAAATAAGGACGGCAAAAAGCCGCAATATATCGGAATTTCCGCCGGTGTGATTTTTTGACATAGACAATTGACTTAAACTTAGACTATTACGGAGATGCCGGAATATCAACCGCAAAACAAAAATAAATCTCGGAATATCAAAAAAAAGTGTATTTTTGCACCGTCTTTCCGACAGGGAGCTTAGCTCAGTTGGTTTAGAGCACCTGCCTTACAAGCAGGGGGTCACTAGTTCGAATCTAGTAGTTCCCACACTAAAAATCAAGCACTTACAAAGAAGTTTGTGAGTGCTTTTTTTGTGGGTACTAACAAAGGTACTAACATTTTTCACGGCTATTGTATGAAATGAGGAATTTATTGTATGAAATGACCTGAAGCACTCCTTCGTCGCTTGTGCGAGATTATTGGGATTTCTTGCCGACGGCACGAAAAACACCGAATTGCGCCTTGCATTTATGTAAACCGATTCACAATTCACACCCCGAAAAAATTTTTCAAAAAATTTGCGGGAATTAAAAAAAATGTATCTTTGCAGCGGAGTCAGAGGTCATTTCTGGCTGTCGATTCTGCGGATTCGACGATTCAGGTGGCAGGGCGAAAGCTCTGCTATTCTGCTTTAAAGACTATTCGTAAATCCTCCCCGTCTTTCACCCACATCTCTTTTATGTTTTGACCTTCATTTATTCTAACTAGGAGATTTCGCTTCATATAACCATCTGACAACCCACATTTTTCAATGATAATCCGGTCAGATTGCGATAATCCTCTTCGCAACATATTGCTGAAATTTGATTTCGGATTGGGTTTTGTAAACCCTTCATGCTCGTACCAAACACCATCCACGATCAAATCCGGACACTTACCGTAATAGGGGGTTCCGCGCAACGTGCCGAATATCGTGTCGTAAATCGGGTTTTTGTAAGGCACCTTGAGCATCGGCGGCATCACCACCTGCTTGCCCTGTTGGGCGAAATGTTTCGCGCAGCTCAAAATGCGGTGGAAGTCCTCCGTGGTGCGATCTATGGCGTTATACACCACCACTTCTCCGCCGTTCGGGAAACTCGCCACCACATCTGTCGTGAGGTCAACCTGATGTCTTTCAGTATTATTCGTCTTCAAGGGTTATCATTTTTATAGACCCGCAAAAATATAAAAATTTTATAACATATTGATAATCAGATTATTATTAACAAATAATTGTAAAAATTGATATATCATTCTGGTAGTCAAAACACAGAAGTACACAAAAAAAAGAGCCGTCACCTCCCGGCGACGACCCTGAACCACTAACTACTAACTAACTACATCCGAATCTTCTTGAACATTCTCTTCCATCTCACTTTCCCTTTGTCACTCCAAGTCTTGAACTTGTCAAGCGAGAGCCAGACGATAGAGGCTTTGCCTACAATATGGTCCTCCGGCACGAAACCCCAAAAACGGGAGTCGGCGGAATTGTGGCGGTTGTCGCCCATCATGAAATAATAGTCCATCGCAAATGTGTAAGAGGTGGCAACCTGGCCGTCAATGAGGACCTTCCCGTCTTTCACCTGCAAGTCATGACCTTCGTAATTGTGGATGATTTTATCATACAAGGCTATATTTTCGGGCGAAATCTGTACAGTAACACCCTTTTGCGGAATCGTCAACGGACCGAAGAAATCCTTGTTCCACTTGTAGTTGCTGTCATGAGGGAAAATATCGGGACTATAGACACCTTCTTCCTCCTCTAAAATCTGCACATCGAAACCTTTCTTCTTGATGCTGTTCCGCTGCTCTTCGTTCAACATAACCAAATAATGGTTAACATCCACCTGTTGCATATCCTCTTCATTGATATTCAGATTTTTGCGCTCTTTTTTGGAAAGCTGAAGACCTGTCGGATGGGAAATCAGACAGGCAAATTGGATACGATCTGGGTTTACGACCTTTTCTCCATTTATATATACCTGTCTGTCGATAACTTGCAATTTGTCACCAGGTGTGCCGATGCAGCGTTTCACATAGTTCTCGCGCTTATCGACAGGGCGGGCAATCACCTTGTATTCGTTCCAGACCGCTTCCCTACCCTTCCCGGGCACATACGCACCAGGGTATTTCATACGCAACTGTTGGATATATTCGGGTGAGTACCTGCGGAACACGTTGTTTTTCTCCGCTAAGCTCGCATTCGGGTTAAGCATCGCCTCGTATTCACGGACGATAGCATAGTAACTTTCCGCCTGCCTTTCTACCACAACCGTGTCACCATCGGGATAGTTGAAAACCACCACATCGTTGCGTTTTATCGGTTTCAACGCCTTGGAACGCATATAGGGCAACTTGATAATCTCCGAATAGGATTTCACCTCTGTTTTAGGCAGTTTGTTGTGTATAAACGGGATTGCCAACGGTGTTTGCGGCACACGGACACCGTATGCGACTTTGCTTACGGAAAGGAAATCACCGACCATCAGGGAGCTTTCCATGGAGGAAGTCGGAATGGTATAGAGCTCGAACCAGCACGAACGAATGATGTAAGCGGCGGCCACAGCGAAAATCAATGCATCGCCCCACGAACGCGCAGAGGTCTTCTTCGGACGCTCCAGATTCTCCGGCGTGACATACTGCTCTTTCGGTGAAAAGCCCAGATACGGCAGATAAAACGGGAAGAACAGCGTGCCAAGAATCAACGGCAAATAGCTGTATTTGTTGAACTGCCGGATGGTCTCCCAGATCATGTAGAAGAACATGAAAATGCCGAGGTACGGAATCAGGAAAAGCAGCATCCACCACCATTTCCGCCCGATGACCACTTTGATCCACAACCAGATGTTGTAGAACGGAATCAGCGACAGCCACGGCTTCAGACCTGCTTTTTTGAAAATGCCCCACATCCCGACCTGCCAACAGAGGAAGGAGATGATGAGGATGATTATTAATGCGGTTTTTGATATGAACATCTTTTTGAATGGTTATTGGTTATGGGTTATTGGTTATTGAGACAGGGGATTCGTTATATAGTGAATAGTGATCAGTGATCAGTGATTAGAAATACAGAAAGTACCTATCCCCCCTCATTATCAATTATCAATTATCAATTATCAATTAAACATTTCTCAAACGGATACACGCCAGAGGGTTGCAACACCAGCCATTCGGCGGCGTGGACGGCTCCACGGGCGAAGCCTTCGCGGCCGTGGGCGGTATGGGTGATTTCTATGGTATCCTCGGGAGATTCCCACACGATCTTGTGCGTGCCGGGGACTTCGCCCTCGCGGATGGCTGTTATTGGCACCACATTAGTATGGTCGCAAGGAGTCAACCGCCAGTCCTGCAGCGAATCGACCTCGCTGACAATATCTTTCGCAAGATGGATGGCGGTGCCACTCGGCGCATCTTTCTTGTGGATATGGTGAGTTTCCTCCACCGCCACGTCATATCGGTCTTGAGTGTTCATCAGCTTGGCCAGCAGCTTGTTCACTTTGAAGAAAATATTGACTCCAATGCTGAAGTTGGCTCCATAAACCAAACGTCCGTCGTGTCCGGCACAGGCCTGGCGCACCTCTTCAAGGCGATCTAACCAGCCCGTGGTGCCCACCACAATCGGGACATGTGCCTCGAATGCGCGGAGCATGTTCGGCACCGCGACACCCGGCTCGGAGAAGTCTATGGCCACCTCCGCACGACGGAATTCGCGGTCAAGACGCTGCCAGTCCGCCTCGTTGTCGATGACAGCCACAACTTCGTGCCGCCGTTCCAACAGCACCTTCTCCACGATATGGCCCATTTTCCCGTATCCTAATATGGCAACTTTCATTTTCTTTTGACTATTTCTATTTCGGACGCGATAAATCGCGTCCCTACAATGATATTTTATTTACCTAACGCCGTCTTAACGGCCTTCTCTATTTCTTCCCCTCTCAAATCTCTTGCGATAATTTTTCCGTCTTTGCCAATGAGCAGGATCTGCGGAATGCCGTCCACACCGTATTTGTCGGTGGCGTTGCGTGTGGCATCGGTCAGCTGCGTCCAGGTCATACCCAAATCCTTGATGGCCTTTGCCTGCGCGTCGGGCTTGTCCCACACATTGAGACTGACCACCACAAACTCCTTGCTGCCGTATTTCTCGTGGATTTTCTTGATATTGGGAATCTCACGACGACACGGTCCGCACCAGGATGCCCAGAAGTCAATAAGCGCGACTTTGCCGTTGATCACCTTGCTCAACTTGATCGGTTTTTTTGTTTTATAATCTGTCAAATCCAAATCAATATACGGTTTCCCGGCAGCCGTGTGGCTAATCTTTTCCATTGCCACCAGCTTCGTCTTGAGAGGCTGATATGAAGTCACAACTGGAGCCGCCCCTTCCAACAACTTCATCACCGACTCGTAATCCTCCATCTCATATTCCAGATAATTCTCCAAGACAAGTGCGCCCATGGCATTCAACTTGTTAGCGGCATAAGTGTCTTTCATCATAAAAAAGAGCTGCGTGGTGCGGTCAAGATTCTCCTGTGCCATTTTCTGCCGTTCTTCGCTTGACATAGAAATCATCTTTTCCATCTTCGAATAATAGGCGTTGATAACCCCTACCTCTTGGTTGCACCTGTTGGAAAAATCATAAAACCGGTCATTAAGCGGCGTTCCAGACAATGAATCGGTCACCAAGTCGGCGTAAATGTTGCCCTGCTCACCGACAATGCGCAGATAATAGTAACTGCGGGGATTGTTGTTCTGGGGATCCGTCTTTAACATGCCCACGAACGGCTCCGACACTTCGATATCCAACGCATAGACGCTATCCACTATTTTCGCGGATGCCAGCGTTTTACCAGTGTTCATATTCAACAAGGAGATATTCTTGCCTTGCAGATCGGGCACGGCAACTCGTCCCGTGATATGACAATTCTGCGCCGAAAGCCCAAATGGGAACATAAACAGAATAATTATGACTGAAATGAAGTTTAATTTTGTCATTATTATAGTTTTAAAGTTCAAAGTTTAAGTTTTAAGTTTAAGTTTAAGTTTTAAGTTTAAGTAATTATTTGAAGCTCAAAGCCACTGAGATGCCGTACGACGGTGAGGTGCCGCCCGGGGTCGGGAGCAGCATCGGGCTCCAATACAGCGACAGGTCATCGGAGACATCAAAGTAGTAGAGATGCGCATCCACCATAGCATCAATGAAGTTAAGTGTGTAGATCAGTGCAGTGGCCGCAAGGCTTATTTCCATGTTGCGGAGCGCTTTCTGGTGCATGGAGAGGATGTTCTCGTCATCAGAATTGGCGAGTCCGGGTATCAGCAAGTCCGTGTGCCCGTCACGACGATTGATGAATTCCCGCTTGTACAAGAGCATCTCAGAGGTGTATTTGTACAAAAAGTAACCGGAAACTTCAAAAAGACCATAGATAATGGGCACTTTCCAGTATTTCCGGTTATATATCTGACCGCCACCCGGAATGATTGAATACAGCATCGCGGCTGTCGGACTATGTTTGGCGACTCTTAGCGAGTCACGCGTTTTCACATGGGAAACTTTAGGGGAAGAGATATCCTGTGAATAAGCAAACAGACTCATGCAGAGCAAAATGACACCTACAAAAATCTGTTTTTTCAATCTCATAAAGTAATAATTATACAAAAGTATAACGTTGTTGGTATGAGTTTATTGCAAAACATTCAATATATGCTTCAACTCCTCATCAGAGGTGAAAGGAATCTGAATGACGCCTTTTCCAGAGATGTCTTTCTTAATGTTCACCTTCGTATTCAATTTCTTTCCCAAAGCCGTTTGCGCGTTGCGGACCTCGTCGGAAAGGGTTATTTTCACTTTCGACTTTTTGTTACGGGAGCCCTCCAACGCAGCCTTCACCATCGATTCGGTTTGGCGAACAGAGAGCTGGTCTTTAATAATATGCTGCACAAGCTTGGCCTGCAGAGCCTCATCCTCCACGGGCACCAAAGCGCGGGCATGCCCCATGGCGATCTGGTTGTCACGCACAGCAACCTGCACGGGAGTTGACAGCTTGAGGAGACGCAAGTAATTGGATATGGAGGCGTTGGTCTTGCCCACTTTCGCGCCCAGCTCCTCTTGAGTGAAGTGACACTCATCCATAAGCATCTGGTAGCTCAGGGCGATCTCGATGGCGTTCAAATCTGACCGTTGGATATTTTCCACAAGGGCCATTTGGATAGAGAGCGCATCGTCAACCGTGCGCACAAAAGCAGGGATTTCTGTCAAACCGGCAAGTTGTGCGGCACGGAAACGGCGTTCTCCGGAAATGAGCTGGTATTTACCGTTGCCTACCGGGCGCACCGTCACCGGCTGGATCAGCCCGTAGGTCTTGATGGACTGGGCAAGTTCAGCCAACGACTCTTCGTCGAAACGAGTACGTGGCTGGTAAGGGTTGGCCTCTATCGATTCTATGCGGATGCTGGTGTTGCCACTCACCACCTGCGTGTTCTGACTATGGACAGGGATTTCCATATCGCCGAGCATCGCTCCCAATCCACGTCCTAATGGTCTGTCGTTCTTTGGCATAATATTTTGATTCCGATTTAATTATGCATTATGCATTATGAATTATGAATTAAACAGTATATCCGTTTTTCAGCAGAAATTCCTTGGCAAGGTTCATATAGTTGACGTGGCCAACGGATTTGATGTCATAGACGGCAATCGGGACGCCATAGCTGGGGGCCTCGCTCAAGCGCACGGTGCGGTTGATGACCGTGTCGAACACGATGTCGCGGCAATGGAAACGTACATCCTCATAGACAGCATTGGATGATTTGAAACGATTCGTGTACATTGTCATCAATATTCCCTCGATGGAAAGGTTGGAATTCATGTTCGACTGCACAATACGGATGGTGTTAAGCAGTTTGCCGAGACCTTCCAAGGCGAAATACTCGCATTGCACGGGGATAATGACCGAGTCGGCGGCCACAAGGGCGTTAAGAGTGACCAAGCCGAGCGAAGGGGCGCAGTCTATGAAAATGAAGTCGTAGTCGTTTTTGATGTCCGTGAGTGCATCTTTCATGCGATATTCGCGGCGGTCGAAAGAAATCATCTCAATTTCGGCGCCCACAAGATGGATTGTGGCGGGCATCAAATAGAGGTTGGGGGTTTTGGTCTCCACCACGGCCTCGGAAGCCATTTTGCCGTTCACAATACAGTCATAAATGCTGATGGTGTTGTCATCCGGATAGACACCAACGCCACTTGACGCGTTGCCTTGCGGGTCCGCGTCTATCAACAAAACCCTGAAATCCAGCAGTGCCAGGGACGCTGCCAGATTCACGGCGGTGGTTGTCTTCCCCACTCCACCCTTCTGATTTACAATGGCTACTATTTTCCCCATTATAATGAAAGATCTATATCGTCAAAGGTTATTCCCAGATCAACATCCTCATCCGTTTTCTCAAAGTTGTCATTCTCGAAGAAATTGTCTTCAGGAACAGTACCGTTCTCGATGAAGTCAATAACTCCGGACAAAGCATTCTTGAATTTCTCGAAATCTTCCTTGTAGAGGAAAATCTTATGTTTCTCGTAATAGAAGTTGCCGTTGTCGGCGTTGAATTTGCGTTTACTCTCCGTGATAGTCAAATAGAGTTCCTCGTTGCGACTTTTCTTGACATCAAAAAAATAGGTTCTTTTTCCAGCCTTAATAGCACGGGAAAGGACTTCGTTCTTGTCTTGATTTTCCATAATCTCTAATACTTTAAATTATTCAAATGAGCCTGCAAAAGTAGTGAAATTTTGTTCACAAGGGCACATTTTTTTTGAAAATTATTTTCTTTTTTGTGATTGTTGCTGTTGTTTAAGCATTTGCGCCTGCTGTTTTTGGAGTTCTTCCATTTTGAGCTGCCATTTTGACTTCTTGACGGGTTTCTTCATGTTCTCCTGCATTTTTGCGCGAAGCTTGTTCTCGTCAACCGCTATGCGGAAAATGAACATCTGCAGGAAGGTGACGAGGTTGAAGAGCAGGTAGTAGTATGTGAGACCAGAGGCAAAGTTGTTGAACATGAACAGGAACATGATCGGCATCATATACATCATGATGTTCATCATGCGCTGCTGGTCCTTGTTGCCTTGCGTGGGCGCCATCAGCTTGTTGTTCAGCCAGGTATAGACTATCGTGGCAGCTGTCATCAACAGTGTGAAAAGGCTGACGTGGTCGCCATAGAGCGGAATGTTGCGGCCGAAATCCCAAATGGAGTCATACGTGGAAAGATCCTCTGCCCAAAGGAAAGACTTCTGTCTCAGCTCGTAAGCGGCGGGGAAGAAACGGTACATGGCGATGAGGATGGGCATCTGTAGCAACATCGGCACGCAACCGCCGGCAGGTTTCACACCTGCGCTGCGGTAAAGTTGCATCGTGGCCTGCTGTTTCTTCATCATGTCCTCCTCTTTCGGATATTTCGCGTTGAGGGCTTCGATCTCGGGCTTCAAGGCACGCATCTTGGCCGAAGACATATAAGTCTTGTAGCTCACCGGCAACACCACAATCTTGATGAAGATGGTGAGTATCAGTATAATAAGGCCGTAACTTAAACCGTATGCTTCCAACCAGTTGAAAATCGGAATGATAATGAACCGGTTCACCCAATGCAACAGGAAGAAGCCCCAGCCGAGGGGTACTTGGCGTTCCAGTTTCACATCGTAACCTTTGAGCAGACGATACTGGTTCGGTCCCACGAACATATACATTCCGAAATGTCCCTTGTTCAAATCGGGCACATCAAAGTCAAGAGCGGCAGAACAGTCCTTCAGGATGTTATCCTGTTTGTTATCAGGGATCTGCACGGACAGTGTACCCGAAGTAAAGGGTGTCTCCTTGGAAACCAGGCAAGTGGTGAAGAACTGCTGTTTGAAAGAGACCCACTTCAGTGGCGAGGTGAAGTCCTTCTTGTCGGGCTTGCGTTCGTCAAGGTTACCGACGCCGTCGCTGTTGTCCATATAATATATGGAGGTAATGTTCTTCTCGTACTCGAAGTTTTTCTCCACGCATTTGGGTTGTGCATCCCACAGCATCGTGAAGGCGTGGCGGTTCGGGTAGAGATACGGCTCCATATTGACGATATTGATCTCATAGTCGAACTTGTAATCATCATTGGAAAACGTGTAGAGATACTCGATGTAGGATTTCTGGTCGAGGACCTGACATTGGGAGCTGTCGGTTCCGGCATTAGGATACAACCGCAGAGAAAGCTTCTTATGTTGCTCATCCACAACAAGTTCATCAGTGTTGGCCACGAAAAAGCAGTCGCCCGTGGAGATTTCCGACTGATCGCGGAGCATCAGTTTCATGGACATCTTGTTAGAGCCGCCCTCATAAATCACGAGGGGCTGTTTTTCGGAATCTTTAGGAGTGTAGCGGTAAACATCCTTCAGTTCGATTTGTTTGAGATAGCCGCCTTTTTTGCTGAAAAAGTAGTATGCTTTGGCGGTCTCCACCACATAATCACCATTCTCGTCCACTTGAGCATTGGAGAATTTCTGAGCCGGGGACAACGCTGCCGTTTCTGTCGGTGCGGGGGCACCGGTTTTGTCAGACTTGTCCAAGGAGAGTGCCTGTGCCGTTTCCGCAGATTCTTTCTCAATTTCTTCCGACAACTGAGCTTCTTGCGCGGCTTTCTGCTTTTTCATTTGAGAGGTCTGGTAGAAGCTGAAGCCCAGAAACAGGGCGAAAATCAGCAACAGACCGATAACTGTATTCTTATCCATTTTCCAAATTTAAATTGGCGGCAAAAATACAAAAAAAACGGTAAACTTCTAACCAAAAAAGGCACCCCAAACGGAGTGCCTTTTCCTTCATGCAAACAAACTTACGATTAGTAAGCGATGCCTTGAGCGATCATGGCGTCAGCAACTTTGATGAAACCGGCGATGTTAGCGCCCTTCACATAGTTGATGTAGCCGTTAGCTTCCTTACCATACTTCACACAGTTCTCATGAATGCTGTTCATGATGCCGTGAAGTTTTTGGTCAACTTCGGCAGCGGTCCAGCCCAGGTGAGCGGCGTTCTGGGTCATTTCGAGGCCAGAAGTAGCAACACCACCAGCGTTGGCAGCTTTACCAGGAGCGAAGGAAATGCCAGCCTTTTGCAGTTCAGCAACAGCGTCAGCAGTGCAACCCATGTTGGAGACCTCGACAACGTATTTCACGTTGTTGGCGATCAGCTTCTTGGCGTCGTCACCGTTGAGCTCGTTCTGGATAGCGCAGGTCATAGCGATTTCGCAAGGAACTTCCCAAACCTTCTTGCCCGGGAAGAACTTCGCGGAAGCGAATTTCTCTGCGAACGGAGCGACCACGTTGTTACGGGTAGCATTCAGCTCGTTCATGTATTCGATCTTCTCAGGAGTGCTGATGCCTTCCTCGTCGAGGATGTAACCATCAGGACCAGAGATAGCGACCAGGTTAGCGCCCAGCTCAGCGAGTTTGAGAGCGGTACCCCAAGCCACGTTACCGAAACCGGAGATGATGCAGCGTTTGCCCTTCAGGGTGTCTTTCTTAGCGTCCAACATGCCTTCCAGGAAATAGACAGCACCGTAACCGGTAGCCTCAGGACGGATCAGAGAGCCGCCCCACTCAAGACCCTTGCCGGTGAGCACGCCGACGTGTTCGCCACGGAGTCTCTTGTACTGGCCATACATGAAGCCGATCTCACGGCCACCAACGCCGATGTCACCAGCGGGAACGTCGGTGTCAGGTCCGATGTATTTCTGCAGCTCAGTCATGAAGGACTGGCAGAAACGCATCACCTCACCCTCGGATTTGCCCTTAGGATCGAAATCGGAACCGCCCTTACCGCCGCCCATAGGCAGAGTGGTCAGGGAGTTTTTGAAGGTCTGCTCGAAAGCAAGGAACTTCATGGTGTCTTCCGTCACGGTCGGGTGGAAACGCAAACCGCCCTTGTAAGGTCCGATAGCCATGTTGTGTTGAACACGGTAGCCTCTGTTAACTTGGATTTCGCCCTTGTCGTCAACCCAAGTGACTTTGAATTTGACGATTCTTTCGGGTTCGAGCAAGCGCTCCACGATCTTGTATTGATCGTATTTAGGATGTTCGTTCACGAAATCGCAAATGGTTTCGAGGACTTCTCTAACGGCCTGGTTGTACAAAGGTTGGCCCGGATTCTTTTCTTCAGTTTGTTTGATTAATTTTTGAAGATCCATACTGTTTTTTAATTTAATTTGGTGTTTTTTTAATTTGGAAATTCGGGTGCAAAAGTATAAAATTTATGTGACAATTGGCATGAAAAAAAATATTTTCTTTTTCTGCGCCCCCAAATCTCAGCAAAAAACACATTAAAAAATACGTATCTATTTGTTTTTCTTATAGTTATGTAGCGACCAAACTCCTCTATAAACTAAAAATGAAAAAGCATTTGTGTTTTCATTTGATAATCTTTACAATTTTTTTTTTGAAATTTGTGAAAAATTGCAATTATTTTTTTATTTTTGCAGCAAATTTGTAAATGATGTAACAATAGTGGTGTTTTCATTCATACACAAGCGTTAAGAGTACGATTTTTTGCGTTGAACATATAAAATAGAGTAAAGAAAAATAGAAGTCTGATAAAAGCATAAAAAAATGAAATTGAAAAAAGAAAAAGTGATGCTGGTGGACAGCAGTGACAATCTGCGGCATGTAATTAAAGATTATTTGGAGATTTCTGGGTTTGACGTTGTGGACTATAAAGACGGGGCTGATGCGGATAAATCATTCAACAAAGGGTTATTTGACATCTGCGTCATCGATGTGGCGCTCAAAAATTACGACGGATTCAAGCTTTTGCAAAACATGCGGAAACTCGACAAAAACGTCCCTATTGTCATCCTATCCTCCTATAGTTCCAAGGAAGACCGTATCAAAGGTTTCAATTTAGGATGCGACGACTACATCACCAAGCCCTTCAGCATTGAAGAGCTCGGTTTGAGAATGCACGCCATCCTGCGCCGCTGCCAGAACAACACTCCACGTGAATACGTCAATGAAGACGAGATTATCAAATTCGGCAATTTCGCGCTGAATTACACGGAAATGCAGCTTATACACCCGAAAATCACCCGCACGCTGACCCGCAAGGAGTGCGAGCTGCTGAAACTGCTGCTTGACCACAAGAACAAACTCGTGCCTCGCGAAATCATCCTCCGCGAAGTATGGGGCGAGGACGACAACACCACAAGCCGCAGCATGGATGTCTTCATGACCAAGCTCCGCGGCTACATTCTCGTCGATTATGAGGACAAAGTCCTGCCCAAGAAAGACGGCGAACGTAAAGTGAAATACAAAGACGGCTTTCAACCAGCCGTGGAAATCTGTAACATCCATGGCACGGGCTTTATGATGAGAGTGCTGGAGAATTAAGACTTGAGACTTAAGACTTGAGACTTAAGAAAGGATAATACAAATCCAAAGTCCTCAGTCCTCAGTCCAAAGTCCTCAGTCTAAAACATAAAACGATTAATATGTCAAATATCGACAAACTATTTGCAAGCGTGGCTGAAAAGGGCCACGTTTGTGTTGGATTGGACACGGATGTGTCATACCTGCCCGAGAAGCTGGCCCAAGAGTTCCCGGGGGTTGAGGACGGGCTTTTCGCCTTCAACAAGGCCATCATCGACAGCACTTTGGACGTGAGTGCCTGCTACAAGGTGCAGATCGCTTATTACGAGGCTTACGGCATGGCCGGTCTGCGCGCCTACTGCCGTACCCTCGCCTATTTGCGCGAGAAGAAGGCCGTCATCATCGCCGACATCAAGCGCGGCGACATCGCCAAGACCGCCGAAATGTACGCCAAAGCGCACTTCACGGGCGAGTTCGAGGCCGACTTCATCACACTGAGCCCATATATGGGCCTCGACAGCTTGTCACCGTATCTTCCTTATATCAAAGATAATGGCAAGGGCGTGTTCGTGCTCATCCGCACCTCCAACGAGGGCGCGAAGGACATCGAGTACCTGCCCACGGAGAACGGCAAGCGTGTCTATCATGTCGTGGGTGAGAAACTGCAACAGTTGGGCAAGGACTTCATCGGCGAATGCGGTTACTCCGCCATCGGCGGCGTGATGGGCTGCACCCATCCTGACGAGGCCGCGGAAATCCGCAAGATGCTCGACACCACCTTCTTCCTTATCCCCGGCTACGGTGCCCAAGGCGGCAAGGCCGAAGACATCGCCAAGTACCTCCGCAACGGCAACGGCGGCGTGGTCAACTCCTCCCGTGGCATCCTCCTCGCCTACCGCAAGCAGGACAACGGAGCGGCAAACTTCGCCGACTGCGCCCGCGCCGAAGCCATCAGAATGCGCGACGACATAAGAAACTATCTGTAAAATCGTAAGCATACCCCCCTGCCCCCCTAAAGGGGGGTATTACGCCCCATAAACTCACCATCCTGTAATCTATAACTCCTAAACTCTAAACCCTTAAACTCTAACCCTCAATAACCAATAACCACTAACCAATAACCTTTCAAGAAATGGGTATATCAATGCAAATACTCGGCCTTCTGGCCAGCCTTACGTTCCTGGTCATCACGCACGAACTCGGGCATTTCACCTTCGCGAAGATCTTCAAGACCCGCGTGGACCAGTTCTACGTTTTCTTCAATCCGGGACTTTCACTAATCCGGATGAAGCGTTTCAACGGGAAGATGCACTTCAGTTTCTTCTCCGGCAAGGCACCCGAAGAGTGGGCCAACCACCCCGAATCCACCGAATGGGGACTCGGCTGGCTTCCCCTCGGCGGCTACTGCTCCATCAACGGCATGGTCGATGAGACCACGAAAGCCAGCGACTTGAGCAGCGAGGTGCATCCGTGGGAGTTCCGTGCGAAACCCGCCTGGCAACGTTTTTTCATCATCATCGGCGGTGTTTTGGTCAATTTCCTCACAGCTATCATTATATATATATTGATGTGCTTCACATGGGGCAACGACTACATCCCGCTCGAAAACGCCAAATACGGTCTGGAATTCTCGCAAGAGATGCAGGATGCCGGTTTCCAAAACGGTGACAAAGTGCTCTTGGTTGATACCACGCATCCGAAGACCCTCGGCGACTTCGCCAACACCGTGCTTCTCGACAACGTGAAGACCGTGACGGTGGAGCGCGACGGAGAGGAAGTGGTCATCAACATCCCGAAAGACCTGCCCAGAAAGGTAGTTGGCGCGGGCAGCTCATCGCTGTTCTGCAACTACCGCATCCCGTTCGTCATCGACAGCGTTTTGGCAGGCACACCGGCGGAAAAGGCCGGGTTGAGGAAAGGAGACTCGCTCGTCGGCATCAACGACTCCGCGATGTTCTGCTTCTTCGACTTCAAAAACGTCTTCAACGAGAACAAGAACAACGAGTTGCAAATCGACTACATGCGTGGCGACAGTCTCTGTCACACGATGCTCACCCTCGACTCTGTCGGCAACATGGGCGTGGCTTACCGCCAACCCGCCGACTTCTTCGACGTGGTGCATGTCGATTACAGTTTCTGGCAGTCCATCCCGACCGGCATCTCTCAGGGATTCAGCACATTGGGTAACTACGTCAAGCAATTCAAGATCGTCTTCACGAAGGAGGGCGCCACGCAGTTGGGCAGCTTCCTGACCATCGGCAGCATCTTCCCGAAAGTGTGGGACTGGTACCGCTTCTGGAGCATGACCGCCCTGCTCGGCATCATCCTTGCCTTCATGAACATCATCCCGATCCCTGGTCTCGACGGCGGTTACATTCTCTTCATCCTCGTGGAGATGATCACCGGCAAGAAGCCCTCCGACAAATTCCTCAGCGTCGCCAACACCATCGGTTTCGTGCTGCTCATCGCGCTGATGGTCTATGCGTTGGGGCTGGACTTCCGACGGTTCATCTTCAAATAATGAAGAATGAAGAATGTAGAATGTAGAATAATGCTGAATGATGAATGCTGAATGATGAATGATGAATAATAAATGATGAATGGGTCGAAGGACCATTCCCCCCTTTAGGGGGGATGCCCGAAGGGCAAGGGGGTATCAAACATCTTCCTTGAGCAGCTCCGAAGGGGCAAGACGCGCGAAGCGCTAATAACCCCACATAAGCGAAGCGCAGTGTGGGGCCAGTAAACCGTAAACCGCAAACCGAATGAACAACACCGAACTCAAAACCGAAATCGCTCGCCTGAAACGCGAGAAGAACGCCATCATCCTGGCGCATTACTACACCCTGCCCGAAGTGCAAGAAGTGGCCGACTTCGTGGGCGACAGCCTCGGACTGGCCCGCAAAGCCGCCGAAACCCAAGCCGACATCATCCTCTTCGCCGGCGTGCACTTCATGGCGGAAACGGCCAAGATCCTCAACCCCACGCGCAAGGTGCTCGTGCCTGACATGAGCGCGGGCTGCTCCTTGGCCAACAGCTGCAAGGCCGAAAAGCTCGCCGAATTCAAGGCGAAGCACCCCGACCACAAAGTGTTAGCGTACGTCAACTGCACAGCGGCCGTGAAAGCCCAGTGCGACCTGATCGTCACCTCCGGCAACGCCCTTAAGCTCGTCAACCAGCTGCCCAAGGACGAGAAGATCATCTTCGTGCCCGACGGCAACCTCGGCGACTACATCAACCGGATGACTGGACGCGAGATGCTCCTTTGGGACGGTGCCTGCTGCGTACACGACCACTACGAGGTGGAGGATTTGGAGAAGGCCAAGGCGGAGCATCCCAACGCCATCGTGGTGGCGCATCCCGAGTGCCGCCGCGAGCTGCTGGAGAAGGTCGATTTCATCGGCTCCACCGCCGCCATGCTCAACTTCATCGGCGAAAGCGACGCCAAGGAGTTCATCGTGGTCACCGAGAGCGGCATCATCTACGAGATGCAGAAGCGCAACCCCGACAAGAAGCTCTACACGCTCTACAACGGCGCGGTCAAGCACGACTGCGTGAACATGAAGAAGAACAACCTGTTGAACATCTACGCCGCCCTCCTCGAGGAGCAACCGGAGCTCATTATGGACGAGGAACTGCGGAAGAAAGCGCTGGTACCGATACAGAGGATGCTGGAAATGAGTTAGCAGTTAGCAGTTAGTAGTTAGCAATCACAGCGGCTAACGAAAATCTTCCGGTCGAAGGGCCATTCCCCTTCTATTTTAGAAGGGGTGGCCGAAGGCCAGGGTAGTAATATAAAACATCTTCCTTGAGCAGCCTCGTAGAGGCAAGATTTCAGTAACCCCACATAAGGCATCGGCCGCAGTGTGGGGCATAGCGTCACCACGCGAGGCATGCGTGTCGGAAACACGCAACTATATTTTCAGAAAAAGATTTTTTCAAACCTATACTTTAAAATATTTTGGATAATTTAAAGTTATGGCTTATAGTATCACGATTATTTAAATTTTAAAACATTGAAAATGAACATATTTCATTCTTATATGCAATACAATCAGTAAAAAAATCAATATTGAAATCATTTCTGTGATGGAATTTTTTGCAGACCTTTGGTCTGGAAAGATTAATTGATTATCTTTGCCGCATCAAAAATCATACAGAGATGAAAAAGGCTGCATTCTTTTTGTTGATAATATACACTTTACTGTCCGGCGCACTGTGGGCACAGAACCAAACTGACTTGAGTGAGATTCTGAACCAAATCAGCGCCGACAGCGTATATGCGACGGTGCAGGATCTGCAGAACTTCGGCAGCCGTTTGGCGGTACAAAATGAAAACAATCCTGACGGCAATCGGGATGTTGCTGATTATATTATCCAACGTTTGGAGAGATATGGTGTCACAACGGAACTTGACTCGTTTGCTGTGGGTAATACCGTAGCATACGGATTATGGATTGACCAATGGTTCTACAATGTCAAAGGCGTTTTGCCTGCAGACAATCCCATTGATGACTCAATCGTACTTGTGGGTGCCCACATGGATGCCATCGCATTTAACAGCAACAATTATTATGTAACCGCTCAAGTACCTGGGGCTGATGATAATGCTTCCGGTGTGGCCGTGATGCTTGAATTGGCACGCATCTGTCACGCAAACAAAATCCAATTCAGCCGCAACATCCATTTCATGGCTTATGATGCGGAAGAATTCGGTCTATGGGGAAGCGAAGCTGACGCTTATAAACGCAGCAAGGCGGGCGACAAAATCGCTCTGATGATGAACAACGACATGGTGAGCAACCCGCCCGATGGCGATTGGCGACTTCTGCTTCGCTGGTACGACAATGCCGTGGATGTGTTAATGCGCGCCTCTTCCATTTGCGAACAATACACTGACCTACTTCCCGTTACCTTACCCGACTCCGAAAATATGCTGAGAGCAACAAGAAGCGACAGCTACTCTTACTACGAGTATGGTTTTCGTGCAACTTACGCCAGTGAATATACCTATCCTTCTACATATCACACGGCCTACGATGTAACCGACTCCTGTAATTACGCCTATCTCGCCGAAGTTGCCCGGTACAATATGGCGATGCTTGCCACCTACGCAGGTTCCGTCTCCTGGATTATTCCAGAGGAACCTCCCACCGTCACCACAACACACGTCTATCCGAATCCTACTTGCGGGAAGGTCACGGTACAGTTCCTGTTGGAGCAGAACTCACCCGTCGGCATTTCCGTGCTCGACTTGAGTGGCCGCACGTTGCTGCACTATGACAACGGAATCCAGTCCACCGGCATCTGTCATCTGGAGCTGGATCTTTCAGACTTGTCCGCTGGATTGTACCTCTGCCAGATTCGTACAGACAAGGGTGTCGAGACGCTGAAGGTGCTGCGACAGTAATTAGACTTGAAATTTAAGATTTAAGACGTAAGACGTGAGACGTAAGACTTTTGGGGAATCTGAAAAGGTTCCCTTTTTCTTGTTATTAAAAAACCCATTTATTTCCAAGGATGGCCTTTCGGCCAATCTTTCGCGCCCCTACCCCGCCCTTCGGGCACCCCTTCCAAAGGAAGGGGAATTGGAGGCGACCGCTATTATTTGCTGTTTCCGAAAACAATAGTCGGCCACGGCAAAACTATTGCCTATTGCCTTTTCCCTATTCCCTAAAAAATCGTATCTTCGCGGCCTCAAAATTCCGACCGAAAGATGAAGAAAAACGTGTTCCTGACCGGCGCGACCGGCACTATGGGATGGGAAGGGCTCAAAGAGCTGCTCCGCTATCCCGAACAATATGACGTGACCATCCTGGCGCGCAAAAGTCCCAAAAACGAGAAGAAACTGGCCCCCATTGCGGACAAAATCCGTATCGTGTGGGGCGACCTTATGAACTACGACGACGTGCTGCGCGGCGTCACCGGCGCGGACATCGTGCTGCACGTGGGCGGCATGGTCTCCCCATCGGCGGACTATTTCCCCGAAAAGACCCTGAAAGTCAACGTGACCGCAGCACAGCATGTGGTCAAGGCCATCCTCGCGCAGCCCAACGCTGACGACATCAAGGCCGTCTATATCGGCTCGGTGGCACAGACCTCCGACCGCAACGCGCCGCTGCACTGGGGCCGCACCGGCGACCCCGTCTGCTCCAGCGAGTTCGACTGCTACGGCATCAGCAAGATCATCGCCGAGCGCGTCTTCGCCGACTCCGGCCTCAAGCACTGGGTGAGTCTTCGCCAATCGGGCATCCTCTACCCCGGCATCCTCAAGAACTTCGACCCCATCATGTTCCACGTGCCCATCAAGGGCGTGCTGGAATGGGCCACCGTGGAGGACTCCGGCCGCCTGCTCGAACGCGTCTGCCGCGACGAGGTGCCGGCGGAGTTCTGGAACCGCTTCTACAACATCAGCAGCGGCCCCGAGTACCGCATGACCAACTACGACTTCGAATGCCGCATCCTCAAGGCCACCTACTGCCCGAAACCCGAAAAGATTTTCAACTCCAACTGGTTTGTACTCAAGAATTTTCATGGCCAATACTATTTAGACGCCGACGTGCTGGAGAACTACCTCCACTTCCGCGCCAACATGCCGGTAGATGACTATTTCCGTCAGCTGAGCGACGGACTTCCAGGGTTCTTCAAACTCGCCAAAATCGCGCCGCCGTTCGTCATCAAGATGGCGCTGCGCACGCTGGCCAACAAGAAAACCTACGGCACGCAATACTGGATCAAGCATAACGACGAAAAACGCATCCGCGCCTATTACGGCAGCATGGAGAAATACCGCGCCATCCCCGATTGGAAGGACTGGGATCTTTCGGATCTTCCCGGGCGCGAGCACGCGGTGCACATCGACCACGGCTACGATGAAAGCAAGCCGCTTTCCGAATTGACTGTCAGCGACTTGCAGAAAGCGGCAGAGTTCCGTGGCGGCAAGCTGGTTTCCACCGAATACGATGGCGACCCAGCCAAAAAGCTGACCTGGCAATGCCACGACGGACACACCTTCGAAGCCTCCCCGAAGCTCATTCTGGAAGGCGGCCATTGGTGTCCCGAATGCCTCCCGCCGGAATGGAACTATGCGGAACAGGCGAAGCACAACCCGTTCTTCGCGCAGGTGTACCGAGGATAGCTGTTTGCTGTTGGCTATTAGCTATTGGCTGTTGGTGACGACAATCTCCAAAATCGTAAACCGCAAACCGCAAACCGATTTTGCGGAAACAGCACCTCAAAATCATCCATTTTTCTACAGCACCCACTTTGGATTAAACATCAAAAAGTGGGTTTTTGTTTTTCAAATTGCTATATATCAAAATTTTACAATCGAATAATAAAAAACAGCGACAGAGACGGAGCAATGCAAAAAAATGCTACCTTTGCGGGCTAATTTTTTGAAATATAATGTATAACTAAAAATAAAAATCTATGGCAGCAATTGGCGCAATTCGTAAGCACGGCGTGCTTTTATTGGTAATCATCGGTTTGGCCTTATTAGCGTTTATCTTAGGCGACCTTTCTAATGTTCAACGCATATTCTCGAACAAGTATGTGATGGCCAAAATCGATGGTAAGAAGATGGATCAGCAGTACAGCAAGCAATATGAGGAGAACACTGCCCTCATGAAGCTGCTGCAGAACAAGACTTCCTTTGAAGACAACGAAACTTACCAAATCCACGAGATGACCTGGCAGCAGATGCTTCAGGATGCAGTTTTAGACAAACAGTTAGCAAAGTTGGGATTGACTTTCACCCCGCAAATGATCGAAGATTTCAAAGAGAACATGGTGGCTTCCCTCAGCACTCAGCAGCCCAACCAGTTCATCGCCCAGTTCGCCAACGCACTGGCTCAACTCTACGGTCCCGAGAATGCAATGGGCATCATCTCCAATATCGAAACATTGGCCAACCAGGATCAAGGCAAGGATATCTACAACGCCTACCAAGCGCTGGTCCGTTTTGCCATTAATGCCGAAAAGCAGCAGAATTATTTCGCTTTGGCGCAGAACACCCTCTATTTCTCCGACCCGATGGCGAAACAGTTGGCCAAAGACAACAACATGGCCATGGTTTCCCTGATGACTGTCAATCCGGAACTCACCGCCTTCCAGAACCTGAAGCCGGAAGTTTCCGAAAAGGAAATGAAGGATTTCTACAACACTCACAAGAAAGACATGTTCGACCTTCAGGCCGACAATCGCGACATCAACGTGGCTGTGTTCCCCATCAACCCCACACCTGCCGACCTCAAGGCTATCGAAGACAGTGTCCGCAAGGATTTCACCAACTTCACGCAACAGTCCATCGCCGAATTCAACCTCTCAAAAGGCAACGGTGTGGTCGATAGCACTTATTTCAAGGAATCCGACATCAATATTCCTGAACTGGACAGCCTCATCTTCAAATCTTCTGTGGGCAGCTTCATCGAGCCTTTCCTTTATGAGAACGTGAAGTGGTACTTCGGCAAGGTGTTCGGTGCCGCCAACCGTCCCGACTCAGTGCTCGTGGCCACCATCGAGCTGCCTTTCAAGACCGCTCAATACAAGGAAGCCCCTTATTCCAAGAAAGAAGCCCACAGAATCGCCGACAGCCTTGCCGATGTGATCAAATCCAACCAGGCTTCTATCTTCGAACTGCAGCCGAATTACCTGTATGGCCGCGAACAAGGCGACACCACCTTCTGGCTCCCCGAAAGAGGCACGATGTCCAACCTCTACAACAGCTTGCTTGAAACACCCAACGGCGGCATTTACCTTTACAAAGCCCCCAACGGATACATCGTTTTCCAAGTGCTTGACCGCACTCAACTCATCGAAAAACGTCAGTTTGTCCTTTACGACTACGACGTGAATGCTTCTGAAGCCACTTTCAACGCACTTCGTTCCCAAGCCAACCAGTTTGCCGCCAGCGTGACAAATAACGATGAATTCATCGCCAACGCTGCAAAACAGGGTATCCAAGTGGTCAACGGTCAAAAAGTGACCTCCATGCTGGCCAATATCGGCCAACTGCCCAACTGCCGCGACATCGTGAGCTGGGCATTCAGCGATGATGTGAAGAAAGACGCCATTTCTGACGTTTTCAACATTGACAGAACGTATTTTGCAGTGGCATGCGTGGCCCAAGCCCGTGAAAAAGGCGTGCAGAAATACAAAGATGCTAAAGATGACATCAAAACGATTCTGGAACGTAAAAACAAGCTGAACATGGTTGCCGACCAGCTGAACAAAGATCTCGCTTCCGGTTTCGAAGCCGTGGCCCAGAAATACTCCGTTGCCGCCAACGACAGCGTGATGTTGAGCTTCGCCGGCGATTACTACATGAACCGTGGCGTTGACAGCAAGGCCATCGGCCAAATCTTCAACCTGCCCAAAAACAAACCCACAGCAGTCTGCGGAAACAACATGGTGTATGTCGTGAATGTGAAAGAGCTGCGTGACGGACAAGCCTCACAAAACCTCATGATGGAGAAGAACTACCTCCGGAATGAACTGATCGGCCGTGAGCGCAACGAAAACACGCTGCTCAGCTACCTGATCAGCCAAGCCAAAGTGCTGGACAACCGTGTGAGATTCTATCAGAAATAAGACGTAAGACTTGAGACGTTAGACGTAAGATAAAGAAAAAGCGCTTCGTTTGAAGCGCTTTTTTTTTGAATATAATATTTAAGAACGAATAACCATTCTCCCCTACCCTTACGCCTCGTCCACCATCTTCTTGAAGAAGCTGGCTCGAGCCGCGCCTTCGCCGGTGTTGAGGAGTACGGTCTCGCCATTGCGAATCTGTCCTTCCTCCAGGGCTTTGTAGAAGCCGGCCAGACAGACAACGGAGGCGGGGCCGAAGTAGATGCCGCGCTCGTCCTTGACGATTTTGCCGTATTTCGCCAGCTCGCTCTCCTTCACACGCAGGAACGTACCGCCGCTCTTGCGCACGATGGGCGCAACAATGGGATACATACCCGGATTGCCGGCGGAAAGGATGGAAACCATGGTCTGCGGATTCGGGATGATGGGATAGTCCTTCTCATAACCTTCCTGGAATCCGGCCTTCACGGCACTCTCCCACCCCTGTACCATCGGGTCGCAGGTATCCTGCTGGATCAACAGCATACGGGGCATCTTGGTGTCCGGGAAGGTGGTCTGCAGCTCGCGGATGCCCTTGTCGAGAGCGATGGGGCCTGTTCCGCCCGCAACGGCCTGCACATACACATCGGGCATCTTGCCCAGCTGACGCAAGTACTCAAAGACCATCGTCTTCTTGGCCTCCACACGGATGGGATCGATGTTGCCCGTGGAAATCAGCACGTTGTTCTTCTCGTGGAAGTCGTTGGCCTCCTTCTTGGCATCGCCGTAGTTGCCGTCGCACACGACCACGTTCTGACCGTAGGAGCGGATGGCCTTCACCGTGTCCTCGCACGCGTCATGCGGCATGAACACCGTGAACTTGATGCCGGCTTCGGCCAAGTAGCGGGCGTACGCCGTGGCGGTGTTGCCCGTGGAAGCCACGCAAAACTCCTTCACGCCGTTCTCCTTGAACAAAGAAGCTGCCAACGAAGCGGCAATGTCTTTGAAGGTGTTGCTGCCGCCGTTCAAGTCGTTGCGATAGACCATCACCTTGCAATCAACGCCATATTTCTCCCGAGCATATTTCTCCAAGAAATCCCACTCCTCAATCGGAATGGCACCCTCGCCCAAAGAGACGATGTTCTTCTCGTCCATCACGGGCAAAAAGTCGAAATAGTGATAAAAATTGGCGGGTTTATGTTCCGGCTTCGTCAGTTCCGTGATCTTGTGATAATCAGCCGAATAGACGACATCGGCACGTTTGCAGCCGCACTTGCACTGCTGGTTCTGCGAAAACCAAGTGGCAAAGTCGGGAATTGTTTCGCCGCACTGCGTGCAGACCAATTTGTATTTATTCTCCATAAGAAAGTATTGATTTTCTTGACAAAGCGAATAATGGATTCGCGGCCGCAAAAATACAATAAATTCCGTTGTGAAGCTCTATCAGGCAAATGAAGTTGTACCGCACCTCGCGCTGGAGGAAATCATGGGCGCGGATTTCGCGCCCGTAGGCGTAGAAGGTGATGGTGGAGAAGGCGGCGGGCGGGGTTCAACTCCAATTTTTTCCAAAAATGGGCACTCTTTGTTCGGACACGAAAATGCCTGTACGAGCACACATCGGATGCCGTTTGCATTTTTTTGCCAAGAAATGCACTTTTATGGTCGGAAAATGTCATTTTCACAATATTGATTTTCAATAAATTATGCATCCAAACAGTTTGCTTTTCTAACAAAGAAGTTGTATCTTTGCGAGGTTTATTATTACTGCGATATGGAAGAAAAAGAAATGATACTTCTAAATGAGGAATATTTGATGTCGAAGATATACATCATCAGAGGTGTGCAAGTGATGCTGGACTTTGATTTGGCGGCCATCTACGGGTATGAGACAAGATTTTTCACCCGTCAAGTCAACAACAACATAGAGCGCTTTGAACAAGACTTCAGGTTTCAGCTTACTAAAGAGGAATTTAAGAACTTGATGTGCAAAAATTTCACATCAAGATGGGGTGGTACAAGAAAAATGCCCTACGCATTTACAGAACAAGGCATTTATATGCTCATGACTGTGCTGAAAGGTGAACTCGCTGTTAGTCAGAGTAAAAATTTGATAAGGCTCTTTAAACAGATGAAAGATTACATCATTCAACGACAGCATGTTTTACCGACCACGGAACTTTTGGCACTCACCACTCAAACCCGTAACAACACCGAGGAAATCCGCCAAATCAAACAACAAGTGAACGATTTGACTGTCGTGATTAACGACTTTACTGACAAGAACATCAAGAAAGACTACCTATTCTATAACGGTCAGACCGTTGAGGCCGACATCGCCTATTCCGAAATATATTCCTACGCTGAGAAAACAATCCATATCATCGACAACTACATCAGTTTGAAGACACTGGTCTTGCTGAAATCGGTGCCCTCCGGGGTGAAGGTCACCATTTTTAGCGACAATGTGAACCACGGACTGCACCAAGCCGAGTATGCTGATTTCCAGAGCGAATACCCGCATGTTGACATCGAACTGAGATCCTCGGGCGGCATTTATCACGACCGTTACATCTTCATTGACCACGCCACCCCGAATGAGATGATTTTCCATTGCGGCGGCTCCTCCAAGGATGGCGGCAAACGGGTGTCCTCCATCAGCAGGGTGGAGGACACGGTGCTCTACCAAAACATTGTCGGCAGTTTGGAGGGGAATCCGGTGTTGCAGCTGTGAACGCGGGTATTCACGTAAGAGCAAGCCTACCTCTCCTCCGCCAACCGTTTCATTTCCCGCACCTCGCGCTGCAGGAACCCGTGGACGCGGAGTCTTAATTCTTCTCCGTTTTCATCAAACAGGCCACAATAATACATTTCAATTTTATTTGCTGCCCGTAGGTGTTTTCATCTCAATATTGCCATCACCGAAACCGACACCTTTCTTCTTCCACAATTTCTCGGTTTCTTTGCGAGTTTCAGTACCAATTTTTAAAAGTTGTTGGCGTTCTGGGGATTCTATGCAGTCCCGTATAGTCTCAGACATATCTACAATAATGTCGGTCCAACGGTCTGTCCATGTGATGAAGCTATATGACAAACGCATAATAAAGGCATTATTGGTATTGCCAGCACCAGTCTCTACAGCAATGTTATTTTTACCTATGGGAAGAAAGTCAGAATTGTCCATATCTGAATCAATATTATGCTGGCTTTTTAATGTACTGGAAAGATTGGCATATAGTTGTTGTAGTATTGCTTCATTAATAGTGGTTCTTGCCTTCCCATCCTTATCTGTATGTGCAAAATGTATTTGGGCTGTAGGCGCTTTCTTTGTGGCTGAAACAATAATATTCCAGTTTTTATCAGAGGTTGACAATCCTTTAATGTCGTTAATATAATCATCTAATGCAGGTTCAATATGTTTATCCTCAATGGTGAGATAACTAATCCTGTCGTGACTGTCATTAACGAGTAAACGGCTTACCAGATTGAAACCTCCAAATTGTGCCAGATAATAGGCGAATGGTCCGATGGAATTCTCTCTGTCTGCTGTAGGAGCCACAATAGTGACATTTGAGTGACGGTTGATTTTAATACCGTATGAAGTTTTCTCAATTGAGAATCCATCCACCGTTTTTTCATTGAACGGCATCAGTTCAACCGCCAAGCGGTCTAGCGGATGCTCTGACCGTGGTTGTGCATCACCAAGGTTACGAAGCCGAAACTCTTTGTATTTAGCAACGGTCTCAATAATATCATTCTCTGTCAGGTTGTTTTTCACCGATAGAGAAGCAACAGAGATGTTGCGTGGCACCACACGGTACTTTGTGTCTGTATTCCTCACTCGTTTGAATGATTTCCGTATTTTCTCGCGACATTCTTGCAAATGATTTTGTCTCTTTGCATCTCGATAACTATCAGCGACATAACCTGTAAGAACAGCAAAGATGAGAATTTGCAATATAGCGATAACCATATCAATACAACGACCTGTAAAAGTGATAGGCCCATTACCTGCAAAACGCCCCGGATCTCCAATATAGCGTGTGATTGTCCAAACGAAAGCCTGCCACCAATTGCGGTATTCATCGGGTTGGGCGACGTGTTCTACGAAATAAAAAAGGAAAGAGAGAGCAAGTGACACCCAAAACAAAACATAGATAGAATTCCAAAAGTCCTTTTTTGCGTTTTTGAGTGTTCCCCAAAAAAGTTCAAATGATTTTGGAATCCCACGAAGAAATTGTTTCAATTTTTCCATAAAATATTGAATCTATATTAGTTACTGATTGAATATTTGGTTTTGTTTTTCACTAATCTTTCAGACAACGAACGGAATTGCCACAGGAACCGGGGAGTGAATCACAATAAATGGTGCTTGAACTGGCTGACAATTCTATAGCTGTAGTTGTAGTAAAGCCACTATTGAGAGAAGTGCTCCAAAAGATTGCTTGTGAACCCAAATTACCAATGTTGTTTTCAACTTTATTACCCGCAGGTAAAGCACTAAACCCAGTGCCATTGTTGGAAATTTGGTCATAACCAACAGAGCAAATATTTGAAGAAGAGTTCCATCCACTAGTTGAAGCTAACGCTTTGCAGTATTTTCTTATGTGATTAATATGATCGCACGTGAACTCGCTTTTGGACATGACATAATTACTAAGTTGAGTCCACTCGTCACAACTGGGTACATGCCATCCTGTGGGACAGATGCCCTGTACCCCACTCGGGTTGGCACTAGAAGAGGAATCGTTTCGCATCACCGCCTTCAAGTTGTACAAATATCCATATGTGGCAACATTAGAAGCATTTCCGTCTGGATGATATCGGTAGGCTGTGACGGTAGACACAGAATAGGAATTCCCTAAAGCAATAGCAGTGCCGTCAGCGTAGTGCGTAGTGCGTAGATTCTCCTTCATCCAGCATTGCTGCCCGATTTGCACCGTGTTATAAACATTTCCATCCACATCTATCACTGACGAAGCACTTGGACATGGAATATTAGCTATTGTTGTGTCTATCTCCTCCGTGCGGAGACAACGTACGGATACTCCACCTAAAATATAAGGATTTGTTATCACATAGGGGATTGTGCTAGACAGATTTATGGTATGGCTATTATGGGAAGAATTAAAAAAATAAGCCTGAGTGCCAAAGTTCGTTGCACTACTATAATACTCATAATAAAAACCTGCAGGCAACGCGTTGAAACCTGTGGAGTTATTTAAGCTTGGACCATTAGTGATTCCGCAAGTGAGCGTGTCACAGTAAAGGCATGAACTCCAACCAGTAATAGAGGCTAATGCCTTAGCAATGTATGAATTATTTGTACCGCACACATAATCGTTTCTGCTGCTTACATAGTCTGTGAGTTGAGTCCATTCTGCGTAGCTGGGTATATGCCAGCCTATAGGGCAGATTCCTTGTACGCCACTGGGATTCTGGTCACTGGCAAAAAAACCATCTAATACAGCCCCTCGATCGTAGAGGTAGCCATAAGTATTCACATTAGAAGCATTATTATTGGGATAATTATACTCATGGATATTATCATTATAATATATTGTCCTGCCATCTGCGTAGTGCGTGGTTCGCAAATTTTCTGCCATCCAGCATTGGTTGCCGATTTGCACGGTGTTATAAACGTTGCCGTCGTAGTCGGTCAGAGTGGCGGTACCTGGGCAAGGTTGCCCGTCCTGCGAGATGCCACCACTGGATAAAGTCGTAAAACTCTCTTCACTGCCGTATGCTGTTCCAGTGCTGTTGGTGGCATACGCACGCACATAATAGGTTGTTCCAGCTGTAAGTCCCGTAAGGTTGCTGGTGAAGCTGCCCGTGCCGCTGCCATCGGAAGTGTGGCTGTTGCTCACGGTAGGGTTATGAGAAGTGCTCCAACACACGCCGCGTGCGGTAACGGTTGCCCCGCCATCGGAAATAACGTTGCCACCACAAGTGGCCGAGTTAGAGGAAATATTGCTTGCAACCGTTGTGGTCACAGTGGGTGTTGATAATGACGAATTGAAAACGGTGATACTCACCGTGTCATGCTGGTCATTCATATCTTTACTCAATAAGAAATGATATGAGTAACCTTCTTGGAATATGAAATTATCTTTGCGGCCATTATCGCTGGCAGCAATCCAAATCCTGTCACCAGGCGTAGGATTTGTGATACAATAATCATACGTGCCGGCTGGGATGGAATGGGTGACACTGCCATCATAAACCATATTCGAAGTGTAAGTGGACCCATCCGCATTTTGAGGGATCTTGTATTCGAAAGCCGCGTAGGTGGTCGCATCGGCATCTCCAGAAGAAGTGAGCGGTCCGCTTGTGGGAATAATAGTACCATATGCTGTGGCATCAGCATCCAGCAAAAGTTGATACCCAGTGCCATCTCCCCAAACATTATGCGCTTCAAGAATAATGGTCGCGCTTTGTGTTTGTGTTGGTATAGTCGTAAAACTCACTTCATTGCCGTATGCCGTACCTGCGCTGTTGGTAGCATACGCCCTTGCATAGTAGGTGGTGCTGGCGGTAAGCCCCGTAAGGCTGCTGGTAAAACTGCCCGTACCGCTGCCGTCGGTGGTGTGGCTGTTGCTCACCGTAGGGTTGTGAGTAGTGCTCCAGCACATGCCTCGTGCGGTAACGGTTGCTCCGCCATCGGAAATAACGTTGCCACCGCAAGTGGCAGAGTTATCGGTTATGTTGCTTGCCGCAGAAGTAGTGACCGTAGGCATTTGTGTTGTAGTGGAACCACTCTCATCGCGCACACAACGTACGGAAAAGCCATACGTTTTGGGATTGTTGCTATTTACAATGTTTGCAACGTTGAGTGCTATGCCAACAGAGTAGGCATTATTGCTGTTGTATTCAGTTGATTTCCAAAAATTTACACTTCTACCCTTATCAAAAAAACTATAGGTGCGTACTCCCGCAGGTGGAGCATTGAAATTTGTGGCATTATTATCGGAAGGTGTGTAGCCCACATCGCAAATACCGGAACTGCTGTTCCAACCTGTTGTACTTGCCAATGCTTTGGCAATTTGTGTGTTATCATTGCCGCAAACATACTGGCTTTGACTGCTGACATAAGTGGTCAACTGAACCCATTCTGTATCGCTTGGCAAATGCCATCCTGTGGGACAGATGCCCTGCACCCCGCTCGGGTTGGCACTAGAAGAGGTAGCGTTGTGCATCACCGCCTTCCAATTGTACAGCAACCCGTATGTGGGCATGTTGGAAGCATCGTTGTTGGGATAGTACCAGTATGCCTCTGTGGTGGAAGCGCTACTGCCCTGTGATATGATGGTGTTATCTGCATACCGTGTGGTACGCAGATTGTCGGCCATCCAGCACTGGTTACCTAATTGCACCGTGTTGTATATGTTGCCGTCAATGTCGGTGAGGGTGGGCATACCAGGACATGGCAGCCCATCCTGCGAGGTGTCACCATTAGATAAAGTCGTGAAACTCACTTCATTGCCATACATCGTACCAACGCTGTTCGTGGCGTATGCACGTACATAGTAGGTGGTGTTGGCGGTAAGCCCCGTAAGGCTGCTGGTGAAGCTGCCCGTGCCACTTCCATCGGTTGTGTAGCTGTTACTCACAGTAGGATTATGAGAAGTACTCCAACACACACCTCGTGCAGTAACGGTTGCACCGCCATCGGAAATGACGTTGCCACCGCAGGAAACAGAGTTTTCGGTTATATTGCTAGCCGTAGAGGTGGTGACAGTAGGCGATTGGGCTGTGGATGAGCCACCTTCGTTTTGGACACAACGGACCGACAAACCGTAGTCCTGGAAATAGCTTGTTCTTAGCACTTCGGCCGAACTGTAGGTTAGCACGTAAACCCACAAGTCGCTGTCATTGTCATAGTCAATTAATTTCGTTGCACTACAAAAATAGGCACCCATGCCGAACATGGGATAGAAGTCGCCAATATAATGGCCAGCGGGAAAGGCCGAAAAGCCAGTCGCATTGTTGGCACTTGGGTTGCTGCCTACATCACATGTGCGGTATCCAGCACTCCATCCTATAGAGGAAGCTAATGCTTTGGCTATATAAGTGGTGTCACTGCCGCACATATATTGGTATTGGCTGATTGAGCCACTAACATAATCCACCAGCTGCGTCCACTCCGCATCACTTGGCACATGCCAGCCTGTAGGACAGATACCCTGCACCCCGCTGGGGTTGGCACTGCTTGAGGGCGAGTTGCCCATTACCGCCTTCCAATTATACAGATAACCATAAGTGGCAACATTGGATGAGCTGTTGTCAGGATAATAACGATAAGCCGTTGTAGTGCTTGAACTACTTCCCAATGCGATGCTTGTGCCATTGGCATAACGTGTAGTGCGCAGGTTCTCCTTCATCCAGCATTGGTTGCCGATTTGCACCGTGTTATATGTATTATTGTCGATATCGGTTACCGTGGCTGCTCCTTGGCAAGGCTGGCTGGTAGTTATAAAACTCACCCCATTTCCATACGCTGTTCCCCAAATGTTGGTGGCATACGCTCGCACGTAATACTGGGTGGCAGGTGATAGATTCGTGATATTGCTAGTAAAAATACCCGTACCATTGCCGTCAATGGTGTGGCTATCTTCAATTGTAGGATTCTGTGATGTACTCCAGCATACGCCGCGTGCTGTAACGGTTGCCCCGCCATCGGAGGTGACGTTACCGCCGCAAGTGGCGGAAGTGGGCTGAATACTGCTTGCGGCTGTTGTAAAAACAGTGGGCAAATCGCGAATACAACGGACAGAAAAACCGAAACTCTTTTCATAGGCAGAAGAGCTCATGTTGTTATCATCATAGTAGAGGTTTCTACCAAACGCGTTATAGGAGTCATCTGTTGTGCTCCAAAAGAAGGAGTAGTTACCGAAGTCCGAGGATTCACCGGGTGCGGTGTAAGCACTAGCAGGAAGGGCGGAGAAACCTGTCTCATTGTTAGTACTTGGGTCATAGCCCACTGCACAACAGGTATTGGAACTACTATTCCATCCTATGGTGGAAGCCAAAGCTTTAGCAATATAATTGTTAGCACATACACATACATATTGGCTCTGGCTGCTTACAAAATTTGTAAGCTGTGTCCACTCCGCATCACTCGGAACATGCCAGCCCGTTGGACAAATCCCCTGTACACCACTTGGGTTGGCACTGCTTGAGGACGAGTTGCCCATCACTGCCTTCCAATTGTACAGATAACCGTAAGTAGCAACATTGGATGAGTTGTAGTCGGGATAATAACGGTAAGCCGTTGTGGTGCTTGTACTATTCCCCAAAGCTATGCTTGTGCCATCGGCATAACGAGTGGTACGTAGGTTTTCTTTCATCCAGCATTGTTGCCCGATTTGCACTGTGTTATATATGTTATTGTCAATATCGGTCACCGTGGCTGCTCCCAGGCAAGGCAAGCTAAGGATCACCTCGTTACCGTATGCCGTTCCTGCACTATTGGTAGCATACGCGCGTACATGATAAGTAGTTCCAACGGTAAGTCCCGTGAGGCTGCTGGTGAAATTGCCAGTTCCGCTGCCATCGGTAGTATGGCTGTCATATACAGTCGGGCTTTGTGAAGTACTCCAGCACACGCCACGTGCTGTAACGGTTGCGCCGCCATCGGAAGTGACGTTTCCGCCGCAGGTGGCAGAGTTTGCGGTTATATCAGTTGCCGCAGAGGTGGTGACAGTGGGCAATTGGATTGTGGAAGAGTCATTTTCATTGCGGACACAACGGACAGTTAAACCGAAACTCTTGTCTAAATAGTCCCTGTATACGTCAGCAAAATCGGAACTGAAATAGCGGATGTACGCGCCATCGTCATTATACTCTGTAGCGCACCAAAAATTGGCGTAAGTTTCGACATAGTTGTAGCCGTTATTGAAGTCGCCAGCGGGAAATGCCGAAAAGCCAGTCTCATTGTTAGTACTTTGGTTGTTGCCCACTGCACAAGTGTAGGGACTGCTATTCCATCCTGTTGTGGAAGCCAATGCCTTGGCAACATAGGTACTATCACTACCACACACATACTGGATCTGGCTGCTTACATAATCGGTCATTTGTGTCCACTCCGCATCACTCGGCACATGCCAACCTACAGGACAGATACCCCGTACACCACTCGGATTGGCACTGCTGGAGGAAGAGCCTCCCATCACTGCCTGCCAGTTATACAGATAACCATAGGTGGAAACGATACTTTGGTTATGATAGGGATAATAACGATAAGCCGTTGTGTAGCTTATGCTACTACCCAAAGCTATGCTTGTGCCATTGGCATAATGGGTGGTACGCAGGTTCTCCTTCATCCAGCATTGTTGCCCGATTTGCACCGTATTATATGTGTTATTGTCAATATCGGTTACCGTGGGTGCATCCGGACAGGGCTGGCCGTCTTGCATAACGTCATCAGCAGTGGTAAAACTCACTTCATTGCCATACGTCGTGCCCACGCTGTTGGTGGCATACGCACGCACATAATAGGTTGTATTTGCAAGGAGTCCCGTAATGCTGCTGGTGAAGCTGCCTGTTCCGCTACCGTCGGTAGTGTGGCTGTCGGCGGTGGTCGGATTCTGCGAAGTGCTCCAGCACACGCCACGCGCCGTAACAGTTGCACCACCGTCTGAGGTTACATTGCCGCCGCAGGTGGCAGAAGTTTCCGTCACGTTGCTGACCGCTGCGGTGGTTACCGAGGGCACCTGTGCGGAAGCTGTGGTGGTAAAACTCACTTCGTTGCCGTATGATGTTCCCGCGCTGTTGATGGCGTAAGCACGCACATAGTACGTGGTGCTGGATGTAAGCCCCGTGAGACTGCTGGTATAACTGCCCGTGCCGCTACCGTCAGAAGTGTGGCTGTCGGCGGTGGTCGGATTCTGAGAAGTGCTCCAGCACACGCCACGCGCCGTAACGGTTGCACCTCCGTCTGAGGTTACATTGCCGCCGCAGGTGGCGATAGTTTGTGCGACACTATTCACTGCTGTTGTAATCACTGTTGGCAATTGAATTGCTGTGGTGGTAGTAAAGCTCACCTCGTTACCATACGCCGTGCCCACACTATTCATTGCGTATGCGCGCACGTAATACGTTGTGTTTGGGGATAATCCCGTCAGATTATCTGAAAAGGAACCCGTGCCTTGTCCGATGTGAACGCAATTGTTTGATACCGTTGGTGTAGTAATGGTGCTATAACAAACACCCCGATCAAATACCGCTGCTCCGCCGTCTGTGGTTATTATACCCCCTACTGTTGCGGAGGAGGATGTGATATTGTTTACAACCTGAGTGATCAGAGCAGGCAAGTGATTTTGCAACACATCAAACTGCAGCACAAATGTCTGCGATGCCCCCTGCGCTTGTGTGATGCGCTGGCTCTCCATCTCCGTACCGTTAATGGTGGCATACCCCACGTATTCCATTATATCCCCAAAGTTGAACGGATTTGTTGTACTGGATTTCAGCACGTAAGTGATGGTGTGTACCATTCCGAGATAATCAATAGAATTCGAGGTTCCTCCACCATTGCAGACCATTTTAATGGATGACGATTTCTCTTTCTGGCGGGCGGACATCACATAAGTGCCGGGGGTGGACAAGGAAACACGAAATTGGTGGGTGCCTTGTTGTGGATGCACATTGTGCGTCTTTAGGATTTTCCCGTTCACATCCGATATTTCCAACGTGACAAGCCCTTCATTCGCCACAGTCAGACTTACATCGGTGGTGCCGTAAAACGGGTTCGGGTTGTTTTGCGACAGCGCAAAACCTCCGTTGGTGACGTGTTCTTCGATTCCTGTGCCATTCTGCATCGTCAGCGTGGTATCGGGCCAATAAATGGTTTCCTGCCAACTCTTTGTAAGATTGGTAATGGCAACCCTATTGAGTTGGACATAATGGTTGCCCGCATCTTTAGCGGTGAAAGTGAGGGTGATTGTTTGGGCGAGCGCGCTTGATATGCTTAAAATAAAAAACAATAACAAAAAATACAATGGTCTTTTCATAATATTGGAATTTCTAAAATTCAAAAACAGTTTGATATTTGCTACTCTGATCCTCATCAACAAGATGAATGATAGCTTCGGAATTAATCATATTAATTAATGCTTTTTGGTGAGGATGACGATATTGGTTGTTTTTTCCGTATGAGATCACGCAGTTACGATTCTTAACATTGTGTATTTCAACATGGTTGTCTCTCCCTGAACCATGATGAGGGGATTGAATGGTGTTAATATCATCCCAATATTGTTTATAGTCCGATATTAGTTTTTTCCGACAATGAGAATATCTTGAAGGGAAATCTCCTGTGTATAAGCAACTTGGTTCTTTGATGTCATCGTTCACAGCTTTAGACAATACCGTCATAGAGTAGAAATTGTCGTCTTTATGTTTTTCTTCAAAATACGATTTGTAGAAATTATGTAGTTTGTCAATATTGACATCTTTTTCAAAATAATCGCGAATCACTGCAAAATTTCTGCCATTAAATAGGTCATAACAATCCTGCAGACCGACAGCTTCAATTAACGTTGAAATAAAGTCTTGATACCCAGTTGCAGCACAGGAAGGATGATATTCCCATACATCATGAACAGGAATCTGTGGTACTTTATCGTCTATTTGGATTATTTCGACACCATTTGACTGGTCAAAGGGCATTTCTTCATTATAACAAGACGCAATAAATCGATTTGCGTAATTGTTTATGTTGGAAGTAGAATGCAAATTGTACAAATAGTCAACCAAAATTAAGTTTGCTCCGATTGTAGAGAGAGATGGTATAACCAATTTCTTGATTATATGTTTATTCGCCAAATATTCAATTCCGTTGATATGGTCTTCATGGAAATGCGAAACAAATAACAGATTAATCTCATCATCGTGTTGGAACACACTGTCAATTATCTGGTTAAGATTGATATCTTTTGTCTTACTTCCGCAGTCATAAACCATATTGAAAACGTTTTTCTCGTTTTCATCGTAAAAGCGTTCAGAATAAAACGCTCCCTGACCCACAGGATGAAATGTTCTTATCAGTTTCATCATCTTTAATACTATATTTCTTTGACGCAAAGCTCTATTGTGCAGGAACATACGTTAATATAAATGTGTACGTGCCTTTTGCAGGAACCTCGTCATCATTGAACATGACTGATACTTTCAGCAAATTGTTATTATAGGTGATAATCCTACATGCCCTTATGGCATTATCATAGAAAAAAGGAATCTGCATATACAAAATCGTTGGATTGTTAGGGTAGTCAAAATACCATTGTCCAAGGTTTGTCTCTTGATCATATCCGAAACCGTCGCTGCATAATAATGCTCCAGGCAGAACTTTTTGCGTCCCATTTTGGGAGAAAATCATTATATCATCTTTTTCGCAATTAAATAAATATCCATTCATTAAATCAGAAATGCGTGTGCCATCAATCATTTCATATGCAGGAGAGGATGTTGCTGTAACCAACTTCCAGCCCTGTGGAATGGTCAGGCTATGTGCTGTAGTAAACGATCTCTCTTCCCCATAGTATGTCATACCATTGTTTCCTTTGGCATACGCACGCACGTAATAAGTGGTGTTGTTCTGCAAATTATTAAGACAGCTTATGTATTCACCTGAACCTCCTCCATCTGTTGTTATGTGGTCATTTACCGTGGGTGATCCAGATGTATTGTAGCAAACACCACGAGCGGTTGCTAATCCTTGGGTAATAAATCCGCCACTTTCAGCACTATTTATTGAAATATTTGTAACAGGTTTTGTAATTACTATAATCTGATTGTCAGGGTTGTCAGGTGTGTCTCCATCAACGGTGGAAAATGATATTTCATTTCCGTAGGTTACTCCGTTGCTATTTCCTGCATAAGCCCGAACGTAGTAAGTGGTATTGGGCTGTAACCCAGTCAGATAACTTCTAAAATCACCACTACCACTGCCATCGGTGGTGTGAAGGTCGTTTATATCAGGTCGTCCGTCTGTGTTGTAACACACTCCTCTTACGGAAACGGCTGCACCGTTGTCTTCCACCGTTCCACCACACGTGGCTGTGGATGCTGTGATGGCAGAAACTTCACCCGTGGTTACCACAGGTGTTTTCTCGGGTTGACAACCTTGCATGAGGCACATACCCGTTACAATAATACACACTGTTGCCATGATAACGAGAGCTTTGCTCGCCAGTTTGATAATCTCTTGTCTTGTAATATCCATAGTAATAAAAATGATTGTTTCTTTCTTTTCTTTTTATTCCGCCGCAAAAGTACCACATTCACGCTCAGCTATTTAGGTTCTTTTTTGGTTCTTTTTCCTCCCCTTTTCCCTCTTCCGCAACGGGCATAAAAAAACCGCGAACTTCATTGTTTCGAGTTCGAGGTCCTGGAAAACCTGCCATGCCAAACAAAGGAAGCTCACGGCTATAAACCGCAAGCATCTTCGGCTTCCTCTCGGCATTGCATTTGAAATTTTCCAGGTTTCGAACTTGCAAAGATAAAAGCGAAAACGCTTTTGCTATGTGTCTATAAAATGGTTCTTTTTAGGTTCTAATTTTTTTAGATTCAATAATTTAAGTTGATAAATCCGTTTTTTTCCTCTCCTTAAAATGGAATTGGGCAAAGATAAGAAAAATAATCGAATAGGATGTTATGGCGGAAAAATAGCACGTTAGAAAACAAATAATCTTCTATCTGCAAAAGGAGACAAAAAATGTGTACTTTTGCATCCGAAAAAAAGAATAAAGGAGAATAAAAAAGAATAAAAGAATGTTTGCCGTACCCTATCTGTCGGAGTATTTGCAGAACATGGATTGAATAAGGCCTTTTAATGCGGAATGGAATTCAACAACGACATATCCACATCAGGGCCGGTTGCGCCACAGAACGTGAACATTTCCAACCAGTTCACCGGCTATAAGGAATTGCCTTCAAACGGCTACTCCCGCCTTTTCCGCGCCCAACGCTACGGACAGTGGTACATGCTGAAAGGCCTCAAACCCGAATACGCCGCCGACCCGCAATACACCGCAATGTTTGCCAAGGAATTCGCCCTGACGGTGGAACTAAACCACCCCAACATCGTTCGCGCCCTCAGCCACGAACAGGATGCCGTGGCCGGCGACTGCATCGTGATGGAATATGTGGACGGCCGAACGCTGGACGACTTCCTCAAGGAAAATCCCTCGCAGGAGGTTCGCAAACTGGTAGTGAAGGAGCTGCTGTTTGCCATGGACTATTTCCACCGCAAACAGGTTGTACACCAAGACTTGAAACCCTCCAACATCCTGATTACCCATGACGGCAACCATGTGAAGATCATCGACTTCGGACTTTCCGACAGCAGAAGGTTCGCCATCCTCAAGGAACCCGCCTACACCCAATCCTACGCCGCCCCGGAACAATTGTCCGGCGATGAGGTCGACAACCGCACCGACATTTACGCCTTTGGACTGATTCTGAAGCAACTGTTCCCTTCGCGCTACGGCAATGTGGTGAGCAAATGTCTTCAGCCTCTTAAAGAAAAACGTTTTCAAAGTGCTGACGCTGTGATGCAGGCGGTAGGTGAAGCGGATTTCAGACGGAAATGGTTTCCGCCCGTGGCTTTCATAACACTTGTGCTCGTTACTGCCTTGTGCGCCTCCGTAAAACCTGTTTCATGGGTGAAAGGAAAAATAGAGGATTATAGGATTCTGCATTCCCCAGGAGACCCTTCCTTGACAGCAGGCTCATTAAACGGACTGTTTTCCGTTGCCCCAGGCCGGCAGGTACGGTTCTCGCAGGGCAACCTTCAATACAGCGCCGCCGGCAAGCACCAAACCGCCGATGGCCTGGCACAGGGCACCTGGCGTTTTGCCGAAAACCAATATGACATCATTGGCGAGGATAACAGCTCTATCTCCTCCCACTTCAGCGGATGGATTGACCTTTTCGGCTGGGGTACGAGCGGATGGAACAGTGGCGCATTTTGCTATCAGCCTTGGTCTGTATCTGTGGAAAATGTTGATTACAGTCCTGGCAATAATGGGAAAAACTCTCTGACCGACTCCTGCGCTTTCGCCGACTGGGGCGTGTATAATGCCATCTCCAACGGTGGAAACGCACCCGGCCGATGGCGGACACTGACAAAGGACGAAGCCGAATATCTTTTCCTGACACGAAACGCTTCCACGGTGAATGGCATTCCTAACGCCAGATATGCCAAAGCCACCGTGAACGGCGTAAGAGGTCTTGTCCTCTTTCCGAACAAATATGACCACCCCAACAGCATTGTTCCGCCCCAAGACATCAACAACGACACAGTTAATTACAAAAACCACTATAGTGCACAACAATGGAAGGCGTTGGAGAATGCCGGCGCCGTCTTTCTCCCGGAAGCAAGTGTACGGGGGAATTTGCATTATACGGGGGAACCGAGCGGACATTATTGGACATCCTCTTCATATACAAGCAGTTGTGTTTTTAATATAGGAATCAGTGAATTTGCTGCGGGTGTTGGCCCCGTTTATCGATATTATGGGCTTAGCGTGCGTCTCGTGCAGGATGCCGTTGAATAATTATATAAGAACCACAAAAGAACCTCTTCGCCATATCCGAATGTTTGCTATTTTTGCGGTCGAAAATTTTTAAAACCATGCCCGTGAATCCGCAATATATCACCCTGCTGCGCCAACTCGTGGAGGAGTCGGCGGATCATACCATCGCCACCTCCAACGACTTTATCTTCCTGTCGGGAGAAATACAGGGACGGCTGAATGAGAACCTCAGTGTCTCCACGCTGAAGCGGCTTTGGGGGTATGTGGATGGCTATGCCTCGGTGCGCCCCAGCACCCTCGACATCCTCGCCCGCTTCACAGGCTTCCCCGACTGGGAGACCTTCGTGTCGGACTATTGTGAGGTGGAAAGTGTGCAATCATCGCATCGTGTGGTGTCGCCATCACTCTATTCCAAAGATTTGGATGCCGGGAAACAAGTGAACATTTGCTGGAATCCCAACCGATGCTGCCTTCTCAAGCATCTGGGTAACAGTCTGTTTGAAGTCATATCGTCAGATAATGCCAAACTGAAGTCTGGCGACCGATTCCTGTGCCAACGCTTCACCCTGAACCAGCCGCTGTATGTGGAATTGCTGACCAAAGACGGCAATACGGAGTTGTTCGTGATGGGCAACAAAGGCGGATTGACCAGTCTTACTTTGCTCTAATCCATCGCTTTCCTTTTTTCTCCTCAAAGAAAAAAGCCCGGAGTCTATCTCACTCCAGGCCTTTTGCGGACGTATACGATACGTCCCTACTTAATCAACGCCATATCCGGTATGGGCTTGTCGTACTCGCCTTTGGCCAATCGCACCTTGATGTCGCGGAAAGCAGCCAACGTGCGCTCCACGTCCTCCATGCTGTGGGCAGCAGTGGGGATGATGCGGAAGATGAGCATTCCAGGAGGAATGACGGGATAGGTGACGATTGAACAGAAGATGTTGTAGTTCTCGCGCAAGTCAACGGCGATGTTGGCAGCCTGATCGACACCGCAATACAAATGCACCGGGGTGACACACGCCTCGGCGGGTCCGATCTCGTAACCGAGGTCGCGGAAACCTTTCTGCAAGGCGCGGGTGATTTTCCACAGTTGGGCTCTCAGACGGTCGCCTTCCTCGCTGCGGATGATCTCAAGACGTTTCAGACAGCCGACCACGATGGGCATCGGGAGTGATTTGGCGTACATCTGGGAACGCATGTTGTAACGCAAGACATTGATAATGCTCTTCTCCGTCGCCACGAAGCCGCCAATGGTGGCCATAGACTTCGCATACGCACCGATATAGACATCAATGTCGTCCATCACGCCGAAATGCTCGGAAGTGCCTCTTCCGTGAGGACCCATGGCTCCAAAACCGTGAGCGTCGTCGATGAGGATGCGGAACGGGTATTTTTTCTTGAGAGCCGCAATTTGGTCGAGGATGCCAAGTGCGCCGGTCATGCCGAACACGCCTTCGGTGATCAGCAGTACGCCGCCACCCTGCTCATCGGCGATCTTGCAGGCGTTGCCGAGAATACGCTCGCAATCCACAATGTCGTTGTGGCGGAATTTGAAGCTCTTGCCGAGGTGCAAACGGATACCGTCGCGCAGACAGGCGTGAGCTTCCGCATCATAAACGATGACATCGCGTCTGCAGACCAGCGAGTCGATGGTGGACATGATGCCCTGATAGCCGAAGTTGAACTCAAAAGCAGCTTCCTTATGCTCGAAATCGGCCAACTCACGCTCCAATTGTTCGTGGAGGGCGGTCTGACCGGTCATCATACGGCTGCCCATCGGATAGGCCATACCCCAGCGGGCAGCACCTTCCGCATCAGCTTTACGAACCTCAGGATGGTTGGCCAAACCGAGGTAGTTGTTAAGACTCCAGCAAAGCACCTCCTTGCCGTTGAAACGCATGTGGGGGCCCAGTTCGCCTTCCAGCTTCGGGAATGCGAAATAACCGTCAATCTTCTCGCGGTATTGTCCAATCGGACCACCGGATGACTCTTTTATTCTTTCGAAAATGTCTTTCATATTATTGTCGATTTATTTGTTGTTTATTCGTTGTTTGGTGATCAGTGATCAGTGAACAGTGATCAGTGAACAGTGATCAGTGATCAGTGATCAGTGATTAGGGAATAGGGAATTATAGCAATAAGTAGTATCTATTAGAGAACACATCAATCATTCATCGTATCATCGTATCATCGTATCATCGTATCATCATATCATCGTATCATCGTATCATCGTATCATCGTCACTCCTGTTTCCGTTTCGCCTCTTCCATCTTTTCGTACTCCTCAAGGAACTGCGGGATGTTGTTCATGTCGATGCGTTTGTTGAGGATGATTTCGTGGCGGCTGTTAAGAATGAACATTGCCGGATTTCCCATCTCATAAATATTGAAATACTCAAGGTAGTCCATGTTGCCCTTGTTGCCTCCGACCTGAATCCAAGGATAGTTGTTCTCTTTCACATACTTTTTCCAGCGGTCAGTATCGGAATCGTTGCCGACGGCATAGACCTCGAAATTACGCTTGCCAATGGCCTGCAACGAATCATAGACCGCGCGGAGCTTCTTGGATTCCTTCTTACAGGTCGGACAATCAGGGTCATAGAACCAGAGAATCGTGTAAGGCTTGTTGATTCTGTACGATGAATGCCATTTGGTCATATCATCCGTCAAGGTGGTGTCGGGGATAAAGAGTTCAGGGGCGATTTTCCCAATCAAAATGGGTTCAAGACGTGTGACCCGCTTCCGGTATTTCGCAATGATATCCTCGTCAAGCCAATAGCATTTACCTTCCAGCTGGTTGGTTTTGGCAATGTGATAGAACACAGCGTCATGTCCAATCACCTTGCTGGTCTCAAACTGGTAAGAGAGCCAGTCGGTGCAATAGTGGTACATAAACGTATCCTTTTCTGTCTTTTTCAAGAAAATATCTACATATTTGTTAATTGTATCTGCTTCCTGATAGTATAAAACTTTCTGGAAATATTCCTTCAACTTGGGTTCAAAGGAAGGAATATAGATGAAACGATGGTCTCCCAAGTCGAAGTTGTCCCAATAATGGAGACGATAGTAGGCCGCCTGTCTCTGGTAATCAGGTGTACCATCTTCATTTTTCATCTCCGGAAGCTCAATGCTTTGGTAAGATTTCTGCATCTTAGAGAACAGGAAATCAGGATTTTTGTCAATCAGTTCCTTAATGAAAGCGGTCATTTCATCATTAATTCCTGCCAGCTTATCCTTATAAAAGTTGGCACTGTCAACGTTCCCCGCTTCGTCAAATTCCTTGCGTTTCTTGGCCCATTCGCTAGCCAACAGCGAAGCCTGGGCAGTCTTCTTTTGGAAACGGAGCATCTCGGCATTCTCCGGCGAATTCTTCACTGAAAAGTTCTCCGGATTCATCGTGGTGTCCAAGTTGTACTCGAAATGTTGGTTGTTGTCGAGGATGAAGTTCAGATAGAGCTTCTTGTCCATCGAAACCAGAGAGTACATGCCGTCATCGTAGCGGTCAGCACCCTTGAACACGAATTTACCCTTCGCTGCAGGCTTGACGGAATCCTTGAGAATCAGCTTCTCGTTGTAATGGATTACCAAATACACCAAAGTGTCCTTGGAATCTTTGATGTTGAAAACCAGCTCATGACCGTCCTTGTCGCGGTAATTGGCCGGATTGTTCCTTGACTTCTGCAGGTTCTTCGGCGTGTCGTTCTGGGCGAATATTCCAGAAATGCCTATGAAGAAACTGGACAACAACAGAAGAATAAACGTTTTTTTCATATTTCTGTACTATATTTGTTTATCGTTTTATTACTACCCCGCCATTCGGGCACCCCTTCTAAAAGAAGAGGAATGGTCCTTCGATCGTTTTTTCATCGTCTCATCGCTTCATCGTCTCATCGCATCAACCGCATAATCTCATCTAACGTAATTTGACGTGCAATTATTACATGATTTTTTTCATTATCTATCAATAAAATGACCGGCGTGGTGACGATGTCGAAATACTCGATGAAATCCTCGCTGGTCTCGCCCATGGAGGTGCTGAGGTTGATCCAGTCGTCCAGACCGTGTTTCTCAGAGAAGGCCGTCCAGCGGTCGTAGTCGTCGTTGACCTCCACGGCAAAGACCTCGAAATCAAGCTCGTCTGCCCATTGCTGGTAGAGATCGTGCAGAATCGGGGTCTGTTCCTGACAGTGGTCGCAGTCGGGGTCCCAGAACCAGAGGATCGTGTATTTCGTCTTTATCTCGTTGGTGGAGTGCTGTTTGCCGTTAATGTCGTAGGCGGTGAGCTCGGGAATTTGCGCACCGGGGGCGAGCTTGCGAACAACATCTATTTTCCGTTTGGCCAGACGCGCACGGTCGCCCAAGCAACAGGGAAGATTGTATTTGTCATAAAGATGCAACAGAATTGGATCGTATGCAGGTTCTCCTGTCGCCCAATAGGCATTGAAAAGATAAGTTGCCAAGAAACCGGGCCTACAGCAACCCGCCAAAAGACTATCTATAGCGGGAATCAAATATTCCGTGTTATATATCTGATTATCTGTCAAATATTTAGAAATAAATGGATGAATCGCTGACTTGGAATTCCAGATCAAAGGATCTGAAAGGTTCAATTTCGAGATCACATAGTCGTAAATAGATTTAGGTATGGATAACTGAGGATTCTGTTGGAGGACAGACAAATATGCAGAAAGTGCAACGTCATACAGATAATACTGTTCCACAGAACTGCCAGGTGCATCGGAATATTTCTCTATTATCTGCCGGAAAGCATCCACAGAAACGATCGCGTTTGAATTACGACGAATTTCATCAGAAAGATTCGCGTAATTTGCTTCATAACTTCCTGACTTACAAGCAAAATTTCCAACTTTATTGTACCCATTGCCGTATGTCATCAAGCTGTTATGAGAATTTCGCAACATAATATCCCAAACGGGCGCTCCGCCTTTTTCATATACTAAACGATATACGCCCTTTTCGACGGGATGCTTGCTTTTGAATTTAGCTTTTCCTCCCTTGACAACAGCACTGTCCAGATAAACGGGAGTTCCACATTGATAACCTTCCAGATACAGAACCTGATGATTTGATATAATGTCCTTGTCTATTACTTGGATATTATAATGCATCAGGTTTCGCACGGAGGTCATACACCCGCATGGTTCATCCACCTGAGCGCACACCATCCCCACCGTCCCTAAGACCAGGGCCAGCAGTATAGTGATTGTCCGGATATGTGTTCGTTTGGTCATTCGCATTATCGTTTCATCGTTTCATCGCTTCATCGCTTCATCGTATCATCGCTTCATCGTATCATCGTTTCATCGTTTCATCGCTTCATCGTTCACCCCCCTGCCCTTCGGGCATCCCCCCTAAAGGGGGAAATGGTGCTTCGACCCATTCCTCATTCATCATTCAGCATTCAGCATTCAGCATTCAGCATTCATCATTCAGCATTCAGCATTAGTTCCCGTATGTCCGCCATCAGTTTGTTGGCGATGTTCTCGGCGACCTGCGGGGTGAGGGCCTCGGCGTAGATGCGCATGATGGGTTCGGTGTTGGAGCTGCGCACGTGCACCCAGCTGTCGTCGAAATCGACTCGCACACCATCGACCGTATTTACTTGGTAATTAGCGTATTTCTCGGCAATCTTGGCCAAAATCGCCTTCAAGTCAACGGAACTGTCGAGTTCGGTTTTCTTCTTCACGATGCAGTAGTCGGGATAGAGGGCGCGGATCTGGCTGCAGCTCTTGCCGCTCTTGGCCATATAGGTCAGGAAGAGCGCGATGCCCACGAGCGCGTCGCGACCGTAATGCAGCTCGGGATAGATGACGCCTCCGTTGCCTTCACCACCGATGACGGCGTTGGTCTTCTTCATCATCTCCACCACATTGACCTCACCGACAGCGGAAGGTGTGTAAGTAACGCCATACTTGTCACTTACATCCTTCAACGCACGGGAAGACGAGAGGTTGGAAACGGTGTTGCCGGGTGTGTGTTGCAGCACGTAGTCGGCCACGGCCACCAACGTGTTCTCCTCGACAAACAGTGTACCGTCCTCCTTAACGATAGCCAATCTATCGACATCGGGATCGACCACGAAGCCGACATCGTAATTGGAGCGCTCCATAGCGTTGCAGATACCCGCCAAGTTCTCGGGAATCGGCTCTGGATTATGGGCGAAAACGCCGTTCATCTCGCTGTTGAGTACCGTCACATCGTTGACACCCAGCGCTTTCAGAAGAACAGGAAGAGCCAGCGCGCCAGTGGAATTCACCGTATCCAAAATCACTTTGAAATTGGCTTTCGCGATAGCATTCTTATCCACCAACGGCAGATTCAGGATGGCATCCACATGGTCCTTAATGGCATTTTCATACAGGGTATAACTTCCTAATTTATCAATCGTTGCATAGTTCAATTCATCCGATTCTGTAAGTTCCACGATGCGTTTGGCCTCATCACCGGAGACGAACTCGCCGGTGTTGTTGAGCAACTTCAGCGCGTTCCACTGCATCGGGTTGTGACTGGCGGTGATGATGATGCCGCCGTCGGCTTTTTGCTGGATGACCGCCATCTCCGTCGTCGGGGTCGTGGAGAGGCCGAGGTCGATCACGTCAATGCCCATGCTCTGCAACGTACTGCAGACCAAGCGGTTCACAATATCGCCGGAGATACGGGCATCGCGCCCGACCACCATGCGCATAGGGTTAGTTTCCTCCCTCTTTTCAAGCAGGAAAGTGGCGAAAGCCGTTGTAAATCTTACGACATCGACGGGGGTAAGGTTCTCGCCGACAGTTCCTCCGATGGTTCCGCGGATTCCGGAAATGGACTTAATAAGTGTCATATATCTTTGTTTTTTTAATATTCAAAACAAGCCGCAAAAGTAAGAAAAATAGGCATAACTTGAGACGGCGCGACGAAAAAAAAGTTAAAAAACGCCTGTTAGATTTTTTATTTTTGACAGTTTCAAATGGACACCACCCTTACCTTGCTGCTAGAGTTGTTTCCCTCCTGAATCACCTGAATCTGTACGGGAATTCTCTCCTGAAGTTCCTCCACATGGCTGATGATTCCCACATGGCGGCCGGACTTGGTGTGGAGCGAACGCAGAGTGTTGATTGCGTTCTGCAACGGTTCGCCGCTGAGCGTGCCAAAACCTTCATCAATGAAAAGCGTATCCACCGCCAACTGCTGGCCTATATCGCTGAGGGCCAATGCCAACGACAGTGAGACAAGGAAGCTCTCCCCTCCGGAAATCGTGCTCGCCGCCCGGCTGGCATAACCTTGGTAGGCGTCTTCGATGGAAATGACAAAGGTGCCCGGCGCGACCTTCAACGTGTAACGGTCCGTCAGCGTCTTCATGTAGCTGTTTGCCGAATGAATCAGGCTGTCTAACACATAACTCTGGGCGATTTTCCTGAACTTGCTACCCGTCGCGTCTCCTATGAGCTGGTTCAACCGCGACCACTTCTGGTATTCAGCATTTTTACTATTGGCATCCTCAATGAGCCGACCAAGTAGCCCCTTTTTCTCCTCATCCGACCTCAACTCTTGGGAAACCGCCGATTTCTTTGACAAAATCTCATCCAGCATACTGTCAACATCTTTGATACGCATTTCCAGAGCCTCAACCGTTTCCTCCTCCTTTAGTTCCGGTTTGTCCTGTCTGTGTTCCTTCTGTCTTCTGAGGACGTCGTCCAGCAGGGTTTTCTTGGTCAACACGTTGTTTTTTCCCGTATTGAGCGACAAATTGAGGTCGTTGACACTCTGTTGGGCATATCCGCTCAATTCAACCAGTCTCTCTTTGCTGATTTCCACATGACCAACCAAAAAGGTCTCTAAGTTCTGACTATTAACCATGAATTCCGTCTCTGCTTTTTCCAGTTGCACAAGTGCCGTGGAGGTTCCGCTCTTCACACCGTTGGCTTTCCGTAGAATATCGGGAAGCAATACTATATTCATCGCTTCCAAGTCCTCCCATTCCGGCATCAGCTGACGGATGTCCGTTATGACCTCCTTCACCTTATTGCTGTCATCGGTCAACTTAGAGAGTTGGTTGTCGAGCGTCTGTTTCCGCTGAATATTATTCTGATAGACCTCCGCCTTGCGGTTCAATTCGTCAGAAAACTCTTTAGGGTTCTCCCGCCATTCGAAGTCCCATTGTCCAGTGATGTACTTCGCGGCATTCGCCTCCGCGGCGAAGACTTCCCCCATTTTCGTCTTGACAAGCTCTTCGGCCGTGGCAATCTTGCTTTTGCACTCGTTGACCGCCTGCAGGGCCGTCTGTTCTGCAACTTTCAGCGTGTCCAGACTCTTGCGCATTGTTTCAAGAACTTTTCTCTGCTCCTTGTTGGCAGCGTCCTTATTTTCGCCCTCGGAGATCTTTTTTCCCAACTCTGCCACTACTTTTTCCGTCTGTTTTTGGAGAGAATCCAGCTTGTCGGGCGTAGTTTCCTCTATCTTTTCGATTCCGCACAGCTTACAGCCGTCAACAACTTTCCGTTTTGCGGTTTCAAGCGATGTGTCTTTCTCGAATGCGTCCTTGGCCGACTGGTAAGAGGATATTGCCGCCTTTATCTCGGCATCCTGCTTGTTTTTCTCGTTTAGAAGATTCTGGTACGTACTTTCCGCCTCTGTAAACGCCTCTTGCAGACCGCCGACGAGTTTGGCCAATTCATCCTCATGTGGAAGTCCATTCTTGATTTCTTGCATACAAACCGGGCAGGTGTCTCCCACATGTAGTTTTTGACGCAAGAACTTGGTATAATCATGGATAGTATCCGTTTGTTTGTCAAGCATTTCCTTACAAGTATCCATCTTCACCCTGGCATCACGAATCAGCGGTTCCAGCTGTGCAGCCTTTTCCTTTTTCCGCTCTATCTCAGCCAACGTTTTTTCAAGTGCTTTGTTTGTTTCTTCCCTGCGTTTTTTCTCTTGTTTATACAAATCAATTCTTTCTATCGTGGTCGTTATATTTTGCAGCAGGTTCTTGGCTTCTTCACGCTGATTGCGCAAATCGCCCAGATGGAGGGATTCCACGGCTTCCTCCTGGGACTTGATTCCCGCTTCCCGCATGTCGAAGGCAGTTTTCGCCGCGTTCGCATCGTCCTGCGCCCTCTGGAGAGCCGGTTGCAGTTTCTCCGTCAAATCTTTGTTTCCCTCGTTGACGACCCGCTGGTTGTCTTCAATTTTAGTGCGTCCGCCATCTATCGCTGACAAATAGCCCGTGATGGTTTGGGCGTTGCCATAGACCGATGCCCTGTCTTTTTCAGTTTCCAGAATGATTTCCACGGATTCAATTTCGCTTTTCGTCTTGGAAATCTCATTCTCCGCATAAGCGAACCCTCCAAGCACGCTGAGGTAATCCAGCCTCAAGGACGACAGTTTCCGTTGCTGGTCGGATTTGTCCTTCTCTGCTTTATTCATCGCCTCCAGCCAATTTCTGGCCTCTATTGAGTCGTTCCACTGCTTGACCAACAATTCTTTCGCTTTGAAATCGGGGCTTTCCACCGCTGCCAGGGCCTGCTGATATTCTTTCGTGGCATTATCGAAATCCACAACAAGCGCCGCATCTGCCTTGATCCACTCCAACTTCCCCTTATCCTTATCGTTGGCCATTTTGACGGCCTTGTATTGCGTCTCAAATTCCTCAATCTGCCGGTTTTTCTCCGCCACTTCCTCGTCCGACAAGGTAGTTGTTCCCTCCACCAGCCGCTTCGCATCGTTCCAATCTTTCTCCTTGTCGCCCGTCAACTCGTAAACCTTCTTTCCCAACTTCGAATAGATGTCCACGCCCGTGATTTTCTCCAAAATCTCCGCCTTTTCACTATCCTTGCTGTTCAGGAAACGCGTGAACTCACCCTGCGCCAACAACGTGGTTCGACAAAACTGGTTGAAATCAAGTCCGATGGCCGTTTTTATTTCTGCAACGATTTCCGCATCTTTCGCGATAGTGTAATTTTGGTCAAGGTTTTTCAGTTGCCATGTCTTGTTCTGAAGGTTTCCCGTCGCCTTTTTCCTTGCACGAGCCACCTCCCAAGTAGCTTCGTAATGCACACCGTTGCTGCCCGTAAAGGTTAGCGTGACAGATGCTTCGCCGGTATTTCTTCTCATCAACTGGCGAGGGTCTTTTATCGTGATGTCCTTCTCTTCATCTTTCGTATTGCCCTCCATCTGGGTGCTCTTCAATCTTGGCGTATTGGCGAAAAGTGCCAGACAGATAGCATCCAGAATCGTGGACTTCCCAGATCCCGTTTTGCCCGTTATCAAGAACACCTCGCTGTCTGCCAACGGCTGTGCCTTGAAATCAATGACGGCATCCTCAATGGAAGCGATATTATGTATGAACAGTTTCTGTAATTTCATTGTTGTCCCCCTTTCTTAATCGTTTCGCGAATCATCGGCCACCATTGCCATGGCCTCCTTGAACATCGATTCCAGCTCCTCATCGAAGCAGATACCCGAATATTCAGCATACCGTTTGGCTATCTCAACAGGATTTTCCTCCTGGAACTCATGTACGGTCAACACCTTGGCCTCGCTCTGGCGGTCCATCTTTCTCTTCGCATTGATATAGCAGAACCTGCATTGTTTCCTATTAGCCAGACTTGCCGCTTCCTCATTGGCCTCTACAGGCAGGAAATCATCAATCTCCACGTTCAGCCGGAGGTAGGCGGGAATATCGTCAGGAAACTTCTCCAAGAGTTCTTTTGCCTCCTCCCAAGACGCCGCGCCCTCGGTGGGCAGCGTCACCAAAGGACGAGGATTCTCAATCTCGATTTTCTCCACCACAGGTTTTTCTCCATGCTTTCCAATCTCAACCATGCTGACGGAATGAGGGAAATTCTCATCAAAACTGACAGCCAGCGGAGTGCCGCAGTATCTCACATTATGCTTGCCACTGTGTACAAACTGTTCGTGATGGATATGCCCTAATGCCAAATAGTCGTAGCCGTCGCCCATCTGTTCCAGTTCGAACGAGTCTATGCCTCCGACGGAATATTCCGATGCGTGGTCATGTCCCGTAAAGTCACAGCCCTTCACTGTCGTATGGGCCGTCAGCACCACGGGCAACCCTTCCGTATTCCTCTCCGCCACCCGGTCGAGCAGCTGCTGGAAAAAACCGTCGGGGATATTCCGCTCATTCGCATACGGTACTGCAATCACATAGCCCTTTTCCGGAACTTCGATGATATGCTCGTCTAAATTCTCCTTCTCCAACTGTCCGATGGCATACACTCCGAGTGCCCGCCAAGGAGTCCGAAAAATCTCATGCTTCGTGCCGCTGTCGTGGTTGCCGGCAGTCATCACAATCTTCATTTGAGGATGCGCGTTATGAATGTTCACCATGCCGTCCGTGAGCATAGTCTGCACGACAGCTGACGGTTGCGACGTGTGATACACGTCCCCGCACAACAGAAACACATCCGGTTTCTGCTCTTCCACAATCTTCACCATCTGGTCCAGCATGGCCTGCTGTTCGTCTGTGCGATCATAGCCGTAGAGTACGTGCCCAAGATGCCAGTCGCTGGTATGTAGTATTTTCATAAGTCAATGGATTTTTTGTGCTTGCAAAAATAAAAAAAATGCACCCATTTCTGACTGCATTTTTTTATTGCATTTTGTTTTATCAACTGTTTTTTAATGACAATTATCTCATATCATTCACCTCCACACCGGGATATTTGCTCTTGTCGAAGACGAAAATCTTGTCATCCAGAGGGATGTCGTTCTTGAACTGCTCGATGTTGTAGGTGTAGATGGTGTTATCCTTCTCATAGACCGCGATTTTCGCGATTTTCTGCGAGGTCTTGACGACATAAACGCGGATGCGGTAGTAGGACTGCGCGGTCTTTGGGGTGAGATCGACGATGCTGTACTGCACATTTCCCTGGAACTCGTCACGGATGAACTTGGCGCGGAAATGCGTGCTCCAGTCCTTCAGGATTCGCTGCGGATTCATCAGATTCTGGTCGTCGTCAGAGTCGTATTCGTAAACGGAAACCTCCTTGGCATCCTTGTCGTAGCTCCAAATCGAAGTCCCGTCGCAATAATACTGCAGTCCGGCAAAATTGGTCTTGTACTTGCTGCCCTTGAGGTAGAAGTCGCCCTCGCTGACGCCCAGCGTCTTCTCGTCCTTGGTGGTCTTCAACGTGTAATGGAACTGCATTGTGCCATACTTCTGGTATTGCTGTGAGACCTTCTTCATCAGGTCGTTCGCGCCGCCATCCGTATTCTGCGCGGTGACCGCGACCGCCATCACGGCCATTATCATCAAAACTACTAACTTCTTCATCTTATCATTATTTATCGTTACATTGATTATCAATGTTCAAAAACGTTTAATGTTCATCGTTTTTTCATCGCCCCTTCATCGTTTCATCGTTTCATCGTCTCATCGTCTCATCGTTTCATCGTCTCATCGTTTCATCGTCTCATCGTTTCATCGTCTCATCGTCTCATCGTTTCATCGTCTCATCGTCCCATCACCATCACTTTCCGCGGCTTGAAACCGTTGACACGCAGAATGTACACCCCGGCGGAAGGCATACGGTAGTGTCCGTCGGCGGTGTGGCTGTTCACAACGAGGCGGCCGGCAAGGTCGTAGATCTCCAACGAGTGTCCCTCCGCGCCGGAAATGTTGAGCTGAAGCCCGTTCGCCGTCACCATATAACCCATGGCGTCCGCGTATGAGGACACGGAAACGGAATCCTCTTCGACTTCTATGGAGAAATCATTTAAGAACAGCGATGCAGCAAGAGTGGCACAATTATGGTGACGCACCGCAATACGCACTGTCTGGCCCTGGTAATTATCCAACGGCAGTGAAAAAACGATTTCTTCCATTGATGTAAAGGTATAGGTGCCGAGTACGGTGGTGAAATCTGTTGTTTCGCTGCCTGAAGTGGATAACAAAATCGAACAGTCTTGAGAGCCGAGCGCATTGATGCATCTGGTGGATATTTTGGCCTTTAAGCGCTGGTTCACTTGGATGGCCGGACTGACCAGCCAGTTGTCCAAATTGGTGACACTTGGTCCTGTGACTAAGGATGCGATAGTGGCTGGAAATTTCGCCCAGTTAGAGCCATCACCATCGGCATCTATCAGTTTCCAGCAGGTGAAGTTCTCGTCAAATTCCGCCGTCCACGGGAAATCCACGATGGTATCGCAATCCTCGTAACTGATTTGGGAGAACAAGGCGATAAAGGTGGTGTCGCAGGTGACATTGACGGTGCGGGGATTGTCGGTGACACCATCTTCCCATGCCACGAAAATGTGGTTGGTGTTCGGAATGGCCGTGATGGTATGCGTTCCTTCCACCACCACGCCGCCGCCTTCCACGCAGCCGAAAGCGTCGGTTTCAGAAAAGGCGTTGAGCAACCACATCGAGGTGTTGACGGGCAGTCCGCCGAAAGCGTTCACCTTGCCGTGCCCCCAAATGTTGCTGGGCGTTGACACGCAGTTTCCGGTGTAGCGGTCGTTGCGGGCCGTGCTGTGCAGGATGGCACGCGCGGAGTCGGTACCCAACGAGGGGTTGTGCTGCATCCAGAGTGCGATGACGCCCGTCACCACCGGCGCGGACATCGAGGTGCCGGAATTGGCGTAGTATTTCTCCGTGACTCCGTTCCACACGATGGTGTCGTAAATGACACCTGCGCCGTTTAAAGAGTCGTAACGGTTGCAGGCCGCTGCGATTTCGCTGCCGGGCGCGGTGATGTCGGGCTTCGCGCGGCCGTCAAAAGTGGGTCCCATGGAAGAGAAGATGGATATGTCACCAATGTTCTGGCCAGTAATCCCTGATTGAAAAAGGCCGGTGTAGGTGGTGTAGCTGAGTTTGGTCGCGTATGATCCAACGGAAACCACTTTGTCGGTGTTGGCGCCGAAACCGCTCACCGTGTAATGGGAATCTCCGGACACCGTTCCGTCCACCAGCTCCGTGGCTTGGAACGTGCGGTTGTCGCACCACGCGTGAACGGTGGCCACGGTGTCGCAACGCACGATGAGGATCAGCTGGTGTTCTTCTGGAGGGGTGCCGACTTTGAAGTATGCATGATAGCGATTATTGAGAGAGTCTTTCCGCGACAACCTAAACTGGCAAGCCAATGTGTCGTTGTTGTTGGTCAGGAGATTCGTCATGATAGCCGTGTCGGCGCCCGTGGCAAAGAAGCCGGTGAAATCGACCTGCTCGCCTGTGTTGAAGTTCACCAACGCGAGAGCCACGCTAAAATTCCGGTCACCCCAAATGTCCACCTCTCCGTCATTGATTTGATATGTTTCTCGCAACAGTCTGGTGGTGAGGATGGTGTCCGTGGGAGAAAACGACTTCTCGAGGTGAACCGGTTTTTCACCGGCGTTGCCGGCGGATGTCACCAACACCAAGCTGTCGGGATGCTGCGCCACCAACGACTTGATGAATAGATCCTCGTCATCAGTGCCGTCGTGAGGCCCCAATTGCGAGCCGAAGCTCATATTGATCACGCAGGGTTTGCCCACGGATTGTGCGTAAGAATGAACGTAATTGATAGCATCGATAACGTTGGATATATTGAGCTTGACGGGGACAAAGACAAGGTCGGCACCCGGAGCGATACCTTTGTATGTCGCGCCATCACCGTAGGGGGCGCCGCACCCGGCCGCGATGCTCGCCACGTGGGAACCGTGCGACTTTTTCCTGTCGTCCGTCTGGGCGGCCATCATCTGCGACTCGGTGGTGTATTCCGAACCGTAGCCGTAGCCGGTAGGAGCGGTGCCGGTGGAGTCTTTCTGATTCCACACCCTTTTCACGCGCAGTGTGGTGCCGGTGGCATCGTAGAATGCCGGATGGCAGTATTGAAAGCCGTCATCGAGGACGCCCACCACCACGCCGCTGCCGTCATAGCCCTGCGGCAGGTTCATTCCCGCATGGATCATGTCGATACCCAAATTCGGGCGGACGTTGTCCAGCATCAGGTGCTGTTCTCCTCCCATGTCGATAGAGGAACAGATACCTGATTCCGCCAACTCGGCGAAACGATTGATTGGGATCGTCGCGGTGACCAAATTCCCCGATACGACACCCACGGTCACATCGTAGGCGGAGAGATCCTGGACCGTTTTGCCAGATGCAAGAACTACAATGGCCGAGACTTTCCCCTGCACAAGGTCATATTCGCGTTGCAGTTTAGCATACGCAGACGCCTTGGTGGAGCGGTCGGCCGTGGCTTCCGCCTGTTTTAACTGGTAGAGGAATTGCGCGCTCGTCGCCGACAATCCCTTAGCGGAAAACCCTTTCGCTTCCGCTTTCGGCTTAGCCGTATAATCCAAGTTAACCTGCGAAAAACCCACAGATACAATCCCGAGCAAAACTAAGAGAACAACTGTTCTTTTCATTGTATATTCTATATTATTCAACATTCTACATTTTACATTCATCATTCTTCATTCAGCATTCAGCATTCAGCATTCATAATTAAAATCACGGTGCCATATTGTAATACTCCTCCAGCATATCGTCCTCCATCTGCGCCAGCGTGGCGTTGACATAGTGCTTCAGCAAGTACTTGTCGCCGTGAGTGTTGCAGATGCGGCGCAGGGCTTCGTTGACCTCGCGGACCGTACCCACGCACTCGAAGGGCTTGATCTTGGAGAGGCCCGACAGCTCGTCGAATGTCTGCTCCAAGGTCGGGTCGTCGAGGAGGTCATGACCGAAAATTTCCTGCAGCTGTACGTCGGGGATGAACGGCGAGAGGATGATGTAGGCGAAGAGGCACTTCGGGCAATGACCGCACCATTTGTTCTCCTTGCTGCCGACGTTGCAGCTCTTGAAGACCGGGAAATATTGCGGGTACTGCGCAAACCGCTCGGCAATCTGCAGCTCGTTGAGCGGACGCAAATGGCTGTAATAGTGGTTGCTGTCGCCCATCCAGTCGTGGACATAGTCGCGGAAATCGGTCTCGAACTCTAACGATTTGGAGTACTGGTGGTTGATGTAGGTACCGGGAATGGTCGGCTCGTTCGCGCTCGACTCGTTAGAGAGGGCCACGTCGCGGATGCCCGTGACCGCGCTGAGCAGCACGGAGTAGAAGGCCAGCATCGCGGAGAAGGGCGTGTGTCCGTTAAGGAAGCCATGCGCGTTGAGTTCCAGCAGTTTCGGGTCGATTTGTCGGTGCAGGACGAGAATCTGTTCCTCGCGGTCGAAGCCGGCCACGCGGGCACAGTCGAGGGTCGCCCCACGCGGGTTGATGATGAACGGCACCACCTTGCGAGTCGTCCGCAAATCCTCCAGAGTCACCACGGAATCCTTGCCGCCTCCGATGGGAACAATCACGGAATCAGTGTCTTCCGCCTTCGGGTAGGACAGCTCCCCTACCGGCTTCGCGTCGTCCGAGAAGGCGAAGTCCATGAACTGCAGATGGTCGGTTTCGATGCTGTTCTTGTACATGAACTCGCCCAGCCCGTACCAGTAGAGCTTGCGCCACCACCACTGCTGGTCCTCGTTCAGCGAATAGGGCTTCACCAGGATGGTCGGGCTGCAGGTACACTTCCAGTAGCTGATCAGCTCAATCATGCCGATATGGAAGACAATGCCCTCCAACTGTTTGAGGTCGAAGGTGTTCCAGTCGGGCGTGTGTTCCCCGGCGGACAGCACCATCTTCGGGGAAAACTTGATCTCCTCCCCTATCGAAAAATGGAAAACGAGGTATAAGTCCCCGTTTTCGATGCCATATTGATACCCCTCGTATGTAAAAACGGGGTGTTTTTCTCTTAAATCGTCGAATTTCGCGTTCATTATTACTTCTAATGAGTTAATTACCTGTTTTGAGAATTAGCGGCAAAAGTACGATTTTTTCGTAATGGGAGAGGATTATGGCATAATCGGGAAACATTTTCTGAACATTGTTGTATCTACAAATAATTTTACATGCACATCCCGTTCTTTCTCTTCAGGAAAAATCGTGTTTGAAGATAACGAATAGATGCATTTGTCATCTGCATCATAATATTTTGCATAAACACTACTTACCCGATAATTACTGTCCAGATGGACCCACAGCATCGGATAGGATTTTAGGATGCTCATCAGGGACAATGGCCTCTTCGTGTAGGTAAGCGTGGTGTTTTTTTCTATTGTCCTCATCATCTCCCTGTTTGTCTGGCAACAATAATTCGTATCCCGATAGATACTGTCTATTACATGAATAATATCCGTTTCTTTTCTCATATTAATATCGGAAACAACACGCGGGTGTTCACACGTCAAATCATGGCACCCTAAATCACTGTTGAAGGTGTATGGTTGGCCCAGAAGCTGGACCACGCTGTCAAGCGGCATTCCAATATAAATCTGCTCTATATCGCAATATTGTATCGAATTCCTGTTCGCATGAATGTTACTGCAAGAATCCATCATAACCAAAAGCGAAAACAACGCCAATGCTATAAGTACCTTTTTCATTTTTTCCATTATTTTGTGACCACAAAAATATATCATTCTAACGCGTCATGTTAGTGAATATTATGATTGACCGCGTCATTCTCCTGACCTCAATATCTCATTTCTTGCGAAATCCAATTTCCAAATTTAACTATTCAATCTCGAATAGTTAAACTAAAAGTCGCAATCCATTGGATTTCAAGAAATAAAAAATTTCACAAAACTCTTGACAAGCGCAACGTTTCGTTGTATATTTGCAGTCTGAAATTCATTAAAACCACAAACAAAATTTTAAAAGTATGGAAATAAAACGATTCGGTTACTATTGGTTGGACACTTGGGTGCTGGCGAACGTGATACAACTGGCCACGCAGGAGTTCTGCATGCGGCATCTCAACCGCAAGAATGACCCCTGCGGTCGCCAATACGACCAGATGACACAGGCGGCGCGCTCGGTGCCCGCCAACATTGCAGAAGGTGGCTCCAGGCATTACACTTCCCGGGAGACCGAGATGAAACTCACCGACGTGGCTCGCGCAAGCCTCGCCGAGCTGGGCAACGATTATCTGAACTGGCTTCTGTTAGGGGAGAATGTGCCATGGTCAGTGAATTCGGAAGAGCACTTGGCGGTCACGGCAGTCCAGCTTGACCGGCCCACTTACAAAGATGACGTACAGCATCTGAGCTGCATCCACATTTTGGCGCAGAAGCGGAAATTCGACCGATGGCTTCGTTCAGGGGATTCCATCGTGGAGGCGAACTGCATGCTGGTCCTTTGCCACCGGCTAATTCTGATGCTAAACAAACAGCTGGAGAACTTGCTGACCACGTTCAAGGAGGAAGGTGGCTTCACCGAGGCCTTGACTGCCGAACGACTTGCCTACCGCACTGCGCAAAGCATCAAAGCTGATGCGCCGAAATGCCCTAAATGCGGGAAGCCCATGATCAAGCGCGTCGCCAAGAGGGGCCTTAACGCCGGGAACGAGTTCTGGAGCTGCAGCGACTACCCGAGATGCGATGGGACAAGGAATATGTAAAATCGGAGCGTTGCTTTTGGCAACAAGTTGACATGACGACACGCCCACATGTCAACCTGTCGACAAAAAACGAAACGACCGTTGACGATTGGCCTTGGAACGGGAGGCTTATTACATCTTTTCCGGCACCTCAATTCCTAACAGTCCCATGCCGCTGCGCAACACGAGCGACACCCAGCGGGAGAGTTTGAGGCGAAGCAGCCGTTTCGCGGCGTCCTCCTCCTTGAAGATTGGGGTGTCCTGGTAGAAGTGGTTGAACTGCTTGGCCAGGTCGTAGCAGTAGTTGGCGATGAGCGCGGGACTGAAGTTGTCGCCGGCCGCCAGCACTGTCTTCGGGTATTGGTACAGCAGGTTGATTAACGTTTTTTCCTCCTCGTTAAGAGAGAGTTGCGGCAACTTGGCGGCGAGGTCGATGCCGCTCTCCACACCTTTGCGCAGCATCGAACGGATACGGGCGTGCGTGTATTGGATGAACGGTGCCGTGTTGCCGTTGAAATCGATGGATTCCGCCGGGTTGAAGAGCATGTTCTTGGTCGGATCTACCTTGAGGATGAAGTACTTGAGGGCTCCCTGACCGATCATTTCGTATAGCTTGTCGGCCTCCTCGGGGGTGAACTGGAACTTTCCCAGTGCCTCGGTGCTCGTCTTGGCCTCCTCGTACATGTCATCCATCAGGTCATCGGCATCGACCACCGTGCCCTCGCGGGATTTCATCTTGCCTGACGGCAGTTCCACCATCCCGTATGAGAGGTGGTAGATAAAGTCACCGAACGGTTTCTCCAACTTCTTGGACAGCACCAACTTGAGCACATCAAAGTGGTAGTTCTGTTCGTTGCCGACCACGTAGATCATCTTCTGCGGGTGGAACTCCTCGTAACGCAGCTGCGCGGTGCCGAGATCCTGCGTCATATAAACGGATGTGCCGTCCTTGCGCAGCAACACCTTCTCGTCCAAGCCCTCGCCGGTGAGATCGACGCGCACGGAACCATCCTCGTGTTTGTAGAACGCGCCCTTGTCCAAACCTTCCTGCACCAAGCTCTTGCCAAGCAGATAGGTTTGGGATTCGTAATACGTCTTGTCGAAGTGGATGCCCAGACGCTCGTAAGTCTGGTCGAAACCGGCATAGACCCAGCCGTTCATCTTTGCCCACAACTCGCGGACCTCTTGGTCACCCGCTTCCCATTTGCGCAACATCTCACGAGCTTCCAAAATCAGGGGTGCTTTATCCTTCGCTTCGTCTTCTGTAAGACCTTGTTCCATAAGCTCTTTCTGTTCTTGCTTATAGTGTTGGTCGAAGACAACATAATACTTTCCAACGAGATGGTCGCCCTTCATTCCGGAGCTTTCAGGGGTTTCCCCTTCGCCGTACTTCAGCCACGCGAGCATCGACTTGCAGATGTGGATGCCGCGGTCGTTGACCAAATTGACCTGCACCACGGGATGACCGCACGCCTTGAGAATCTGCGACACGGAATGACCGAGCAGGTTGTTGCGGATATGTCCGAGGTGCAGCGGTTTGTTGGTGTTCGGCGAGGAATACTCGATGAGCACAGGGGCTTCCTCTTGCGTCGGATTCAACCCATAACCTTCATTGTCAGACTCTTGTTCCAACAAATCCATCCAGAAGTTCTCCTTAATTTGCAGGTTCAGATAACCCTTCACCACATTAAATTCCTGGATACAATCCAGATTCTCAAGCAGTTGCTGCCCGATTTCAGCGCCGAGTGCATCGGGCGACTTGCGGGCGACTTTCACCCACGGGAAGACGACCACGGTGAGGTCGCCGGTGAACCCCTTTCGGGTGGGCTGCACGAGGGCGGGATCGGCCTCGATGTCGATGTTATAGAGATGTTTCAGGGCGTTTTGCAACGCGGTGGCGATTTGGGTTTCTAGTTTCATAATGGTTATAGGTTATGGGTTATAGGTTATTGAAGCTGGGGAAACGGAAATGTTTGATGCTGTCTTTTTATACGCAATGTAGAGACGCAATCATTGCGTCTCTACACGTATATAAGATTTGTTCGTTGTAGAGACGCGGTGCGCCACGTCTCTATAAGAAAATTACTCGAAGGAAATCAATTCCACATCGAAAATCAGCGTTGCGCCGCCGGGGATCATGCCGCCTGCACCCTGCTCGCCATAGCCGAGGTTATAGGGGATGAAGAAACGGTATTTGGAACCAGGGGTCATCAGTTGCAGACCTTCAGTCCATCCGCGAATCACTTGGTTGAGACCGAAGGTGATGGGCTCACCTCTGTCAACGGAAGAATCGAAAACGGTTCCGTCAATAAGTTTGCCAGTGTAGTGAACCGTCACTTTGCTGGTGGCTTTCGGATGTTCGCCCTTGCCCTCTTGCAGCACCAAGTACTGCAGACCGGAAGCGGTCTCCTTCACGCCAGGGTTCTTTTTGTTCTCTTCAAGGAATTGCGCGCCTTTTGCGATTTCAGCAGCAGCACCACTCTTCTTCTTGGCTTCTATATCCTCCTGAAGATCCATAAAGATCTGCTGCATTTGATCATCCGTGAACTGGTTTTTGCCGGCGTAAGCATCTTTGATACCCTGCACGAATGCTTCATAATCCAGTTCGATGCCGTCACGGCTCATGCCGTTGCCAACATTAAAGCCGATGGCATAGCTACTTTTCTGTTGTTTTGTCATTTCTTCTTGTGATTTTGCGGAAAAGCCCATGCCAACAAGCAGCAAAGTCATTCCGAGTGTAATAATCTTTTTCATTTTTTATCTTGAATTTAAATTAATAAACGACACAAAGGACAATTTGGACCGTCCGAAGTTTAGCGGCGGCAAAAATACACTTTTTCCGCATTTTTCCGCTATATCGCATATTTCGCAATACTATTTTCTCCTTTCCGCGATCACCTCCTCCTGTTTGGCGGCAGGCATCCGCATGTACTGGTAAAACTCCATCGAATAGTTGGCGCGACCGCTGGTGACGTTGCGCAGGGCCGTGGCATAGCCGAACATCTCCATCAACGGGATGAAACCATCGAGTTTTTGCGAGCCCTTGCGGAAACGACGCATGTTCTCGATGCGTCCGCGGCGTTTGTTGATGTCGCGGGTAATGTTGCCGATGTACTCGTCGGGCGTGTTCACCTCCACCTTCATCACCGGCTCCATCAATATCGGGGCCATCTTGTTGTAGGCGGTTTTAAAACATTGAGTCGCACAGAGTTGGAAGGCCATGTCACTGGAATCCACCGGATGGTAGCCGCCATCCACCAGCACACAGCGCACATCCACCACGGGATAGCCCGCCAGCGGACTTTTCTCCATCGCGGCACGAAGTCCCTTCTCTATGGAAGGAAGGTACTCGCGAGGCACGACACCGCCCTTGGAGACATCCACGAACTCGAAACCCTTACCGGGATTCGGCTCGAAACGGATGACCGTGTGCGCGAACTGTCCGTGACCGCCGGTCTGCTTCACGTGCTTGTAGTTGCTCTCGTATTCCTGCGTAATGGTCTCACGGAAAGAAACGCTCGGCGCTCCGACCTCAATCGGCACTTTGAACTCGTCTTTCAGACGATCAACGATAATCTCCAGATGCAGCTCGCCCATTCCGGCGATGATGGTTTCCTCCGTCTCGTCGTCATAATGCGCGTGGAAGGAAGGATCTTCGTTGCTCAGTTTGGCGAGCGCCTCACCCAACTTGTCGCGGTTTTTGTTGTCGGTCGGGCTCACTTTCATCTCGATGACGGCAGGCGGCACGGAGATGGACTCCAGCACGACAGGCTGCTTCTCATCGCAAAGCGTGTCGCCAGTGCGGGTGTATTTCATACCGACCAATGCAACGATTTCGCCTGCGCCAGCTTCGGAAATCTCCTCGCGCTCCTTGGCCTTGATGCGGAAAATGCGGCCCACGCGCTCGTTTTTGTCCTTATTTGTATTATAAAGGCTCATTCCGCTGGTCAGCTTGCCGCTGAAGATACGGATGAACGTCTGCTGACCCACGTAAGGGTCGTTGATGAGCTTGAATGCCAACGCAGAGAAAGATTCGTTGTTCGAAGGATTGCGCGTGTAGGTTTTCTCCTCGTCATACGGGTCGTGGGCGATGACCGCGCCGATATCAGTGGGAGACGGCAAATAGTCGATGACCGCGTCCAGAAGCGGCTGGATGCCTTTGTTCTTGTATGCTGCACCGCATAACACCGGCGTAATCAACAATTTAATCGTTGACTCACGAAGAGCCTTGCGAATCTGTTCCTCACTCACTTCTCGCTCCTCCAAATAGGCGTCGGCAATGTCGTCGTCAAAGTCGGCGAGCTTCTCGACCAAGTTCTTATGGGCGGCATCCGCAGCGGAGGCAAACTCAGCGGGGATGTCGTTCTCATAAACCTCTTTTTCGGAGAAAGTGAGGGCTTTCATCTTCACCAAGTCAATACAGCCTTGGAAATCGCTTTCGGCCCCCATCGGGATTTGGATAGGCACAGCATTGGTTCCCAAGTACTTCTCCATCTGGGCAATAACTTCTTGGAAATCGGCACCCGTGCGGTCCATTTTGTTCACGAAGGCGATGCGGGGCACGCGGTATTTGTCGGCCTGGTTCCAGACGGTCTCGCTTTGAGGCTCCACACCACCCACCGCACAGAACACGGCAACCATACCGTCGATAACGCGCAGGGAGCGCTCCACCTCGATGGTGAAATCCACGTGGCCTGGCGTGTCTATCAGGTTGATTTGGTGACCTTTCCACTCGGCAGTGATAGAAGCGGAGGCGATGGTGATACCGCGCTCCTGCTCCTGCTTCATGAAGTCCATCGTGGCCTGACCGTCGTGTGTCTCGCCAATTTTGCGGTTCACACCGGTGAAGTACAGAATACGCTCCGAGCAGGTGGTTTTGCCGGCGTCAATGTGCGCGGCGATGCCTATATTTCTCAGTTTTGATATGCTTTTAGCCATATAAATATCTAATAATCAACGTATTAATTTTACTACAAACAATCGGCAAAGATACACAAATTACGAATACGACGAGACAAACAAAATCCTGATTGTAGAGACGTTTCATGAAACGTTTCTACTGTCAGCAAAAAGTGTATTTTTGCACCCTTAAAAAAGTTAGCTGAATGAAATTCTATGATGATGATAATGAGGAAGATGAGTTCACCGAAGAGGAAATATCTTTGGCGAAAGGATTCTGTGAAGCCTGCGACAAAGGGATTCCCACGGCATATAATGAGGATGAGTATGACATCATCATCTCCAACCTGATGTTCTCACAGAAGGGCGATTATTTGAAGAAAGCCATCGAAAAGGCACAGCACGACTTCCCCGACGACCCGGAATTTGTCATCTGGAAAATGCGTTATCTTATCTGGAACGACCAACGTCGTGAAGCGCAGCAATATATGCAAAAGACACTACGGCATTTTCCGTCTTCAGCAGAGTTGTACGAAGAGATCGCCTTCATTGCATACACATTCCATCTTAAAATGAACGTGGGAGAGCTGGTGCAAAAAGCTATCGACATTGAACCCTCCTCCAACGCTTATTTTATTCTGACCAACCTATATCTGGACAAAGGTGATGCGGAAAAGGCATTCGACAGCTTCAAAGAGGCATATCGATATGACAATGGCGTTCTTGAAAACACAGACCTGCTAATACTTTCAAACAACGACAGCCATTCCGGAAGATTCAAAACAGAACTGCAATTTCTTCAACTATTATGTCAGGAATTCCCCTTAGACAAACAAATCTGGACGAATATGGGGACACATTATGCGCTCAACGAGCAGCATAAGGAAGCTCTTCAGGCTTTTGAATTCGCTGTCTCCATTGAATCTGACACAATGGGGCTTTATGCTATCGCCAAAGAGCATTACATGATGCGCAATTTCTACAAGGCCATAGAATATTGCTGGCGTATTCACAAGTCAAAGGATTTGACCACGCATGTACTTTTGGGCAAGGCGTTTAAGGAGCTTAACCTTTTAGACGAGGCGCTCCAGCAATTACTCATGGCGAACGAAAAAGACCCTGAATTCCCGTTTGCTTTTTCCGAAATCGTGGACGTGTTACGAATGATGGGACGACTCGAAGAAATCCCCAAATTCGTGGACCGCTACTACGAGACCCAGCAACTGAGCCTTGAAAAATTGGAATGGGTGCTTGACTGCTTGCGTGCCGACGGTCACAAAGACGCTTTCTTACACTTGTGCCATTCCGCCGAGAAGCAGTTCGAGTCCCCTATCGAGTATTGTGCATGGCTGACCGAATTCTGTTATCTGGTACATTGTCAAGACATTGCCATCAAAATTTTGGAAGAGAATTACACTGACCTTCCGGATGAGGAGCTTTACGAGCACCTCGGCTATTTCCTTGCGCTGTCCTATATCGCGGACGGCAAGCCCAAGACCGGCCTAATGCATCTCCAGAACGCCCTTATCCTGAATCAGGACGGCGTCCGAAGCGATTTTCTGGACTTGGACACCGACATGCTATACACCCTGTATCCTGAAATCTACATGATGGTCAGCCCTTTTTCCGACCATCTTCCAGACATCCACAATAATTAAACCGCTTTCATGAAAAAAACTTTACTTTTCTTCACCCTTATCGCATTCGCATTCGCTTCAGTAGCACAAACGCAAAACGAGACTGAACAGCCTAAGGAATCCGCCACCGGACGGGTGATTTCCTGGTACAACAACCACCTTAACTACGGCACGGTAACGCTGTTGATGACCATCGAGAGTTCGTTCATCCCGTTCCCGTCGGAGGTGATTGTGCCGCCCGCCGCCTACCAAGCTTGCAACAGCGACAACGATGCCTTGTACGTCACGTCTTCTAAGTTCGTCAATGTGCTGTTAATCATACTGTTCGCGACACTCGGCGCTTTGATAGGAGCCTTGATCAACTACGTGCTGGCCCTCTGGCTGGGTCGCCCGATCATCTACTGGTTCGCGGACAGCAAAGTAGGACACATGTTGCTGTTAGACAGTGCGAAAGTGCAGAAAGCGGAGGACTATTTCCGGGAACACGGCAACGTCTCCACACTTGTGGGCCGCTTTATCCCCGCCATCCGGCAGCTGATTTCCATCCCCGCCGGCCTCGCCAAGATGCACATCGGCAAGTTCATCCTCTTCACCAGCATCGGTGCGGCCTGCTGGAACACGGTACTGGCTATCCTCGGATATGTCGCGCACGGACAGAAAGACCTGATTGACAAATACAACCACGAACTGACCATCGCGCTGTTAGCCCTCTTCGGCATAGGCATCGTCTATGTGATCATCAAGTGGATTGTTTCAGCCAGAAAACGCAAAAACGCTGCATCCAACGAAGAAGCCTAATGCGAGAGTTCGGACTCATCGGTAAAACGCTTTCCCACAGTTTCTCCAAAATCTATTTTGAAGAAAAATTCCAACGTGAGCATATAACAGATGCCTCCTATTCTCTTTTTGAATTAGCTGATATTGAAGACATTGCAGACTTCATCCGGCAACATCCCGATTTGGTCGGATTCAACGTCACCATTCCTTACAAACAACAGATTATCCCTTATTTGGATGCATTATCTGATGAAGCGAAGACTATCGGAGCTGTAAACACCGTAACCATCCAACATATTGACGACCAGACTTTCACCAAAGGATACAACACCGACATCATAGGATTCCGAGATTCTTTACAAGGTATCTCTATTCCCGATCATGCGTTAATTTTAGGGACCGGAGGCGCCAGCGTTGCGGTGAAATACGTCCTTGAATTACTCGGATGCACCTGTATGGTTGTCTCCCGAAATCCTGAAAGAGGGCTCCCCTACTCTGCTCTGACACAAGAGATTGTCCGTCAACATCGCCTCATCGTCAACTGCACCCCGTTAGGCACCTACCCGAATATCAACGAAAAACCCGACATCCCTTACGAAGGAATATCGGGTGAGCATTTTCTGTATGATTTGGTTTATAATCCGTCTGAAACAACTTTCCTGAAAGAAGGTATCTTGCGAGGCGCGAGAACCCTGAACGGGTTGGCGATGCTGCACGCACAAGCGGAAGCAGCATGGAATATCTGGCAAATCTTGTAGAGACGTGCCAACGGCGCGTCTCCACTTCTATAACCTATAAACCTTTTTCTTACCTATTATGGAAGAAGAAATCGTTCATCACCACCCGGAGCATCACCCCATAGTTGAATGTGAACGGTTTCTCTACAGATTTCGATTGCAGGTCATAAACCGGCAGGTTCAAACGACTCATGCAGCCGTAAAAGGTGGGGTCAAGCGAGACATATTTGTTCACCACAAGTTTCAGACCCGTGGCGAATGAGAACCCGAATCCACCACCGCCGTAAATCACATCATACGTCTGCATATCCACACCCGGCACATAGCTGGCGCCGCCATACGGGTCCAACAATGTCAGCGTTAGCTGGGGATTATTGTGCTCATCCAACAAAACAGCATCGAACTTCTTCACTCTTGCATAGTTGAACTGGGCTCCCACTTCCAAAAAGGGCTTTACAACCCGATGAGCTCCGCTGAAAAGATAGGACACTGAGAGGTCAATCATGGATCGGTCTTCCTTGCCCGACAACGTGAGTTCCGGTGCCTTGTAATTGTTTCCAGACACGGAGGTGTAAGTCAGCAACAGCTTGTTTATCGCTGTCAGACGGGAAAAGGAGTAGGACAAAGAAACGCCCCAATTGTCTCGGATTTTATAACGTACACCCAAAGACACACATGCCGAAAGGTTGTACTGCGAATTCCAGTTCAAATCCTCCTCACGGAAACCAATCTCATCATTCATACTGACTACTTGATGAGAAATCTCATTTACCGCCGCCAAAATCTCTTCTCTACGATATTTGTTATCAAACAAATAATCGAGACCACACTCATTGCGGGAACTGCCGTTATAATAAAGTGCCGACTTCTTTCCGCCAAAAAACATTCCGCCGCCAATATAGAAGTCGAATCCGCGATCGTACCAGGTGGTGTCGTGGAAAGTCACGGTTTCACCCACCTGCTCACGCTGCGCGAAAGCCGAGAAACCACTTAACAGAAATATTGCAACAATGATAATTCGATTCATATTTTATTTGGTTGACTGTGTGATTGTTAGACAACAAGAAGATAAGATGAAAAGATTATAAATTAGTACAAAACAGATTCCAACTACTGTTCACTATTCACTATTCACTATTCACTATTCACTATTCACCAAGCTTCAATAACCAATAACCATTAAATATGCACGCACTCCCCATACGCCACGGCCACGGCTTCCATAATTGCCTCTGACATCGTCGGGTGCGGGAACACGGAGCTGATGATTTCGGGACCGGTCATGCCTTTCTTGCGGGCGGTGACGGCACCGGCGATCATCTCCGTGACGTTGTCGCCGATGAGATGGCAACCGAGCCATTCGTTGGTGTTCTTGTCGAAGATGACCTTCACCATACCGTCGCGGTTGCCGGAAGAAGCCGCCTTGCCGGACGCGGTGAACGGGAACTTGCCGATGAGCACTTCCCTGCCCTGCTCCACACAGGCGCGCTCCGTGAGACCCACGGAGGCGATTTCGGGAGTCGTGTAAGTACAGCCCGGAATGTTGCAGTAATCAACTGGTTCGGGGTTGTGGCCGGCGATCTTCTCCACACAGACAAGTGCTTCGTGCGAGGCCACGTGCGCCAAGGCTGGTCCATGCACGATGTCGCCGATGGCATACACGCCCTCGACGTTCGTGCGGTAGTAGTCGTCAACGGTGACCTTGCCGCGCTCGAAGGCCACACCGCACTCCTCGAGGCCGAGGCCTTCCAAGTTGGTGGCCACGCCCACAGCGGACAACACGATATCGCAGGTAATCTCCGTAATCTTCTCCTTGCTGTCTTTGACAGTGACAACGCACTGGTCGTCAACAATATCCACTTTCTCCACAGCGGCACCGGTCATCGTCTTGATGCCGTGCTTGCGAAAACAGCGGGCGAGTTGCGCGGCGATGTCGTCGTCTTCCACAGGAACGAGACGCGGCATGTACTCCACAATCGTAACTTGCGTTCCCATAGTGGAATAGAAGTAGGCCAACTCGCTGCCGATAGCACCGGAACCCATCACCACCATGCTCTTGGGCAGTTCGGGGAGTGTCAGCGCCTCGCGGTAGCCGATGATCTTTTTGCCGTCTTGCGGCACGTTGGGCAGACTGCGGGAACGGGCGCCCGTGGCGAGGATGATGTGCTTCGCCTCGTAAGTTTCCACCGTACCGTCAGCAGCAGTGACTTCAACATGGTGATTATCGGCAAGTTTACCAAAGCCGGCAATCACATCGACATTGTTCTTCTTGAGCAGGAACTGCACGCCCTTGCTCATCTGCTCGGCCACCCCGCGACTGCGCTTCACCACAGCCTGAAAATCCGGAGCAACAGTACCGTCAAGGGTGATGCCGTAATCAGCGGCATGTGACATATATTTATAAACTTGCGCACTCTTCAGCAACGCTTTGGTGGGAATGCAGCCCCAGTTGAGGCAGATGCCGCCCAGTTCGGCGCGCTCCACCACAGCGGCTTTGAGGTTCAACTGACTGGCCCGAATCGCAGCGACATAACCGCCAGGACCACTTCCTATCACGATAACATCATAATTTGCCATATATTTTCTATTTTTTGTTACTATTTCTAAAAGTGAGCAATGACGTTTGCCGTTAACGAGCTATCATCCAGCCACTGCCGTTGCCAAATTGTGGAAAATCAGGTTGTTCATCAGCACGTAGGAGCCCGCACCGGCGAGATAGCCTAACAGTGCGTATGGAGTGATATGTTTCAGATACCAAATGAAATCGATCTTCTCCATGCCCATGACGGCCACACCTGCGGCGGAACCGATGATGAGGATGCTACCGCCCGTTCCTGCGCAGTAAGCCAGGAAAATCCAGAACATGTGGTCCATCGGGAAGCTGTACATCCCCATGGCACCGGCCACCAACGGCACATTGTCGATGATGGATGACAGGACACCGATCACCGTGTCAATCAGATAGTAGTTGCCGTTGAAGAGCGTGTCGAGGCTGCCGGCGAGCAACGAGAGGTGTCCCGCGCTCTGCAGTCCGGAAACTGCCAACAAAATACCGAGGAAGAAGAGGATGCTGGGGAGGTCGATGCGGGTGAGCACACCTGCAATCGTGAACTTGCGGTTCTCGTCTTGATTGGTCTTATGCAGGATTTCGGTCGTAATCCAGAGGATGGAAAGGCCAAGCATGATGCCCATATAGGGTTTCAGATGGGTCAGAATCTTGAAAATCGGGACGAATACCAGCGCGGCGATGCCCATGAAGAAGATGAGGTTGCGCTGCCACGTGGGAACGCCTGCGCTCTTAGTATCCCTCGGACGCTGGGAAGCGTCGATTTCGCCTTTCTCCACAAAGGAGACCACGATAAGCGGGATGATCATGGAAATCAAGCTCGGGATGAAGCATTCGAGGATGACGCTGCCGGTGGAAACCTTGCCCGCGATCCAGAGCATGATGGTGGTCACGTCACCGATGGGGCTCCACGCACCACCCGCATTGGCCGCCAGAATCACCATGCCGCCGAAGAACCAGCGGTCATGCTTGTCGGGCAGTAGCTTGCGCAACAATGCGACCATCACGATAGCGGTGGTCAGGTTGTCGAGGATAGCGGAGAAGAAGAACGTGATGAAGCTCAATATCCACAACAGCTTCACCTTGTTGGTGGTCTTGATGTTGTCCGTAATGATGTTGAAACCTCCGTAGGTGTCAATGAGTTCCACCACGGTCATGGCACCCATCAGGTAGAAGAGGATCTCGGCGATGTCGCCCAGATGATGGATAAGCTCGTGAGTGGTGATGAAATCGACAAACGGATGCATGGAATCGGGATGCGCATCCTTAAACGCTTCGTAGCCAGCTCCAAAGTTGGCGAACTCGAAGATTTCCGGCCCCGAAAGGATGAAACAGGTCCATATCAGCACACCGATCAGGAGCGCGAAAGCCGTTTTGTTGATTTTCAACGGATGCTCAAGGGCTATGCAAAGATAGCCGATGACAAAAATGACAATCATCAAGTAAAACATAACGGATTGATTTTTATGAAACGCTTAAAATAAACTCAAAGATATACCTAAGGACATAGGATAGATTTTAGGTCCTTTGGATTCGATGAAGAGCGGAGTCGGCTGGAAACAATAATAAACATTGACGAACTTCCAACCGATACGTGCATATACATCCACATGATACTTTGTCCTGTTCATCATCAGAAGATTCTTGTATCTCGCGGTGTCCGCAGGAATTTCAGGGTCGTTGCCTTTGTATTTCTGAGAGACTTCGGCCACCCAGCCCACGCGGGCACCCACGGAGAATTTGAATCCGTTAGGATGACGGTATCTGAATTCCAACGGGACATTGACATTGAAATAGTTCATCTTCAGGACTTTGTATTTAACCACTTCAGGCAGAAGATAGTATTTCATCACATCCGACTCCTTGTCATAGCGTAATAATGCGTTGCTATACTGAGTGTAATAGCTCACGCCGACACCCAATCCTATTGCTATGGGTTTGTTTTTGATTTTGAAATCCCAAATCGCGGACACATTGAAGCCGGGGTCGAATTTCATGTGCGAGACCTGGGTCGGCATGTTCATCCAGAATGTATGATAGATGTCCATAATCAAACGGTCACGGAAGACCACCGGACGTTCATCTGACACCGTGTCTTTTGGGGTTGTATAAGGGGTTTCGGGCGATTGCGCATTCAACATCTGCAATGCACAAACGCACAACAATACTATGGTTAAAAACTGTCTTTTCATCGCTGTTATAATCAAACGGCAAAGATACAATTTTTTGTGAATAGTGAATAGTGATTTGTGAATAGTGAATGGTCAAACGGAAAAAATTCCTATTTTCGCGCTGGATATTATTTCCGCCCAAACAAGTATAAACCTTTATAATTCAGAAAGATATGTCAAGAGAAGTAAAATGTCTCATCATTGGTTCCGGTCCCGCAGGATATATGGCCGGCGTATATACGGCGCGTGCCGACCTGAAGCCCCTCCTCATCGAAGGCATGCAGCAGGGCGGTCAGCTGACCATCACCAACGAAGTGGAGAACTTCCCGGGATTCCCGGGCGGCGCGGGCGGTCCGGTTATCATGGACAAGCTGCGCGAACAGGCGCTGAAACTGGGTGTGGAAATGCAGCCCAAGAGCGTCGCGAAGGTCGATTTCAGCAGCCGTCCGTTCCACTGCCAACTCGATGACGGTGAGGAGATTATCGCGGAGACGGTCATCGTGGCCACAGGCGCGAGCGCACGTTGGCTGCACCTGCCCGGCGAGGACGAGTTCCGCGGCTTCGGGGTCTCCACCTGCGCCACCTGCGACGGCAACTTCTTCCGCAACAAGACCACCGTGGTCATCGGCGGCGGCGACACCGCGTTGGAGGACGCCCTCTACCTGTCGCAGCTCTGCACGAAAGTCTATATCGTGCACCGCCGCGACCAGTTCCGGGGTACCGTCGCGCTGCAGAAGAGCATGTTAGCGACTCCGAACATCGAGGTCGTGTGGAGCCACGTGCCCGTGGAGATCACCGGCGAGCAGAAAGGGTTCATCAAGAAGGTGACGGGCCTGAAGGTGAAGCACGCGCAGACCGGCGAGGAGCGCACCTTGGCGGTCGATGGCGTGTTCGAGGCCATCGGCGTGGTGCCGACCACCGAACTCTTTGTGGGACAACTGGATATGAACGAGCAGGGCTACATCGTCACGAAGCCCGACAGCACGAAGACCAACGTTGAGGGCGTGTTCGCCGCCGGCGACGTGCAGGATCCCGTCTTCCGCCAGGCCGTCATCGCCGCCGGCACCGGCAGCATGGCAGGCATCGAGGCGTCGCGGTTCCTTATGGAGAATTAGGGAACCAACGGCGTCCCGCAGTTGAAATGCTGAATTATGAATTATGAATGCTGAATATTTTGGACTTCTACGGGACAACATTCATAATTCATAATTCATAATTCATAATTCATAATTCATAATTGACTCACTTTCCGCTCTTCCTCCGATTGCAATCCCGGCAGAGCATCTGACAGTTCTCGGCGACGGTTCGGCCGCCCGCATGCCACGGCGTGATATGGTCGGCCTCCATCTGCGAGAGGTCGAAATGCTTCCCGCAGTCAGCGCAAAGGCCGCCTTGACTTTCGTAGGCCGCCAACTTCTGCGCCTCGGTGAACGCCCGGATAGAGAGATACTTCTCCTTCCGGGTGAGGATGTAGGGATATATGCCCGACTTCTTGGTCACGTCGTCGTCCAAGATGAGCCGTTTCACCTCATTGTCAATTTCACTGAAGTCGAACACCTTGTCTTTGAACTGCTTGTATAGCATTCCCCAATCGACACCCTTCATGATTTTCTTGCGCTCCTTGGTGGGACGGAAGGAGGTCTCCACCCATAAGATGACGGAATGGAAGAACTGCCACAGCGGGGCCGCGCTCGCATCGTGTTGATGGTTCGACATATAGACCTCGATATTGCCGTCCGAGATCCAAGAAATGGCGGTTTCGAGGTAGTCTTGCCGGATGGCGGAACCGGTAAGGTAGTCGTTCCCGACTTTGGCTGCGGGTGCGCCGTTCTTGCTGAAGTAGCGTTTGGCGTCGCTCACCCAAGAGCCCGCATACACCGCGTTGCGCAGTTCCTGATCCGTCAGTTCTTCCCCTGCTATATTGATGGTTTTGAACCACTTGAGTTTTTCGCTGTCGGTGCCGCTACAGATATAAACCTGCAGTTCGTAGTTGAGAATCCGTTCTTGCTCGTCGTCTTGCAAATTATGGAAAGCCCTGTAGGTCGGGACATTGAAGCAAACTGCCGAGAACTCGCCATGCACATACTGGCAGATGCTGATGGTGCGCTGCTGGCCGTCGATGATTTCGTAGGAGGCAACGCTTCCTAGCGTTGCGCCACTGTCGTCGGAACGTTCGGAATCGTCCTCCCGCACCGCCCAATACATCACATTGAGGGGGAATCCCTGCGTGAGGGTGTCAATGACGGCATCGCGCTGTTTCTCTTTATAGACGAACTCGCGCTGGTAGGGCGGGCGCACGTCGAGACGGCCCCCGTAGGCGCGCACGCCCTTCTCGTTGTTGTCTTCGTATCCCTCCACCAACTCGCGGACGGTGATCTTGTGCAGTTCGATTTTCATAATCTATCGGTTTTGGTTGTATGATTCGGGATCTTCCGCCGCGACGGGTGTGGTTATTTCGTGGTGCACGTATGTGTCGGGTTGTGTGGGCATTTGCAGGGGCGAATCATTATTTGCCCCTACAACGTCACCAATCGGTTTGCGGCGGCGGATAAGGATGCGTTCGTATATTCGTTTTCCACCCACGTAGGGTGCCCCTTTAGACATGTCCATTGTACTCGTTCCCAAAATTTCAAATTGTTCTGGATTATATTTATCCAAAAAAGTTATAGGAACACCCATCACATCTTCATAATCCATTGGTATTTCTGAAGTTTTGTTTACATTAATGGCATCAAAGTTATCATATTTGGGATATTCTTCAGCATCATACGATTTGTATAGAATCATTTCTTCATGTCGTTTAGATATATCCAAATTTGTAAACCAACAAATATTACCAAAACTACGCCATTTCTGTCCTGTCTCATCTATCCAAAATCTTGTGCTTCTTTCTTCATAGTAATCAGGCACCTTGAATTTCGCGAATGACAAAGTGCTTCCTAACCATAATTGATTATTTTTTATCAATGGAAAGATATCCTTGTAATGAATGGCGTTTTGATTACCCAAAATCACAAACTTCTTCCCATACTTCATCAGCTGTGCCACATATTCCCGGAAGAGTGAGAAGGGCGGGTTGGTCACCACGATGTCGGCTTGCTTGAGCAGTTCGATGCACTCGGCGGAGCGGAAGTCGCCGTCGCCGTTGAAATAGTGGATGCCGATTTCCTCGGGATTGGGTACGCGATCGCCGTTTTTGTCGCCAAGGTATTCCAACCATATCGCCCGTTCGCTGTCGTTCTGTGAAAACAGGTCGCGGTTCTGGTTCTTGTAGCAGGTGGTAATCAGCTTTTTCAGTCCCAATTGCTCGAAATTATAGCTGAAATAGTGGAAAAAATTGCTCACGCGTGGGTCGTCGCAGTTGCACAGCACCGTTTTCCCCTTGAAATGAGCCCGATAATGCCTCAACTCGTTCTCAATATCCACAAGCTGGGTGTAGAACTCGTCTTTCTTGGCGTTCTTCGCCTGGTTCAGATTCTTGTTGGCCATTGTGATTGACAATTACCGCAATAACTATCAATCACTTATCGGCAAAAGAAAGGTGCAGGCCTTTCTATCGCATTCACGGGGAGCGTCGGTGAACCCCGCTGTACCAATTAGATTAGCCCACACCTGTTCGGTGCGAGCATTAACATTACATTGGTACAACGGAGCTTGCGCTCTCGTGAATATTATCCGATAATTCTAAATCATCAGTTTCCGACGCTTTTGATTCGAATGCGAATAATAGCTAATGCTTTGGTTTATAATATGTTAATTACTTCTCTTTACAATAAATCCGTGAATTGGTTCTTACTCTATTGAAAATCAGCGGCAAAAATAGCAAAAATATCGGGATTGGGAAGATATTGTGATGGCTGTCGCATAAAACGAATCTTTGCAAATTCCCCCACACGATGACATCAGTTCATGAACATAGAGGCGTTGGCGTATGCCCCTACAGGCGTTGGCTCATGCCTATAGAGGCATCGGCCCTTGATAATAAACAGTAGCACGTACTTGCTCGGAAAGATTGTAAAACAAGATTTTGAGAAATCTACAAAATGGTAGGGATATGGAAACGGTAGAAGGAAACGAGATACTTCAATGGCACCGAATCGAGCTTTGAGTGCTGAAGTGTGTCCTCATAAAAAAAATTCGCAAAAACGATAATTATTCGAGAATTTTGTTATTTTTGCCGTCCGAAAATTAATAGTCAACGATGAACATTGAATTTGAAGACGCCGCGCTTAAAGAACTCTATTTGAATGGATCCACTAAAGACTCCAAGTATAAAAAGTTACCTAAAGACATTGTCAAAAGGTACATCAAAACCGTGAATTACCTCAAGGCCGCACCAAGGATTGAGACTCTGTTTCAGATCAAATCATTGCACTATGAGAAAAAGGGAGGTGATTTAAGAGGTGTGGAAGCCGTTTGGATTAACGACCAGTACAGATTGTTGTTCCACAGCACGCCTGACGAACTCGGAATAGTCGTTAATGCTTTATTGATTGAAATATCGAAACATTATGAATAAAAAGGAACTAACCCCAGCAATTGCAACACATCCTGGAGAATTGATCAAGGATGAACTGCGAGAACGGAAAATGACACAAAAACAGCTGTCTGAAGAGACAGGAATCAAGGAATCGGTGTTGAGTGAGACTATCAATGCCAAACGTCCTGTCTCCATCAATGTAGCAACAGCCTTGGAAAAGGTCTTTGGCATTTCCGTGGATTTTTGGATGAACTTGCAAAGCCAGTACAATATCGACACGGCGAACATAGCGGATAGGAATACCCGCAAACAAACCGTCAGTTTGACAATCCCCGTCTCTGACAGAAACCTGCTCCAAGAACTCGCGCACAAATTCGGATGGGTATGTATGCTCTAATCCAGCATAAACAACTTGCCCTCCTATCGCACCCGCGTAATTAAATTAACCCGTTCGATGCAATTTCACGACGGTTGGAAGCGTCGCCTCCTACGCGCCGGCCCGCCCAAAATAAAAACCGCCGGCAATCCCGAAAAATCGTATCTTTGCCGCCCGAAAGACAGAGGGAGTAGAGACGCTGCGAACAACGTCTCCATCAAACCCTGTTCACTGATCACTATTCACTGATCACTGATCACGAAAGAAATGAAACAAGAAGAAACCGAACAAAAGGACATATTGAAAGGCATCACCGACAAGGAATACGAATACGGTTTCGTGTCGGACATTGATATTGAGGATTTCCCGAAAGGGCTGAACGAGGACATCGTGCGGCGGATTTCGCAGCGCAAGGGCGAACCTGACTGGCTGCTGGAATTCCGGCTGAAGGCATATCGTTACTGGACCACCTTGGAGGAGCCCGACTGGGGACATCTCGAGTTTGAAAAGCCCAACTACCAGGACATCCGGTATTTGGCCATCCCCAAGAAGAAGAAACAGCTCGCCTCGATGGACGAGGTCGATCCCGAGTTGGTCGATACGTTCAACAAGTTGGGTATCAACCTGGAAGAGCAGAAAGTGCTGGCGGGCGTAGCCGTGGACGCGGTCATGGACTCCGTCTCCGTGAAGACCACCTTCTCCGACACGCTGAAGAAGTACGGCATCATCTTCTGCTCCTTCGGCGAGGCGGTGCGCGAGCATCCCGACCTGGTGCGGCAGTACCTCGGCACCGTGGTCCCCTACACGGACAACTTCTTCGCCGCCCTCAACTCGGCGGTCTTCAGCGAGGGCTCGTTCTGCTACATCCCCAAGGGGGTGCGCTGTCCCATCGAGCTTTCCACCTATTTCCGCATCAACGCGGCCAACACCGGCCAGTTCGAGCGCACGCTGCTCATCGCCGACGAGGGCGCGTACGTGAGCTACATGGAGGGCTGCACCGCCCCGCAGCGTGACGAGAACCAGCTGCACGCCGCCGTGGTGGAACTCATCGCCATCAAGGACGCGGAGATCAAGTACTCGACCGTCCAGAACTGGTACCCGGGCGACAAGAACGGCAAGGGCGGTATCTACAACCTCGTCACCAAGCGCGGTCTCTGCAAGGGCGCGAACTCCAAGATTTCGTGGACGCAGGTGGAGACCGGCTCGGCCATCACGTGGAAGTACCCGGGCTGCATCCTCAAGGGCGACAACAGCGTGGGCGAGTTCTACTCCGTGGCCGTCACCAACAACTACCAGCAGGCCGACACGGGCACGAAGATGATCCACTTGGGCCGCAACACCCGCAGTCTGATCGTCTCCAAGGGCATCTCCGCGGGCCACAGCCAAAACAGCTACCGCGGACTCGTGCGGGTCGATAAGAACGCCGAGAACGCCCGCAACTTCTCGCAGTGTGACTCGCTGCTGATGGGCGACAAGTGCGGCGCGCACACCTGGCCCGACCTGCAGTGCGCCAACTCGTCTTCGGTGCTGGAGCACGAGGCCACCACCTCGAAGATTTCCGACGACCAGCTCTTCTACTGTCAGCAGCGCGGCATCGACCAGGAGAACGCCGTGAGTCTTATCGTCAACGGCTACGCCAAGGAGGTGCTCAGCAAGCTGCCGATGGAGTTCGCCGTCGAGGCACAGAAACTGCTGAGTTTGACTTTGTCGGGGAGCGTGGGATAATGCAGAATGTAGAATGCAGAATGATGAATGTTATCCGTAACACCTCCATTCTCGACACCTTGATCTTTGATCTTTGAACTTTGAATCACCATGTACATAACCGACTATATCACCGGAACTGTCATCCAAGGGCTCGGAAACGGACACAAGTTCGGCTTCCCGACCGCCAACGTGCAGCCCGACACGCCCGTCACGCTGGAGAAGGGAGCTTACGCCACATGGGTGAAATACGACGGGAAACGCCACAAGGGGATGCTCTACGTGGGCACGCGCCCGACGCTGAACCTTCACGAACTCACCTACGAAATCCACGTCATCGACGCCAGCCCCAGACTTTACGGCAAAAAGATTGCGTTCAAACCCGTTTACAAAATCGCGGAGGAAAAAAAATTCACGAGCCAGAAAAAGCTCATCGAGGCTCTTTTTGATTATAAGGGAACCGCCAAAATGATGCTAAGTCCAAGCCGTTCCCATCTTTTCAAGCCAAGATTAGACGAGATCAACGACATCATGAGAATCATCGGGCAGGCGAAACGCAGGATGAAAAAAAGTGGCCTCGACCAGTGGCAAGATGGTTACCCCGATGAAGAGACCATCCGCAACGACAAACGGAAACATCAGGCATGCATTGTCAGGAACTGGTTTGGGCCTGCCGCTTACGCCGCCATCGTGTTCGGCAAAGATCCCTATTACGAAAAAATTGACGGACAATGGCTCAGCTACGACGAGCCCTACGTCACCGTTCACCGTCTCGCCGTTGCCGACGAGTTCCTCGGCCTCGACCTCGCCAAGCACATTCTCAGATTCGCGGAACGAAAGGCCCGAGCCAAAGGCGTAAGATGGTTCCGCATCGACACCCACCACGACAACCTCCCGATGCGCAACCTCATCCGCGACTTCGGGTTCACTTTCTGCGGGGTGGTTCAAGTCAGGGACGGGAAGAGGATGGCGTATGAGAAGATAATTCATAATGCATAATGCATAATTAAGAATTATGAATGTTATGGGCAGAAGAGGTCTATTTTTCATTTTAATAATGACTGTTTTTTGTATTAGCGTTTTTGCGCAGAAGACAACTCTGCTTTACGCGCCTGATGATGACGGGAAGGTCTTCACGTCGATTGAGGAGGCGCTGAAGTCGGAGAAGCCTGTCTATCGGTTGAAAATCACCAAGTTGGCGAATAAGGATTCGTTGCCGGAAGAGTTGTTCCGGCTCACGGAGTTGCGCGAGCTTACCGTGAAGGGGTGCAAACTGTGCCGTTTGAACCAAAGCATCGGAAAACTTTCTCATTTGCAGTATCTTAACCTTGACCACAACAAGTTGTTGCGGCTGCCCGAAACAATAGGCGCGCTCAGAGACCTGCGCACGCTCGTCATCTCCCGCAACATCCTCGAGGAGCTGCCCGAGAGCATCGGGAACCTGCACCAGCTCGTCACCATCGACGCATGGGGCAATCCGCTGTATGTACTCCCCCACTCCATCAGCGACATCAGCAACACGTTGAAAATATTGGATTTACGGCAAATCCCGCTCACAAAATGGGAGTATGAGGCAATGGAGCAGCTTCTTCCTAAAACTGACATCCAGTTCACGAATATCTGCGAGTGCGAGAACCGAAGGGATCATGATTAGAGGATAAGATAATTAGATGATATTTCGGTCGAAGTACCATTCACCTCCTTTTAAGGAGGGGTGCCCGAAGGGCGGGATGGTCAAAAAAAAAATCGCGACTGGCAGAGATGCCGGTCGCGATTTTAGTATTCAAAAACCGATGGATTAGTCGCCGAGGGTGGCCACCATCACGGCCTTGATCGTGTGCATGCGGTTTTCAGCCTCGTCGAAAACGATGGAGTTCTCGGATTCGAAAACATCTTCGGTGACTTCGATGCCGTCCAGACCGAATTGTTTGTGCACGTCGCGGCCCACCTGTGTTTCGAGGTTGTGGTAAGCGGGCAGGCAGTGCATGAACTTGCATTTCGGGTTGCCGGTGAGGGCCATCGTCTCTTTGTTGACCTGGTAAGGTTTGAGCAGTTTGATACGCTCAGCCCACACTTCGACGGGTTCGCCCATAGAGACCCAAACGTCGGTGTAGAGGAAGTCGCAGCCTTTGACGCCCTTCTTGACGTCGTCGGTGACGGTCACCTTAGCACCGGTCTTTTTAGCAATTTCCTGGCATTGTTTCACGAGGGCTTTGTCAGGTTGCAGGGCCTTGGGAGCCACGATGCGGACGTCCATGCCCATCTTCGCGCCGCCGACCATCAGGGAGTTACCCATGTTGAAACGGGCATCGCCGAGGTAAGCGTAAGTGACTTGGTTCAGGGGTTTGTCAACATGCTCGCTCATGGTGAGGAAGTCGGCAAGGACCTGTGTGGGGTGGAATTCGTTGGTCAGGCCGTTCCAGACGGGAACACCGGCGTATTCAGCCAGTTTCTCGACGGTTGCCTGGGCGAAGCCACGGTATTCGATGCCGTCGAACATGCGTCCAAGCACGCGGGCGGTGTCTTCCATAGACTCCTTCACGCCGATCTGGGAACCGGTGGGTCCGAGGTAGGTGACGTGTGCGCCTTGGTCGTAAGCGGCCACTTCAAAAGCGCAACGGGTACGAGTGGAGGTCTTCTCGAAAATCAAGGCGATGTTCTTGCCTTTCAGACGAGGTTGTTCCGTGCCGGCGTATTTCGCGCGTTTGAGGTCGCGGGCCAGGTCAAGCATGAATTGGATTTCCGTCGGAGTGAAGTCCAACAGTTTCAGGAAGCTTCTGTTTCTTAAATTGAATGCCATAAACTTTTTGTATTTAATAATGATGAAATTTTTCCGGCGGCAAAGATACGATTTTTTGTGAATAGTGAATAGTGATTTATAAGTTGTAATCCGAAAGCTGTGATCATAAAGCCACAGACAAAAAAAAGACGGGGCAAAAACGATTTTTTGCCCCGTCGTATATTGTAAAGATGCAATATTAATCTTCAACGAGATCAACAAGAACCTCACCGCCATCTTTCGTATATTTGTATTGATGGAGGATAACGTTGTCTTCGTTTCTCTTAAGAGTATAGATGAAATAGTCACCTTCCTCGAAGAATTGAGCCAACTTATTTTCAAAGTTAGAAGAAATAGCCAAATTGGATTCCAGTGTAAAACGGGCATCAGCCTTCAGATCCGTAAAAGCGAGATCACCTTTCCACACATAGTCACCCTCCCAGAATGCAGAAAACGTTCCAAGGACAGCTTGCACAGACACTTCATTATCGTGATTGTTGAAATGGTATTGTGTAACAGAAGCATTGTAAGAATGCTGTTCTCTATGACAACTTGAGAAAACGAAAGCCATGCACACGCAGGCGAGAATCATAATTTTTTTCATAGATGTTTGTTTTTAATGAATTAAATAATTGAATTTTTCAAACGGCAAAAATAAAAAAATTATTGAAACAAATCCTATTTTTGCAATTAAATATTCTTTTTAAGAAGTTGTGCATTTTCTGTATTCACAATTTATATAAATTTGCAGGCTAATTTTGACAATGCATAAATGACGAATAAGATCACCCATATTGCGTTGGACATGGGCGGCGTGGTGCTCCACATCGACCATGAACAGGCCGTTTCGCGTTTCGAGGAAATCGGGGTCGCCAACGCCCGCGACTACCTCAACCCTTACCACCAGCAGGGGCTTTTCGGGCAATTGGAGGGCGGACAAGTCACCGCCGAGGAATTCGTTTCCGAGCTGAGCCGCCTCATCGGGAAGCCACTCACACATGAGCAATGCCTCTACGCGTGGCTCGGCTACCTCAAGGAGATTCCGCAACGCAACCTCGACGCCATCCGGCGGCTTCGCGAAAAAGGCTATCGCGTCTGCCTGCTTTCCAACACCAACCCATTCTTCTTCGAATGGGCCGAAAGCGGGGCTTTTGACGGTAACGGCCACCCCATCGGCGACTACTTCGATGCCCTTTACGTCAGCTTCCGGTGCAAACTGCTGAAACCGTCACGGGAAATATACGAACACGTGCTGCGCAGCGAAGGCATTCGTCCCGAGCAGCTGCTCTTCATCGATGACAGCGACCGCAACACCGAAGCCGCCGCCGCACTGGGCATCCAAACGATACGTGTGGAAACGAACAGCGATTGGACGCAACGGATAATTTAAAAAAAACGGCTGTATTTATCAAGCGAATCCCTTGAATCGAATCCTTCGTTTGATTCGTCTATTTCGTGATTTTCAGGCAAGCACGGTCACACTCTGGGTTGTTTTCCTCCGCGTCAATGATAATATGCTGCGAAATTCTCTCTTTGCCGACTCCTGAAGCAATAAAGAAATCTGTGACGGCCTGACTTCGTTTTTCAATCAAATCAATACTGTAGTTGTTTTTGCACCAATGGGTTTCAATTTGAAGACCGAGATTCTTGTTTTCTTCCAGAAGCCTGAGTATTTTCCACACATTTTCAAAGGAAGGGGTGTCCTTGCCAGCTTCAAAGGAAATTTTCAAAGAGATTGATTGGTTCTCAACAGTTGGCACCGGGTTAGTCTGAGCGGCAGATTTGGCTATTTTTCTCCCTGCTGCTTCCTGCCGGACGGTGACAAAACCTGTGCGGGTCCCTTTCATGCCAACAATGGTAACAGAAGCGGTTCTCGCCATCGGGTTGGGATTGGGGTGGCAGTTCACGACCAAGTGGTCGCCATCCTCCGAAACCTCCAACCAGTCGTCATTGTTGGTCGAAAACCAACCGTCCTTGCAGGTCACCTGTATATGGGAATCGGTGCCGCCATTTGCATCGAACAGCACTTGCGTATCACTGATCAGACTCGGTTCCACCTGCATTACAGGGACATTTCCTTGGGAATTATTCACTGACGGATTGTCTTGCGCATACAACGAGACAAGACCAAATCCAATAAAAAACGCTAAAAACAATTTCTTCTTCATAATGCTAATTATTTTGATGAATTGGCAGCGAATCACTCCACTTTCTCCCGCAGCCACTCCGCCGTATAACTTTTTTTACATTTAACAAGCTCTTCCGGTGTCCCCTCAAACACCACCTCGCCGCCACCGTCGCCGCCCTCGGGGCCGAGGTCGATGATCCAGTCGGCGCATTTGATGAGCTCGGTGTTGTGCTCGATGACTAACACCGTGTTGCCGTGCTCGATGAGCCGGTTGAAGGCATCGTAAAGCTTGTGGATGTCGTGGAAATGCAGCCCTGTGGTCGGTTCGTCGAAGATAAAGAGTTTGCGCTGCTTGTCGTCGTCCTGTGCTAAGAAGTTGGCCAATTTCACGCGCTGGGCCTCACCGCCCGACAAGGTCGAGGACGGCTGTCCCAGCACCAAGTACTCCAACCCCACGTCTTTTAGCGGCTGCAAGCGGCGCAAAATGTTCGCCGTGATGTCGTTGGGCGTCAGACTGTTGAAGAAGTCCAACGCTTCGTTCACCGTCATATTCAGGATGTCGTTGATGTCTTTGCCAGAAACTATGATATCCAGAGCGTCGTCGCGGAAGCGCTTGCCCTGGCACGACGGGCAGACCATCTCCACATCTGCCATGAACTGCATGTTGATATGGATGATACCCTCGCCCTCACACTCTTCGCAGCGACCGCCCGCCACGTTGAAGGAGAAGAAGCCCGCCTTGTAGTTGCGCTGTTTGGACAACGGCTGGGCCGCGTAAAGCTCACGTATATAGTCGAAAATCTTGAGGTAAGTGGCAGGATTGGAGCGAGATGAACGCCCGATGGCATCCTGATCGACCATCACTACGCCGTTGACCTTGGTCATGTCGCCCGACACACCGCCGCAACGACCCGGTCTCGGCACATTGGCATCACCCAACAGTCGCGCCACAGACGGATAGACAACGTCCGTCACTAACGAACTCTTGCCCGATCCGCTCACGCCCGTCACCACCGTGAAACACTCCAACGGAATCTTCACGCTGATGTTCTTGAGGTTATGTTCGCGGGCATTCTGCACCTCGATATAGTTGCGCCACTTTCGGCGGTATTTCGGCAACGGGATGCGCATCACGTCTTTACCTTCGATGCCCGGCACCATGCCCCGCAAATAGCTGGCTGTCAGATTCTTTTTCTGCGACAATAACTTGTCGAACGTGCCTGAGAAGACCACCTCGCCACCAAACTGCCCGGCCATGGGACCGATATCGACAATGTAGTCAGCGGCTTTGATGATGGCTTCGTCGTGCTCGACCACAACCACCGTGTTGCCGATGTCGCGCAGCCGTTTCAACACGTTGATAAGGTTCTGAGTGTCACGTGGATGCAGCCCAATACTCGGCTCATCAAGGATGTAGAGGGACCCCACGAGGCTGCTGCCTAACGAGGTAGCGAGGTTGATGCGCTGCGACTCACCGCCCGACAATGTGGAACAATTGCGGTCCAAGGTCAGGTATCCGAGTCCCACCTCGTCCAACAGTCCGATACGGGTGGTCAGCTCGCGCATCAGAATCTTGGCGATTTCTTTTTCATTATCGTTTTGATATTCAAAGTTCTCAAAGAATTTCTTCAGTTCCGAAACCGGCATGTTCTGCAATTCGGCGATGGACTTGCCATTGACCTTCACGTACTGTGCATCCTTGCGCAAGCGCGTGCCGTGGCATTCGGGACAGAGTTCGCGCCCGCGATAACGCGCCTGCATCACCCGGAACTGGATCTTGTATGTGTTCGCGGCCACGAAATCGAAAAACTGTGTGATGCCATGCACATCGTGCTTCACATCGCCGTACCAAAGCAGGTTGTACTCCTCTTCGGTAAGGTCGTCGATGGCGCGATAGACGGGGAAGTCGAGTTTGGAGGCATAACGGATGAAATGGCGTTTCCACTCGCTCATGACCTCGCCGTGCCAGCAGGCCACTGCGTCCTCCGCCACCGACAACGAGCGGTCGGGGAAGACCAGATCGGGGTTCACGCCTTCCACCATGCCCGTGCCAGAACAAGTCTTGCACGCCCCGTAAGGGTTGTTGAAGCTGAACATATTCACCGTCGGCTCCTCAAACGTCATGCCGTCGGCCTCGAAAAAGTTACTGAAGGACTTCAACACGCTCTTTTCCCCATCGCGAAGCACCGCACACACGCCCTTTCCTTCCGAAAAAGCAACGTTCACCGCATCGGTCACGCGGGTCTGCTGCGCCGCCAAATTGTCGGACTTGAAACGGTCCACCATCACAAACAGTTTCTTCGGATCGGGTTCCTTTTCGAACTTGATAACATCATCTATTTCAAACAGTTGCCGGTCATACACCATTCTGTTGAAACCTTGTTGCCGGAGAATCAGCAACTGGTCGCCGACGGAACGCCCTTCAGGGATCACCATGGGCGCAAGCACATAAACGCGCTCACCTTCAGGGGTTTGCATAATGAAACGCAACACATCTTTCACGTCGTGGCGCTTCACCTCCTGCCCGCTCACCGGCGAAAAGGTGTGACCGATGCGGGCGAAGAGCAGTTTCAGGTACTCGTAAATCTCCGTCACAGTGCCCACGGTCGAGCGCGGGTTCCTCGACAGGATCTGCTGTTCAATGGCAATGGCCGGCGGTATGCCGGTGATGGATTTTACATCGGGCTTCTTCATGCGCCCCATGAACTGCCGGGCATACGAGCTGAGGCTCTCCACATAGCGCCGCTGCCCCTCCGCATAGAGTGTGTCGAAGGCCAGCGAAGACTTTCCGGAGCCAGACAACCCCGTGATTACCACGAACTTATTGCGCGGAATATCCAAATCGATATTCTTCAGGTTGTTGACCTTCGCGCCACGTATGGAAATTTTTTTCTCTTTCATAATTTGAGGGCGGCAAAGATACGATTTTTAGGGATTAGGCAATAGGGTCAAGTTTGAGGCCAGCTCTTGCGAGACGGAGATTCCGTTTTGCAGTCCTGCTCATACGGGTCTGCGCCTACTTTGACGGTTTATAAATACTCTTGCGACACAACGCCTCCCCCTTCCGGCAAAACGGAATGGTGCATTGGTTAGACGCGAGGGCGGTGGCTAACGATACCCCGTGTTTCGACAGCGCAGTAATTGCCGAAAAAAGGGCAACCCGCTAGAGCAGGGATTAACGATCAACAGCGCAACCCGCAAGTGCAAAGACTAACGATCAGCAATTGCACCATTCCGTTTGGCCTCCCTCCTCTAACGAAAACAACACGCATTTCCGGAAACCACCGCCCTAACGAAAAAGCGAGGCTTTGACGGGCCAAACGGAACCTCGAACCCGCAAGGGCAGGGAGAAACGAAAACATCGAGACCCGCAAGAGCATAGAAGAAACGAAAGCGTAACATCCCCGCCAGTGCGTGCCCTGGCGAGACAGAGATTCCGTTTTGCAGCCCTGTCCTAACGAGTCAGTGCCTACACTGAATGTTCATGAATGCTTTTGCGACACAACGCCTCCCTCTTCCGGCAAAACGGAATGGTGCATTGGTTGCACGCGAGGGTAGTGATTAACGAAAATAGGGTAACCCGCAAGGGCAAGAAACAACGTCACACCAACTCCCTCCATTCCGGATTCACCGCCTCAACAAGCGCAATCTTCTCGGCACGACGCATATTCTTCATCTGGTTCTCCCGCCGTATGGCGGACTTGTAATCGGGGAACGACTCATAATAGACACATTGCTCACAATTGTATCTGTCTGTGAACGAGCCCTTGTAGAAATGACTTTTGTGCTGTGCCACCCGCCAGGCGAGGTCGATGGTGCAACCAACATAGAGCACCGTGTGGCGCTTGTTTGTCATGATGTACGTGTATCCTGATTTCATGTCTGGATTATTTTGTTAATGATTCTTTTGGATAACGTATGGGATCAATTTGTTATTATATGGTCTCGTCTTTTTTGTGACAAGAACAACAAAGGGCGCAGCCCCACACGGCCACGCCCATAACTTCTAACTGCTAATTCCTGACTACTAAATGATTTAATCGCGGAGACAGCGGACAGAATATCCGATGTTCTTATCGTCGCCGCTCCGGTACACGCTCGCGTTAAGGTAGCCCAGGCTGCGGTAGTAGGCGCCGTAGCCACTGTACTGCGTAGCACTCCAAAAGAGGGCGCCGTTGCCCGCACTGCCGAACGACGAATCGTTGCAGTAGCCTGCCGGAACGGCCCCGAAGCCCGAAGCATTATTCGAAGTTTGGTCATTGCCCACCGCACAAGTGTTCGTGCTGCTGTTCCATCCGACACTGTCAGCCAATACCTTGGCGATATAACTGGTGTTTCCTCCACACACATACTCGCTTTGGCTGCTCACATAGGCGGCCATCGCTGTCCACTCCGCATCGCTCGGCAAGTGCCAACCAACAGGACAGATGCCCCTGCGGTGGCCGTTGAATGTCACGGATACCGCATTGCTGTAGTCCGTGTTCTCGCTCGTCTCCCCATACAGCGTGTTGAACGTGTCAACCGCCGCATTCCAGTTGTAGAGCAAACCGTAGTTCATCGGTGCATACGTCGCCGGGTTGTTGTTATACCAACGGGCTTGTTTGCCCGTGTAGGTGTAATTGGCACTAGCAGCCGGGATAAGGTACGTTCCCGTGCTCGGTGAGGTGGTGGTTCGCAGGTTCTCCTTCGTCCAACACTGGTTGCCAATCTTCACGGTATTATAGACGTTGCCCTCGTGGTCGGTGACCGTGGGAGTACCGAGGCAGGGTTGCCCGTCGCCGGCGGGGATACCGCTTTCTTCCGTAGTGAAACTCACCTCTGCACCGTAACTAGTGCCTTCAGATGTAGTTACAAACGCACGG